>CAYPNB010000053.1:0-2505 GCA_964412225.1 uncultured bacterium | reverse complement strand
TTTTAAGCCCTGTTATTTTGAAATCTGGATGAGCCTCTTCGATTAAAACATCCGTCTGCTTTAACTCATCCGGGATTCTGGAAGACATGAAGGCAACGACAACGTCTCTTTCTCCTTCAAAAAGTACTAATGCTGGCCTCAGCTTTACAGCAGTCAGGTCGGTGAACGGAAAGGGTACGAGGACTATTTTGCCTTTCAATGATACTTAACCCTAATATCGTTGATGGAGTAAACATCCGGCTCTTCCTCAAGGAACCCTTTCAAAGATTTCTCAGACAGCATCATTAAAGCCAGGGTTTCCCTGTCTTCGATCAACATGTCAATCTTCCTGTTCAGCGAAGATAAGAGTTCCTTTATCTCCTTAAGGTCAACCTCCACCGTCATAACTAAGTAAAAAAATAGGCTGCCACTATTTAAACTATTTCTGGAAGCAGTACTGAGAAGATTAAGGAAATGCTTGTTGAAAAAGTCAGAAAATCAAACTTAATGACCTATCTTAGCGTGTGTCAAGAGGAATGAGTATAAGGTCACCTAAATGGCTCAAGCCTTAAACGGATAAAATCGGGTTCTCCAGAAATGTTCAAATAAGCTCCATCAGTCTACCCTGTGTCCAGAGTTTCTTGTTAGAGCTGGCATTGACTCTGTTTCGATTAATCCTGACGCTGCAGGATGGTTTATGATTTGGTTAAGTTGGGTACGAAAAATGTAGCCCAAATAATAGTGGCTTCATCCTATCAGTGAGCCTTTCAATGCCTTGTTTACGATGTTAAAGTAGTACCATTACTCTTAAATACTACTAAACTATACTTGTATTACAATGGAGAAAACAAAGGTGACGAGGAAAGGCCAAACTACCATTCCTTCCCCGCTTAGGAAAAAATACGGGATCAAGGAGGGGACGACGATGCTCGTGCAGGATGCCGACGGAGCAATTGTCATGATACCGCTCATGGGCGCTGAACAGCTCGCTGGGATGGATGCTGGTAAGTACGACGCCCGGAAGATGAAGAAGGAAGTCAACAGGCTGAGGGCGAAATGGCGCTAGACGCCCTCCTGGACACAAGGTTCATCCTTTCTCTCCTGGCTCCTGAATCAGAGCGAGTTGCGAGCTGGACGCGGTCGACAATACTTAAGGCCAAGACCGGAAAAACGAGATTGGGGTGTTCAGTGATTTCCGTAGCAGAGTTCTACAGTGTCACAGCGCGCTCTTTAAAACGAGAAGAGGTTGCGACCAGATTATACTCGCTGGAGGCGTCAGGAATCGGATTCCTAGAGGTGGATAGGAAAATCGCCGAGGTCGCAGGGATAGTCAGAAGAACATCCCCCGGAGTGCCAATCGGAGACGCCCTGATAGCGGCCACAGCCCTCTCGCATGCAAGAGGCAGGGTACTGTCTGATGATCCCCACTTCAGGAGGATAGAGGGGATCAAGGTTCTTTGGCTAGCCGGTCCCTGAGGATAGTTACCCAAGGAGCATTAACTCTAGGTTCTCCACGGCTTCTCTATATAAACCTCTTCTAAAGTGCTTTCAGACATTAGGTTCCCTGTCAATAATTATCATAATAAGGCGAATATAAGGATTACTTGAAAATATTTCGGTTGAAATGGAGAGTTAAAGCACATGTCAAGATTTGAAACTTCCAAGCTCCCTAGTCTGAGTTCAGAATTCTTGGTTAGAGCAGGCATCGATTCGATTTCTATTAATCCTGATGCTGCAGTGTTCACTCGCAAGCTTGTCGCATCAATAGAGCAGAGAATTATGCTTGAGAAGGCTTTAAGCCAGGCGAAGATTGACCCAGACTGGGACCTGCCCGACTCAGACGAAGAGTAAGTTTTCTCAAAAGTTTTAGATCTAATCGTAAAAATAGGGTTTTAATTCTTCTTCAGGGATGAATCTTAAGGCTTGCCTGTAGATGGCTTTCAAAGTTCCCTTATCTAACTCTTCGTGGAGAGGAATGGTTAGAGATTGTTTCGTTCCATCTGATAGGATTCTTCTTAGTTTCACATGGCTTCCTCTTTGAGACACTGTTATGAATCCGAATCCTGATAATATTTTGACTACGTCTTTCCCGCTTAGTACTTTAAGCCTTGGCATAGGGGGAGACTTCCATGCTGACCAGTATAGAATAGTCTGGAAGAATATCCCATTCGCTCAAGTCCTCCCCCTCAAGATGAAGGCTTATAGCTTCCCTTACGTTCTCCACAGCCTCATCCAAAGTTTTACCTTGACTGACAACCGGCAGGTCAACACACTCGGCCACATAATATTTTTCCCCTTTGTAAATCCTTACCTGAATAATTTTTTTCATGCGATTACTTTAACATCCTCCTCGCTATTTTTAAGCTTTGCCCTGTGGGGAATAGCTTGTTAAGGCTTTAACAGGCTACTTGAATCCAGTTTTAACATTTAAGTAGATTCCACAGTCTATCCCGAGTTTACAGAGTTCCTTGTTAGGGCAGGCATCGACTCTGTCTCGATTAATCCTGATGCTGCAGTTTTCACTCG
>CAYPNB010000052.1:0-2665 GCA_964412225.1 uncultured bacterium | reverse complement strand
GCCTGGTAGGGGCGCACCTCCGTGTGCGCCCACCGTCGCCATCGTCATCGTCGTCCCCGCGCCTGGTAGGGGCGCACCTGCGTGTGCGCCCGCGTTACCGGCACCCTGGCCGTTCCCACGCTGCCACACACGCCTCCGCCGTCGCTATCGGGACCACCGTACCCGGCATTGTATGGGCACACGGCGGCGGCAATGCAAACGTGGCACGGGGTTTCAGCACCCGAGCAGCGCCTTGTTCACGGCCTGGATGATTTCCTCCACCGTGATCGTGCCATCGCTGTTGGCGTCCCCGGCGAGGCACATGGAAACGTCGACACTACCCAAGGCGATGTTCACCATGGTGACGATCTCGTCGATGGTCACGCTGCCATCACCGCTACAATCGCCCGTGCAACCCCGGACAGGCGTGGCCGTGGCGGGCACCGTCGGTGTGGGCGTAGATGTCGGCGACGGTGTGGGGCTCGGGGTCGGTGTACGCGTGCCGGTGAAGCTCGGGCTCGCCGTTGGCGTTGGAGTCGCCGTAGTTGTTGCCGTGGCTGTTGTCGTCGCTGTAAGTGTCTCCGTCGGAGTCAACGATGCCGGCGGGCTGGGCGACGGCGTGTCGGTCGCAGTGGGAGATGGCTCCGGAGTGAAGGTGAGGGTGGGGCTGTGCGAGGGGCTCGGGGTCGGTGTATGCGTCCCAGTGAAGGTCGGGCTCGCCGTTGGCGTTGCAGTCGCCGTAGTTGTTGCCGTGGCTGTTGTCGTCGCGGTAGGTGTCTCCGTCGGAGTCAACGATGCCGGCGGGCTGGGCGACGGCGTGTCGGTCGGAGTAGGAGATGGCTCCGGAGTGAAGGTCGGCGTCGTGGTGGGGCTCGGTGTTGGCGTGCGCGTGATCACCGTCGGTAGCGGCGTCGTCGCCGGAGCCTCAGCTCCCGCTTCTACCGCCCCGACGTCGCACGCTGCACCATACGGGCGCGGCGCTCCACGCTGGTCCTGCGCTACGGGCCTACCCCCGAGGTCCGTGCAGTCGCTCGCGGCGTCGATCGCTACGCTGCCTGCGGCCAGGCCGTGAACGGCAGTGTACCCCCCTCGATCCTCCAGCGGCTCCAAGGCCAACGCCTCTAGCGTGGCCTCCGTAAAATCACGGCAACTTCGATCCGTGGCGAAGTTCACCCCCCGCCGGCTCGTCAGCGGACCGCTGCAACTCCCGTCGCTCCCTTGGTTGCCCGCCACCAGGCTGTTCTTGAACCTCAGCACTCCAAACTGGGTCTCGCTGACAACCTCGTTAAACACCGCCCCGCCTTCTGCAGAAGCTCGGTTGAAGGCCACGGTGCTGTGCACCACGTTAGCCGTAGCCCCCGCAGCGTTGAAAAGCCCGCCCCCACGAGCCCCGCTTTCGTTTCCGCTCAGCGTGCTGTTCACAAGCTGCACCACCCCACGGTTCCAGATCCCGCCACCGTCTGCCGGCGACTGGTTGCCCCAGATGGCCGAACCCTCGATGGTCACCTCCCCCCCCTCCACCACCACGCCCCCTTGGCGGTTTTGGTTCACCTCCACGGCAAGAATTCTACCTCCCGTGGTACGCACGCCTACCCTGCCGTTGCCGCTGATCCGGCACTGGCTTGCCTGTACCGTTCCCCCTCTGACCCCGTCGCCCCCGTTGTCGGAAACTACGCTACGCACCAGCTTACCACCACCCCCGACTCCCTGCCCCGCGTTGCCCACAATGCTGCTGTCCCACACATCGGCTGAACCGGCTATTCCGTCGCCCCCGTTGTAGGAAATGGTGCTGCGAATCAACGTGCCACCACCCGCGATTCCATGGCCCGCGTTGCCCACAATGCTGCTCTCCCACACATCGGCTGAACCGGCTATTCCGTCGCCCCCGTTGTAGGAAATGGTGCTGCGAATCAACGTGCCACCACCCGCGATTCCATGGCCCGCGTTGCCCACAATCGTGCTCTCCCCCGCATCGACCGACCCCGCGATTCCGTCGCCCCCGTTGCCGGATATGACGCTGCGCACCAACGTAGCGCCCCCTTCGATTCCAGCTCCGGCATTCCCCGAAATCCTGCTCCGAGCCACCCAGGAAAACTCCGCCCGAATACCAGGGCCGCTGTGGCCTTCCACCACGCTCTCCACCAGTGCAATGCGACCACCTTGTGCAGCGCTGCTTCCTCCCCGGAGCTCCACCCCCGGAGCTCCAATTGCCCCCCGTGGAGGAGAACAGTGGAGGAGAACAAGGGAAACGTACCATCTCCGCGCACTACGATCTGGCCGAGGCCATCCACTACTACCCTTACCTCAGGCGAAACCTCCAGCGCCCGGCGAAGCTGTATCTCTCCGCTCACCGAAAAGTTCACCCGGACACTGCCCGAGCGCAAGGCCGCCAGCTCCTCGAGGGCGGCGCGCAGGGTGCACTCCCCTACCATGTCCTCGCAAAACCCGTCGCCTGGATCCGCATCGATCCGGTCAGCCAAACTTCCAACCACGTAACAGGGCACAAGAACAGGTGGAGGGGTACTCTGGCGGGAGGAGTTATCCCCCCAGCACTCCACACTCCCGTCCTCCCGTAACCCACAGGTGTGCCCCCCCCCCGCACTCACCGCTCGAAACACTCCCACAGGAGGGGTACTCTGGCGGGAGGAGTTATCCCCCCAGCACTCCACACTCCCGTCCTCCCGTA
>CAYPNB010000051.1:0-2720 GCA_964412225.1 uncultured bacterium | reverse complement strand
CAAGAGCAAGCTTCCAGAGGCATTGAGGGCAGGAGAATGGGCAAGGTTTAAGTGCCATCATTGCCCTTTAGCTGAGCTATGCACTGGCGGTTGCCCTGCTGTAAACTTGGAGGCGACTGGCAGCTTGTATGAACCGCCAAAGGCTTATTGCGCTGAAATGAAGGCATGGGCAAATGCTGTCGCAAAGTTGCCTAAATCTGCCCTGCCTGAAAAGGCAGAAGAAGAAAAAACTTGTCCAGTGGAGGGATGAAAGATGAAAATGAGCGAGAAGCGAAAAGGGTTCACATTGGTTGAATTGATTGTCGTAATTGGTCTTATCGCTTTCATCGCAGCAGCCTTTATCTTTCCAGCTCTTGAGAGGGTGAGAGGAAGGGTATACGATGTTGTTTGTATCTCTAATCTTCGCCAGATCGGGACAGCTTTATTGATGTATGCCCAAAACTACGACGAACTTATCCCACCCTATTGCAATATCCCTGCTTCTAAAACTAAGCGTTGGAGGTCAGCTTTTGACCCTTATGTTAGGGACAAAGGCATTTTTTTCTGTCCTAATGACCCATTCGCCGGTTTGACCCAAGACAAAATACCTTCTCAAGGGTTACCAGTTCCCTATCTTTGGCATGTTAGCGGTCTTAATGTCACCATAACCAGCTATGCCTCCTGCATGGGCATCAGGGTGAGGGGTGAAGCCATAACAATAGAGGAGATGTTTGCGAAAGGTTATCATTTGACGACAAATCTTCATCGTAACATAGCTTCCTTCCCACGAGATTGGCTTTTTGCTCCACCCGAGAAGGACTTTCCCCTCCCCTTTCACTGGCTTTTCCCAGTTATCAATCTTCACTTCGGTGCTTCTGTTTATTTGTTTGACGATATTCATTTTGCAGTGGAGAAAAGCCGAATAGAACTTTTCTGTGACGGAAGCGTTGATTTACATCATGTAACACGCCATTGCTTTTTATGGCGTGAGTTGGAGTCTTACTTTAAAAAACTTGGGGGTGAGCAACAATGAAGCGACGGGAAATCCTTAAGATGTTGGGTGCTGGTGCCCTTTCTTTGGCGGGCATTGAGCGCCTCGTAAAAGCGATGGCAGTTCCCAGTCAGCTGTCAGCGGAAGAAGAGGTATGCGTGCTGTCAGTAGATGGTGAAGGCGTCAAAACGGTGGTGTCTTGCCCGCCTGGTTATACATGTCCGTCTTACGCCTGCCCAGGAATAAGCTATGAGTGCCTTCCCCCTCATAACACCTACGAATGCCTTAACTTTTGGTGTCCAATTAACTTTACCTGTGGTGTTACGAAAGGAGACTTCACTTGCAGGAATAACTTTTCAGGTTGTAGCGGACCTATAAGACAATCCTTCTCTTGCTCTGGCATTGATGCGGGTGCCGGTGATCACCAGTTTAACTGTAGTGCCTCATTTAATGGGTGTGCCGGCGAGGGGCGTTTTACCTGTGATGATTTCTACTGCAAGTCTCACTATGAGTGTGGCAAAGGCAACGCTTGCGTTCCCCCTCACTCTCCTTTCTCTTGTTCTCAACCACCAGGGAACCCTTATTCTGCCAGTCCGAGACCTATAGGCCTCATTGCGGAGGCTATGCAAGATGTATAATTGTTGGGAAAGACGGCGCAAATTAGACTTTTGGCTTTTGGCGGGGATGATAGGACTTTGGGTTTATTGGTTATTTCTCTACCGCACAGGGCTTTTGGATGGCAGTGCGATTCGGTTTTATCTTTGGCTGTTTGGGCGAAACATAGTGCCTATTCTTTTGTTCAGCATAGCTCTTGCCGTCGCTTTTTGGTTTTTTCGCAGAAGGCGATGGGGCATAGGGATGGTGATTGTTCTTTTAACGATAGCAATTGGCTATTGGACATACGGTCCTGACTTCCCAAAAGTTCAACCGCTTGACCCGCCGAAAGTCTTGTGGCAGCAACTGCCATCCCGCATCCCTGTTGTTCTGGTCATTAGCTATGCTTACCAAGAAGAGTTACCACCTCTTCCCTTCATCAAGATTGAATATCAGCTTTATCGCCAAAAGGTGTGGATAAAAGAGGGTGAAATTATGAACATTCGTCAGCAAGTTCAAAAGGCTTTAGTGGAACTGGCTCAGAAGGCGGGTGAAGATAGCAAGATTTTTGAAAAGTGTTTAACCGTTGCCATCAACTATGTTTCTACCATCACTTCAGAGCCTTGTCTTCCCATTTTTGCCGAGAAGAGATATGAGCATGTGACGGGAAAGCTTTGTTGGGTCTTCAGTTTTATGAAACTTCGGAAAGAAAAGGTTAATTCATCTTCATTTTTGTCTCTTCATTACAGCGCTCGTCCTTGGGTTGCAGTTCGGCTTCGCTTCCCCCAGAAAGCATGGGAGACTTACTTGGCGATTGAACCAGAGCATGCTTTAAGGGATATCTTACTGACACTTGCAGTTATTGCAGGATATGTCGTCTTCTTAGTCGGGCTTCGTTATGTTTATGACAGGTGGTTTTAATTTGGTGGCTATTTGCTTCGCTGCCCTTAGAAACGTTTCTGGTCGTTCTTTACACTGACTTTCCTTTCCACAACCGAAGGTTATCCCAAATAGGGACAATTTCCAAACATGCCCAATTTTTAAGAGCATACTTGGGAGTCACCCTTACGGAATTTGCCCTTATGAAGGGGCAATGGTCTATTCCGCTTGGACGATAAAAGATAGTGACAATTTTCGTGAACACTCACTTAGGTGG
>CAYPNB010000050.1:0-2732 GCA_964412225.1 uncultured bacterium | reverse complement strand
CGCCGTAGGGCAGGAAGCGCTGCTGGGCCGTGATGCGTGCGGCGTGATCCGTGACCAGGCTGAGGCTCCCCAGGTGGTCGCTGTGCAGGTATTGTACCACGCTCCCGCGCGGGGTGGTAGTGCGCAGCGCCACGCGGGCCGCGCCGTGGACGTAGTGCTTGGTGACGGCCGGGACGAAGGCGGTGGCGACGACAACGGCACCGTTGGAAACGGGGTCCGTGGCGGTGAGGCGGAAGGTGTAGGAGTTGGCCGGTGGGTTAGTTTGTTGGTAAGTGGTGGCCGTGGTGCGGGTGAGGACGCGCTGCCAGGGGCCACCTTCTATGGATACGTCGAGGTCATAGTACGCCACGCCGGATTGCGTATCCGCCGCGCCCCAGGTGACGGTGAAGGGGACGGTGTAGACATGGGCCGGAACGTCCAGCCACACCCGCGGCGGGGTTCCGTCCCGCTCAACGGTGAACCGCTCCACGGCAGCATTGGTCGCCCGGTCGCCGGCGGTGACCGGGACGGCGCTGCCAAAACCGTTTGGCGGCGGTGAGGGCGGAATCACAAGGGCCATGTCCCGCACCTTCCGCGCTCCAAGAGGCTTTCACGACCCGTCCCCAGCGTAAAGGAGAAAGTAAGCAGGGGTTCACTCAGATTGGTTCAGCAACCCCCTATTGACTGGTGCTTGGACGTGGTCGCCAAGCCGGATAAAGATCCCATCCAGAACGGTTTGTAAGGTTCTTCAGCCCGCGACCATCGCGATTCACAAGATAGATGTCAATGTCTGCACCCTGACCACCTACAAAGACCAATCGTCGCCCATCTGGCGACCAAGTAGGCCATTCTGCATGAATAGGGAGCGTCATCAATCTCTTCTCAGTCCCATCCCCGACAGAAATTGTCCATATCTCGCCATCCCGATCAAAAGCGATTTCATCACCGAGAGGAGACCAGGCCGGATTTCGGCCTAAAGTAAGCCGACGCGTTGCATTCCCCTCCTGATCTACAATCCAAATGGACCAAATCCCTGATGCATCTGGGTTATCATAGGCAAGGTAACGGCCGTCCGGTGACCAAGAGATACGAATATGCTGCACCTTATTGTCTGGTGTAATGCGGCGTATCAGGCCGGTTACAAGTTCCCGTTCACCAGACCTATCAATACGTCCGATGTTCAGACTCGCCCCATGGCCACAATCCTTATGAAAGGCCAAATACTGTCCATCGGGTGACCAAGCAGGAGAAAAACAACATGGGCTGAAAATCGTAGAGTGTCCCTTGGCATCAAGAATCATTACACCCTCGCCACCATACCCATAATCGGATCGGTCCAGCCCTTCCACAAGAACCCCTACGAAGGCAATCTGAGTGCCATCTGGTGACCAGCTCATTGGATCAGGAACACTATATGCTGTTCCCAAAGGTCGTGACCATCGCTTGTTCTCTGTATTTATGAGATATAACCAGCCTCCTGGTTCCCTTTTTTGTTGATTCGATACAAAAGCGATGTCGCCGTCAGACTGATCGAGAGTGACTTTAGGTATATAGCCCAGGCATCCACTTGATAGGGATAGAAGAATCAGCAGACCAAGAACGCAAGATAGGTCAGGGAAGCCATTCTTTCGGCAGGAACGGATACGGGCTTTCGATTGTCCGAATCTCATCATACGGCCCAAAAAGAGGGGCGCCCCCCCATGTGACATAGACCGTGAGCGGAGAAAGTTGGTTAAATGTATCGCGTGCATAGTATAATGCCCCCCAGAATGGAGATAACAATCCCACGGTATCTTCTAACCACTGCTGAAATTCGGGAGTCGTGGTCCTCCACTGAGCTGGCACAATAGAGCTTTTGCGATCAAACCAGTAGAAATAGTGCGGTATGCCGAGTGCAGGTCTATCCCAAACGACCTCATTCATAGTTGCCGGTCCGTCTCCCACTATTCCCTTTTCGTCATAGGCGAACATACCCTGCCAAAAAGAGCCAGTGCAAAGCTCATCGGGTACCCTCATGCTCTTTGGGTCAGCCACCTGATAACCTCCCCATCCTTGAAAGTTGCTCAGTTGAAACGTACTGATACCTTTGCTCCGATCGTCGTAATACCACCTCACTATTATACGATTGCCCTCAAACTCGAATATTCCGTGTCCAGCCGCATTAGGGTCTTCTGCCCAACCACTCACCCACAGGAGCCATCCCTGTTGGGCATAATATAGCGCAAGCATAAACCCGGGATCGTATCGCAGCCAGAGATCCCAGATCTTTGCAGCCATCTCCTTCCCGTATTGGTCAGTTAAGGAGGTCATGATTTCATCTTTAGTGAAGTGGCCGGTTGGATCTGTATATCTCAACGGGTTGTTAGTAACGTACGCATACCGGTTCAGGTCCTGCGGATTGCCCAGCTCGGGCACCAGCGGATCCGCGCTGATAAACCGCCCCAGCGCCGGGTGGTAGTAGCGGGCGCGGTAGTCATAGAGGCCCAGGGCCCCATCCCAGCGCTGGCCGGTGAAGAGCCGGTCGGTGGAAAGGACGCCGATCGCATATCGCTCTTCACCGTAGGGCCGATACCTCACTGCACTGCCCGGCACCGGGTTGCCCGCCGGGTCGCTCAGCAATGTGGTGGAGCCCAGGTGGTCGGTGTGGAGGTAGTACACCGTACCTGCCTGCCCCACCGGCCCCTGCCGCATCGCCACCCGCTGCCCGCCCACATAGTAGTATTTGGTGACCGCCGAACCCCGCCGCTCATAGT
>CAYPNB010000049.1:0-2817 GCA_964412225.1 uncultured bacterium | reverse complement strand
TGAGGTAAAATATACCGTAGCACCCGCTCTTCAGGGCGGGTGAGGATTGAAACATCCCCAAGACAACGTTACACGCCCTCATGACTACGCACGTAGCACCCGCTCTTCAGGGCGGGTGAGGATTGAAACTTTTGCATCGGCAGGCGCATCGGCTGCCGATGGCGCGTAGCACCCGCTCTTCAGGGCGGGTGAGGATTGAAACTCCTCCTTGCCCTCGTTGGGCACTTTTAGCGTCGACGCTACCGTAGCACCCGCTCTTCAGGGCGGGTGAGGATTGAAACGTTATATCATCTGGCCCCCAGAGTTCCAGTCGGAACTCGTCCGTGTAGCACCCGCTCTTCAGGGCGGGTGAGGATTGAAACACCCAGCACGTCTAAACTCCTCAGTGCGCACCCGAGGTAGCACCCGCTCTTCAGGGCGGGTGAGGATTGAAACTCGATTACAGTGAGGAGTACTGACCCATCGTGCGGGCGGGTAGCACCCGCTCTTCAGGGCGGGTGAGGATTGAAACCGAACGGAACGTTCAGGAACTCGTAGAGAGCTGTTATGTAGCACCCGCTCTTCAGGGCGGGTGAGGATTGAAACCCATACTGCGCCATCACAACGCACAAATCATTCAAAGTAGCACCCGCTCTTCAGGGCGGGTGAGGATTGAAACCATGATTTCCCTCCTTGCCTGCTTTCCGCAGGCATCGAGTAGCACCCGCTCTTCAGGGCGGGTGAGGATTGAAACGCATACTTTATCACCTCGTTATCAATCGGCTTGAGTAGCACCCGCTCTTCAGGGCGGGTGAGGATTGAAACGGCCAAGAGACGCGATGCTGCTCGAGATCATCGAGCACGTAGCACCCGCTCTTCAGGGCGGGTGAGGATTGAAACGCTGCTGCCACGATTCGTGTGTGTGGCGGGAGTTCCAAATGTAGCACCCGCTCTTCAGGGCGGGTGAGGATTGAAACCATTTATCGTCGACCTCATCTGCCATTTTCAGGAGTGTGTAGCACCCGCTCTTCAGGGCGGGTGAGGATTGAAACTGTTGAGCGTATGCCGAACAGGTTTGTAAGATGGGTAGCACCCGCTCTTCAGGGCGGGTGAGGATTGAAACAATCGGGACAAAATACTCTGGTCTCTCCGTCGAGTTGTAGCACCCGCTCTTCAGGGCGGGTGAGGATTGAAACACCGCTTCTGGGTTCTCCCATATGATGTCCAGAAGCAGACAAGTAGCACCCGCTCTTCAGGGCGGGTGAGGATTGAAACTTACGCCTTTTTGGTTCAGCTCGCTGGCCAGCACTTCGTAGCACCCGCTCTTCAGGGCGGGTGAGGATTGAAACCCTCATAGGAGGCTAATGCCTCCTCTAGGATTATGTAGCACCCGCTCTTCAGGGCGGGTGAGGATTGAAACGCCCACATGACTGTCTGCTTTTAGACGTCATGATGGGTAGCACCCGCTCTTCAGGGCGGGTGAGGATTGAAACCTGCCCTGCCGACAGGCAGGGCTTTTTTGCTAGCGTAGCACCCGCTCTTCAGGGCGGGTGAGGATTGAAACTTTCCACAGCAGCTCTGGTATCATGTTTATTCCTCCGTAGCACCCGCTCTTCAGGGCGGGTGAGGATTGAAACCCGCGAGTCTCGATGACTCTGCGGTTCACCTCGGCGTAGCACCCGCTCTTCAGGGCGGGTGAGGATTGAAACTCTGCCCTGCCGACAGGCAGGGCTTTTTTGTCAGCGTAGCACCCGCTCTTCAGGGCGGGTGAGGATTGAAACGAACTGAGGACGTCCAAAAGCAGGCAGTCGTGTGGGCGGGTAGCACCCGCTCTTCAGGGCGGGTGAGGATTGAAACTCTGCCCTGCCGACAGGCAGGGCTTTTTTGTTAGCAAGGTAGCACCCGCTCTTCAGGGCGGGTGAGGATTGAAACATCTCTCTCATCGTTCAGTCCTCCTTGCCCCAGTTGGGTAGCACCCGCTCTTCAGGGCGGGTGAGGATTGAAACGTGGAGCACGATGTCTCCAAACTCTACTTCGCGGGCGCGTAGCACCCGCTCTTCAGGGCGGGTGAGGATTGAAACCTACCAAGTCTGCGCTGCGGGCTTACCACACCAAAAGGTAGCACCCGCTCTTCAGGGCGGGTGAGGATTGAAACAGGCGCGTCTACTGATAAGGCGCGTCTACTGAGGCGCGTAGCACCCGCTCTTCAGGGCGGGTGAGGATTGAAACATCCCTAAGTGAACGCCATACTCCTGCATCACGGTGCACGTAGCACCCGCTCTTCAGGGCGGGTGAGGATTGAAACCTCTATGGGAACCTCCAAGATGCGCTCTTGGTCCTCAGGGATGTAGCACCCGCTCTTCAGGGCGGGTGAGGATTGAAACTGGGCGGTTGCCCGCCTCGAAAAGGACGTCCCATTTGGGTAGCACCCGCTCTTCAGGGCGGGTGAGGATTGAAACACCAGAAAACCCCGCAGGGGATACTCCCAGCACAGTAGCACCCGCTCTTCAGGGCGGGTGAGGATTGAAACTGGGATTACTGGGACTAGGATGAGTCCCAGCTCCGACAAGTAGCACCCGCTCTTCAGGGCGGGTGAGGATTGAAACCCTACGAGAAAAAGCCGCTGAAATATGGACGCTACTGTAGCACCCGCTCTTCAGGGCGGGTGAGGATTGAAACGCCTGCTTGCTCGCGTGCTTGCTTGCCCGCCGAGTAGCACCCGCTCTTCAGGGCGGGTGAGGATTGAAACGGCGACGGTACGGTACTGACGCCCGCCGACGCTTGACGTAGCACCCGCTCTTCAGGGCGGGTGAGGATTGAAACATGCTGTACTCCATA
>CAYPNB010000048.1:0-2869 GCA_964412225.1 uncultured bacterium | reverse complement strand
GCGGTCAAGGGTGCGCCGGTGCCAGAGGCTGTCGCGCCGGGGAGCGAATAGGGCCAAAGGCCGCCGCCGCCACCGCCCGTTCTTCTGTGTCCTTCCCGGCTTTCGGGCCGATATATTATCACCTTTCCAGAGGAGACCACAAATGGAACGGTATCATTCCAATGGAGCACCAGAGCATCTCATCTCCCCCGTCTGGCCCCGATATACCCCGATTATCGCTGAGCGTGCTGAAGGCGCGTACATCTATGACCGGGACGGCACCCCTTACCTGGATTTCACCTGTGGTATCGGCGTGACCAATACCGGTCACTGCCATCCCCGGGTGGTGGAGGCCATCCGCCAGCAGGCTGGCCGCCTACTCCACGGCCAGATCAACATCGTCTATCATCCCCCGTTGCTGGAACTGGTAGAGCAACTGCGGATGGTGGTCCCTCCGAGTCTGGACTGCTTCTTCTTCTCCAACAGTGGCGCGGAGGCGATAGAAGGCGCGGTCAAACTGGCCCGCCACGCCACCGGAAAGCCCAACATCATTGTCTTTCAGGGAAGTTTTCACGGCCGCACCGCGCTGACCATGGCCCTGACCACGTCCAAGACCATCTATCGGGTCCGATACCAGCCCCTGCCGTCCGGCGTTTTCGTCGCCCCGTATCCGTACGTGTACCGGTACGGATGGTCGCCCGAAGAGACGGAGGCCTTCTGTCTGCGGGAGGTGGAGTTTCTCCTGAAGACTCAAACCGCCCCAGAAGAGACGGCGGCGATCCTGGTGGAACCGGTGCAGGGGGAAGGGGGATATGTCGTCCCGCCGCCGGGGTTCCTGAAGGGCCTGCGCCATATCTGCGACCGGTATGGCATCCTCCTGATTGTAGATGAAGTCCAGTCCGGCTTCGGTCGCACCGGTCGGTGGTTTGCGGTGGAGCACTTCGGCGTGGAGCCGGACGTGATGACGATGGCGAAGGGCATCGCATCGGGCCTTCCACTCTCCTGTGTCGCCGCGCGGCGGGAGTTGATGGAGCGGTGGATTCCCGGCTCCCACGGCGGTACCTACGGCGGGAACGCGGTGGCCTGCGCGGCGGCCGTCGCCACCATCCGCGTCATCCGGGAGGAGGGGCTGGTGGAGAACGCCGCTCGGATGGGACACCTGCTCTTGGATCGGTTGCGAACGGTCCAGGCAGAGTGCCCCATTATCGGAGATGTGCGCGGGCTGGGCCTGATGGTCGCGGCCGAGTTCACCCATCCCGATGGCATCCCTGCCACTGATGTGGCAAAGGCCGTGGTCAAAGAATGCTTCCATCGCCAACTGCTGCTCCTGACCTGCGGCCCCTGGGATAACACCGTCCGCTGGATTCCTCCGCTCATTGTCACGGCGGAGCAGATAGAACAGGCCATCGGGGCATTCCAGGAAGCGGTGAAGGCCGTCGTGGTTCGTTGAGGAGAGGGGGATAAAAAGTTTTGGCCTTGTGAAACGCTCCTCCGTTTCGCTTCGTGGCTGATGCGGTATTTTTCGGATATGCTCTGAGGAGGGCCGATGAATCCGCGCGAATCGCTGTTCACCAACGAACATTACGAGGCCCTGCGAGCCGTTTTCCGTGGCTACCGACTTCCGCTGGCCTTTGTGGACCTGGACGCCTTTGACGCCAACGTGGCGTACGTGGCCCATCGGGCGGAGGGCTCCGGGAAGACGGTTCGCATCGGGACGAAGTCCATCCGTTGCGAGCCGCTGATGTCGCGAATTCTCCAGTTGGGCGGCCCGCTCTTGCGGGGTTTTCTGACGTTCACCGCGGAGGAGACGGCCTGGCTGGCCTGGAAAGGGCACGACGATTTCATCTTGGCCTACCCGACGGTCCAACCAGGAGACCTGAGGATTCTGGCGAACCTGACCCGGGCCGGGAAGACGGTCCGCACGATGGTGGATTGTCCCGAACACCTGGAGGCGCTTTCGCGAGCGGGAAAAGAGGCGGGGGTGGTGATGTTGGCCTGTCTGGAGGTGGACCTGGCCTATCGGCCTATGGGACTCTCCATCCACCTGGGTTTGCGGCGCAGCCCCATCCGCACGCCAGGGCAGGCAGTGGCGCTGGCGGAGTATGCGCGGAAACTGGAGGGCGTCCGCATAGACTCCCTGATGGGGTACGAGGGCCACATCGCCGGAACGCAGGATGCGGTGCCCGGTGCTCTGCTCAAGAACTGGCTCCTGCGAACACTGAAGGAGCGCTCGGTGCAAGAATTGACCCACCGCCGGGCTGCCGTTGTGCGAGCGTTGAGGGAAGCCGGGGTGGGCCTGGTGGTGGTCAACGGCGGAGGGAGTGGCAGCTTGGCCTCCACCCTCCGAGACCCGTCTGTAACGGAGGTGACTGTGGGGTCGGGATTCTACGCCCCGGCCCTGTTCCACCACTTCGCCCAGGTCTCCTACCGTCCGGCGGCGTTCTTTGCCCTTCAGGTGGTGCGCTGGCCTGCACCGGGCATGGTCGCCTGTCAGGGGGGTGGCTACGTAGCCTCTGGGCCGACGAGATCAGACAAGGCCCCCTTGCCCGTCTTGCCTCCGGGCCTCCGATATCTGCCCCTGGAAGGCGCGGGCGAGGTCTCCACGCCCCTTCTCTTGCCCGATGGTTGTCCGGAGTTACGGTTAGGGGACCCCGTTTTCTTTCAGCATGCGAAGGCGGGCGAACTCTGTGAGCGGTTCAACGAACTCCATCTGATCCAGGGGGACCAAGTCATCGGTCAGGTGCCCACCTATCGGGGCGAAGGTGGGTGCTTTTTGTAAACATCCCAGTCAAGGAGAGGAGGAAATGAAAGGAATCCGCCGCACTCTCTTTCACGTCCGCTATTCTATGGGCAACTTCGCCAACACCATCGCCTATCAGGTCTTCGGCAA
>CAYPNB010000047.1:0-2897 GCA_964412225.1 uncultured bacterium | reverse complement strand
ACAAGCATTTTGCCGACGTTCTTGATGTATGCAACAATGAGCAAACAAATATCCACATTGCGCCTGGTAACAACCCACTGAGCCATGTAACAATTGGGCCAGGCCACAAGGCCTGGCCCAAGACGTTGGTTGTCTTAAACCGCCAGCAGCGAGGAATTGCGACCCAGAGCCACCCTGGAGGTCTGCCAACAGGGTTGCGAGGGGCACAAGGGATTAGATCTTCAAGGCGAGCGTCTCCTATACAGATCCCGTTTCCTATATGGATCCAAAGGATCAATCTACCATAGTGGGAAAAGACAGGGCCGCAAGGATAATTCTTGTGCTATTGTTATATCCCCATCAGCAACTGGTTGTATCACACGAAGGTGTGCGATGCTCTCTCCTGTCAACTGCGCCACACATTTTTTCTCCCCAATTAGATTCTCGTGTTCAACCTCTATCGTTGTTTTGTCTATTTGTTTTATCAGGACTGTTTGCCCAAAAAGCCAATCAGTGGGTATTTTTTCGGACACCCGAAACGCCTCGCCGAGGGCATTAACCAGGATGATGTAAAACACCTTGTAATTGTAGCGGGCTATAACGAACGCAGCCGTGTCTGGAGAAAAACCTGGCATTATTGTCGCTGCTACAACCCTGCCAGTTTGGTAGTCAAAAAGCTTTTTTTTCCATTTTGTGCGAAGGGGCTGATCACCAGAAGTATCCTCTATGGTAAGAAAACAACCTTTTGAGAGCGGCGATTCCCAAACAACAAACACGTTTTCGTTCCCGACACAAAAGTGCAAGACAGTATCGTATTTGTCGAGAGCGTTTATTTGGTGCATCACTCCTTCCCGGTTGATAGCCATTATGGTCGCGTTTTCTGGAGCGGGGGGGTCTAGGAGGCCAGAAATTCCAAAAAGCCAATTCCGGGTTACTCCAACTATGTTGTATCCGTTCTGAGTCATCTTACACCTCCCTTAAAGTTTGTAAAATTGGGGCTGGCGCGTAGATACGCCTGTCCCACGAGAAAGTTTTTCACCAAAGATTTTACTGGCACTTTTGATACGTGCAAGATGGGTGAGTGAACACCCGCACTGCGCTTGGCAGCAATCTACTGGGCCATTGGTGGGGACACAGCACCAACCAAGTCCAGAAAAACGCACTCTTGTAAAGATCGGGCTCGGCGCACAAGGCCTGATCCAAGGCGCTGGTTGCCTCACAGCCCAAGACAGTGCATTGCAGCCCAAGACGGCACATTGCAGCCCAAGGCTGTCTTGGGGATATGCCAACGGAGGCTTTCTTGCCAGCCCATCAAGACAGGCTTGGTAGAAGTGGGGCGCGGCAACCATATCTGTGGGGCTAGCAAAGATGTGGGGAGCATAACAGAAAACCAAGAGAGTCGGTTCGCTCCTTTCTCTCCGCACTTAACATCTCCATACCTAAGAGTGGGAGGCTTCGGCACAAGACATGGCGGCAACCAAATCTTCTGCGCAAAGGAGCAGTGGCCGTGGGCGAACAGAAGCAGAAACAACGTTTCCAGCGGCGTCCAAATCAAACAAGTGTGGCTGAATTGCTTGTTGCAAGACTCGGCGAAATGCTATTTGGCAGTATGCTGGAGAGATATCTATCCCTATGAAATGGCGGCCCAGTTTATGAGCAACCGCAGTAGTAGTCCCCGCTCCATTAAATGGGTCTAAAACCACGTCGTTTTTATAGGAAAGCAACTTAATCAGACGATGAGGAATTTCTTCTGGGAACATAGCAGGATGGCCCCAGCAACCCATTCGCAACTCTGGGGGAATATCCCATAAGGTTACTGTCCAGCGCAAAAACTCCTCTTTGCTGATATCCACTTCTTTTTTTTCGGGCTTGCGGCGAAAGGGCTTTTTGGCAAAAACCTCTATGTACTCCAGGGGAGAGCGAAAATACGGCGCAGTAGGAGACATCCAACTTCCCCACGAAGACAGGTCTCCTTTGACAAGCTTGCGCCAAACGATTTCCGTAGTCCACTGCATCCCCAGGGCTTGCATTTGGCTGGTGATAATATGATGGGTTGGATAGTGGTCGCTATACAAGGGGCGAATTACCACAGCAATTTTCCCCCCTGGAACTAACAGGCGGTGGCACTCTTCCCATACCGATTGCAGCCACAAAAAGAACTCTTGCACTGGCCTTTGGTCATTGTAACTGTCATATGGGCGGCCCACATTATACGGGGGGGATGTCACAATCAAATGAATGCTTTCTTCTGGCAAGAGCCTCATAACTCTTACCGCGTCCCCGACAATAATAGAATTTAACACGCGGCAGAGACCAGGATGAATCCATTCTTCGTTTTGCATAGTTGGCCTTGTCTTAACTTGACCTCCTCCCCGGACTGAAGTCCGGGGATTCCTGGGGTGTGAGCCCCAGGTTGGTTAGCCCTACCTCAGCCTCATGCCAGGACTGGCAACGGAACCAGATGCCTTTCCGGTTCTCCTTCGCACAATGCCCGCACTGCGGGCAGGTACAGCTCGTGTTCTTTGGCCCCACCCACTCAACTCTGATTCCTGCCAGCCGCGCCTTATAGGCGATGAACTGCTGTGTGGGAGATGACAGGGATGATCTGTTTTTATCCTATCGTGGCTTGCCTGCGCCTTTCCCCATCTACCAGCAAAAGAAAACAACACGCAGGGAAACTGCGGCACCGCGGCAAATCTCAACTGCTTTTGCTTCGTTTATCTCTTATCTTGTTATTTCCTGAGCCCCTTATGGCTTTAAAGCCAAGAAGAGGCTTGGCGAATCAGAACCAGAGCGCTGTCAACAACATTCTGCAATAGCGCGCGCAGGCGCGGCGTGGGTATATCTATTATGCCTTGTTACATCTCATCAGCAAGCAGGATTCCCTGCACAAAGGAAAAGGGGGGCTATAATCCCTG
>CAYPNB010000046.1:0-3007 GCA_964412225.1 uncultured bacterium | reverse complement strand
TAGCAATGTACCGTTCACTATCGGCGAGTTGGTGTTGGCCGATGGGAACGGGCGCAACGAGCGGGTGATTGCCCCGGCGGACGCCGGGCACGGCTATCCGCCAGTGTGGTCACCGGACGGGCGGCAGGTAGCGTTCGTGGTGCGGGAGAACCCGGAGGAGAGCGCCGCCGACATTGCCGCGCCCTATTTGGAGAGCAACATCTACGTCGCCGAGGTGGCGACTGGGAATGTGCGGGCGGTGACGCGGTTTGAAGGTGCGCTGACCGAGACGCCAACCTGGTCGCCGGACGGGGCGTGGCTGGCGTTGAGCACCGATGCCGGAGGTGTGCCAGACGTGTGGCTGGTGGAGGTCGCCAGCGGCGAGTTGCAGCAAGTGACACGGAACGCTAACGCGCGGTGCCCGGTGTGGCTGGCGGGCGAAAGGCGATAGGAGGGGAGATGAAGCAAATTAACATCTTGACAGTGGTTGCGTTAGTGTCCATTCTTGGGCTAACGGCGTGTGATTCACGGGCTGTCACGACTTCCGTTGTGCCCACGCCTATATCTGTTATTCCGACAGCAACTCCACAACCTATCCCAACACGGACCCCAACTGCAACACCAAGCCCGCCCCCTACTACGATGCCTGTGACACCACTTCCCTTTAGCGGGGCTCCCGAACTGGTGTGGCTGCGCTATTCCTATGGCACATCTTCCGAGTTTCCCTATGTGCTCTCTGTACGAAATGGCATACCAGCCTATGAGTTGTCTCCTGTACACATTGCTCGCTTTTGGGACTATAGCAGGTGGTCTGGACGTCTGGCGTTTTCCGCGCAGTGGACGACCGAAGGGACTCAACAGTGGGGGCGCGCGGTGAGTGACCTGTGGGTCTATGATTACACAACTGGTGAGGCAGCTATGTGGTTACCTGATCTTGTGGGCAGCGCCGCTTGGTCGCCTCTACCTGACCCCGAAACTGGGACAGAGTACCTGGCAGTTGCCGTGCTTAACCCTTACTACTGCGGCTGTAGTAACTTGTGTTACGACCTGGAGATTTTTTCCGCACGAGATCAAATTGTAAGGACTATCAGGAGAGCCTCACCCCATTTTGCATGGTCGCCAGATGGCCGATGGCTTGCTTTCTTCGGAGATTTATGCGGGGACAAAGAGGGTGAGGGCATTTATATAGCTTCTGTGATGGAAGGAGAGCCGGTTAAGATTGCCTCAACTTGGTGTTGCGGATCAATCGATGAACGACCAATTTGGGCGCAGGAGCATGGGGCTATTTTTTATCTCAGAAACGGCGTAAGCGTCACCTCAGTTGACGGTTCATGGAGCTTTTCTATCACTACTACCAATTCCCATCCGGTAGATGTAGCCATGCCCTGCACTATGCTCTGGTCTTCCCAGAGGCGAACATTGATTCTGGCAAGTGAGCGCGGTATGGAGACTCCCCCTCAAGTGGTTGCATATGCGCTTTCCGAGGATCTCCATACAGTTGTTGACACCTACATCATAGGTGAAAACACAACTCTGGTAGGATGGCTGGTGCCAGATGAAACGATAATTCTGACTCACCACGGTCAGATTGTAATCTGGTCTTTGGAAAATAGGGCCCCGGTGGCATCCACCTCGTAAATACCAACGGTCAGACTTTTTGCGAAAGGATACAGCGATGTTCAGGAGAACAAACTCCAATGTCACTCTGGTGGCGCTCGTTGCTCTTGTGATTCTGACTACAGCGGGCTCAACTACTAAAGTTGTTGCCTCTCCTATCCTTCAACAGCCAGTGCGCTTCTTGTCACCCCCTTTCTATGGGACGACCAGAGTTACCGCAGTTTTTGATCATGACCTCCCCCTGATCTCGACTCAAGCCAACCCTAATCCAGATGGAAATGACTGGACGATGCATTACGATGGGATCATCAACGGCCCAGGCGCTCGCAGCAGTTATGACCAACATCGCGGCATAGACTACGCACTCCGATATGACCTGGTTCGCGCTGCTGCGACAGGTAGCGTTGCATACGCAGGATGGCATTATCCAACTGACCATCGCCGTGGTTACGGCCTTTATGTAGATATCGACCACGCTAATGGGTTTCATACCATCTACGGCCACATGAGCGTCCTGCGTGTGCAAACAGGTGACCCAATCCCTGTCAATGCCGACGAGTTTCAACGCATCATTGGGCGTAGTGGAAATACCGGTTGGTGCCAGACATTCGACGCTGCCATTGGTGGTTGGAGGCAGTGCACAGATAATGACCCTCCAACTTGCGGGGCGCATCTCCACTTTCAGTTGGAGCACAACGGGAGAGTCGTAAATCCCTACGGGTGGATTGGCAACTTTGCTGATCCCTGGTCTCAGCGGGCCGACGGTGCAACCAGCGTTGATCGGTGGGTGCGCTATCCCAGCATCACCAACGGCGACGTGTTCACCTCCGGCGCTGCGCTCACTGCCCCGCCCATCAACGAGAATGAGCCGGGTGCGTTTACCGTGGACGACGGCGACGCGGACTATAACGAGACCGCCGGGTGCTGGACGGTGGACAACACGGCCGGTTGGAACAACGATTATCGTCGGCGGAATATCCCTGGTGGAAACTGCACTGCCACCTGGAACTTTGCGCAGACGCGGCCGGATGGCCGCTACCACGTCTTCGTCCACATCCCCAATGATAACGTCGCTCCCGGCAACCGGCGGGCCACCGTGGATGCCGCTCGCTACTCGATTCGCCACACCCCGGCGCCATCTCAGCCGTGGAGCAAGCAGACGCAAATCGTCGTGGTAGACCAGTGGGTCTATCCGAACGATGCGCACACATCCCGTTGGGTGTATCTCGGCGCGTACTACTTCGACACAAATCAATATGGCACGGACTATGTGCGCCTGGAGTCGGACACGCTGGATTCCCGCACAGGTGTAATGGCGGCAGATGCTGCCCTCTTTGTGCCCGTGCGGTATCGCACCTATCTGCCGCTGGTATTGAGATGCTATCCGGCGATTCTGCCGGCCACCCCGGTG
>CAYPNB010000045.1:0-3132 GCA_964412225.1 uncultured bacterium | reverse complement strand
ACCTGCGCTTTGAGCGGACAGCGCCTTCGGCGCTGCCGCTCAAGCGCTACTCGTTGGGCGGCCCAGAAGCTGTTAAGGAGGAGCTATGTTTGCCAGACTGTCACGATTTGTTCTCGTTGGTGTAGCAGCTCTGCTAATATTTTCAGCAGGAAAAAAACAAGTTGTTTCTGCTCAAACTTCTTACATTTGTGGTTATTCCACAAGTGGTGTGCTTCAAAGCGGGATGACTGGCTATCCCTACCCTTATATAATTGTGTGTACAACTGGCGAGAAGATTGGGTGGGGGAATCTCGGTGCATGGGGTATGGAAAAGTATGTGCGAATCAATGATCCAGTGATTATTGAGATAACACCAGTTCAATTGAATGATGGATCGGTTATTTCAAGAGAAATAAGAAATTGGTCAGATTACTTTGAAATATCTGACTGTAATGCTTGCAGCCAAGGGCAGACTGATCCCATTGAAGAGCAAGGTAACCCAATTTGTGGCTGGATAGAGAATTTCACTGAGACGGGAGCACTGGCTCCTATATTAACGGTTTGGGAAACGAACGAGACTATTGATCTCGTATTATTGGAAACTGAACCTATGAGCCAGTTAATAAGTCTTGGTATACCGGGTTATTTCAGAGTTTATGATCCTGTATTCTATCAGGCAGGGTTCATGACCAATTTCTCGCGAATCGAGAAAGTCGACAGTTGCGAAATATCAGAGAAATCAATTCCACAAGCATTATCAGCACCGGTATTCATATATCCCCAAGACGGTCAGGCATTGGCTTATGACGGAGATTATTTATTCAAGGTTGAACCAATCGAGAGGGCTGATGGGTATCTTTGGGGTTTCTTTCAGAATGGAGAAATGGTATGGGAGAATCTGAGAGATGAAGGAACCATTTCTAGCAATGAGTATTATATTCTATCAGGAAGTGAGGCTCATAGCAGATTCCAGCCTGGGGAAGTTGAGGTGTGGGTGCATGCAAGCGTGAATGGACAATGGACGGAGCCTACTGTAATTGTGCTCTATCTTCAAACTATCACTTCTCCAGCATTGGAAGTATCCGACGTTCAGCTCGAACCATCCCAAGTCTCCGTATTTGAGTTGGTAAGAATAACGATGGTCGTTGAGAACAAAGGAGCACCGCTTAATCAGCCATTTTGGGGATACACGGGAGAAGTCATTCTGGAAAATGAGAATGGAGAAGTGATAGAGAGACATTCTTTCGCCAAAGGAGATTCTTCGTTCATCTCCCCAATAGTAGAGGGCGGACAGGTAAATTTTGATAAATGGCTGCTAACAGTGAAAGTTCGATTTGGAACAGCTGTGTCCAATGGTAGAGTGATAGTGAGCGTTCAACCTGACATACAACAATCTGAACTTAGGGGAGAGGGGTTGTTGAATATCAGCCCTGGTTTGAGTGGCTTAACCTGTACCTCTGTGATAGTAAATAAACTTGTAGGTCCTTTTTCGTCGGACGTCGGGAAGGATTTGCTTGACGCTATTACCGCTGAGTTGCAGGCTATAAGATGCGGAGATGGTGATGTTACATGTGCAGTTCCTCCTATGGTGAAGGGATTTGTAAAGATACTGGGCCGGGCCATTTTGGGTTCAATAGGGAAAATCATTACTGGGATTTGGGGAGTTTTCGATACGGATGCATTACAGGTTTGCGGGGATCCTGTAAATTGGATGTGGCAATTGGTGAGAGAGTTTAACAGGCAAGGAGTGCCTATCAGCGTTAGTGGTGTACATTCTCCCATGACAATTCTGGTGACGAATTCTGCTGGTCAGCGCGCTGGCTTTGTTTCTTATGATGAAGTGGTTACCGAGATAGCCGACTCCCGAGTGATTGAATGGGAAGGGGATAAGTATGTGATTTGTCTTGCCAGCCCGGATATCACTATTTCGTTGCAAGCGATCGGGAATGGGACTGTGAGCGTGAGCCTTATTGACGGTCAATCAGGGCAGGAGATTACTTATTCCAACATTTCTGTTTCTGACGGAGACAAGGCTCAAATTGATCTAAGTGATCCTCAAAATCAGCTCGTCATTGACACAAATGATGATGGAAACCCCGACAAGGTGTACTCTGGGACAGTCGAAGTTTTGCGTATTTTGGAGACACCGACAGCATCCCCAACCGCTACTAGCCGGCCGACGGAAATATGCGGCGGATCACTTGGCTTGATTATGTTGCCACTTCTTGCGGTATTGATTACGAGGCGCTTTCGTAAGCCCATGAGGTGACCACTGGCTGCCCAACCAGCGTTTCCAGCCGACAGCGCTCCGCGCTGCGGCTGAAACGCATGCCGTTGGGCCGCTTCGCGGCTCGCTACGCTCGCCGCTCGCGTCTGCGGCTGAGCGGCCAGTCGTTATGCGGCTTATGCTCCAAACAAGTGCAGGTAGAACACAATGAGTCTCACTTCATTTCTAAAAAACAGGGATGTTAAAGAGCGATTTCGCCAAGAATTCGAAATGCCCAAGATGGCAATGGAGAAAGAACTCCTAGCACCTCCGCTCTCGAACCGCTACTCTTTGGTAGGAACAGCCTTCGATTACCTGATGCGCTTTTATCTGAAAAAGCTGAATCCAGACGCTCTAACCAGCCCCTGGGTTGCGGAGCTGGCGCTCACTGCTCCACTTTCACCCTTGCTGCAAGATGTTGTTATCAATGGCGAAACTGGCCAGATCATCTTCAGAGAGACCGAACTCACGAAAAAGGCCCGTTGGATTGTTGAACAGGCCAAAGCCGAGTATTCACAGTATCTTTCTACAGGTCGGATTACCGATCAACTTATCGAAAGCGCCCTCCGACTTGCACAGTTGGATCCCATTTTCAGAGCTGGCGTTGTAGATGAGAGATTGGGAACTGTTTACAGGGAAGATGTGGACGACTTAAGGACCCTCATCTCCATTGTCGAACCTCAATTCTTTAAAGCAGCACGCCTTTGCTTATTGAATCCAACCTTTGGAGAAGCGTCCCGTCTCGTTGGCGGTGCGGATGCCGACTTGGTGATTGACGATACGATTATAGACATTAAGACTACAAAGAACCTCAGATTGGAGAGAAGGTATTTCCACCAACTGATAGGCTATTTTATTTTACATGAAATTGCAGGGGTTGGCGATCT
>CAYPNB010000044.1:0-3281 GCA_964412225.1 uncultured bacterium | reverse complement strand
CTGACGCCGCTCCGCTGCGCTTCGCGGCGCAGGTGAAGCGCATGCCGTTGGGCGGACAGGCTATGTTGCTTGCGTATCGAAGGGGGATAAGTGTTCAAGGTGACAGGCGCTCGAAGAGTACAATGTCCTTACTGTGGTAATGACCTTGCTGAGAAACCTAACCGCAAGAAGAGATGTCCCCATTGCTCGCAGTACATTTATGTCCGCCAAGGTGAACTGCTTACCGAGAAGCAGGCAGAAGAAAGGGATTTCATCTCCCGATGGCTATATATCCTTGCGAGTTTCGGCGTAACCGATAGGACATTGACCAAGGAGAGAGAAAGGCTCAGCAAGCAATACGGGTTTGAGGCGCCCGTTAGGGATGTGATTTGGCGAATCCTCAACGGCCTCATCTCCGGACAAAGAGAGCTTCTTGAACAGGAGCGTATTTACTGCCTGATGGCGGCTTTCATTGAGGAAGAAGGCAAAGATCCCTCAGATTTTATCCAGCAAGCAATGGAAATGCGGCGAGAAGCTGTTAAGGCGGAGGTTTTGGGGTTCAAAAGGAATCTCTCTGGTTTCAAGACCAGGGTGAGAATAAACACGGCGAACGATAACCTGGTGTGTGATGCTTGTCGGGAAGCAGCGAATCGTACTTATTCAATTGACGAGTTCCTCGAGCAGATGCCAATACCAGACAAGTGTGAAAACTCCCGTGGTTGCAGGTGTTGGGTGACCGCGAGCATTAAGTAGCCTGGAGTAAGAAGTGAACTGTATTTTACATCTATCCGCCCGCATAACACGCGGCTGGAGCTGCAACTCGTTGGCTGGCTAATACCTACCAACGACCAGGAGCAAAAAGATGTCAGAGTTCCTGCAGAAAATTGTTGATAAGACTTGGCTTTTCTTGTTTATTTTAGGGCTTCTCACATTCCTGGTTGGTGCATCAGGGGAAATTCAGTCTCAGTCTGTATCAATTGCTGTTTCAGAAGCAGGGTGGAGAATTGTTATTTCATTCGTTGGCCTCTTTCTTTGCCTAGTAGGATTGTTTCAAGTGTTCCAGGAAAGTAGAGCAACCCAAAAGACCGGGAAGATACACATATTCCCTGTTCGTGGAGTAGCTCTTATTGGTTCCGGCAGTGTTTACAGCCACGCTCGCAAACTCATAGAGGAATGTAGAGGTGACGAATCAATCCTGGCCACTTCATTTGGGAGGTATTCTGATGAAGGAGGGGAAATCAGAAACAGGGAATGGCTGGAATATATAGATACTTTAGCTCGAAAGATTGGCAAGGCTAAGGTTGAGGGACTCCCCATGGAGTACAGAATTGTTATGGCGTTTAGGCCGGATGAAAAGGGATTCCCACCACCTGACAAAATGAGAGGAATACGGCAGCGTGTAAGCGCCTTCCGAACAAATGGTTGCCTTGATAGGCTGTTTTTCAGATCAGTTGATATATCTTGGGCAATTGATGTACTCATAACTGACGATAAGATGATAATAGGCTTTCCAACAGTGGACAAGAACAGGGAATTGATGTTAGGTATAGCAATACATAATAGGGAATTTGTTAAAAGAGCAAGGCAATGGTACAGTGAGTTTGTATGGAACTATCCTGGATATTTAGAGTGGCCGAAGCAAAGGCTGCAGGAGATAACGGAGATAACAGTATGAGAATTAATCACGCGCACCTACCTGTTGGCGAGATTGGAATATTCAAGGTTACCATCCCTATTGTGCAAGTAGGAGATGGCAAATTGCCACATTTGGGAATTTTATGTGGTGTTCATGGAGATGAAACAGCCAGTTTACTCATTTCTCACTTATTGTTGAAACATCTCTCCAACTTGGAAGTGCGCGGAATGATTAGTATTATCACAGCAGCTAATCCATTTGCACAAGCTACAAATTCTCGTGTATCGGTGATAGATTTTTACGATCTAAACCGAACCGGTGCAGGGAAACCAGATGGAATTTTTACAGAGAGATTGGCATATAAGTTAATCGAATTTGTATTCAATAATTGTTCTCACGTTATAGATTTGCATGAATTTGAGATGGACACCCCGCCCATGGCTATCTATATCCCTAGTTCAGATGAAGCAGTTGACAAAAAAATCCTACAGATGATTGCAGTGTTCAATCCTACAATCGTTTGGTCAATGGATCTTTCTATGCCTGATGAGGTAAAATACCGTGGAAGTTTGCTGTCGGCTTTAATAAGCAATGGGGTGCCCGGCTTTGCTATAGAGACATCTAGGCTTTGTACTGTTAGTTGGCAGGATATTGAAAGTGTAGTGAAAGGGCTTGTCAATGTTGGGAAGCTATTAGGTATTGTTGATGGAGAATACGAGTACACTTGCCCTATGGCGTATAGACGTAATGTGAAGTATTCAGATTGTGCGGGGATTTGGATGCCTGAAAAAACTCTTATGAGCCAAGTCAGTAAAGGGGACAAAATAGGAACAATAATCGGGCTAGATTTAACCTCGCAGCGTGAGGTATTTTCCCCGGTAGAGGGAGTCCTAATTCAAATTCGGAAGATAGAATTGGTGCAAACCGGCTTTAATTTGTTTGCTATAGGAGAAATCGACGCCTCTGTTCATAAAAAGTTTAGATTCTGTTGAGTCCTGTAAGTGGACTTTGGATAAAAATATCCCTCACCCGGTCTGAAATCGGGCCAGCCCGTCGCACCTTTAAAATTCTATCAATTGGGCCGAAGAGCCACCTGGCGGCTCTCAGAGCCCCTTGCAGACCATTTCCGGCCGAGCCCGGGCGCACAAACGCTCCTCCGACTCCTGTCCCCGAGGGTTTTTCCCGAGGTGGGAGCCGACGGGCTGGACTCCCTATCTGCCCCATAATTCGCCCGAACACCCACTGGGCCTGGATCGGAAGCAACACCGCCCCCTCCCGGATGCCGCCTTGCCACCAAGGATTATACCGCTTCCACAGTCGCAACTCCGGGCTGCCCACTTGCCCGGCCAGCCATAACGGGAAGTAGGCCAGCACGAGGATGCGCTACCACTGCTCCTTGTACTCCACCTCTGGCGTCTGACAGGCAGTGGCCAGGAGATGCCGCCTCAGGAACCGGTGGATTTGCTCCTGGTGGAAGCGCTGGTGGTATGCCTCCCCCACCTCCCGAAACGGCCCTTCGTTGTGCCGAGGGCCGAAGAGGGCCAGCCAGAGCAGCCGGGATAGACCCTTTCCCCCTCCGGCGTGGTGACCCAGACCCGGATGAGCGTGAAAGGACACCGATACGGCTTCCGGATGCGCGGCGTGGACCGGGCGGGGAACGTAGAGT
>CAYPNB010000043.1:0-3346 GCA_964412225.1 uncultured bacterium | reverse complement strand
TAGTTCTTCAAAAATTCTCTCTTCTATTAAAGAAGAGAGTTCTTTGACTTCCCATATTCCAAGCTCATGCTGTTCAGCATAAGCTTCCTCAAACTTGATAGATGCAACATATGCATCTATCAGATGTTTATATTTTTCCATAAGCCCCTCCTTTTCCAAGCATGGGAAGGCTAACCCATGCTGTGTTTTAAGTTATCAGGATGCCCAAGGCATCCCCATGCTGAGTTTTAACAACAAAAAAAGGCTGGTGCTTAACCAGCCTCATAGTTATCCCTCATAGTTATCAATCAAGTCTTCTGCAAAGTCGCAGATCTTTTCAATTAGATACCAGAAAAGATCTGCGCTTTCTATTTCATTCAGTTGATACTCCTCGTCATTGTGAATGTAGTTGTTCCAATCGTACCTCACAAACTGAACATCATCATCATAAAAGAATTTGAGATCTGTGCCATCGATCGCACAAATCAACCTGCCTTCATCTTCCCAAGATGACCATGTCCCCGCATCCCCGTAAAGCTCATAGCATATCTGTGCTAAATCTTCAGATATGCTATCTATAAGTTTTAAAGCCTTCTCTCTCATACTTTTATCTTTTTCAACGAAATCGCCTGCTTTAGAACTGATAATTTCTAATAATTTGTTAATCTCTTTGTTATGCATTTTTTCCTCCTTCTTTATTAATTTTTTTTATTTTCTTCTTTATTGTCCGCAACCTGCTCAACAACTCATTGCTCTTTTTGTCAATTTTTTTCATATCTACTATTATTCTCTCAAGCCATTTGGCAATTTCAGAAGAGTAATAATTATCTTCTTCAATGTTTAATAAGTAATAAAGACTATCTACAGCGCTATCTCTTTCTTTGTTTAAGAGATAACGCAGTTTTTGATGATCAACATCTTCTTTATCAATTGCATCTCCGAAGCATATAAATGCTTCTTTTCCTTTCCTGTAGTGAAAGACGAGATCAGACTCACCTACCCGCGCTATGTAATGATAATCAGAACCAGACCCATCGCTAACCCACCATGTGCCCCCTGACCCGTACAGTGCTCTGCACAACTTTGCAAGCACGTAGCAGTACCCGTTGAGTTGTGTTATTATCTCTTTTTTTTCTTTTCCCATAACTACCTCCTTTCCAGCATGGATTAGCCATGCTGGTTATTAAGATAAAAATAGAAAATAAAAAAGGTGGAGAGCTGTTAGTAGCTCTCCACCTCAACAATCTTCCAGGCTTTGGGAGTGCGCTCCTCGTCCGGGGCGTACGCATACGCCCTGAAGAAGGGGGCGCCACCCTCATAAATGGTGATTTCCCAGCGGACACGCCCGTCCGCCTCGGGCGTGTCAGCAATGGTCAACTCGACAGTATACGCACTGCCGAGTTTACGGAAGCGCTCCAGCACCCCACGGGTTGCCTCCCCGTGGGTCAACAAGGTGCCTGGGACTGCATCCCTCCTGGTTTCCCACCTAGCCAGGTGGTACTCCTCACTGTGCCCCCTTGGAGGGGGCACAGTGAGGTCTCCCTCTTCCCTCCAGGCTTTCCAGGCCTGGCGGTGCTCCCTGAGAACATCAGGGTCGAGTTCCCTGATGTTCTCAGGGTTCGTTCCGTGTCCCGAGAACACTATAAGGCGAGTGGGGAGTTCCTCATCCCCCGGGATGCAATCATCCCTATAGGCGGGCAATGCTCCCTTCTCTACCCAGTCGGGCCAAATTGTTTTGCCCGACCTGCTCCATCTTCCACCCAACACCTTGGCTGGGCGGAATTTCTTTTTTTTCTCCTCCACAACGAATGTGAAGGAGTGTTCTACGATCGCTCCGTTAGCTGGAATAAACTTCATCTTCTTTTTCTTTCACCTCCTATTTGAATAAAAACCTCGTTAGGGGGTGTGGTCAAATATAACCACATCCCCCTCCGATGGGGGATGAAGGATTATAGTCCTTCATCCCCTCTTTTACTCCTCTTCCTCTTCCTGAGGGGGATAATACCCCTCATGAAGAGAAATGAAGATTGGCCGACCGCCGATTTCGGCGGCCTGCCAGTACAATCGCCAGTCCGCTAAGAACCTGGCGATTGTAAATCTATCCTTTCCCTCTTCTTCGATGAAGAGGGAAAGGCCGGTTTTTATTATATCTGGGGCATTCATATAGCCCCAGACGTACTCGTCAACACTAACCCCATCAATTTCGATGGGGTCAGTGCTGACGAGTGCCAGCATTTTTTCGGCGAATGGTGTGCCACCATCCGCCTGAAGATATGGGAAGTCCTTAACTTCCCAATACTTTAGGGAAGTTAAGAACCCCCTTTCATGGAGTTTCTCGAGAAGAGATTTCAGCTCTTCTCGAATAGCTGTTACATTGAGTTGTTTTTCTGCCTCTTGTAGATAGTCTTGCCATTTTTTCATATTTACCTCCTTCTGTATTGTAATATTCTTATTACATTGTAATATATTTTTTATAATCTGTCAATTTTATTTTTTAAATACAGCTATTAAAAAAACTTATAACAAAACAGTTAAAAATCTTTGTAAATCAAAGACTTGCTTAAAAATCAGTGAATAGTATAAATCTTCTAAATCTTTAAGCTTGCAGTCTATAAACTTGTCAACTTGAGTTGACATTTAAAAAGAATGTGCAAGATGCTTGTTTAAAAAACATTCTTGCAAAACAAAGCATGAAAGCTAATTGAAAGAAGAAAAAACAGCAATCAAAAATCGAACTCGTAAAAGCTATACAATCAGCTATCAAGATAAAGCATATCGAGATATTTTTTTCAGTTTTTTTTCTTTTTTTTCTGTTTCTCTCGTAACAGAAGCGCAGAATTTTTAGAGTCTTTTGATTTTTTTTAAATTCAAAATCTCGCAAGTATAGAATTGAAATAAGCTATCTGTAAAATAAATTTTCAGAAATGCATTTTTCGTTAATTGCATTTCACTTTTAAGTAGCAATTAGCTATAACTTTACTGTCAAATGTATCATTTTCTGAGTAGAGTAAAGCTTTAGTTTTTGCGTTAATTGCAATTAAAGAAGTAAAGCATATATTTTTTGAGTAGCACAAGCTTTAAACATCTTTTTGTTAATTGTTTTTTTGAGTAGATTCTTTTAGAGTAGATGCTTTTAGAGTAGATTCTTTTATGAGCAGATTCTTTTTGAGTAGACTCTTTTTTGAGTAGCTTAAGCTTTATTTTGAGTAACTATAATTTTTATGAGTACTTTAATATCTTTTTGAGTACTTTAATTTTTATATGAGTAACTCTAATTTCTTTATGAGTAACTACAATTTCTTTTTATGAGTAACTCAAGCTTTTTTTTCTTATCTAATTATATACATATAGTTTTTGTTGCACTTTG
>CAYPNB010000042.1:0-3370 GCA_964412225.1 uncultured bacterium | reverse complement strand
GGTTCGGGAAAATCGTCGGACAAAACGGAGGAGGAGGCGGACCATATCAATTCTGTGGCTTATGGGGTTATAGAAATGACTGGGATGCTGGCTTATTGCATGTCGGAGCAAGATATTACGAGCCTGAGACGGGGAGGTTTGTGCAGAAGGATCCCTGGATAGGAATTGCTTCTACCCCACAGACGCTAAACAGGTATATATACTGTCAAAATACACCTCTTAACATCATAGACCCCACTGGTTCATATGGTGTTTTAATACCTGGCTTAATTGTACTCGGGCTTGCTATTGGAGTTGGAATCTATGTGTACATCAGGACTCGTGATAAAGACTCAGCAATTGATGCAGTGGACACCGTTGTCACTTCTCCATCTCCAATACCAACAGGTATAGTTAGCCCAGACCTTGCTCGCGGCACTTTGAATTCGGTGGGATATGCTGAGTCTGTCAAAGAGTTAAGCCATCCGAATCCAGATGAAATTAATTGGAAGCGTATTGAACGAATTCATCAGCAAATGAAGAAAGTGATCAATTCCGTGCAATAATGAGGTAAGAAACGATGAGGGCAAAGATTATCAAATTGGGCCTAATCGTCTATATCGGTGCCATTGGGTTACTGATGGGATGTAGCAAACCTTCTGATACTCTATCTACCACTTCACTGACTATCGTTAGAGTCAGCAACCTCGTGGAACTATACCTGCCATCGTCAGCAGGATATCAGCGCTCAGAAAGAGGCACTCGTATACGCTTTGTTTGGCGAGACAATGAAGGTCGCGATTATGCTTTTGTAGTCGTCATTTTTATGGGAAAGGGTGATGCCACAAAGTTTATCGAGATAGGGAGATACCGTGAAGGTTGGAAGCTAAAAGAAAAAAGTCTTTACCAAACTTTAGATGGGCATCGTGGAAAAAGGTTACTTTTCCAGAAAGCAGATAGATTAACCGAGTGGATATGCCTTCCTTTCGAGCATATTCAAGGTGGCGTTGTCCTTTATTGGTTTTCGACGGTGCAGAGGTATCAGAAAGACCGTAAAGTTCTAGATGCCTTGTTTAGGCAAATTAAGCTTCTTAAACCAGACACCAAAAATGATGACCACGAAAGGGGGAAAAGTCGGAATGTCCTGGCATGAAGAGACACCTTGGTGGGTATGGGGACTTTGGGGTTTATGCCTTGCTTTGTTGGGGGTTTTCTATCTCATGGCTGCTATAGAAGCTTATCCCAAAATGGATGCAGAAGGTTATGTCCCAATGCCTTCTAGAGGGGGGACGGTGCGACATCCTTGGCACTTTGCCTTAGGTTGTCCACTCAGTACTCTTGCCCTGGCAATTTTCTTGTTCTGGAAAGCTTATAAAGCACTTTTAGAACATTTTAAAGGACTGTAGAGCAGTGAGGGACAGTGGCAAGATTATAAGGTTATAGATGGACGAGTGATTTTTATGTCAGAGGCAATCATTAGATACCTAAAGTGTGAGTTTTAGGACAACATGACATTCAGGATGAAGCAAATGGTGTAAGTCGTCACCTTCTCAATCACCCTTGCCAAAATCCCAAACAAGGTCTTAGCTAAAGTATGCTCTACTGAAAACCTAACAGCCAAAACAGAAAACATCCCTTCTGCCTTCTTCTTTGCCATCACCAAAGCCCTATAAAGACAGTTTGGATAGATCATTTTGTTCTTCTTCCTATAAGCATGAAAAATCACACCTTTTCTTTAAAGCTCTTCTTTCCTTTCTTTGCTCTGATAAGCTTTGTCTCCTATAAGGTAAGCACCTTTGAGTTTTTCTACCAAATCCCTTCCCACTCTCAAGTCATCGAAGCTTGGGTGAGCTAAAACCTTCTTATCAACTATACCTCTTTCTTTGATCCTGCAATAAAGCCTAAGCCAAATGAACTTCTTCTTTTTGCTTACGACTAAACCAAAGAATTTATCCCTTCTTACATCTTGCATCCATTCGGTATGTTTTCATATCTTGCACCTTTTTGCCCTAACATATAGGCAAAAGTAAATCGGCAAGCTGTCAATGACCCTTTTTACTTCTCGTCTATTCCTAACCAATCCTTTATTTCTCTCATGACTTCTTTATAACAAAGGCTATCTTTCTTCTCCTTCTGTTAAACCAAGAGTGTTCTGGAAGGTTAGGAAATCAGTCAGGATGGTCATTTATGAGAAAGCTAAGGGTCAATTCTTCGTTTCCTTTATGAAAAAGCTCAAAGAAAAAGCAAACTATCATTAAATCTTCTTCGGAAAAAAGTGGCTTTTTCCCTCTGGTTCTTGAGGTTAAAGCCTTTTTATGACCCTTTGATAGGCTTGGCTTGTGAAAAGGAGCAGAGCAATCGCTACTGTCTCGGTGTCGTTTTTGTTGATAAAATTTAAGACATTAGCCATGAGACATCCCTTCTTTTATGAGTTTCTGTTTAAAGGATGTCTCATGGCTTTGACTTTGTCATTGCCATAAAAACTCACACTTTGGTTATTAGATATTGGACCCTTATATTTTTGGAAATACTTGCCACCATATTGTTAGTCATTAATTTTTCAAATTTTCTTGCAGAATTCAGACGAAATGACTACCGACGAGCTTTTTTATCATTTTGTAAGATATTTGGCTATTCACTTATCTTAATACTTTTGATCAACTATCCATCTTTCGATCATATCGCTTCTTATGTGTTAGGACTTACTGGGGCTATAATAGTTCTGTCAATTGACCTTTCCGATCTTAGTAAGGGGATGAAATCGCGAAACAGTGGCAAAGACAAGTTATAAGGGGGGTGCGTCACGAGAGTAATAGGTAGGTTTTCGGTCACTTCAGCTATGGATACAACATTGACGGGTTGGTAAGCGATGTCGTTGAAGTTGATGGAAGTGTCGTGACTTACAATTACGATGCAGCGGGTAACAGGCTGGCAAAGTTATGGGGTAATCATCAGACGAGCTACAGTTATGATAGAGCAGAAAGGCTCTTGAGATATGTCAAGCCAGATGGTAGCCAAGTTAATTGCAGTTGGGATGCAAACGGTAACATGACATCAAGGACGGATGGCGGAAGAACGACTTCTTTTGCTTACGATTATGACAATCACTTAGTCAAAATCACTTACCCTGATGGGAGTGCAATCCAGTTTGGCTATGACGGTTTAGGTCGTCGTGTTTTTAGTCAAGACAGCTTTGGGACTCGTTTCTTCTTTTACGACGGAGGCAGAATCATCGCAGAAAGGGAAGGCAACTCATGGGTTGTCCGTTATCTTCTTGGCTTAATGCCTTGTGGTTTCGTATCTGGCGGGCAAGTTAGGATTTACCATTCTGACAGGCTTGGCAGCGTCCGGTATGTCACCGACGCAAGTCAGAACATCTTAGTCAGCTATG
>CAYPNB010000041.1:0-3408 GCA_964412225.1 uncultured bacterium | reverse complement strand
GCTTGCCAGTCCACGCCGTGGTGTTGCAGGAAGTAGCCGTCTTCGGAGGCGATGAGAGCATCTTTCATGGCGGGTGCGACCTCTGCCAGCGGGGTGAAGCGGGGAAGGTTGGGAATAAGAGTGCGGTAGGCGGGGATGGAGATCCGGTGATGGAGAAACTGTAAGTAACCTGAGAACGGGTAAAGTAATAGCAGAATAGGAAGCAGTAGCATCAGAGCTAACGGGAGCCTCCGAAAAACTCTCGGGATGGAGAACGTTATTGGATTCCGGTGGGGGCATGGTGTAGGCACGGAGTGATGTTGCACGGCGATTACTGTGCCTACCGCTATTGTAACTGCGAACACAAGGGTCGGCGCAAGACGTTTGAAGTGCAAAATGGGCGTGTCTCCGAAACTGGCTAACAACACAGAAACAACCGCCATGTAACACCCGGTAACAGCGTATTTGAATAAATTGTGTTCCATCTTAGATAGTTGAAAGTTTATCAAAGCAATGTAGCTAAATATTGTCATCAGAAATAGTACGAGTCCAACGGCACCAAGCTCTGCGAACAGATTGAGGAACAGATTTTTTGCCTCTTCGTTACCAGGCCCGAATGACTCCAAATCAGCCGTCATCATTTGCCGCTGCAACCACGGATAGGTGTTTAATCCGTTGCCTATCCACGGATGGAGAAAACACACTTTCCACGCTACCCTCCAAATGGCGAACCGACCATGAAACGACCGGTCACTTGGGTTGCCGAGATAGTTCCCTCCAGTCCTGACGAAGACTGTTGCAATAAGAAGCAAAGTGCAAATTGACACAACGATATACTTGGATGATTTGGTGGATACGCAGGAATAGGGATGAAACGCAAGCCAAAGCAAGACAGGAACAACCGCTAGCCAGCCAGTCCGCGTGTATGTAAAGATGAGAGCCGAAAATGTAGTTACCAAACCTGCATACCATAGTTTTCGTTCCCAGTTGGAACTAGAACCCTTCGCCAGACACCATAGGAGGGGTACACCCATGAGAGCCACGACATATAAATTGTTCGGCGATTCTAACGTCCCTGCTGTTCGTGCGCCAAACCGTGGCGTGTAGAACTGTTCTGTGCCTGTCGCATAGTAGACAATCCCGTATACGCTTTGAATAGCGACGAACAGCGCCGTTGCTTTCAGTAGACGCAGAGCCGTCTGCTGGTCTGCGATAAGGAGGATAAACAACCATATAATTAGCGGAAGAAGCAGGATGGAAAGCGTGGCGTATTCGTAAACAGGTGCGCGTGATAAAAAGAAGTCGAGAAGATACATCAGTGCAAACAGAGCAGAGAAAAGAAAAACTACGTACGGCCCGCCCCGACTCGAACGCTTCAGCATCCGATAATACACTAATAAAAGAAGGCTAAGCACAAGCACGGCAAGTATCACGTAGTTCAAGAAGTACAAGTCATTGCCGAAGAAATCTACTGTGGCAGTGCGGAACCCCTGGTGGATGCCCGGAAAGACGTACCACAAGTGTGGATGAAAAGGTGATACAATGTAGATAAAGAGAACCAGATAAATTACAATTTCCCAACCGGTCAAACGCAAGGTTCGGGCTTTGAGTATGCAACGATTGACTGCTCGCATCTGTTACATCCTATCAGTTTGAGCCGCTTTTCAATAACAACCGACGCAAGTGCCAAAAGATATACAAAATCACCATTATAGCTACCCCGACCATTAGTGCAGGCAACCACGAAGGTCGTGCTACTTGTTTTATATGGACTTGATTATTGACCCTGTCTTCGACGAGCGTGCCGTTAGGTATTTCCAACCTGAAAGCCGAGGCACCGAGAGGAGCGTTGACGGTTACCTTTTCAAGCTTTATATCGCGCTGGAGTGCAAGGCGAACGCGTCTATGATGCAGCGGCACGCTCTGCTGTGCCGAAGGCGGGCTATACACCGTTTCCCGCATGTAAGTGGGGAAATACACACCCGCAAACATGGCGCCACGCAATATCTCGCGGACTAACAACATCCCGGTGTTTTTGACGTAAATTGCACTTCTTACGGCACGCCATCCGTTCTGCGATGCCAACCATAGCCACATTTCGGCGTCGCGATACTCTAGCTGCTTAAAAGTGACATGCAGCACTTTACAGGTACCAAACGGCGGTATATCGGTCTCTGCAACAGTCTCCGCGTCGGCAACAGATGCTGCTGCAGGTGCGCTACCGTACCACACGCTGAACCGTTTTTCGCCGAGATTGGGAGCGCTAGCTAATGCAGCTTCACGATGAAGGGTCAGGAACCCCAACCACCACCCTGTAGTCTCCTCTTCAAGAACAGAATCTCTAATGTCCTGAGACGACGATCGACCAACGGTAGCACCGTATAATAGTTTGCCCGACTGGACACGTCGTACTACACCGCATGTATCGGTGCTACACGCCCCCTCGACATATGTACCGTCTCCGTCCAATCGCTCCAGATGATAACGACGCTTCTCGAAATCAAGCGTCCATCTAACGCTATTTTGACGTGTCGTCACCCGACAGGAGCTTTCACTAACAGGTTCATATAATTTCTCAGTGACAGAAACAACAGCTTTGACCGTGCGAATGGCGCGCGAAGCCTCATCAGCAAGATTGAAGAAACGACCTGCTGGAATCCCCTCTCTCTTGTATTCGCAGAATCGCGCCGCCTCACAGAAGGCCTTCTCTTGCCAAGGCTCTATCTGACTTCCTTGCTTCTCTTGAACAGGTGAAAAACACCCGACGCTAGCCGCGACCGCACACACCGCCGCGGCTAGCTTCAGCCTCCTACTTACCTCAGCCATATTCTCTCTCTCACAGTGCACCTGCAGGCGGCTATGAGCATTTTTCCAAGTAACCAGGCTTCGAGTAGATCTGCGTGACGCAGTTCCTCAAAAGATAGTAGTAGAAGGTCCCGCACTTTTGAGGAAAGTAGTAGCACTTATCCTTGACTTGTCCGGTTGGTATACACCGAGGGTAGGGCACATTGTCGGAAACAAATTTCTTGCTGGCATATGCTATTGTTCCTACCCATCCAAGACCGTTGGTGCAATCCTGCGAAGAGCACTTAGCCACATGCTGTGAAGAGCATTTATACTCATACAAAACCCGGGCAGATGGAGGGCTTTCCTGTGGTGGGATGTAAGCCGCCTCTAAAGGAAGAAGCTGAACGGCTCCACCGCAGCCGGCGTTTTCAGGGCAGGCCATGACCTGACGCGTGAGAAAACTGGTGTACAGGACAGGCAATGCTGCCAGCGTTGCCATTGTCACTGTCCCCCATAGCAAAGCCACTGTCCAACGCATTTTGGTAACCCTCTCCTTTTTGAGTTTTCTACCCATATTCTACAGCGTCCCCCCCCCCCGCGTCAATACCAAATTTTTGCCATTTTTTTGACCAATTTTTGTTA
>CAYPNB010000040.1:0-3472 GCA_964412225.1 uncultured bacterium | reverse complement strand
CGGGTGGAGGTGGGGGAGCACAGGAGTAGTGCATCGGGGCTGGATGTGGTATATTACGCTGCGTCCAAACCCCGCGTGGCGGCGGTACTCCTGCCCGGACGGTGGGCTGGGGCGGAGGTCCCGTTCATCGGCAACTATGCCGAGTGAGACCTGCGTCCAGTCAAAGTCAAGAAATGAACGGTTGCTTTCGCGCCAACCACGAGACAAGTGTGTACACCTCTACTTGCAGGCGGTGATCTCCACTTGCCGCAAGCAGAAAGCGCGATGTCTTTGTGACGTTGCGCAACCTTGTTTTTTGCCCATTAATCAGTCTCTCTACTTGCAGGAGAGCAGGTTAGTGTAGGTATCCTTATTCGTTGATGTCAACTCCTTTGCCTCAATGGGTGGTATGACTTGCGTTGCAAGAGTGTTTCATAAAATAGTGAGGATTTACTTGGATTCCTTATACCTCGCTATGCGCAATGCCCGGCGAGCTTCTCACCGACAGATGGTAGAAGCTAATCCGAGATCTTGGCTGTTGGACTGCGGTTGCCGCGAGGGATTAAATACTGCCGAGTTAGCCCGAATCGCTCAGGCACGAGAGGTGATAGGACTTGATTACAACTTAAGGGTGCTAAAGCAGGCATCAGCAAGAGGAATTATTCCGCTTCAGGCAGATTTAAACAGATCTATACCCTTGGTTGAGTCTTCCATAGATGTTATTATAGCCACAGATGTTTTAGAACATTTGGTTGACCCATATGCTTTTGTCGGAGAAATGTATCGTGTTTTAAAGCCAGGTGGTTATATAGTATTAGATACTCCTAATTTAGCCTCTTGGCATAATATTTTTGCGCTGCTAATAGGAGTGCAGCCTTTTTCCGGGCCTAATATAACTACTATGGAAGATGCAGACATATCCATTGTGAGGCAGATGCATCGTGCTACACATGGGCTAAAAGAAGGGAGTTATAATAATTATACCGAAAAGGAACTCACCAGGCATATTGTAGTCGTAGCATATGTTTCACTATTGAGGCTACTGAAGCACCATGGATTTCTGATAGAGCAAGTGCATGGTTTCGGATACTATCCATTTCCGCCGATTATAGCCTCGTTGTTCCAGCGTTTAGATCCCCGACACGCACATCATATAGTTGTTAAGGCGCGTAAGCCCAAAGCTTAGGGAGCGGTAATGGGAAGTCTTTCCGTTTGCATAGTTACTCAACAGTACCGTTCAGTGGTTAGTGGAATTGGGTTGCACGCTCGGAATCTACTGCGCGGGCTGTACATTGATGGACACCGAATAACCTTGGTAACTCCGGCTTCTCAAAAAGACAGTGCAATCCCTGACGATATAGAGATAATCACTGTGCCCGGCTCTTTGTTATTGGAATCTTCGCAGGCTCGATGGATACCCCTGGCATGGCAATTTGCAAAAAGATTGTCCTCTATAAATGCTGGCAGATTTGATATTATTCATTTCACAGATGCAAGAGAGGCTCTCTGGTTTGCTGGGAATCATCCAGCCATAATCGGTAACGTCAACGATTTCTACGCAGCGCAATTACAGTCTTTGAGATATTATCGCCAGCATTACACCGATGCATGGAAGCGATGGTTTTATTATTTTTTCGTACATCAATGTGAGCGCTCTACCTTTCATCGGCTGAATGCTATCATTGTCAATAGTGAATATACCCTTAAGGCTGTTCAAACGGCCTACCAATTGCCTTCGCAGAAATTATTCAAGTGCTTTAAATGTATTGACCTGAATGTTTACAAAGCCTGTAAACCCTCTTACCATTCGACGAGCGAGATGGTTCTATTTGTAGGGGGAAATATGCAACGAAAGGGGTTGCAAGTGTTGATAGAGGCAGCCCCTTTAGTTGTGAGGAGGCGACCCGGTGTCAAATTTTATGTTGTAGGGCGTGATAATAATATATCCAGCATGCAGAAATTATGTCGCTACTGGGGCGTAGAGGATAGGTTTGTATTTTGGGGATGGCTTCCTAATGAAGAAGTGAGGCGCCTTTACTTAGAAGCCAGCGTCTTTGCTATGCCCTCTTTATCAGAGGCTTTTGGAGTAGCGCTTTTGGAGGCTATGGCTTCTGGGGTTCCGGTAGTTGCTACAAGAGTAGGGGGTATACCAGAGCTTATTGAACATGGCATAAATGGACTATTGATAGAGCCGAACAATTCGACAGAATTGGCGGAAGCAATATTGAGAGTTTTGGAGGACGTTAATATGGCAGCTCGATTAGGTCAACAAGGGAGAATTACTGCCCAGCGCTTTGGAGTGGAGCAGATGATTAGATGTACTTACAGAGTTTACGAATCGGTCCTCAGCATCTCTTAGCCAAGCCTCTGCTGGAAAGCTGCCTCTATCACCGTATGTACGGCTTTTGTTGTCATAAAATTGCCACAGGTTTGGAGAATTATCTTTCTTCCCTCCACTCCTAGCTTTTCTCGCAGGGTTGGGGTATCCAACAGTGTCTTAATAGATAGGGCTAACGCATGAGGATCGCCCGTCGGACATATCCATACATTCTCACGATGAGTAAAAAGTTCTCGGTTGGCGGGAGTATCACCTACTATAGTTGGTCTACCTGCGGATAAACACTGAAATGTCTTGCTGGTAATAACACGCCTGGCTTTATCCGAACAACCAAATGGTCCTCCCAGGCAAATGGTAGCCTGATTAATAATTTCGGGCAACTTTGTTAACGGCACCCACGGTATAAACTCTATATTTTGCACATCTAAAGATTTTGCAAGCCCGAAAACACGGTTATATTCTTGACCTTGACCAATAATACGAAAAAGAATCTGCTCGCTGCGCAGCAAATTAGCCGCTTGAATGATAATATCCACTCCATGAAGGGGCAGAAACGTCCCATAGAATAGAACGATGGGTGTTTGGGGTTTCGGGACGTTCAACGGTTTAAATAAATCGTCATCACATCCAACGTAAATTACCCGCATTTTTGGGGAAGGTAGATTAAACATACGCTCAAAGTACAAAGCTTGGGACCGGGTATCTACAACCACTATATCGGCCAATCGGGTGCTCACCCAGTCCAGGTAGAAGGATAAACGGCCCAGCAAAGAATTTGGCCTAACAACCTGCCGATCAAAGCATAATGTATCATAGGCGGAAACAAACGCATCTAAAATGAGCGGCCCCCGCCAACGCAGTCGCGCAGGGAATACCAAGGGTTGGCCAAAAAAGCCAATAAAGTACAAATCTACATTTTTAATAGGTGCTCTGAGTATTCTCCCTGTGGTCCTGATCATTCTGTATAGCATAGAAGGATGGTCGGCTGAAACGGCAGAAACCACGCCCAATTGGCGCAACGCTTGCAAAATGGAGGAATTGCGCGGATACGAGACTTCTCTGCCACAAGCGAAGAATATATGCATTCTAAACCTCGCTTAATGCAAACGCTTGCTGTGAATTCTAAGCGCCGAGGGCATATCTTCGGCGCAGGAT
>CAYPNB010000039.1:0-3509 GCA_964412225.1 uncultured bacterium | reverse complement strand
CTGACCATACCACCCTGTCGCGCCGGGGCAGAACGGTGTACGTCCGCCTGCCCAAACAGGCACAGGGCCCGCTCCCCGTAGTGCTCGATAGTAGCGGGCTGAAGGTCTATGGTGAAGGGGAGTGGAAAGTACGTCTGCACGGCACCGCAAAACGGCGCACCTGGCGGGTATTCCATCTGGCCGTGGAGAGCACAGAGGGCGAGATTCAGGCAGTGGCATTGACCGTAGCCGGTGTGCATGACGCTAAGGTTGTCGAGCCCATGCTGGAACAGGTCGAGCAGCCCATCGCCAGCGCCGCGGGTGATGGGGCCTATGACCGGCGGGAAGTGTATGAGGCCCTGCAGAACCACAGCCCTGGGGTGGCGATCGCGATTCCACCCCGGCGGGATGCCCGCATCTGGCGCCACGGCAATGCTCAAGGGCCGCCCCATCCGCGCGACGAGAACCTGCGCTACATTCGGAAGCACGGTCGCCGTGCCTGGAAGAGGCATTGTCACTATCACCGTCGTTCGTTGGCGGAGACGGCTATTTTTCGCCTGAAAACCATCTTTGGGGACCATCTGAGTGCCCGTTTGCTTCCTGTCCAGCGTACTCAGGTGCTCATTCGCTGCCAGGCGTTGAACATTATGACGCACCTGGGCATGCCGGACAGTTATGTGGTGACCTGAACTGGTCACGCAATGGAGCCGGCAACAACCGTCGGGAAGCAGAGAGCGGTGTTCGCGTTTGTTGTAGCGCAATTTATGCACCAAAGCCGGTCAGGGAAGAATCTGTCGGCGATCGGCCGGAGGCTGCACAGAAACCCCAGCCGTCGCATCCATGGTCATTCACTTCCAAGAGAAGGGATTCTATTCTCCTCTTGGAGGATAACACTATCAGTGACCAGAAGGGTACGCAAATCATCGTTGTAGTACTAAAGTGGTATTGAGATTCCGTTTGTTTGTAGTATATTAATATCAAGGACAAATTTTTTCAAAAACTCATAAGGAGGTAAGAATGGTTAGGAACTTCATTCGCACATTAGGTATGGTCCTGCTGGTGCTTGCGATAGTTGTACCTGCAGCGAGCGCTCAGTCGGCTACATCACAGACTTGGACCTCTTCAATCACTTACTACACTCCCAGCAGCTCAGGAGGTACTCTCCAAGTTAACTATTACGCAGGAGCTACCCTCTATACTGGTCCTACAATTACACTTGCTCCTAATAAGGCCGGTTCCTTACTTATCGGCACGGTATCAACAGTCCCTGATGGATTCGCCGGTTCTGCCGTTCTCAGTGCTGATGTACCAATTGTCGCAACTTATGTACAGTTTGCTGCAGGTGCTGAAGCGGGGAACTATGGTCGGCCGATCTATAGCGGGTTCAACCCACAAGACGCAGCTACTCCCTTCTATGTGCCTACTGTGTTATACCAAAAGTTTAACACTACTTCCCGCATCGGTGTTCAAAATGTGGAGAGTTTTGAGATCGCGGCTCGCCTGAAATTTTACGCGGTAGGTGCTTCTACGCCGACGGTAACAAAGACCGTTGATATTCCAGCTCAGGCTTCCTATATCTTTACGCCGAGCGATATATCCGGACTTACACCAGGATTTAATGGCTCCCTGGTTATTGAAGCTACCAAAAAAGGCGATCCCACGACGCAGGGCAGGGTGGTAGCTTCTTCTGTAGAGACTGCTGACTCAGGACGGTTTGCTTATGCTTTTGAAGGAGTGGCACAAGGCGCCAATAAAATCTATATGCCCAGCATGCTGTGTAAGTATAGGCCGGAGCAGCAAATGTCTTATTATGCTATTCAGAATGCCGGGAGCACAACGGCAACAGTTACCATTCAATTTTATAACACTGCTGGCGCGCAAGTAGGGACAATGCCTGGTACTGATATCCCTCCTGGGGGTAAAATTAGTGTCCAACCCTGTGTATATGGTGTACCAGAGAATACATCGGGTTCAGCGGTTATTGAGAGCGTAGGGGCGCCCGTTATCGCCATTGGTAAGATTAGTGCTAATAACGGATTAGCTACTGCCTTTGTTGGACAACCCGCAGGCTATAATAAGGTTGCCCTTCCTTATATCCGGTGGGCTGCCGATCCCTCTCGGGATTTCCGAGCCTATATAGCGATAATGAATGTGGGCAATGCAAGTGCTACAAATATAGTGGCCAAATACTATGATGGAAACGGCAGCCTGGCTGGGACGCATGTAGTGGCTAATGCCTCTAACCCCTTGGGAGTTTTCATCAAGCGAAACAGCGATCCTTACACGGCTGGTGCTCTGCATCCTACTTACAATGATTTTGGTTTCCATCCATCCGGAGGCGCTGTGGAGATTGAGAGCGATCAGCCAATTGTTGTAGTAGTTCGCTTGGCTCGCAATGTGAGCCTGGGGACTGTTACAATGTTTGGGGAGGACTATAACGGCACCCCGATTCCTTAACACAAATGCAGCGATGGGAGAGGCAGGATACCTGCCTCTCCCTTAACTATTTATTTTTAGGGGGCGTGAAACTGGCTCGGCTATGTAAAATCATGGTTTTATTAGTTCTCGCGGGCAGTTTTGCTTCCTGTACCTCTCGTATGGGTGAAAGTCCCTTGCCGACCGTAGTTTTTGAAAGCCCTCCGTTAATTTTGGAGGAGGGAAGGGGTGCTATACAAGGTAGATTGCATGTCGGATTGTTGCCCGGGGAATGGCGGGGGAGAGAATTATATGCTTATGCTTGCCCTTTTTTCGGTCCATCAGATGAAGAAGGCTTCTATATCTTAGAGCCCTCTGTGCATCCTAACGCCCCAGTGAGCCCAGAAGGATTTTTCCGTCTTGTGAATTTATTACCAGGCACATATGTGATTGTGATTGGACCGAGCCCCGAAGAGGCTATTGCTGTCCAAGAATCAGGCCGTGTCAAAGTTTTCCATCTTCAGGCGGGCCAAGTATTGGACTTGGGGGAGGTGAGTCTCGCAAGACAACACTCTCTATCTCCGGCTCCTCCCGCTAGAGTTGTTGCTCTTCTGCTCCGTGGTGAGCCTGCATAAACTCTCCCACATCAACCCTCCCTGACGCAGAGAACCGCTGCTTGCTAGGAGGCCAACGGGCCCTTCTGCCGGGCAGAGGACCTGTAGCAGGTTCCGGCATCGGGCCAGCCCGGACAGCCATCAGGACCGCGTCAATGCGTTTCCGGAAAATCAGATACGGTGCGGTGGCTTTGCCGCCGCACCGTATCTGTATTCTCTCCCTCAAATTATCCTCACCGTTCGTACGCCTCTCGCTTCAGCGCGGTGATGAGGTCGGCATAGTTCAGGCCACAACCATTGTCCGGACGTCTGAGGATTTCGATTCTGGATCGTTTGGGGAACGGATGCCCGGTATCGCTGTGATCGGCTCCCGCGGCTCGTGTCTCCCATTCTGGCCTGTGCTTATTCCCTGGCCTGTTCCTCCAAATTGCACTCGTCAGACGAATATTTTGACCATCTGCCGGGCGTGCGGCGAAGGGTCCCCGGAGAAGGGCGCGCGGA
>CAYPNB010000038.1:0-3510 GCA_964412225.1 uncultured bacterium | reverse complement strand
CATGGGAGGAGAAGCTTTGTCCTGACAGTTATTCTTTCAAATGGGATGGGAGTGTGAATGTGATGCCGCCTCCGCCACCACCAGACGGCTTAGCTCCGCCAGGTCTTTACATTTTTGACATAGAAGTGATAGGAGCAGCTCCTTTATACGATGAAGACTACTTGAGGAGTAGGTGGTTGAGAACAGGGGAGCATGATATTGAACCCTTGGCACCTAAGTTATATGATGTAAGGTATATCTTGAGAAGCAACCGTGACGCTTCGGAAGCATGGGTGGAAGTTTATGACCCGTCATTGACTCGCATCGCTGGTCCCACAAATGGTCCAACACATGCTATCCCTGAAAGCGCTATCCCTGGGGATGCAGATTGGAACCGTCTTCGCGTGTCCGTGGACGTGAAGTATGCTTCTGACCAGCCCTACCGTTTCGTTTTTTGGGCAAGAGATAGCTTCCCTGATTATGATAAAGCGCATCGCAAGAAGCTAACTTTAACTAACCAAGCTCCCCGATGGCGAGGCTGGTTCATGGGCTTTGGCTTCAAATTTAGCCGGGGTAATTTCATCAGCGGCTTACCACCCCTTCTACGAGAGTTAGATACAACTGGGATGCCTGAGCAAATCGCCAAAATCGTTCAACATATCGTCGTGCGTGATCCCAAAACCCGCAAACTCAAGCAAGAGTTAGGATACAGCCACGAATTTTTGTTCAAGGGACAAATTAAGTCAGAAAAACTACTCTACACGAAAGAAATCGGCGCTCAAGGGTTTACGGAAAGAATTAACAGGGTGACGCAAGCAAATCCTTATCTGACAGGTATCGTTTACTACGCTGGGCATGGAGGTCATGGGAGACTGATTGGGATTCCCGATAGCGACCCAAACCCCAAAGAAACCTTCGGCATCGGCGGGGATGTTGATGTCTATGCCCTTCAGAATCTAAGCAGAGTTCGGGTTTTTTACCTTGACGCCTGCGAAACTTGCACCGACGCCGCAGGCAATGGACTTATCCGAACCATAGCACAGAGAGGTGCATGGGCAGTCATCGGATTCCATGTCTCACTCGTTGGGATTGACCTTCCTCCGGGCAAAAATGCGGATATAGCGTTTTTCCGCACCCTCGCAGGATGGAAAGGGTGGTTTAGAAGAGGTCAAGAAGCAAAGACCGTCTCGGATGCCTTGGAAGAAGCCTTCAAAAAACTTCCTAAGGTCAAGGGGCGGGAAGCATAGTGGAATTGGTATGGCGTAAGTGGAGCAGTTCGTAACCCACTTGCCGTAACCCTACGATGACATACGATGACAAAGGAGATGATCGGTAATGTGGAAATGGACGATTGCTATGCTGCTGATGACGGTGGGACAATTGATGGCACAAATGCCGACGATGATGACAAGAGAAGAGGCAGGGCAAATTGCCTTGCGGATTGTTCAGGCTGGGCAATTCCCGACTGACCGAGTTTACGGATTAACGTCCCAAGAGTTACCTGCTCAAAGGGAAGTGATGTGGGATGATCGGGAGTTACAAGCCTTTTTAGCGGAAGAGGACAAGGATTATATCACGATGGAATGGATGTCAGTATCTTGGTTTCCTGTCAACTCCCCCTTTGAGGATGCTTATTCTTTTGGGGTTAAGTATGGTCCCACTGGCGAGTTTGCAAGTGTGTTGGTCAATGCATGGACAGGTTTTACCACACTAGAGGATGCCCGCCCTGAAAATCCTTTGGTGACCAACACCCAATTGGGTCTGGAAGGTTATCCTATTTTGTCCATAGAGCAGCAAAAGGAACGAGCGTTAGAGATTGTCCGTGAAGTGCTTGGTGATGGTGAGTTCGTCGTTCGGTTTGTTTATACTCCAGAAGACGGAGACAAGATAGGATGGGGCGAATGGGGGACTAACTTTTTGATTTATAAGATAGACCCAGCGACAGGGACACACTTGCTGAAGTCAGCCCTTCTTTTCATCAATTCCCGCACTGGATGGTTAGAGGAAGCTACCATTATCAATCGTCCAACCCTTGTTTCTACGAAACCAAGCATCAGCAAAAAGCAAGCTAAAACGATTGCACTCAATTACATCCAAAGCTTTGGTGGGCAATTTGTTGAGTGGGTGGAAGACTATCATGGTGGCAAAATCTATCGTGGAACAGGGTTGCCGTATTACGCAGACACTGGGCTTTTTATCGTAGAAGATGGTTTGTTGGAGCAACATCTTATTTGGATGTTCGTGTATGTTTGGGCATGGGAAGGTAAAGAGCGTGTTGGAATCATTAGCGTGAACGCTCATACAGGTGTCGTCATGACGGATTTTACAGCCCTTCTTCGGGAGGTTCCAGAGAGGCAACGCCTTAATTGGCAACAAACACAAACCTACGAAATCTTTGAGTTATGTTTGAATGGGAAGTCAGGTTATCTTTGGTGGGCGCCGATGCAGTTGGTAAAGGGGCGCGTCTACATTCAAGAAAAGTATGCCGATAACTTCGGAGCGAAATGGGACGGGAATAAGCTGGTAGGCTCTCGTCAGTCAATTATCATTAAACCGTCAGAGAAGTTAAATTACAAAGGGCAGTGGTATATTCCTCTCCGACACATCTGTCAGGTCGCAGGTATTCGTTTATGGTGGGACAATGAGCGAAAGGTTCCTGTTTTGCGTGCTGAGTGGTTGGAAGCTAAGAGATTGTTGGCTAAGCGTGCTAACTTAGTTCAGTGATGACTTCCCTAATGGCATAGGATTAGTCGTAGAGTTAGCAAGCAAAGGAGCTAAAGCGGTCGTGGGTTATCACATTCTCCTGAAGGGCAAAGACAATCCACCTTGCAGACAAGCTGATTTAGTCTTTTGGGGAGTACTCACAGGGAAAGCAAAGGACCAAAAAGGCAACATTATACCACCAGGAACAGTCTTAAAGGCAGCACAAGCAGCAGCTTGGTATTGGGTTAGCTATATGCAACGAGCACTTGGTTTATGGGATTGGAGTGATGTGATGGGTATTTCTGGGCGTAAGGGTCAGCAAGATGCCTTAGATATGACCCTTTATTAGTCAATGGAGGTGTTGATAATGAATGCTATCAAACTCAGATGCCTAAGCCTTTCGGTAATGTGGCTCTTTAGTTTGTCCTTCTATTCTGGGCAACTTTGGGCACAGCTCATCATGATGACGAGAGAACAAGCGGCGAGCATTTTACACCAAATCCTTCAGGTGGGACAGTATCCAGGGAAACTTCGTTGGACAACTGTTGCCAATCTTCCTGCTCAGCAGGAAGTTCACCTGTTTGATGCACAATTGCAAAACGCTCTTTACTAAGAAAGTTGTTGGTAGGCATTCGGTTCGTAGTAGCCGTCTTCAGACGGCGTTAAAAATGCCTGTAAAAGCAAGGGCTTTGACGCCCACTAAAGTGGGCTACTACGAACCAAAATCGCCACCAACAAAGTTCGTAATATAGAGCGAAACCAAAAAACTGCCCCCAAAAACGACAAAAATGCCCCCTCTTGCATCTTGACATCGCTGAAAAGTTGTGC
>CAYPNB010000037.1:0-3541 GCA_964412225.1 uncultured bacterium | reverse complement strand
CTCCACGGCGACCGCCCCCTTACAGCGGGGCCTACGGCCGGTAGTTCCGCATCACTATCGGCATGTAAATGCGGAACAGGACCCGCGTGGTCGTCAGCACCGCCTGGGCCGATTTAGTGCTATCGCCCTGGGATCTGACGGTCACAGTAGCCGTATCGGTGTTCGCTCCCGCCAGGCCGGTTGGGATGGTCACCGTCACCGGGAAGGTGGCGCTGCCGCCTGCCGCCACCGGCCCCACCGTCGCCGGAGCAACCGTTGTCCAGGCGTTGCCGCTCACCGCCACCCCGAAGGTATCGGTGTAATTGCCCGTGTTGGTGACGGTGAGGGTGTAGATGACGTCCGCACCTGGATAGCCGGACTGCGCGGCTGCTGCCGGGGCAAGTTCCAGACCGAACGAGAAGCCGGTGACTCTCAGCGGCCAGTAGTAGGCCTGCCCCCTCCCCGGCCGGCCTCTGTAGTCCACAATCATCACACCCTTGGGCCGGCTATAGAGGTAACCGTCCGCGCTGTCCACACCGACCGCATAGAGGGTCTCCCGACCCGACGGGCCTGGATGCTGGGGGTATCCGATACCCCACCCCCACCGGAACGGCGGGCGGGCGATGTCAAAGCGGCCGGACTCGGTCACATCGGCGTTGCCGTAGTAGTCAAAGCCGATCAGTTGGAAGTCAAAGTTAGTGTTCGCACCGCCGATGTTGGTCAGGCCGTTCCAGGTGGCCGGCAGGTACCACTCCATAAATCCGGCGTTGTAGTCGGTGTAGATGGTGTAAGGGCTGGCCAGGGAGAGAGCGCCGGTGCTCAGGTCCACCTGGACCACCACCCACATGTCGTTGTTGCTTCCTCCCGTGGCCCGGCCATAGTTCCAGTTAAAGTTCGCCAGGTCGGCCACGCCGTCCTCGTTCACATCCAGGTAGAGGTCGAACTCGGCAAAGTAGGGCTGTGGCGTGTGCCAGGACCCCCAGGTGTTGATGGCGACGACGAACATGTCCCCGTAGTCAGGATCAGGCCAGCCATAATCCGCCCCGACCAGCCGCACGTCGCCGGCATCCGCCACGCCCGTCTCGTTGCCGTCCACGGCGAAGACCGGGTAAACCCACAGGCTGGAGGAGATGGGGCCGCTGTGGTAGAGGTTAAACCAGGCGAAGTCGGTCGCGTAGTCAAAGGTGGTGCTGGAGGCCAGTTCCGTGAGCCGGGTGTAGGGGCGCGGCGAGAGGTAGAAGGGCACCCGCAGCGTCTCGGTGAGCATCGCTGTATTGGTGAAGACAATGTAGCCGTAGTATTCTTCCAGTGTCCGCATCAGAAAGGGCAACTGGGTGGCGTTGATGTTCAGCGTCACCGGCACCGCGGCCGTGCCCATCGCAGGCACCCCTACTGTCACCGGAAGGCTCAGGCTCACCCCCGCTGTGCGGGAACCGGACCCGAAAACCCAGGTGGCACTGTAGACTTTGGTCGCCATGCTGAGATTCTGGAGGTTGACGTTCTTGAAGGCGGTGTAGGTGTTGGCCTCAATGGGGAGGACGCCCCAGTTCAGGCTGACCAGGTCCGGGTCGCCGATGGCAAGGGTGTTTGCGACGACGGCCGGGAGAGCCTGGATCCGCCCGGCGCCCTGGCGCGGGGTTGGTCGGGAAGCAGCGGTCACCAGGTCCCTCGCGGTGTTCATCATCGCCGCCTTCACCTGTTCCGGTGTCCAGTCGGGATGGGCCTGGCGGATCAGCGCGGCGAGGCCCGCCACGTGGGGCGCGGCCATGGAGGTGCCGCTGTAACTGACTCCGCCGGTTCCGGTGCCCATATCGGCGGCAAGGATGCTCACGCCCGGAGCAGTCACATCCGGCTTCAGGAAGGAGTCAAAGCCGCGCGGCCCGCGGGAACTAAAAGTCGCGATGGTGTCCGCCGGAGTGTATGGGTCCGGCAGGGTCTTGACCTCGCTCTCCGCCGAGACGATGACCGTCTGCCCGTGGGCGGGGATCAGGTTGAGGCCGTCCTGGCGGGCGATGAAGCCAGCGGGGATGGCTACCGGGTCGCCGCCCATCGTCACCCGCTCATTGCCACCGGCAGCGTGGTTGAAGATAATCGCCCCGATGGCGCCCAGCCTAGCGGCGTTGTTGACTTTCTCGGAGAAGGAGCAAACCCCCCGCTGGATCAGCGCGACAGTACCTGTAAGCGGGGTTCCGCTCAACCCCCCGATATCTTGCGTACAGAGGGTGTCGGTGACAATCGTCCCCACATAAAAGAGGGTTGCCGTGACCCGCTCGGTGAAGTGGCCGGTGTTGTTGCCAAATGCTGGAGGCTGGTAGATGATGTTGGTCTGGGTGATGTAGGTGGTGCCGGAGATGGAGAGGGTCGGGCCGGTGGCGTAGCCGGTGGTGCTGGCAGCAACGGCGATGGCCGAATCCGCTGCAGCGGGCGTGCCGTGGATATAAGAAACGTTCCCGGCGTTCCCGGCGCTGGCCACCACAATCACCCCCAGCGCCGAGGCGTTGTTGACGGCGATAATTTCCGGGTCCGTGGGGTCGTTGGGGCCGTAGGTCGCGCCCAGCGACATGTTGATGACGTCCACGCGGTCGGAGACATCGCCGTCCCCGTTCGGGTCCATCGCCCACTCAATGGCGTCGAGGACCAGGTTGGTGGATCCAGCCGGCTCGCCGAAGACCTTCAGGGCATAGAGCAGGGCCTTGGGGGCCACGCCAGGGCTGAAGACGCCCGTCACACCGATACCGGCCGCGGTGGAGGCCACGTGGGTGCCGTGGCTGTCACCGTCTATGGGGTCCGGGTCGGGAACCGGGGTGTTGATGCGCGGATCACCGGAACTGGCATCATAGTCGGGGCCGGCAAAGTCGTACCCCCCGATGACTTTGGCCGTGGGGAAGGTCCCAGGCTCTATGATTTCATGGTTGTCATTGGCGTAGTCATTCGGGTCTCCGCTTCCGCCCAGCGCGGCGTGGTAGTAGTCAATGCCGGAGTCAATGATGGCGATGGTGACCCCGTCACCGTCATAGCCCAGGTCTGCCCACACCTGGGGGGCGCCAATCAAAGGAACGCTGACGGAGAGGTCCGGGCGATGTTCGGGAGCCCGATGAACGGCCTTGACTCCGGGGAGGCTCCGAATCTGGGCCAGTTGGCCGAGAGGTACGCGCGCCAGGAAGCCGTTGTAGACCTTCTGGTAGCGGGAGATGACGCGGGCACCATAGGCCTTCAGTTGGGGCTCCAGTCTATCCTGGGCCTGCCGGAGGGTTTCTACATACCCTTTCTGAGCCGTTGCCGACATCGCACCGATGCCCCTCTCGGCCAGTTTGGCTGCCAACGGCGGCGCTTCCAGTTCCACGATGACGGCGACCTCGCGATCCACAAAAGATTTCAGCGCGTTGGGGATCCATCCATTGTTGAGGAGGATGAATTCCTCCACCGTCATCCCATTCTCAAACAGAGCGACAATTTCCGGAGGAACCTCCTCAAGCCCGGTATGGGGTACGCGAGGAGCGCGGGTGATTTCCGGTGGCGGGGGCTGCTGGGCCGGCGCGGCAGAGGAGACTGCGGGCCGTGC
>CAYPNB010000036.1:0-3604 GCA_964412225.1 uncultured bacterium | reverse complement strand
CTGATCCGCTGGTACGAGGAGCGGTACCGCAACCAGGAAGACGGGATCGTCCTCAAGAGCCGCGATATGGGCGCGAGCTGGGTCGCGATGGCCTGGCTCTTGTGGCACTGGCTCTTCAACAGCGGTTTCCAGGCTCTCATCGGATCCCGTACCGAGGATCTGGTGGATAACCGCCTCATCGACTCCCATTTCGGGAGAATCGACTACATGTTGGAGCGGTTGCCATCATGGCTCAAGCCGCAAGGATTCTCTCCGCGGAGGCACCGCTTTCACATGAAGCTGCTCAATCCCGAGAACGGGTCCGCGATCAAAGGGGAATCCTCGCAAGGGAACTTCGGTAGACAGGGGCGCTTCTCCGTCATTTTCATCGATGAGTTGGCGCACTGGGAGAAGAACACACAGGAGCGTGCCTGGCGCTCCGCATCCGAGGCGACGCGCTGCCGTATCGCCGTCTCCACTGTCAACGGAGCGGACAATCTCTTCTGGCGTCTCTGGGAGTCGCAACAGATCCCCCGTATCCAGCTCCACTGGCGTCTCCATCCCAAGAAGGACGACGAGTGGTACCAGCGGCAGCTGGAGCGCAAGACACGCGAAGAAGTCTTGCAGGAGCTGGAGATGGATCCCTACGTGGACCAGGGGGATCTCGTCTACCCAGGTTGGCAAGGTGTCAGGCGCGAGAAGCGCGACTACGACCCGAATGCCTTACTCTATTGCAGCTGGGACTTCGGCCTCGACACGACCTGCATCATCTGGTGGCAGGTCGACCAGGAGCGCGACGAGATCGTCTGCCTGGATGCATTGCAGAGACGCGATACTCCCGTGGACTGGTTCATCCCCTTCGTGACGGGGGAGCTGGAGCCAGCGCAAGAACATCTCTACACGGAAGACGAGAAGGCGAAGATTCTGGCACACCGAAAGTGGTCTCGTCCTATCCATTTCGGGGATCCGGCAGGGGGGAACCGTCATGCGGGAACGGGCCTCTCGGTTCTCGATATCCTGAAGCAGCATGGTATCTATGTCTTCACCAACCAGAAGGCCCGTGATTATCTGACCCGCAAGCAGATGACCGAAATCGGGATCCGGCGCGTCGTCGTCAATGTGAACCCCGGCGGAGCCGTCGATGCCTCCATCGTCGACGAGGCGATGAGCCGTGCCCGGAAGGACGAGAGAGGGAGGCCGATCCACGATGGAACCTCCCATCTCAGGAGCGCCGTCGAGTACTTTTTCGTCAATCTGCCACCGTTCCGGCGTCTGGAGCGCCCAGAACCTGTGATCCGGCGCATGGCGTATGACGCCTGGTGAAGGAAGGAGGGCATATGGTTTTCCCTCCGCAGGAAGAGAACGCGCAAGGACTCTGGCGCATCGCCGAGGGTGTGGCTGAGGTTCAGGACCTCTTGGAGCCCGGTGTCACCGCGGCTCCGAAGCAACCGAAGCGGCGACGACCTTCGCGTGAGCAGATAGCGAACCTCGTGCAACGTGCCACCGAGTTCTGGTCTCTGCGTGACCGGAGGATGGATGAAGACCTCTCGCTCTACCGGATGGCCGAGATTCCAGAGGGTGAGGGAGAGGTCGTCATCCGCAATATCCCTTGGGTCATGGTGGAGAAGGCCTCCTCGATTCTCTCCAAGCAACCGCCGTCTATCGACGCGGTTCCGCCGGAGAACCGCCTCAAAGAGGCGGCACAGGCTATCGAGGACTTCCTCCGCTATGCCTGGGAAGTTTGGGACCGACGCTGGATGCAGGCTCTGCACGGTCCTCTGCTGCGCGATATCGCGCACTTCCTCTGTCTCCGTGGGTGGGTGACGATCCGCATCTCCTACAACGCGGATGCTCCGCCAGGTGAGATACCGGTGGACCTCCATGTCTGCGACCCTCGCCAGGTCTACCCTCAGCTCGGATCCAGCGGTCTCCGCTACGTCGTGCACCGCTACTGGGCGACGGTGGGAGAGATCCTCGATGAGTGGCCCGAGGCGGAGAAGCGCCTCTCAGGAAGGGACGAGGACGAGGTCGTCGAGGTGGTGGCCTACTACGACGACTGGTGGCACTACCTCGAGGTGGATGGCGTCGAGGTCAAACCTCCGACGGAGCATGGATACGGCTTCGTCCCCTGGATCGTTGCGACGGGCCTCGGTGCCCCGGTGAGGGCGACGACGCATGACCAGACGCACTGGACGCAGGAGGTCGGCGTCAGCATCTTTCATGGCATCAAACGAGCCTATCGCCAGCTGAACCGTCTCGTCTCTCAGCTGGCGACAGAGGTGGCTCGTGTCGCCAACCCTCCGACGGTCTACTATTACGATCCGGCCAGACCAGACAACCCACAACCCATCCGGCTCTCGGCTGGTGCCACCAACTTCCTCTACTTCGATAGAGAGCGCGTCGAGGTTCTGCAGGTCACGCCCAACCCGGCCAATGCGGCTCCAGTGATGCAAGCGCTCCTCGATGACGTCGAGAAGGGTGGCCTTCCCGGAGTCCTCTGGGGTGTTGGCCAAGGGTCAGGGTTCGCGTTGACGCTGCAGACCGATGCAGCGATGGATACGTTACACCCCCTCACCAGGGTGCTCGAGCAGGTGATCGAGCAGGTGAACCAGCGCGCTCTGGAGTTGATCCGGGACCTCCACGATGGTCCGGTAGGGTACCTGGTGCGCGATCCCTTGACGGGGAGGCTGGTCTCCGGTCAGGCGATCACACCTGACCTCATCGCTGCGGTGGGGACGCGCACTGTGGTCCGCTTCCGCAAGGTTGCACCGCGTGACCGCGTCCAGATGGCGCAGCTCGCTGCTCTCCTGACAGACAAGAAGTTGATCTCCCTCGAAACGGCGCGGGACGAGTTCCTCGGTATCGAGAACCCGCAACGCGAGAATGAACGAGTCCTCGCGGATCTGGCCTACCTCGATCCCGAGGTGACACGCGAGGTTCTGGTGCCATGGGCTCTGGCCAGGACAGACCCCGTCCTCTACGAGTTGTGGCGCCAGGCGAAGCAGCGGAAGGAGCAACAGGAGGAGCAGAAGCGCACTTCTGCTCCGGAACGACCTGGTGGTGCGCCACCTCCGCAGGCTGCCCCTCCGGGGATGCCGCCGCAGGCTCTGCCGCCGCAGTTGGCGACGCTGATGAACCTGCTGCAGCACTCACAGGCCTCGGTATCCGGCGGGCAGGGAGAGGAGGCTCCGCCGGGGGTAGCAGGGGTCGAGCCGCTGCCGGGAGCGGGTGAGATTCCGGGTCTGGTCTGAGGGTGGAGGTGGTAGCTGATGGCAGAGATCACAGCTCCGGTAACAGCGAGAGGTATCGGGAACTGGCTCAAGTGGCTCGCGGAACAGATGAATGCTGGTGCAATATCGCTAGCAGGCCGCGTCCACCAAGGTGCTTCGGCAGCGATCCAGGGAGCTGCCATCGCTGGTCAAGTTCCCGGTGCACTGCTCTACTCCTTCTTTACGGGTCAACCGGGGAGACTCAGCGAATTCCGTCCCTATGATCCCTGGCAGGATCCCGTGTTCGTCGAGGCGCAGCGGACTATGGGTCGGCTCCCTCCGGTCCAGAGGGTAGAGAACCCTCCGCCTGCCACCTCGGGGGAGACACTCGCGGCGATGCCGGTACCGGACCAGAT
>CAYPNB010000035.1:0-4325 GCA_964412225.1 uncultured bacterium | reverse complement strand
CGACGGGGTGGAGGACCCGGCGGCGGCGTTCCGGGTCCGGGACCTCGCGGTCGAGCGGGTGGGCGAGGACCTCCTCGTTACCGGGTACCCTGTCCGCAGCCTCCCCGTTGCCAGGTAAGGAGACGCTCAGCTTCGAGCCGTGCCAGGGCCCGACGCGTCTGGCGCTCGGAGAGGCGGCACATCTCCGCAAGGTCGCGGATCGAGAGGTCGAGGGTTGAGCGGCCACGGGCCAGGGACCGGAAGACATCAAACACAACGTTCGCGCTATGGGGCATGTCCGAGAGAACACGAGTACGGGTTGTCGGAGCGAAGGCGGCGGGCATAGGATGAGGACGCTTCTGTGGCACGCCGCGGCTCCCGAGACCTGGGCGTACGGGGGCTGCGGCCCTCTTAGGGCCCAACCGGTTGGACAGGGGGACTTGACAGCCGCCTCGGTTCGTCCAGGCGTTCTACTTGGCAAACAAAGCCCCCTCGGGACGCTGAGGGGGACTGCCTGGGCCCGCGTTGCAACGCGGGCTTTTCCTTTTTCAGTCAACCTTTTCGCGTTCCGCCCACCGCCCGGACCACCGAACCCGGACACTGAGCGTAACCTACGCTTACGTTGCGCAGATAGCACGTTCCCGGTCCGCTGCCAAGGGGGGCCAGCCTTCGACGCCCCCCATACAGTGGTGGCGCTGGCAATCGCCTCCCAGCTGGCCAGTGCCAGCAGCGCTTCAGCTCGTCTCGGAATGGAGGGGGACGGCGGGGCCACGAGCCCCCCTGCCCTTGGGGGCCAACGTCCGCCGCTCACCACCCGCAAGTCCTACATCTTCACCTGGCCCTCGAGTACGTTGACCTGGCCATCTGCACGACAGAAGATCTGCAAAGGATTTTGGGGAAGAGCCGCCGTCAGGTGCGCGAGCGGGTGGACGCCCTTGCCGCAGTCCCGGGCCTCCATAACGGACAGGTGAGAAAGGGGCCCCGGGGCGCAAGGGGTACAGCGCAGCGATCCTTGAGATGCTGCCTGACCTGGACGTGCTGGCCGCCGCTCCGAGCATCACCCTTGGCCAAGCCGGGGGCCAGCTTGCGGCCAGGATCAAAGGGAACGGCGGTGGAAAAGGGCTAAACGGCAACGGCCAGGAGGTCGGCAGCCGGGTCTAGGTGGAGGGCCAGGTGAGAGGGGAGGTCGCCCCCGTCCGGGAGCTCGTGGATCACTTGCGCCGGGAAAAACGAGCGCCTATGTCAGCTCGTGAAAGAAGGCCTCCCCGCGCTCCCCGCGCCCAAGGAGCGCAACCCGTGGAGGTGGCGGTTACCCCGCCTTGTGTTCGGAGGTTAGACACGCGGAGGCTCAGTAGCGTGTGGCCGGAGGTGGTAGCCGTGCGTTGGAAGACCGGCGTTCCTTTTTCGGGCGATCCTCCTCGGGGTCTCGTGTACCGGGAGCAATGTCTCTTGCCCGCCGTGTCCGCCAAGCCCAGAGGTCTATGTCAACCGAAGTTCGGCAAAGACAGACTTCGAAGCTCTGATCATCGGACTGACCAACGCCGTTCCCGCAAAAAGGACCCTCGACGTCATGGTAGCCTGGATCAAACTGGACACCATTGCGCAAGCCTTTGTAGATGCGGGCAACCGCGGCGTGACGGTGCGCGCCCTTGTACGGGCAAAAGACGATTGCACCTGGCTAAGGTACAAGGGGGTCGAGGCACGCCGGCACACACGCATTCACAACAAGGTCGTGGTGTTCCCCGACACAATTTTGACCGGATCGGCGAACTGGACAGCCACAAGCCTCTCAAACGACTGGAAAGATATCCTGATCATCTACAATCCGGAGGGCCGTGAGGTCTATCGGATTCTGTTTGACACAGCATGGGGGAGGGTGACGGGCTGCGGCAGCGATTGAGGGGGCAATCTTGGGCCGGTCCTGACCTCTCACAGAGGTGTGATTAGCCCTGGGAATTGCCTCAGCTATAATGGTTCTGGAGGTCATTTTAGGAGGTGTGGAATGAGCAGAGTCATTCTGGCATGTGCGCTAGTGGCCAACTTTGTCTATCTAACCCATGCAGAAGACAGGTGGGTGATAGACCTTAAGTCCGGGGCCGGTGCAGGTTTGATTGGTGTTGGATTGGAAGTTGAGTGGGCCGGGTTTGGACTGTGGCTTGCTGGTGGAACGACAGGGGAAATAATCGGCGCCGGGCTTGGTTTGCGGTGGTACTTCTCTCCCGAGGCGGTAAGCCGACCTTTCGCTGAGGTCATCGTAGGGGCAGGTTGCGATGCCGTTACAGATTCCGTTTGTTGGCCTTGGAGGTGGCTATGAGTGGCGTCTCACGCGCAATGTTCGCATCGGCGTAGAGGCTGGGCTAGCCTTCGTACTGATTATTCCACTCCCGCTCTTTGGGGTGTTTATAGGGTGGGTTCTCTAACCTGGGTCCCCCTAATCAAACATGCAGTGACCCACTTCAACCTCGGCCAAGGCTACGTCATCTTTGTTTCCCAAGTACAGAACCTTGAATCTCCACATCTCGCCGGGGCGAAGGGTGGTGACGTTGGCGAAGAATTCCCCAATACGCTCGCGGGCTGCATTGTAAAAGTAGGCGCGCACTTCGGCATATGCTAGGGTTCGGCCTGACACATTCCGAGCCTGTCCCTCCACGAAGGCGAAAAACATGTCTTTTTTCAGTTCCCATCCCAGGATTTGCAAGGCTGATGGCGTGACTGTGATGGCCTTTGTTTTTATCCCTTTGGCACCCTTATCATCGGTGACGGTCAACCGAGCTTGGTACACCCCCGGTTGTCTGTAGGTATGAGATACTACGGACTCGCTTTCCTGAGCGTTGCCATCCCCGAACTCCCAAGCGTACCGGACTATGTCACCGTCAGGATCGTAAGCTAATGCCCTAAAGAGCACCAGGAGCGGAGCGGGCCCCTCTGTGGGATAGGCAGAGAAATCTGCCACGGGGGGGCGGTTCCCCACACAACCAAACAGCAAGCTAATCCCACAGCAGATGCCCAGAAAGAGGAACTTTGTTTTGATGTGCTTACTCACGGTTACCACCTGTAATTGCACCATTATAAAGTATAGGGAGGCGGTTGACAAGGTGCGACGGGACTGGGCTCATTAGCGGGAGATGGCCGCCCCATCCAGCCAAGAGCGTGACCATTCCCCGCGGAGTTCAACCGAATGTGGAACGCCCTCAAGGCGGGGCAGCGTCCCTAGCCGACGCTTGCTCTACCTCGCCCGTACTCCGGCCACGAGACCGCCTCCGGGCGCGGGCTTTCCTCCGCTTGTTGGCCTCCTCTACCACTTGCCGCCATAGGTCCATGAGGTCGCCCGCGCTGGCCCCTGGGAACTTGTTCCACGCCGCGTTGACCATCCCGGCGAGGTTCGCCTTCAGCTTGTCCCGCTCCTCCGAGGCCAAACCCACGAGGGTTTGGGATACGTCCCTTCCCCCACGGAGGGCCAAAGACGGGCCTTATAGCGGAGGCACTTTCTTCCCCCAGGGGCCTTCGGAGGGGAGCAGTCCTCCCCCGTCATCCTCTAGGAACCTGGTCCCGCACGCCGCGCATCCCCACTGGGGATCGTTCCCGTGGACGACGCACCCGCCCAGCATGATCTCCCCCCGCCGCGCCCCCTCCAGCGCCTCCTCCATGGGATAGCCGTACATGATCGGCAAAAGCTTCGCCGCTCGGCACTTCGGACACTTCCGCTTCTCGGTCACGCCGCCTCCTTGGCCCCCTTCCTCCGGTGGAGCTCCAGGTGGCGCCCCTTTCGCCGGACTTCCACCACGTCGCCCGGGGCCCAGCCAATGTCGAGGACCGTCCCGATGGGGAGGGTAAGCCAAACACCGCGCCTGGGCTGTCCCTGCCTGTTCTTGCCCCTGACGGCCTGGAGGACTACGTACCCGGTAGGTAGCCGCCCGTGAGGTTTCCTGTCCATTGTCACAGTAGCGTAACACAGTGACACAGATTAGGCGAGAGGGAGGGGGCTGGAATCACGATTATGCAGACTAGGACAGCTCCGCTGCGCTCAGGTGGTCCGAGGCCTCGACTTGACAAAAGGCACCGTCAGTGCATTGATTACCGGCAGCACCCCCACGTCTCATCGGGTACGCGGCCCCCGTGCCGGCGGGACACCGGTGTTGCCCCGCAAGAACGCCTGCATCACTGCCCGACCAGGTACGTCCCTCCCCGCTCGGAGGCCATCTGAGGCCACCGCGCTCGGGCTCTGACGGGAGGGCAAGTGCTTGAACTCCTCCCGGACCGCCCACCGGCCGTACCGGCAGGCCGTGCGCAGGTCCCCCGAGATCCCCTCGGCCTCCTGCAGGCGCCGGATGAGGCCCCGGACCACG
>CAYPNB010000034.1:0-5216 GCA_964412225.1 uncultured bacterium | reverse complement strand
CTGTGACGCTCAACACCTGACACCCATAAGTGTTTTCAATCTTTTCTCTTGTAATAACATCTTTTGCCTGCCCCTCAAAGATTATTCTTCCCTCTTTCAATAGAAATGCTCTGTCGGCGCTCAAAATCGCAAGGTTCGGGTCGTGAAGGGTCATAAGCACAGTCAGTCCTTTGCTTTGCGAAAGCTTTTTAATAATATGTAAGACATCGATCTGGTGTTTCATATCCAGATTTGAGGTCGGCTCATCTAATAGTAGGACTTCAGCCTCCGAGCATAGCGCCCTTGCTATCAGGCACAGCTTCCTCTCCCCGCCGCTTATTTGTGTATAAACCCTTTCAGCCAGATATGAGATGCCGATAGAGTTTAAAATTTCGTAGCACTTCTCAATGTCAGAGCTTTTTGGGTTGGAAAATAGCCCTATATACGGCACCCTTCCGAGCAGAACAACGTCCATCACGGTATAGGGGAAGGATGTGCGGTGTTCCTGCGGGACATAGGAGACATACCTTGCCACCTCATGCCTTTTCATCAAGGATACATTCTTCTCGTTAATATAGACAGCGCCTTTGGTAGGCATCAAGAGAGAGTTTATGCATTTTAAAAGGGTAGTTTTGCCGCTTCCGTTTGGACCTAAAAGGGATACAACTTCTCCTTTTTTGATTGAGATATTTATATTTTTCAGGATTTCTGACTTTTTGTCATAAGAAAAATAAAGCTTTTCTACGGTTATCATTCCCATGCGCCTCCTTTGGTCTTTCTTATCAGATATGCAAAGAAGGGCGCTCCCAGTAAGGTGGTAAGAACGCCCACAGGCAGCTCAAAACCGGCGGTTGTCCTGACTGCATTGTCAGCGAGAAGCAGCAATGTAGCGCCCAGTATGGCAGATAGAGGAAGAACCACGCGATTATCGCTTCCCGCAAGCATCCTTACTATATGAGGCACCATCAGCCCTATCCATGCAATTATGCCGACAACGCTGATTGCCGCTGCGGTTGTAAATGTTGCTATAACTATGAACAATATCTTGAACTTTCCTACATCTATCCCAATCGCCTTTGCCTCTTCATCTCCCATTGACAGGGCGTTAAGCCGCCACCTCAGAAGAAACAAAAGAATCGTCCCGCTTATAATCCAAGGACCTGACCATGCTATGTCCTTCCATGAAGCTGCGGAAAAACTCCCCATAAGCCATACCACAATTCCATGCAGTTTCTCGGGCTCTACGATATATCTGATGATATAGTTGCCGGCTGTAAAGATTGCTGTTGTGATTAGCCCTGAAAGAACCAGAGAGAGCACGCTGGACTCGCCCTTGACGCTTGAAAGTAAATAGGTCATGGTAACCGCTAAGATGCCGAATGCAAAAGCCATCGGCTGAACAGGGAATGCCTCGCCAAGAAATGCGATTGACAAACTCGCGCCGAATGCGGCGCCGCTTGACAGCCCCAATATGTATTCACTGACCAGAGGGTTTCTAAAGATTGCTTGAAAACAAGCGCTTGATACAGAAACTGCGCAGCCGACTAAAAGGGCGAGTATAATCCTCGGTATTCTTATATCAAAAAGTATGGTGTGCTCTACGGCTGAGACTGAGTCAGGCGAGACAATCCTGTCTGCGATTATTTTGAATACAATGTCGGGAGAAAGATAATATGCCCCGATAAAAAGCGAAAGGAGTGGGGCTAAGACAAATAAAATACATAATGCTATAACAAAAACCTTTCTATTCTTTGGGACCATTATATGGCATCCTGTAGAATTTTCTGTAGAAGTCATCTGATATCTTCACCCAGTTTATTCCCAACTCGGGATAAAACTTTGAGGCGTGCCAGGCAAGCAGAAGAGGAAAGCGGGGTGTGAAAAGCCCAGCTATATGATATGGATGCTTAAAGACCCTTTTGTTTTTTACGGCTTTGATGTTTTTGAGGTGGGGGTTGTCATAAAGCTCTTTTGGGGTGTATCTGGCTGAGGCGGAGATGGTTATTACATCAGGATTCCATAAAGCTATCTGTTCTGATGAGACTGTAGTCATAAATTGCGGGATTTCTGATGCCACATTAATCCCGCCCGCAAGAACCCTTATGTCCTGTTCGCCCCAATACCCGCCGGCGATAAAATTTGGATTATTTCCTGAAACATAAAGAGCCTTTACCCTTTTTTCAGGAGGGATTTTTTGCACCTTTACCTGAACCTCCCTGACAATGGCTTTCATATGACGAATCAATTCCTGAGCTTTTTTGGTGTTGTTGAAAATTTTGCCTAAAAGCTCTATAGAATAATAATTTTCGTCCAGACTCTTCAAATTCATGAGTATAACAGGTATCCCATAGCTTTCTATTCTCTTGACTGTCTGTTCATTCATGCCGACTATTGTATGCTCAGGCCCCATAGTAATAAGAATGTCCGGCTTTAACGCGAGGACTGCTTCGAGATTTACCGTAGAAGTTGATTGGGCGACAACAGGAATCTCTTTTAGCTTCGGTATCAGAGATGGAAGCAATTGGTTGTCTGATATGCTTTTGCTGATGCCCGCTACTTTGTCTATGGCATTAAGTATATATATCGTATCAATGCATGTGGCGCTTAAAACCACCGCCCTTTCAATCTTTGCCGGTATTTTAACGGACCTTCCTTCGGTATCAGTAATAGTTCTGTATTCAGCCCACAGGCAGGCAGGAAGAATAAGAACAATAAGAGCGGCTGCACAACAAATAAGCTTTCGCATCAATAATAGCACCTCTATAATTAGCGATAACTGCACAGGCAGCGGCGTTTGAGATAAAGAGCGTTTGAGACTCCTTTCCTCTCAAAAAGAGGAAAGGAGTGAAGAGGTTAGACGACTCTTTTCTCACCCTTATTCAAAATACTCAGAACTTCATTGTTATATCCGCAAACCACGACCTTCCGGCAGCTTTAGGACCTACGAAATATTCTTTATCAAAGATGTTATTTACCGAAATGGATGCAGTTGCCCATTTGGTAATCTTGTAAGAGAACTTTGCGTCAGCAACAAAATGGGGGTCGTAGGAATTATAAACACCTCTTACTGTATCAAGATTTTCAGTATTCAAATAGATTTTGCTTTTATGCCTGCCGATTAATGAAGCAGAAAACGGGCCTTTTTCAAAATCCACGCCTCCGTTGAACATTGTTTTAGGCACATCCACTAATTGCTTGCCGACTGTCTTAGGGAATGCCTTATTTTCCTTTACTTCTGTGTCATTGTAAGTAAAGTTGGCAAATAATCTCAGCCAATTCCCAAACCTTTGTTCAGCCTCAAACTCAACGCCCCTTCCTTCAGATTTCTCTACATTCAACCATCTATAATTAGTAGCATCAATCTGCGTGTTTTGTATAAAGTCTTTCATGTAATTCTCAAAGTATGTAACGCGCACTCGGGCGTCCTTCCACAATTCCTGACTTACCCCCAAATCCCATGATACGACTGATTCGGGCTTCAAATCAGGGTTTCCCCAATTGGTAGCAAGGTCTGCCCTCAAAAATGTTCCATAAAGCTCTGCAATCACCGGCGGTCTAAAGGACTTTCCGATAGAAGCTCTCAAAGTGGTTTTCTCATAAGGCTTATATACAATTGCTGCCTTTGGACTTAATGAATTTTTCGTTTTTGAGCCGTATTCCTTTGGATAGCCTGCCTTGCCTATATCATTATCATAGCCGTCAAATGTCTTCCACCAGTCATGTCTGGCTCCGATATATGCGGTAAGATTGTTTAGGATCATTATCTCATCCTGAATGAACAAGGCATAAGTATTAGCCTTCCCCGATGAATGATAAACCATGTCGGTTATTGAATTTTTGTCTCTCCAGTTTGTGAGATTGTATCTTTTTATTTCCGCCCAGTCATGCTTGAATGAAGCCCCAAATGTTAGAAGGTGCTGCTTGAATAGCGGTTTTGTAAAGAGCAATTCTGCATTGTATCCCTCACTTGGCGAGTGCGAGACGACGGCTGGACCCCCAAAACGTGTTGCTGTAGCGCCATGTGTTGCATGCCGTCTTTTTTCCGCATCTACAAGTCCGAGAGAAAGTTTTGCCTTCATATCTGAAATGTCAGTTTCATAACTTAAACCATAGGTGTTTATTACGCTTCCCATTGAAGGCGTCATAATAAACGAAGATTCTCTGACCGTTCCATAAGACCAAACAGGATTGCCCCCGCTGTCTCTGAGGTAAGTCGTAGCTCCGTCACCCCAAATGTCCCACTCAAGACGGGTTCTGACAAACAGGAGGTTTATCTTTGAGGTCTTCGAAAAGTCATAACCTGCCTTAATAGTGATATTATCGTCCCACCAGTCATTATTTCCTTGATCTCCAATTAAATACCGCAAAGCTCCGAGCGGGCTTGTTGTCTGCGACCAGCCTGTAATGTTGTCAGGCGGCTTTGTAGCCTGCACATTGAAGTCTGTGGCAAAATCCTTTGCGGTATTGCGGCTATAGCTTAAAAAAAGACTTAGTTTGTCAAAGAATTTATCCCCATAAGATATGTATAATCTGCTTACATCAGGCGCATGTCCGTCTTCAAACCCCGTTCCATAACCTGCCCTTAATGTTATTTCTCTCTTTTCAGGGGTTTTTGTAAAAAGATTTACAACCCCGCCCATAGCATAACCGCCATAAAGGCTTGAAAAAGAACCTCTCACTACTTCAATCCTCTCTAAATCCTCAGGGGCGTACCCTGCAAAGCGAACGCCTCCGTTCAATGGTTCATTAAGAGGGACGCCGTCCAGCAAAACCAGTGTTCTCCTTTGGCCCGGAATGCCTCTTAATGTAATAGTCGGCCATGTCGTCATCATATTTCTATGCTGTCTGTAAACGACGCCGGGAAGGGCATCCATTGCCTGATCAACTGTCAGTATATTTCTTTTTTCTATGTCTTTCTTGGTAACCACTGATATGCTTGCCGGCACATCTTCTAATTCTTTAGGGTTTTTTGTAGCTGTAACGACAATCTCCTCAAGTTTTGTTTCCTTCTTCTCCACATCTTTTTTCTCTTCTGCAAACGCAGCCGAAAGACTAAACATCAAAGCCACAACAAAAACAGCAAAGATTTTTAAAAAGCCTCCCATCAATACCTCCTTGATAAATTTCCTTTCTCACCCTTTTTCTGATAAAATCAGCAGCATGGGGCGTTGGTTCACACGCCGTCTCCTTGGGGCAGGGTTGGATCATCTTTGGTCGGTTGGTCTCCCTGCCTTTTT
>CAYPNB010000033.1:0-5620 GCA_964412225.1 uncultured bacterium | reverse complement strand
ATAACAAAAATTGGTCAAAAAAATGGCAAAAATTTGGTATTGACGCGGGGGGGGGACGGTGTAGAATAGGGGTAGAAAACTCAAAAAAGGAGGAGGTACACCATGCAACGTCATAACGTTGTCTACGCTCTGCTTGTGCGGCGGCGGCCGTTATGTTACTGTGGTATGGGACGCAGGAGGTTGTTGCCTCTAAGGATCCTATTCCTTATCCCCCGACTCCCGTCACGAGGCAGCAAAGCTACTGCAGTAACGACTACTACACCTGCCGCGACAGCGCCTGTACCAACGCAGTGCAAGGGTGCGTGAACCTGCCGTCTCTGCGAGTGTGTGGAGGGGTTGGCAGCGGGAAATTTGTTGCCACTCCAACGAAGCTCTATGTGTGCAAGCCAAGCACGAACCCCAAAGACACCTGTACGGAGTTTGGTCTGGAGTGTGGAAGCTACATTTTATATGCGCTATCCAACTGCAATTTCCCGCTCTACAGCAGACCAGGGTTCCAAATAACCTGTAGGTGACGAAATGAATGGTCGACTTGCAGTCACTATTAGCATTGTCTTAGTATTGAGGCTTTCTGTCGCTGAGGGACAGTCCACCGTCCCTCAGCCATCTACACTGCTTGATGCAGCGGAGCAGCTGTATTCCGATTTTACTCAGCAGATTCGCTCGTATAAATTGGAAGGGCAAAAGAAAGTCAGGCTTAAGATGCGCGACCAGGTAATAGATGCCAGCGGTCAGTGGCAGCCATGGCAGGAAACTGCCCGATGGCGCGTTTGGCGCCATAAGGAGCTTTTCATTTGGGATTGCACCCGGCTCGATGGGCAGCGAACCGTTTATAGCTTCGACGGTAAGCGCTACTATTGCTATACAGGTTGGTCATCATCTGGGGTGATTCAAGACGCGCAATCATTGCGTCAAACAGACCTACCGCCGTGCCAGAATAATTTTTACGACATCTATCCATTTGACGTGGCTCACCTCTTGCAATCTCCGCTAGCAGGGGGAAGCTGGCTCACTGAAGAACCGTTTTATTCCACCCTGCGTCGGTCGTTTCTGTCTTCTCTTGAAGTTGTAAGTCCGAGCCTTTCGTCCCTGACATACACGTTGCGAATAAAGCCTTCAGGTCGCCTCGTCAAAACATCGGAACATCTACCTGACGAGATTGTCTTCCAGCAAGACAGGGATAGGTTCCTTCCTGTCAAGATGTTATTGAGAATAGGCGAGCAGGAAGAGATGGAATACAAGGTTGTCTCATCACAGTGGTTTGGTACTTGCTGGATCCCAACGGAGGTAAGCATCATCGTGCGACGGACAACACCCTCTGGGGAGAAAGCCGATATTGCAGAAACACGCGTCAGTTTGCGAGTATCCGACGTCAATCAAAATATCCCACCACAGGCTTTCCGGTTCGAGTTTCCTGCAGGAACTCGCCTGACTGACGAAACAGGAGACGAGACCATTGTTGGCGTGCGATGGCTGCGCATTTTCATCGGTACCAGCATTGTGGTGCTGATGATGCTACTGGCAGGCATCTTCCTGCGGCGTTGGCTTGGCGGGAGGAAACAATGAACCGTGTCCCTCTACCTCTGATTTATCTTCTGCTGGGAGTTGTGTTAGCATGCCTGATGGGGCTGGTGTTTGTGATGCGACCTGTAATATCTCCTCATATTGTTCCAAAGATACAGATTTTCCGTCTGCGCTTTGTTCCTCAGCGGTGGGTTTTGCCTACGGATGTTGCAAGGCTCCATCGCACAAAGGTGAGATTGTGCAATGATTCCGAAAAAGACATCACCGTCGACGTGGATACTTGCTGTGGTGTGTCTGTGGAACCGAATCGCAACGTACGTGTACCATCCAGAGGATGTGTCACCCTGCATCTGACCACCCAGCCTGCCGCAGACAGGAACTATCGCGGAGCAATCTTTGTCCATGCACGGGGTACGCAATCGCCTATTGCTATGCTGCCTATTGTTGGAGACGTACGCGAAAGTATCCTTTCATCGCCTACCCACACGATTTCACTCCCAGCTCTGGTCAGAAAAAGCCCTGATGCCTCCAGTAAAGTTGTTTGTGCCACGCTGGCAGTTGACCCACCCTTTGAGGTAGTGGGATTGACGGCTGCGGCTACTTGGCTACAAGTATGGTACCAACATCGAGACACACAGGCAGTTGTCTGTGCTCAGTCTCTGCCGTATGCTCGAGAGGGTGTATTTCAGGTTCCCCTTGTGGTTCGCTACCGCACAAAACAGGGGCGAACAGGAGAGGACATCCTCACGTTGGAAGGAGAAATTACCTCCATAGTGCAAGCCTACCCTGAAAGGCTCTTTTTCGGTGTTCTGCAACATGGAAAGCAGGTGGTGACGAAGGAGCTGACGATTTGGACGAAGACGTATCAGAACAAGCCGGTCTCTGTTCGGCTCGACTCTCCTCTGTTCTCCGCCAATGTCCGACCAAGTGCTCCTCATGCGTGGAAGGTAACAGTGTCTTTTTCTCCTCTCCGCAAAGGCCAGGTTACAGGTGAACTGCGAGCATATGTAGATGGGCAATTGCTATGCAAGGTGCCGCTTTCCGCTTACGTTCAATAATAAGTAAACGCACTGCTATCGCTGCGGTTGGATGGCTGTGCTTTGTGGCAGTGCAACTCTTGTGGCTGTATCCTTCCTCCGGTTTTTCCAAGATGATTTTGGTCGAGCTGTCTCTTATCCGTCAGGAGCTGGCTGCCAGCTACATCTCGTATTTCTTGCTGTGGTTTTGTGCGCTCGCCCAAGCGCTGCTGGCGCTTCGGGTCATTGGACAAAACGCCACAAGAGGAATGGCGTCCCTGCTGTTGCTATTTCCCTTACTGCTCATCTGGGATGCACTGTTCTCTCTGTATCCTGGCTATCCGGTGGAGCGAGTGAATCTGCTGCTGTTGTCGTGGAACAGCGCGGTAGCGTGTTTTATGCTGATGAGATACCTCCGTATGGGATGGCTCGCTCAAGCAATCCCAACAGCTATTGTTGGTTTAGAAACAGTAACCTCTCTACTGGAGTGGAATCCGCAGTATCGACTCAGTGGCGGTTTTGGAAACCCATTGTTCTTCTATCCGCTGCTGGTGTTTGGACTGGCGATCGCAGCGTCGGGGGCTGTAAGCGCACCAAGGCTATTTGGGCAAGGTAGCTGGTCGGTATTGGCGCTTGTCTTTTCCTTCGGCTTGGTTGCTAACGGAACCCGTGCTGGTATTATCGCATGTGCTGTCGTTGTCATCTATTTGATCTACGAAGCAGTGTGGGGTAGATTGGACGTGCGCCATCCACGATGGGTGATTGTAACGCTTCTGCTGGTTAGTATACTTCTCATGATTGGCTGGCACCGACGCATGGAACTCGCCAACACCACGCTTACCCAAGAACGTTCAGCATTGTCCCGTCCCGTACTCTGGTGGGCGGGGTGGCGCGTGACATTAGCAACACACGGACTGGGATGCGGATTGGAGAATTACGCTAATGCCCAGAACCAGCTAAGTGAACTCGTTCTCCTAAAACAGTCCATGACGCCAAATGAGCCCCATCATCTTTTCCTAGGGATGCTTGCAATCTATGGCACCGGCGGGCTATTGTACCTCTGCTACTTTCTGACCGCGTCGTGGAAGCTATCGTCCAATAGTTGCGGGAACTTGCGAATTGCGGGGCATGCAATTCTGCTGGCAACGATTGTCATGGGCATGTCGGATACGGTGCTGTTCATTCCCCAACAAGCGCGGGCTACCTTTTTCTTCCTGCAGTGGTGGTTCTTTGCTCTGATTCCAGCCACAGAAACAGCGACCATCCAGAGCCGTGCTCTTCTTTCGTCCAAACATCTGTATCTGGTAAAAAGGATGGGCACATTGGTATCTCTGATGGCAGCTGCTGGAGTGATGTACATCTACTCAGCAGGTGCTCCTTATCGTTCTCGATTGGACTCATTGGAAAGAAAAGAAGTTTTTCCCCTGTCCTACTACCCACCTGAGATGATACGAATGCTGATTGCACGGGAGGATCGAAATTTCTATTCGCACCGCGGGGTGGATTGGCGGGGATTGCACCGAGCACTTCGGGCTAATCTGAGAACTCTGAGATACGCACAGGGCGGTAGCACAATTACTCAGCAAATGGTGCGTGCCCTAGTTCTGGACCCAACGATAGCAAAACAAAAAAGCATCTCACGAAAAATGGTGGAAATCTGGCTGGCAATAGAGGTCGAACGACGCCTCAGTAAGACAAGGATTTTGGAATTGTATCTGCCGACGGTCGTCGAACCGCTTGACCTGCTGAGTGACAGGGAAAAGGATATTGCCAGTCTGTCTGTTGCAGAGATGGCGACGCTTGTCGGGTGGCTTCCCATATCTCTTCAGAGCGACGTCGATTTCGCCCGCACAGTGGCTCTACGAAATGCTGTTCTTTCCGGTTTGGACGAACAGTGCGCTCTGACATATTCATTGGCACCGCTACAGATAGTTGCTCCGTGTAAATGTGGAGTACGGTGATGACACGACGATTATCTCATATATCTCTTGTGGCAGCTTTGTTGCTCGCCACACTTGTCGCGCACTATGCCGTGACGATGCAACAGAGGCAGTCATCTTCCCGAAGTGAACCTCTTTCGCGATACCTGATATGTATCGTGGATGATACGCAATATTCCCCCAAACCTAAGCTCATTGCAATTTGGTGAATGCAGTCCTGTAGTCAGTTTACAGATGTGGTGCAGATACCTGTGCGAATGCTGGTACGCCTTGATGGTTTTGGCAAGCCTGTAACGCTAGAAAGCCTGCATGACAACGGAGAGCTTTCCAAAACCTTGCCTTCTGTACTTATTTACAGCCTTGGTCTGCCAGCCCCCAACATTACCTTCTGTTCATTGCGAAACTTACTCAGATCGCGAGCCGTGCAGTATCCAGTTAGCCTGTTCCTGGACGAAGCCTACACTGTGTTCATTGAAACCTGTACGGTGGTCTTTCCCACGGGCACTTTCAAGGCTGGCGAAGGAGAAATTCGCCACCTCTTGTCCGGTTACACGCTGTTCGGAGGCGAATGGTCGCGCATGTGGCGACAAAGAATAGTGCTGCGGACTTTGCTCGAACATGTGCACCAGCTGCCCCCAGGATGGGAATGGCTCTGTCTACTGCAAAACAGGAAGGTGCAGTTTCATGTGCCTCCAAGTACGCGTCCGGTCGGTTGGAAAGGCGGATTAGAAGGTGATTATCTGTGCCTGGTCCCCGGCGGGTTTTCTGCTAAAGCCCTTGACCTGCGAAAGAGAGACGTTCGCTTTCTGACACGTGTTCTGCTTTGCTTTGACATGAACGTCGCACCTTCACTACGCCAGCAGATAGTGGAACGGGTTTTTAACGAGGGGTATTCCGTTTCTATCGCGGTAGCAGATCAGAAGTGTGAACGAACACATACCTTGCCTCATGAAGTTGAGCAGACTACAAAGATACTGCAACCCATTCTAGGCAAACATAAATTGACAGCCAGGCCATGTTTGCGAAATCGCACGCTGATACTAACCATTCACAAAGAAGGAGGTTAATAGACCATGCGAAAGGGATTCACGTTGATAGAACTGCTGGTGGTGATAGCCATCATCGCCCTGCTGGCGGCGC
>CAYPNB010000032.1:0-5738 GCA_964412225.1 uncultured bacterium | reverse complement strand
GATAAAATCAAAGCAAGGGGGCGTTGGTTCACACACCGTCTCCTTTGGGGCAGGGCATCCTCGCCAAAGGTTAATACCCAGCCCACTTTAATTTTTGATTGTTAATGTCAAAAGTCTTAAAATCCGCTTATTGGCTTCGTCTTCAGTTAACGCAAATCCATTTCCTTCGCCCTCTTAACCATATCTACGAGATACTCGGACTTCAGCGCATCAATGGTGTAATATTCAGCATTTAAAAGCGCTGCTATTGAAGCGGCTCGATCCATAGTGGTGAAGCGCCCCTTCTCCTCTGTATCCACAACAATTATATCAAGACCATCCCATTCACTTAGCAGCGCAGCCATGCGCTCTATTTCCTCATCGGCTGTCATGCTGCTCATAGACTGGTTTGCCCTGCCGTCTGTAATGAGTATGACAAGAAAACGGGTCTCATGCCGTTTCCTGCCCACTCGTTTCAAAAGCCGATATGCTTCAAAGAGTCCCGCTCCAAGCGGCGTCTTGCCGCCAACCGGAATTTCTTTTAGGCGCCGCGCTGCATGTTCAACGCTTGCTGTAGGCTCAAGAACAACCTCTGCCCTGTCTTTGCGAAATACAATCATCGCAACCATATCGCGCTTCTGGTAGCAGTCTATGAGGAGCGATTGCACAGCGCCTTTTACCGCAACCATACGCTTATGAACGCCCATCGAACCAGAGCCATCTACGACGAATATGGCGAGATGCCCCATCTTGCGCTCCTTGCGCTTGTAGCGGAAATCTTCTTCTTCGATTACGACCACATCAGTTCTTCCTCTGATTGCCTGAAACGGCGCAGCCGCTCTGAGTGTTGCATCTATTGCGATATCGCTGGTTTTACGAAGCACGCTCTTGACATATCTCCCTCCGCGGTTACGGGATCGCGTCCGTGTTCTGCGTCCCGACGCAGCCCGCTCCTTCCTGTCTTTGCGAAAGGCGATTCGTTTTATACGAAACTGCTGACCCACTGCAAAAACCTCTTCCTTCTGTGGTGGAAGCTCGCGAGGCTTCGGCGGCTGGCTATGCTCCTGCTCATCAGTATTGTTTTGCGGCGGCTCGGGCTGTTGTTCTGTCTGATTGTCCTGCGGCGGTTCATGGTTATGTTCAGGTGGAGGCGGCGGATCTTCCACCTGTTCAGGCAGCTGAGGGGGCTGAAGTTCGCGTCTTCTGTGCATAAGCACCAAAGGAGCAACAACGTTGATATCTTCTTTTGTAACTTCTTTATTGCCGTTTAGTGCAGCGTGCGCTCTTGCTGCAACAAGAAGATATAGATCGGCACGATGTCCTGCAACATTATAATGCATACAGATATCTGCAATGTATTCCAGAAGACTCTCTTTCACCGAAACCTCAGACAGCATCCTTCTCGCCGTTTCAATCCGTTCTGCTAATTCAATGTCGGGATCATCCCCGTCCTGACACATAGATGCCCTTGCCACAGCCATGCGCTGAGGGGCATCGCCCAATCTCTCAAATCCTGCACACATTCCGAAACGGTCAAGCAGGTGGGGAGAAATGTCGCCTTCTTCCGGATTCATACTCGCAACAAGGATAAACGATGCAGGATGCCGCATACGGATACCTTCCCTCTCTACAATATTTTCTCCGCTGCCCTGCACCTCGAGAATCAAAGATACAATCTCGGGTGAAAGCAGGTTCACATCATCAATGAAAAGCACCCCTCCATGAGCGCGTGAAAAAATGCCCGGCTGAAATATACGAGTTCCGCTTTTGAGTGTATCCTCTATAGCGATAGTGCCAAGCAAGGCTTCTTCTGTAATATTCAGGGGAAGCTCTACAAACGGTGTGCCCGACGGTAGAATGCCTTTGAGGGATCGAGCAAGGGTTGATTTGCCGCAGCCCTTCTCGCCAACAAAAAGCACCCCACCGCAGCGCGTATCAATTGCATTCAGAATAAGCGCCAATTTGGCTTCATCATGACCTATAAATGCTGAACATTTCATATCTGTTTCAGCGCTTCTGCAACCTTTTCACGTTCAGCGCCAATTTCTTCAAAAGGAAGTCGTTTCAGCCTGTGGCGCAGCGCAAACCATGCAGCATCACGAATCTCCTCAGAGCCAATTAAGTTAAGACCACGGAATGCTGCCAGCGCCCGTGAGGTTTTCATCATTACTATATCTGCACGGTGGCCATCAAGTTTTAACGAAGAAGTAACAGATACTATTTTCTCAAGTATGCTGTCATCTATAGGAATGCTATTGAGCATTTCTCTAGCTTCAGAAATTCTTTTGCTGAGTTTTATCTGTTCTTCAGACCATTGTTTATGAAAGAAAGCTTGATCGCTGTCAAATGCCGCCCTTCTGCGAAGAATCTCTATTCGCTGACTTTTGTCGTAAAGTGATGAAACCTCGACACAAAGCCCGAAACGGTCAAGAAGCTGTGGCCTTAAGTCGCCTTCTTCCGGGTTCATCGTGCCGACAAGAATGAAGCGAGCAGGATGGACGAATGAGATGCCTTCACGCTCCACAGTATTGACGCCCATTGCGGCTGAGTCGAGAAGAAGATCCACGATATGGTCTTCAAGCAGATTCACCTCATCCACATAGAGAAAGTTGCGGTTTGCATCAGCAAGAATCCCAGGCTCAAACTTTCTTTCTCCCCGGCGGATCGCATGCTCAATGTCAAGGGTGCCGATCAGCCTGTCTTCAGTAATTCCCAGCGGAAGTTCAACCACCCGCATCTTTCGCTTCTCTTCAGGCAGATGGCCATCCCGCTTCAGCGTCTCCCTACAGTCAGAGCAAAGCGCTCCTCTCGGATCACATGTAAATGGGCAGTCCTTTACTGCAATAATTTCTGGAAGCAGATCCGCTAAAGCTCTTACCGCTGTGCTCTTGCCTGTCCCCTTTTCTCCCATTATCAAGAGGCCGCCGATGGACGGATCAATCACATTCAGTATGAGGGCCGTCTTCATCTCATCTTGGTTCACTATAGCCGTAAAAGGAAATATCATGTTAGAATGTCCTCCATCTTCTTTTTCCATGATTCAACTTCATCCTTTGTGATAATGTCTATGCTGCCTCCCTGAAATTCGCCTCTTACATTGCCCATGCGTTCCTCTATCCATCCCTCTATCTCTAAATAAATCTCCTTCAGTGCCTCTTTTACATCAGGAGCCGGATCCCACAGGTTACGCTCAACCGCCTCAATCAGTCTTCTCGCAATCTCTTCCAGAGCCCAAGGATTATTTTCCTCAAAAAACTTTCTGTTCTCTTCATCCATCATGAAGGTGCGGGCTATATCATCGAATATCCAGTCATCAACCTCTTTTGTTGTTGCCTCCCAGCCATAAACCCTGCCTATTCTCTTAGAAATATCCCCGGCGCCTTTGTATCCATGCCTTTTCATGCCTTCAATCCATTTGGGATTAAGGAGCTTTGTCCTTATAACCCTTCTTATCTCATCTGCAAGATCTCTTACCTCAACATGTTCAGGCTCTCTTGTATCTCCATAGTAATTGCGGACTTCTTTGCCCGAGTAAGTCTTTGCGGCTGCTGCCATACCGCCGTGATTGCCGAAATAACAGCAGCACCCAAAAAGATCATATTCATCAGTTACGACCTTGTTATAGGTGACATCAACAGTTTTCAGGTTCTCCGTAAGCTGTTTATGCTTCTCTGTGCCGAATATGCCCTTCCCGTAGGCATAGCCGTTCCAATACACAAAGATATCCGATAGGTCTTTTTCTGTCTTCCATGCAGCTGCATAAACGGCAAGTTCTGTGCCGCCCTTATAGGTGCCAGGCTTTGAAGAAAAGACTCGCAATGTAGCATCCCGCCATATCTCTTTTGAATTCAGGTTGCCGTCAATCTGTGCCAGAGTGTGCTTCCTAACATAGTTCATCTCAACCGGCTCATCAAGGGCAGCTATTGCCTGAACAGCCTCATCTATCAATTCAATGCAGTTAGGAAAGTTATCCCGCGTGATGCCTGATACCTTAACCGTTATATCAATTCTCGGCCTGTCAAGCTCTCTGAGCGGTATAACTCTAAACCCTCTGACCCTGCCGTTGGGGAGCCATGCAGGCTCAACGCCCAGCAGGTGCATCATCTGTGCCATACCCTCGCCGTCCGCCCACATGATATCTGTGCACATCCAGTAGAAGGCGATGTTTTCAGGATGCCTATCCTCTTCTTTAATATGTTTCTTAATGACGGCATCAGCAAGTTTCTGACCGACCTTCCAAGCTGCCTTAGTGGGAACCCTATAAGGATCAAGGGAGTAAAAGTTCCTGCCTGTCGGAAGCACATCGTCCCTGCCCCTTGTGATTAAGCCTGACGGACCGGGAAGGATATATCCACCTTCAAAACCATGCAGCAATGCTTCTATTTCTTTTGATTCCTCTATTTTGCTGTTTACATCCAAAATCCTTTCTTTTATCTTTATCCACTGCAAGCTGTCCCAGTCTATATCTTTGGCGCTAATCTTTTCTAATGATAAAAAGTTTTGCGTCATTCTCTAAACCTCCTTCTATAATTTAGTTTAAGCATGACTCCCTGTGCCGATGACTTCTTTAATAATATCCTTCCCGATAAGGTCTATTTCTTCAAGAAGCTCCCCATAGCTTTTTTTCCTTTCAGGATGGATCTTGCCCTGATCGGATAGCAGCTCCCCTAAACTCAACCCCATCATGGCTGCGATCTCGCGGCGCAATGACACTTCCTCTGCTACATCATAGCGCAGGATGGAATAAATGAAATCCACCCTCCTGCCGCCATCCGGCAATTCACCGAATATATGCATTCCATCCTGTATCTGGGTATTCCTTGTTCTTGACAGGGCGCTATGAGCCTCCCTCACAATCTCATCAAAAGGCAGTGAATGCATATCTTCATGGCTTACTTCAGAAAGAACTAACTTTTTAGGCTTTCCCGTATCTTTCATAGGCAGGTAAATCTTTATCTCTTTATCAACATTTGCCTTTTTAATAGAGTCTATAATGAGATGCTCAAGGGCATGGGTTCTGCCGGGATCAAGCCCTTTGAGCATCTCATACTCTCCAAGCAGTCTGTTCAGCTCTTCAAGCTCCTCATAGAGCCCGCCCTGTGTCATAACCGTCTGCATGTGATCTACAAGGGCTGCACAGCTTCTCCTTTTTGCAATAGTTCCTTCAGGGGGATTGTCAGCATTGTAAATGTAAAGGTGGGGCATTTTGTCTATGCCGATGTCTGGGAAGCAGCCCGACGAAAGGGCAGTGCCCTTGCCGGGCAGGAACTCAAGGTTTCCATGCGTTCCTACATGGACTATTACATCCACCCCGAATTCCCTTGAAAGCCATTTATATGTGGCAATGTATTGATGGGGCGGAGGGATGTCAGGGTCGTGGAGTATCTTGCATACCTGACCGTCGCATCTTGCGCCAGCGCATCCCCTTTTCGGCTGGACACACACCACAACATTTCTATACTGAACGCCTGTTACAACGATTTTCCCTTTATATACCATTGCGGCAGGGACGTCGTCTTTTGCCTCTCCGGGATGATTGCCCCAGGCGCCTGACATCCGTTCCCTCGTCTTTTCGGGAAGCTCATTGAACCAATCAAGATATCTCTCTTTTTCCACAAAGGCAAGCACACCGCCCTTGTCCACTATCTCCTCAACAGTTGTCCAGCGAAATTCAGAAATCGCCTTCCGTTCCATAATCGTTTCGATCAATTCCTTGCCGTCCTTTGGAGGATTTACGCTGTAACCCGCCTCTTTCATGC
>CAYPNB010000031.1:0-6123 GCA_964412225.1 uncultured bacterium | reverse complement strand
CCTGGGATGTGGAGGTCTATCATCGCGGCCTGAAGCAGTTCACCGGCATTGAGCGAGCGCAATTTCGCCTCGCCGTGGCCCAACGCAACCATATCGGTCTGGCCATTCGTGCGTCTGTACGATTGGAGATGTATCGTTTACACGCCGGTGTCTCCTGGTTCGAGACCAAGGCCAGCATCATTTGAGAGGCGATTTGTGCCCCTACCTGACTCTTGAGGCAACTGCGTAAGTCCTAAGGGATTGCGCGCGGTGAAGAAATATCCCAGAGGGTATCTTTCGCGGTTACGCGCGTCTCCTACAATTATAGAGAACACGTAATTCATTGTAATAGCTATAGCAGCACAAACAAATCTGAAGATTCCGATCCTCAAAATAGGGCTAAGCAGGTTAAGGATTACTAGAAAGAGCCCGCCGTGTGTCTTGATAGAGACCTCCACAAAGCTTGCTCTGGCAAGCAATTCCCTTAGAGATTCCTTGGTATATCTCCAATAATCAGAAGGGTCCTCGTGGATCCCAAAAAGGAAAGGAACACGGCCATAGAGTATGCCCCCAGGTTTAAGCACTCGCCTAATTTCTGATAGGGCTGATGTATAGTCAAAAACATGTTCCAAAACGTTGAAGCATAATACGTAGTCTACGCTGTTTGACCTCAACGGTAGGCGCGTTATAGATCCCACCACGTCAACACTTTTGTCAAGAATTATATCCATCACGATAAAAAGGGAAGGCTTGTTAACCAAAAGCCTCGAATAACTTGGCTGCTTTCCACCACCGATGTCTAGAACCACTCCGGAGAGCTCCACGGACTTGTGGATTTCTTCATTCATCATTATACGACCGATACCTTCACCAACATGTAGCATTTTGAGCAGATATGTAAATTCCGCCATAATCGCATCAGAACAAATTAAACGGGCAGTAACCGGTCACCTATAGACCAATTCCCAGTATAGTCGCTCGTACTCATCTGCAATATATTGTAGAGAAAACTTAGGCACCACCTCTTGTAGAGCGGTCTGGGCAACTACCGCTCGCGTTGCTGGACTGGACAACGCTTCTAAGATACAATTGGCAAGATCGGAAGGATCCCGTGGTTGTGCCAGCCATCCTGTCTGCCCTGGCCGAATCAATTCCCGAGTACCAGGTATATTTGTAGCCACGACAGGTACACCACTTGCCATAGCTTCTAGAATTACTGTGGGTAATCCTTCCCAAAGAGAAGGTAACACAAACAGATCAAAAATTCCATAAATAGACTCTATATGATTGCGGGCGCCGGCAAGAACGACTTTGCCCTGGAGTCCCAATCTTTCAATTTGCTGGCATAATCTCTCTCGTAACTCACCATCTCCGACGATCAAAAACTGGATGTTTGGAATCTTATCTATTACTTTTGGTACTGCTTCTAACAGGAAAGTATAACCTTTTTGTTTCGTTAACCTTCCTACACTGCCTACCACTAAAGTTCCTTGATCAAGTCCTAACGCAGTGCGATCTTCTGGGGAAGGGTTAGCGGCTTGGAACCTGCCTGGGTCGATACCATTGTAAATCAGCCGAGCCGACTTCCCCGCAATAAGTGCCCCCAAGCGCCGATCTAGACTTTGAGTTATATGTTGGGATACTCCTACCTCGATATCAAACCCCATAGGGAATACCCATTGAGTGAAAAATTGCCTACAAAGCCAGCCGACAAAAGTATTACTCCATTCCCAACGAAACGCTCCGTGAGCGGTACGGACTAATCCTTTCGCCTGGAGCGCTCGCCGAATAAGTAACGCAGTAATACTTCCCAGCTGAAAATGGCTGTGGATAATATGAACAGGTGTTTCCTTAAGACGAGATAAGATACTCTGAAGTCCTCTGGCATAGATTCTTAAATCGAATTTTTTTGGGCGCTCTGCTGCCCAAAAAACTTGTATCTCCCTGGCAGCTAAATGCTTCAACCAAAATTGTTCCGAGGGCCGGTTCCAGCGCCAGAAGCCGCAAACAATGGGCTCAAATCTTTCCCGATCAAGGTGGCAAGCTAATTCAATACCAAATCGTTCAGCTCCGCCTGATTGCTCTCCAACAGCCAGTCCGGAGATAATAGTCAGAACGCGGATTTTGTCCATTCTCACCCAGAAAATGCAAGACTCTTGTATATTTTCTCGTACTGTTTGACGTTATATGATAAGGAGAAACGCGGCACTACTTCTTGCAAAGCCGCCCGGGCCACACTTAAACGTTTATTCGGGTCAGACAATGCCGCCAATATAGCTGCAGCTAGGCTCTCGGGGTCTCCGGGGGGCACTAGCCAACCTGTGCGCCCCGGAAGTATCAATTCCCTTACACCAGGTAAATCTGTGGCTATGACCGGAGTTCCACCAGCCATGCTTTCAAGAATAACGAGAGGCAAACCCTCCCAAAAAGAGGGCAACACAAAAAGATCCATTAACTGGTACAAACATTCTACGTCTTGACGAGCCCCAGCAAAAACCACGGTGTCAGATAGGCCTAAATTCTGTACTCTTTTATAAAGGATATCTCGCAATTCACCATCACCAACAATAAGAAACCTAACCTCTGGCCTCTGACGATTGATAATCGCTGCCGCGTCTAACAGGACTGTAAGTCCCTTCTCTTTTCTTAACCGACCTACGTAACCGACAATTGGAGATTCTGGTGGTAAACCCATCTCCGACCGAGCAAGCAGTGCCTCTCCCATATTAGCGGTGAATTGATCCAGCGGGATAGCATTAGGAATCAAAACAGCTTTCTTGCCTGCGATTCGCGCGCCTGGGCGCCGATCCAAATTGGCTACTATAGCCTGAGACACACCAATTTCAACGTTAAATAGTAGGGGGAAAAACCATTGAGTAAGAACCTGCCTACATAAAAGGGCCGCAAATCCATCGCCCCACTCTTTGCCAGCATGGGCCGTCCGGACCAGGGCTTTTGCTCTTAACGCTTTCTTTAATACAATAGCAGCAATGCTACCTAACTGAAAATGGCTATGGACTATGTCAAATGAACGGTTATGAAGATAGGACGCGATGTTCTTAACACCATAAATATACCCAATAATATTTTTGACAAAATTTCCGCTATATTCTGCGGCGAAAAATATCTCCACTCCTGCCTTGATTAAACGGTCACACCACACACCTTCCGATCGGGTATTTTTTCGCCAGAAAGCACAAACAGTCGGGGCAAATTCTTCTTTGTCCAAAGCGGAGGCTAACTCTGCACCCAGCCTCTCCGCTCCACCAAAATGCTCACCTATGGCTAAACCTGCGATAATGATCAAAACGTTTAGCCTGTCGCCCATAAAAGTCCTCGGCTATAACTTGTCCAAGGCCACTTACACTTGCATCTATTTGAGAAACGATGTGACTCAAGTGCTCCCTTACAATGACTCGCTGGTTCCATAGAGCTTGTATCTTCTCCCACAAACTGGACTCCGTTATTTCCTCTAATTCAAGAAGCCAATCTTCTAATGAGAGCATCTCGGCAAGCCCACGCATCTTGTGTAGATAGCCTATCAGCAGAGTCGGGATCCCCATACCAATAGCAAAAATAGCCGAATGCATACGAGTAGCTATAAAGACATCTGTCAGACCATAAATTGCCTTCAAAACACCCGGCGGAACATACTCACTTATAATTATCGCCCGGCTTGGGTTCTCCATCTGCGCAACGATCCGATACGCAGCGACCCTGTCGTCTTCCTTTCCAGTTGGCCCGATTACTTGCGGGAAAAAGACTACAGTGCCACCATATTTTTCTAAGAAACTAGAAAGGGATTGCGCCATAGCTCTTTCATATTGATCCCATATTTTATTTCCCACTTGCCGAACAAGGCGATTGATCACGGTAACTCCTATTAAAGGTCTTTCATATTGCCCTATCCATTTATTGAGTATATCTTCCGCTTCTCTTGGAAAAGCAGGGGGGTACGCAAACGCCAAGTCGGGAACCAGATGCATCTGCGAAATGCTCAACCCGATCTTCTGAGCAAACCGATAAGAAACGGGTTCTCTAATAAAAACCAGCCTGGCTCTCAAATAGAGATACCGAACTAGCTTGCGTTCCCACCAGCGTTTGAGAGGCCCAATAGACTGAGGCAACACATATAAGGGTTTGCCAATCATTAGTGCATAGGCCACTGCATAGGCCGAAGCAAGAAAGGGCATACCTATTCGTCCTGTTGTGACGAAGACGTTGCCCGGACAACTTACTACAATATCAGCACCTGCATAAGCCGAGAACAACTCGCGCCAGGAATGTGGCAACCACTTGGGAAGTCGCCTTGTCAATCGAAACCAGAGAGCGGCAACTAAACTAACTGATAAACCTTTTACTATCTTTTCAATCTGCCAATATCTCTGACGATCACTCCCTAATCGAGCAAAATGGGCGGTGAAAGACCGGACTACCCGAACTCGGTTGGACTCGTATTTTCTATCAGGCTCGTTCATCGCCAGCGTAATTTGTGAGTCCCCAAAGACAGACAAAACACTGAGTGCCATTTCCAGCAATGCGGCGTCTCCTGCATTATGCGTCGAGTGGAGGTTAATAATCAGAATCTTAAGCCGACGGTTTGACATTTATCACCTTTGTTTGATTAGAGAGAGTGATTGGGTATGTAATACCCACTTGATAGTAAGGCTCACATATCCAACTAGCAGAACAACCTCGCTAACAACATAGACCATTGCTGCTCCTGTAACACCGAGGCGCGGTATGATCAATATATTAAGCATAAAATTAGTTATGGCTGCAATTGCTTGGACATATGTGCGCCGACTCTGCCAGCCAATAGCTACAAGGAGAGCCGCAGCAGCGAAACAGCACGATTTAAGGAACAAAATTGGGCTCAGTATTCTCAACAAAGGACCGGCTCCTTCAAAGGAACCGCCAAAGATAAATACAGGGAGAATATCGGACGCATACCATACACTCAACCACAAGGTGATTCCCACCATTAAAAATATCACGACAGTCACTACTAAAGCTCGATTAAAGATATATCTCTCCATTTCATACACATCATACATACGCGCCAGTATCGGCACCGCAACTGAAAAGCAGGCATTCGGAACAACGAAAAGAGCGTTGACCAAACCAGATGCCGGAGCGTATAGGCCAACAGATTCTTTACCTAAAAGAACTCCCATTATTGTTATATCTGCCTGCAAGTAGATAGAGCTAAACAAGTCTGAAAAAGCATAGGGAAGAGAGCGCATCCCTACGGTTCTTACAGATGATATAGAATTTACGATCGGCTTAGTTGGTAATAATATTCCGGCCGCAAGTGCAGCGACCATAGTAACCAATAGTCTGATCCCTGCATAAGCTATTACGCTCTGCACTTTAAAAGCACTCAATATAATTGCTGCCAAGAGGATTCCACTGCGTGCTCCAATCAGCAATAAGGCTGTTACCTGATTGCGAAGCAATGTTTTGAAAACCGTTAAGCCTGTTGAAAAAAGGCTTTCCAACCAGATAGACAAGGCGCTTACCAAGACTATTCCTGGTTTAAAGGTTTGAGAATTCAGTAAGGGAAGGACGATCACCATTCCGATTATCCAAGGAAGACCTGTAATTGCTTTGATGACAAGGACGCTTCCCGTTAATTTTCCAAGTTGGTCTAAGCTACGTGAGCCGCTTTGGAGCAACCAAGTATCTAAACCCAAATTGAATAAGATCGAGGTTAATCCTGCCGCAGAAAAACTTGCCGCATATTCCCCGAATTTCACACTCCCCAATTGTCGTGCCGTAAATAACACAGAGATAGCCATTAAAGCCTGCGCTGTCCCTACGCCAAAAATGAGCGACAGCATATTACTGGTCACCGTTGTCCAGTTAGTCATCATCTTACTTTGAGGTAGGTTCCCAACTGGAGCTGGACTACTTAATCTCTCTTCCGTCAGCACAGCCCTTCCTCAATGATTAAGGAGAGTCTATTAGCAATAATTGTGGTAGCGAGTTGCTGTTTAAAGACTGCATAACCACCGGAGGCTATACGTTGACGTAAGGCTTCGTCATTTGCTAGTACCTGAATTGCATCTGCTAAAGCCATGGGATCACCCATTGGAACAGCGTAAACATGCTCGCCGGGGACGAAAAGTTCCTTTGTTGCTG
>CAYPNB010000030.1:0-6273 GCA_964412225.1 uncultured bacterium | reverse complement strand
CGCGGTGGGCGCCGGCCAGCGGGTCGTGGCTGTGGACGCCGATCCCAACCCAACCTTGGCCCCAACCCTGGGCTATCCCCTTCCCATCCGCCCCCTCCTGGAAAACGCTGACCTCATTGAGGAGCGCGTGGGAAAAGAGGGCCTCATCACCCTCAACCCCTTCGTGGACGATGTCTTGGGGCGGTTCGGCGTGGAACACGAGGGGATCGTTCTTCTTGTCCTGGGCGGCATCCGCGGGGCTGGGCAGGGCTGTGCCTGCCCAGCCAGTGCCCTGTTGCGCGCCCTTTTGCGGCATGTTGTCCTTGGTGTGGAGGAGATGGTGATCGTGGACCTGGAGGCAGGGGTTGAGCATTTGGGGCGGGCCACGGCCCAGGGCGTGGACGCCCTCCTTGTGGTGGCCGATCCAGACCACCGCAGCCTCACCACAGCCCAGCAGATCTTCCACCTGGCTCACCAGATCGGGATCCCCCGAGTATTTGCCATTGGAAACAAGGTGGAAACAGAAGAGGACCAGGAGTTCATTCGCCGGGGCCTTCCTGGGGAGGTTCCCCTTTTGGGGCTCATCCCCTTCTCCTGGGCCATCAAGGAAGGGGCTCGGCGCGGGGCCCTGCCCAAGGAGGGCCTTCCCGAAGCCCAGGCGATCCTGGCGGGCCTGCAACAGTGGGGGTTACGGGGATGAGCGTTTTGTGCCGGCAAGCCAGGTTAGTATCATCGTTTTGAGGAGGGGCGAGGATGTCCAGGACCATTGCGCGGGCGGTTATACGCGGAGCACACAAATATGTGGGCCAGGCGGAACAAGAATTGCGGGAAGCCCTGGAATCTCACGGGCCACAGAAGAAGATCGGCTTTCCCAACACTGCCTACTACCTTCCCCTGATCTTAGCCCTCACCGGCCTTGAGGTGAAGACCTTGGCCGATGCGGACAAGGCCCTGAGGGTGGCCCGTTCCCTTTTGCCTTCTGTACCGGAGGAGCGGCTTTGGCTTCCGTATCTTGGGCCGGCGCTGGACGCAGGGATCGCCACCCTCATCGCCCAGGAAATCATCGAGGCCCTGAAATACCTGCGCGGTGCGGAGCCAAAGGGGATTTGGCTGGGCTTCACCGATGACTCCATTTTGCGCACCCAGGGGATCAAGCTTGTGGACGGCCGCATGCCCGGGTTCGCCGCCTGTGTGGGGGCCATGCCCACGGTGGAGGCCGCTGTGGAACTGGCTCGCTCCCTGCAGGAACGCAACATCCTCGTGTTCATGGCCTCCCACACCACAGGGGTGTCCATGGCCGAGCAGTTAGCCGAAGCGGGGATCGAGATGAACTGGGACACCTTCCTTGTTCCCTACGGCAAGGACACCTCCGCGGCCGTGCACGCCCTGAACTTCGCGGCCCGGGCGGCCATGACCTTCGGCGGCGTGAAGCCTGGGGATCTTCATGCGGCGAGAAAAATCCTCCTTTACAACAAGGAGAGGGTGCATGCGTTTGTGCTGGCATTGGGCGCGGACTTCGCCCCGCAGGAAATGGATGGCCAGCTCCTCTCCGACGAGAAGTACGCCACCGCCGCGGGCGCCATCAACTTCGGCTTCCCCGTCATCGCCGACGTTCCCATCCCCCAAATCCTGCCCCGCGGGATCTGCACCTATGAACATGTGGTCTCCGGGCTTCCACATGAAAAGCTCGTGGCCAAGGCGGTGGAGGTGCGGGGCCTCAAGATCAAGGTCTCCAAGATCCCCATTCCTGTCCCATATGGCGCGGGATTTGAGGGCGAGCGCGTGCGCAAGGAGGACATGCACGTCCAGTTTGGCGGGAAGTACTCGGAGGCCTTTGAACTTCTGCGTGGCCGGGCCCTGGACCAGGTGGAGGACGGCCGCATCGTCCTCATCGGCCCGGACATCGACCAGGTGGAGGAGGGCGGGGCCCTCCCCCTGGGCGTGATCGTGGACGTCGCAGGCCGCCGGTTCCGCGAGGACTTCGAGCCCGTGTTGGAACGCAGAATCCATGAGTACATCTCCTGGGCCAACGGCGTCTTCCACCAGGGCCAGCGCACCACCCCGTGGGTCCGCATCAGCAAAGAAACGTTCAAAAAGGGCTTCCGCCTCCGCCACTACGGCGAGATCCTCGTGCATAAGTTCAAGGAGGACTTCGGCGGGATCGTGGACAAGGTTCAGGTCACCATCATCACCGACCCGGACAAGATCAGGGAGCCCATGGAGGAAGCCAAAGCGATTTACTGGAAGCGGGATGAACGCATCGCTGGCATGCACGATGAGGATGTGGATACTTTCTATTCCTGCGTGCTTTGCCAGTCCTATGCTCCTAACCACGTGTGCATCGTGACCCCAGAGCGCTTGGGCCTCTGCGGCTCCTACACCTGGCTGGACTGCGCCGCCTCCCACGAGATGGACCCCCATGGCCCCAACCAGCCGGTGAAGAAAAAGGACGTGCTCGACACAGTCCTCGGCCAGTGGGAGGGGGTCAATGAGTACGTGAAGCGGGCCTCCCGCGGAAACCTCGAGCGGGTCAGCATGTACTCCATCCTCCAGGATCCCCAAACCTCCTGCGGCTGCTTTGAGTGCATCGTGGCCGTGCTCCCCGAGGTGAACGGCGTGATGATCGTGAACCGCGAGTACCAGGGCCTGACCCCCCTGGGCATGCCTTTCTCCACCCTGGCGGGGCAGATCGGCGGGGGCGTACAAACCCCGGGCTTTTTAGGGGTGGGACGCCTGTACCTCACCAGCGCCAAGTTCATCTCCGCGGAGGGCGGGATCCGCCGGGTGGTGTGGATGCCCAAGCAGCTCAAGGAGGAGATCCGTCCGCGCCTGGAGAAAAGGCTCAGGGAGATCGGCGAGCCCGACCTCCTTGAGAAGATCGCCACCGAAGAGGACGGGGTGAACCTCGAGGAGCTCGCCGCTTTTTTGGCGCGCGTGGGGCACCCGGCGTTGACCATGGCGGCCCTGATCTGAGGGGGAGGGCATGACGAAAAAACTCACCGGGCTGGACATCTACAAGCTTCTGCCCCGCACGAACTGCGGGGACTGTGGGTTCTCCACGTGCATGGCGTTCGCCATGCAGGTGGCAGCGAAGAAGGTGGCGCTGGACGGGTGTCCCCATGCCAGCGCCGAAGCAAAAGCAGCCCTGGGGGAGGCCCAGGCTCCGCCCATGCGCACCGTGCAGATCGGCGTGGGCGAAAACGCCTGGACTGTGGGTGGGGAAACCGTGCTCTTCCGGCACGAAGAGAAGTTCCATCGTCCGTGCGCGCTGGCCGTGGCCATTCCCGATTCCTTACCAGAGGAGGAAATCGCCCGTCGCGCCAAAAGCCTGGCCAACCTCCGCTTCGTGCGCATGGGCCAAGAACTCCGGGTTAATCTCCTGGCCCTGGTCCACGCCGGCGGCACCCTCCCTCAGGCTGTTCACGCGGCCAGGGAAAACTGTGCTCTGCCCCTTCTCATCTCCTGCGAACACCCGGACTTGGCGGGCAAGGCCCTGGAGGCCTGCCGAAACTCCCGGCCCCTTTTGCATCCCGCTACCGACCAGAACCACCAGGCCATGGCCAAATTGGCCCAGGAGTTCGGATGTGTTTTGGGCGTGCGCGCGCCCGGGGCCGAGGCCCTGGCCGCCCTGGCCCCCAGAATCCGCGAGCTTGGGGCGGAGGATCTGGTACTTGATCCAGGGATGGACGGGTTTTTGTCGACCCTCACGGAGTTGGTGCGGCTGCGCCGTCTGGCCTTAAAGCAGGTGTTTCGGCCCGTGGGCTACCCCACGTTGGCCTTTGTGCGCGGTTCCGATCCTTTCGAGCTCGCAGCTCAAGCCACCGCCTACATCTGCAAGTACGCCGCGGTGGTGGTGCTGCCCGAGGCCCGCCCGGAACTGATCTTCCCTCTCCTCACCGTGCGCCAAAACATCTACACTGATCCCCAGGTGCCCCTGGCCATCGAGGCCAAGGTGTACGAAGTGGGCCAGCCGGGCCCGGATTCGCCCGTCCTCGTCACCACCAACTTCGCCCTCACCTACTTCACGGTGGAGGGCGAGGTGGAGCGCAGCAAAATCCCCGCCTATATTGCGGTGATCGACACCGGCGGTTTGGGCGTCCTCAACGCTTATGCTGACGATCGCTTGACCGCGGAGATCATCGTGAAGACCCTGCGGTCCTACGGCATCATGGAGCGGGTGAGGCATAAAAAGATCGTCATTCCCGGGCTTGTGGCCATGCTCAAGGCGGAGATCGAGGAGGAGTCCGGCTGGGAAGTGCTCGTCGGTCCTGAGGATGCCGCGGGAATCCCAGCGTTCCTGAAACATGAATGGCGACCAAGCTGAAAAGCGCGCTTCTGTGCGGGTGACCTTTCTTCCCGAAGGAAAGGCGGTGGAGGTTTCCCCGGGGGGCACGCTCCTTGAGGCTGCGAATCTCGCGGGCATTCCCGTCCTCAGCGTGTGCGGAGGCGAGGGCATTTGTGGTCGGTGTCGGGTGGTGGTGCGCTCCGGCCAGGTGGAGGCCAACCCCACCCTTTTCCTCTCCCCAAGCGATGTACGCGCCGGGCATGTGCTGGCTTGCCAGGCCCGGGTCCATGGCGATGTGGTGGTGGAGATCCCCGTGGAGGCCCGGGCGGAGCGAGCTCTGGCTGTGGACCTGGAGGCCCAAGGGTTCCGGGCCCCCGAGGCCGAACCTCCCGCCCCGTTCCGCTTCTCTCCACTGGTGCAAAAGCTCTTTCTGCCCGTGCCTCCGCCCACCTTAGAGGACAACGTGGGCGACCAGGAGCGCGTCTTCCGGGAGATCCGCAGAAGGGCGGAGGCGCCCATCCTGCAGGCCGGGCTCAAGGTGTTGCAGGGGCTGCCCGCCATCCTGCGGGGCGCGCACTGGCGGATCACCGCCACCCTGGCCCAACGCGGCGGAACCACCGAGCTTCTGCAACTGGAGCCCGGCGATCGCGCCGCGGAGGCGTTGGGGGTGGCCGTGGATGTGGGGACGTCCACGGTGGTGGCCCACCTTGTTCATCTGCCCACCGGGAAAACCCTGGATGCTGAGGCCCGCTACAACTCCCAACGGGCCTTCGGGGCGGAGGTCACCCGCCGCATCCTGGCCGCGGAGCGCGTGGGCGTGGACAAACTCCAGGCCCTCATCGTGGGGGACATCAACGACCTGGTGTCCATCATGGTGGAACGCCAAGGCATACGGCTTTCTGATGTGCTATGTACGGTGTGCGCGGGCAACACGGCCATGTCCCATCTCCTTTTGGGCCTTCCTCCCACCGCGCTGCGCCGGTATCCCTATGTGGCCGCGGTCCTCACGCCACCCCCTGTGCGGGCGGCCGAGGTGGGAATCCGCATCAACCCCCGGGGCCTCCTGTACATGATCCCGGGCATTGGCGGCTGGGTGGGTGGGGACATCACTGCTGGACTATTGGCCTCCGGACTGCACCGCAGTAAAGAGCTCGTGTTGTTTGTGGACATCGGCACAAACGGGGAGGTGGTGTTGGGCTGCAAGGACTGGATGGTGGCCTGCTCCACTTCCGCCGGGCCGGCCTTCGAAGGAGCGGGCGTGACCTGCGGTATGCGCGCCAGCCCTGGCGCCATCCACCGCGTGGAGTTCGCGGCGGGGAGGATCGTGTGCCACACCATCGGCAACGGTGTTCCCCAGGGGCTGTGCGGCACGGGCCTCATCGACGTCATCGCCGGGCTTTTCCGCACCGGCCTGGTGGATCGCTCAGGCAGGCTCAACCCCAGGGCCCCGGGCGTGGTGGAACACAACGGCGACCTCGCCTTCCTCCTCGTTTCCCAACAGGAGGCCTCCCGGGATATCCTCGTCACCCAGCGGGACATCGCCAACGTGGTGCGGGCCAAGGCCGCCATCTATGCCGGGATCTCTGTGCTTCTCCAAGAAACGGGGGTGGATTTAGCCGACGTGAGTTGGCTTTACATCGCTGGGGCGTTCGGAAGCCATCTTGACCCTGCCAATGCGATGGCCTTGGGATTGATCCCGGACTTCCCCCCCCACCGGGTGCGGTTTTTGGGCAACACCTCCCTGGCCGGGGCCAAGCTCTGCCTCCTGGCCCAAGAGGCCTGGGAGGAAGCGTCTCGCCTGGCTGCGCGCGTCACCTACTACGACCTCGCCAGCTGCCCTTACTACTACGAGGAGTTCCTGGCCGCCCTGTTTTTACCGCATACGGATCTTTCCCGTTTCCCCTCGATGCAGGCGAGCCTGGCGGAAGGACGAAGGTCATGAGGGCGTTCACCATCGCGGTGGCTGGGAAGGGCGGGGTGGGCAAGACCACGGTGGCCGCCCTTCTCAT
>CAYPNB010000029.1:0-6722 GCA_964412225.1 uncultured bacterium | reverse complement strand
AAGTAGAAAGTTCTATGGTAATTTTTGTTATTTCCATTAGTAACGTCTAACCGAACATTTGTTCTGAACTGCTAAGGCTAATTTGTAATTAAATGATTTTTGAGAAGATTTCTACAATTTTCTCTTTTTCTTTGTAGATTTCGGCTTCTCTGGCTTTTATTAAAATGTTTAGGAGGTTGACGAGAGGCTTCACTATCCTAGATGTTATCAGATAATCTATTAACTCATGCTTTAGTGTTTGTATGGCCTTTTCCCCGTCTGCCTCGTAAATGTATTTCCTTCAATACTATAATTGACAATGCGGAGTACCACTATGAAAAGAGGGAACGGAGGCCGCCTAAAAGCCGGTTAGACGCTTTGTTTAGCTTCGGCAACAGCCTTCTGTTTATAAACCGGAGGGAAACCGGCTATTTGTCATATTCTATTTTCCACCACTCCAGTTGGGAGCATTTTAGTTCCTTTTTGACATATTCCAGCACTAGGTCGGCGTCAAAGGGCTTGCAGCTGTAGATGTCTAATTTCCAGCTTAAAATTTTTCATTCAAATCACCTCGTGTAGATCTGAGTCTTTTGTAAATTATCCATTCCTAAAAGAAAACTTTTTAAAAGATTTTCTTTAGGCTTGTTTCGTAAAAACCTTTATGAGAAAATTTTATAATCATTTTAGAGTAAAACATCACTGTAAAACATTACTGTAGGGTTTACCTTCAACATCGCTTGCGCTTGAGCATCTCTTGAAGGGAAGACGTTATGAAACTCTTGGTTAGTGTTAAAAGTGTAGGTGAAGTTGTAGAGGCCCTTAAGGGCGGCGTCCACATAATCGACGTCAAAAACCCAAAGGAGGGGTCATTGGGCGCCCACTTTCCAAGGGTTATCCGCCGAGTTAAAGGGGTTGTTTCAGGCAAGGCTGAGATGAGCGCGGCCATAGGGGATGTGCCGAATCTTCCTGGAACGGCTTCCCTCGCAGCGTTGGGTGCGGCGGTTTCTGGGGCAAATTATGTGAAGGTTGGACTTTTCGGCGTTAAAACCGCTAAAGAGGCAGAAGAATTAATGAGGGAAGTGTGCAGGGCTGTTAAAGAATATGAAGATGAAGCGATGGTTATTGCTGCGGGCTATGCAGACTTCGAAAGGTTCGGATGTGTAAACCCTCTGGGGCTTCCTAGGATCGCTTATAGGGCTGGGGCTGATGGCGTTATGATTGATGTTAAAGAGAAGGATCCTCCGCGGAAGCTTTTTGAGTGTTTAAGCGATGAAGAGTTGATGAAGTTTGTTAAGGAAGCCCACAGCTTAAACCTTATTGTCGCGCTTGCCGGCAACCTCTACGCCGGGGATGTTAAAAGGGTTTGCCGTTTAGGCGCAGACGTGATTGGCGTAAGAAGAGGCGTCTGTTTTAAGGGAGACAGAATAAATGGGAAAGTAGATTACCGTCTCGTGGCTAAATTCGTAGAGGAGATAAGGAGAAACGAACTTTTAGCCAGGAACAATGTACGTTGAAGTAGGCTTTTCACCTCTAATAATTGCTTTAACCCTTTCTGGATGCGTGCCGTTCACCACGTAGCATTCCACCCGCGTTTCAAGGAGAAGCTTTGGTAAGGCTCTATCTACGCATGTTGGTTCCCTCCAGCTAAGCAGTTCTGAAGCTGAAATTTCGCGTCTCAAAATTGCCTCCGAAGTTCTTTTTGGGTCGTGTGTGAATATTCCATCCACGTTTTTAGCTAGAATAAGCTTTTTTGCGCGGATGGAAATAGCGATGTAAGCTGCAATGGAGTCTGAAGTTATATCCCAAGAATTCTCCAGCGGATCTTTAAGAAACATGAGCTTTGATGGCAGAAAAATTGGTAGTCGCCCCTTCCCTCCTCTCCGCGCCTTTTCAAGCGAGTACGTTGCAAAAGAGTTTGGGCTCAAGCTCTGTAAAAGCAGACCGTATTGATCCATCGCCAGCACAGCCATCTTATGGGCTGTAGTGTTCGGAAGATTGTATGCCCTGTCATATTTTCTAATGATATCTGCGAGTTCTCCACCTCCTGGGACTATCATGATTCTGTAGTTTTGGGCTAGTTTGCCCAGTTCGCGGCATAACGTCTTTAGGCTGACCGGGTTCTCCGCTAAGCTTCCACCAACCTTTATGACGGCTTCCATCGGATCCCCTCTTCAAGCATATCTGCAACCATGAGTGCCACACCAATAGAAGGAGCCATGGCGACAGCAATACCCCCCAGCCTTTCGCTAAGATCCACTATATTTTCTACGCCGATTCGTTCAGCTGCGTTTCTGCCGAGGAAATTTCCAATGCCTACTATTACTATTGGGATGTTTCCTTCCGCTCGCTGCTTTACTCTCTCATAAGTTTGCATTAATGCTTGGGCTATTTGCTCCACTTGCCTATCATGAATAAATCGGGCCATCTCAACGATTTCCTTTTTGCTCAGCATTTCTTTGTCAGCGCAGACAACTCTGGCTAGCCTAGCCATGGCCTCCGCTTTACTTTTTCCGCGGCCGTCAGCTGTGTCTACAAAATATTCTCTTTCGCTTATGTGGCCTAAGATAAGATGGACGTCCCCTGACTGGGCGAACAACTCTGAGGATACTCGCACTGTTTTTCCTCTAAGGGGTATACAGTTCACGATGGCGGCAATGTTGGTCCTTAAAGCTCCTGTATAAACCAGCTCTCCGTTGGCAAGCTTATCTAGGTCCGTCTCTCCTTCAGCTGCAATTCTACCGTTAACTATGGGGATTATGCTTGTGCTTGTGCTTCCCACATCCACAATAATGCATTTGCTAAACATCCTCGAGACCATCCAGCCCGTGGCAGCCCAATTGGCAGAGGCAACCTTCAGATGGTTCATTCGCGCCTCTTCTACGGAAATAAGCTTTGCCTCCGTAGTCAAAACAAACAGGGGTGTGGATGAAAACTCGTCGGCTACACAGTCCAATATGTGATTAACCCCTTCCCTCTTGGTTTGGTAAACGTCAGATAATTCAGCAGTCATAGTTACACCTACTCCACTCAAGCTGGTTTTGGGCGCCAACCGATTGGCCAGATTCTGTAAAACTTTTGGAAGCTCGCCCTTACCCCGCTTCCAAATTGGGAAATACTCCATCTCCGTCCTCAACTCTTTAACTAAATGGTTCTCAGTCTTCACCAAAGCAGCCTTGATGTTAACCCCTCCAACGTCAAGGCCTAAAAAGTTCATGAAGTTTCACCTTTCGGAAATTTGTTTCAATAGGCGTTTCTTCAAGTTATAGAGCCTCAACTGCGCAGTCCTCAACATGGAAGAACATGCCACCAAAAGTGCGTATGCCGGTTCGTCTTCGCCTAACGAAATAGGAGGCGCCACAACACCCTTCAAACCGTACGTTTTAGGCAATACCGATAAATCAGGCCTTGAAACTTTAACTTTTAGGAAGACTGCATAGCCAAAAGTCTGAACATTATCGGGAAGCTTTCCGAAAAGCACTGAATCAATTATAGCTTGGGCCGGATTGAAGTTTACAACCCTCCTAAAACCTACATAGGAGGTGGTGAGCCTCGGATTAATTTCCATGACAACAGACCCTTCCTTTGTAAGAACTAGGTCCACTCCAACATAGCCCTTAAGTCCCTTGAAGGATTCTACAGCCTTCTTGGCTGTCGCTAAGGCTTCTTTCCTTAAAGGGTGATGAAAGGGGATCACGCCGCCCTCATAGCTGGACTCCATGTTAGGAGGCATTAGCTTAACCCTCTGCATGTTTAAAGTTATTGGCAAATGCTCTCGACCTGTGGATATTAGGCTGACGCTTGCGCTAACTCCTTTGATGAACTCTTGGATTATAAAATATTTGGCTGTGGATTCCTGTTTTATTTTTTTGATAGCTAAAGGTATCTGCTCTAAATTTTTAACGAGGCTTATCCCTGAACAACCCGCACCCTCCGCTGGCTTAAAAACCGTCGGAAACCCCAGCTCCTTAACTGTGCGCTTGACCTCGCCTAGGCCCTCATTAACATCTACTTCTACGGTTTCCGCAACAATAAGCCCTTTTCTTTTCAATTCCTTATATAGCATTGCCTTGTTGGCAACGGCTCCAATGGTTTTCGGCGCACAGTTTAGGCTTGTCCCTCCACCCGATTCCACTTCCTTAACGAGGCTTTTAAGCCTACTTTCCGACTCTGGAGCAATAACGTAAGCAGCATCAACACTACTTGAGGCTTCTCTAAAACTTTTGAAAAGCTCTTCTTGAGATGAGATTGAAACAATTTGATCTGAGCTGAGAAGGGGGCTTAAAACCTTAAGCCTGGAATCCAAAAATGTAATTACTTCATGTCCTGCAAACTTGAAATCAAATATCAAAGTCTTAAGCATAGCGAAACCTTCGCATAAAATAGTTGGAAGGATGCGATTTTCTGCGAAACCGCCCCCTGAAACATGCTCATAGACCAAAATCTTCAAACCTAAGCCCCAAATTACTTTTGCAAGGGCTACTATTGAAGATTATCCCAGTCATCGATGTGCTAAACGGCAAGGTTGTACACGCTGTGAAAGGCCAGAGGGAACACTACCTGCCTCTAAAAAGTGTCCTATGCAATTCGATAAACCCAGTTGATGTGGCTGTAACCTTCGAGGAGCTTGGTTTTAGAGAGCTATACCTAGCGGATTTAGACGCAATAACAGGAGGGGGAAAGAATTTCACTATATACCGAAAAATCAGAAAACAGACAAAGTTTGAATTTATGGTTGACGCCGGAATTGGCGACATCCAAACGGCCAAAATGGTGCTGAATGCTGGGGCTTCAAGAATCGTTATAGGAACAGAAACCCTGTCGAACATAAGCGTCATCACTGAAGCCTTCCAACTCTTCAACTATGACCAAGTTGTGGTTAGCCTTGACCTCAAATCTGGAAAAATCATCAGCGCTTCAAATTACGTAAGGTCTTTGGATCCTGTTTTCTTCGCCAAAAAACTGGAAGGTCTAGGCGTTAAACATGTAATTGTTCTAGACCTAGACAGAGTTGGCGCAGAATGCGGAGTAAACCTTGACCTCTTGAGGCTTTTGCTGGATGAAACAGGGCTTAATTTGATGGTTGGCGGAGGAATCAAGGATCTTGGCGAACTGGAAAATCTGCGGGAACTAGGGGTGAAAGGTGTTCTTTTAGCTACAGCTCTTCATAAGGGGAAAATCCGAATAGATGAGCTGAAATCAAGGGGGATGATTTAGAGAAATTCTCAATTCATATGCCCGCATGGAAGCTTAAAGAGTATATCGCTAAGTTAGAGGAAATAGGGGTTGAGCAAACAGTTTTTGGATTTCCACAAAATTTATCAATAAAAAATAGAGGAGTTGGCGAAATCCTTATTTTAGTTGGTCAAGCATTCCGGCTCTTTGTAGGCTATAGTAAACTGGACTTGCTATCGCTGAGGCTAATGCAACGGCAACTGCACGCTCTATAGGGTAGACCAGCATTACGGCATACCATATTTCGGGAGTAAGAATAGGCGAGAAGTACCATATCGCCAAAGCACTGCCCACAATGTGGTCAGCCATAACACCTATGAAAGAAGCTACTACCACTCCGAACAACAGTCGAGAAGGTTTCTGAGAATCGAATAAGGCTCCAGCGAAGCTTGTAATTGGAGAGAAAGCAACTATCATGGCGATTATATGAAGCCAGGGATAAAAGTGCGCTTCTCTTCCATAGGGGTGTGCATAGAATATTAAAAGAGCGATTAACATTACCGCTCCTGCCATATAGGCTTTTTTCGCTCTTACGCATCCAGCAGAAACTGCGCCGACTAAAGGAGGAATCACTGTCAGAACACCGAAGATAGCACCTGCAGGGTTTACAAACGTCCCTATTAGGGCGCCTATAAGGGTTGCTAATCCACCGTTTATGGGTCCCAAGAGTATGCCAATCAATGGTCCACCTATCACGCCTAAAGTTATTTGTCCGGAAACACCGACAGTCAATGTAAACGGGAGAACAGCCAAAATAGCTTGTAGCGCTGCGAACACCACGATTAGGCTAGATCTTTGGTGCGCATCAAGTCACCAGTGTAAATTTTTACATTTAAATGTAATCCATTACATAATATATATATAGTTTTCTCATAACACAAAGTCAGACAATCGAAAGAACCCCACGCACACCGAAAAACCCGATAAAGAAACCACTATCACAAAGCAGAGAAAGCCATGCACCCAACCTCAATCGAAGGATACCTAATAGAATCGGTTGAAAACATAATATTCGATGTAAAAGGCTTAGTTCACCCACCAGACAAAATAGTGGCGAATAATAAGCCAACTAAACAGGAAACTGCCGGAACTGCTGAAGGAGAAAGCCACGCCAACCATAACCCTAATGGACTACCAGCCGCAAATACGGCAAACCGCAATAAGCGCCCAAACGCTTCAAGCACAAGCCGCTCCGCCCAGAAAAGAGCTTTGGAAACCCCAAACAATACAGACAAAAGGCTTAAGCCAAGCCATGAAATGGCTATTGGAAAACCTCCCAAACCAAACAGTTTCAGTAGAAGAGGTTGTTAAGCGGGCTTATGAAGAGGAAAGCCTAGAAAAGGCGGCCGTAGAAACAGCCATATGGCGCCTAACACAACAAGGCCAAATATACCAACCACAACCAGGAAAAATAAGAAAACTCTAAAAAGGATTCGCTTAATTATTTAATTGCATACGGTCCGGCCCATCGTTTTTCGGTCAAATTATTTAAACTGCGGCAGCCACTAAAC
>CAYPNB010000028.1:0-6866 GCA_964412225.1 uncultured bacterium | reverse complement strand
GCCCTCGCTGGTCTTGGATTTGATGGAGGAGTTTCGACAACAAGTTGTGGACAGAGCCCTAATAGGCTTAATAACGAAGAATGTAATTAAGCCTGATGAAATTGTTGTTGTTGTCGAAACTGTTGAAGAAGGCAGAGTTTTAAGCAAAGAGACGATTAAAACCTTGCTTACGGGTTTTCAGGAACGCTTAGACACGGAGGTTATGTTTGATGGGCAAAGAAGCTCCATTAAGGGCTTTATCCACAATCAAGCAAGACGCGTGGCACGTTTTCTTTTGCGTGAGATCGATTACGCACCGTTTACTTTGGGTTGGTGAAACTGGATGCGTTACTTGGTGATTTATGACATTACAGATGATAATTTGCGGGCTTTGGTTGCTGAAACGCTTAAGGATTATGGATTGCAACGTATCCAGTACAGTGCGTTTATAGGAAGTTTGCGCCGCGACGAATTAAACAGCTTGATTGTGGACTTAAAGAATCTGATTAAGGATTTGGTTGAAAATGTTCAGCTTTATCCTGTCTGCGATACTTGTTTTAAGGGAAGACGGGAAGTTGGTAAACCTAAAAAGTACGAGTTAAGGGAAGAGAAAGAGAAGGTGGCTTATTTTTGATGGGCGCAACCTTTATGTATGCGTTTGATATCTTTTGTTTACGGTGACGAGGTTGACCCTTAAGCCTTTAGCCGTAAGAATTCCAGAGGAAATCGAGAAAGAAATTCAAGAAGTAATTGAGCGGGAAGGTTTGGATAAGGCCACTGCTGTTAGAACCCTTCTCGAGCTAGGCATCAGCGAATGGCGTAAGCAAACAGCCCTAGAGCTGCTGCATGATGGAAAAGTAACCTTTGCCAAGGCTGCGGAAATAGCCAAGCTTTCCCTCTGGGAGTTCGCCGACCTAGTAAAGCAACGCAACATCGAATGGGTTAGATATTCGCCCGAGGAAATAGAGAAGGAGTTTAAAGAAGCCTCTGCGACTGAGCAGAAATGAAGTCGCTTGTTTTCAATTCAACTCCGTTAATCTACATAACAAAGATTGGATTAAGCCGAATTTTTGAAGAATTGAAATGTGAAAAGTTAACTTCTCCAAACGTGAAACGTGAGGTTGCGGATGAAGGCAAGCGTAAGGGCATTGCAGACGCCATAGCCTTGGAAAAGTTATTTAAAAAGGATGTTTTCAAAGTTGTAATACCCAAAAACACAAGTTTCTTGGAAATTCTTTTGCAAACGAGAGGACTCCATGTGACTGACGCTGAAGTTCTAGCAATAGCCAAAGAACGCGAGGGAACAGCCATAATAGACGATGAGGTCGCGAGAAAAACAGCAAAAATCTATGGGATAGTCTACGCTGGAACTCCATACATTTTGGTTAAGGCGGTTTCTCAAAAGCTTATTACAAAGGAAAGGGCAAGGCAAGCGATAAACGACATGATTTCCACAGGGTGGAGATGTAGCGTTGAAACCTACGTGAAAATTATGGAAAGCATAGAAAAACCGGGAAAGAATAAGGAATGAGCAAAGCTGGAAAAAGGCAGAGTTTGCCCTTTTCAGATGTTGCTGAACCTCTGATTTCAGTGACAGACGTTAAACATTACATTTACTGTCCAAGGCTCGTGTATTTTGACCGTGTTTTGCATGCCCAGCCCATTTTCGGCTCTCAGCAGGAGGAAAGCCAAGAACTCCATATGGAGTATGTGCGTAGAGAGCTTAGACGAAAAGATGCAGTTTACTATTCGCCTGAATTTGTTGGCGCTGAGAAACTTCTTTTCGTTCCACTTGTTTCGAAAGGGCTTCATCTTCAAGGCGTAGTAGACCTCATAATAAGGACGGTTAAAGGCGAGTACGTTCCAGTCGAGTATAAGAACATGAACTCTGACAGAGGAAAAGCTTACATGGACCATAAGTATCAGCTTGTGGCTTACGCCCTGCTTGTGGAAGAAAATTTTTGTACCGTTGTAAAGCGGGGTTTTGTGAACTATATTCCTGAACAGCTAATTTTAAAGCTTGAAATAAGGCCTGCCATGAAGAGTTATGTGAAGAGGGTTGTTGGACACATTAAAAGAATGATTAGGGATGGGAAGCTTCCACCCATAAGAGTAGCCCGAAACAAATGCCAAGGCGGATGCGGACACAAACAAACATGCAATCCAAAGATTCATTAACCTTTCGCCACCTTTTAATTAAGTTAGGCATCGTGCTACTTCGCTCAAATTTTAAATATTGATCATGAACTATATTTAATGGGTTGCTCCTATGAGTGAAGTCGAGAAAGAAAGCTTGTGCGCTTCCATTTACAGTTGGGCTTATAAAACCGCAAAAATAATCTTGGATAATAGAAAAGAGGCAGGCGACGGCGAAGATCTTGTAAAACGATTAATATACTCTATACGAAGTGAAGAAACGCCTGGGAGATTCTTAGACAAATTGGCAACTACTATTGCAGAGTTCAGAACAAACCGGGCCTACAATCTAGATGTTTCTGTTCACAGTATCCTTTTAAAGTCGGAACTTAGAGGAGATAGTTTTCATTTAGCTAAAGCCAGCATACTCTCTGGCCTTTTAGGAGCATTAGCTTTTTCGGCACAAGAGAAGGGAGGAGAGCGTAATGCCTAAAGTTTCGCAAATTGCTCTATTGTGCAAAATTAGTGGTAACGTAAATGCGGATGAGGTTATAGGGCAAAGGATAACCCTTAAACGTTTCTACACGTCAGATGGTGAAGTTAAACCATTCATATCAGCTAGAGCAGTGAAGTATGCAATAAGACAAGCACTTGCCCAAAAAGGTCTTCCTATAGATCCTTTCCAACTTACTAACAGAACACCACAGCGGCTAATTGATTCTGGAGATCCTATAAAATATGTTGATAACGATTTATTTGGTTTCATGGCCGCGGAGCAGAGAGAAGAGATAGCCAGAAGAAGGCAAGCTCCAATATCACTATCCTATTGTAGGGCATTAAGGAATACTGCCATAAAAGCCGAGTTTGCTCTAAGAGCACCCAGACCCCAAGGGACAGCAGGTAATCCATTACCCTTCGAGGTAGAAGTTGCTGAATGGATCGGTAGACTCGATTGCTTAATTTACGATTACGTGGGCTTATACCAGGGTACTGAGAGCCAAGATGCGGAAGCAAATCAGCCTTTTATTTCTGATGATGAACGGAAAAAGAGACTCAAAAGTTTCCTCGAAGTTTTCCTAACACCTTCCTATGTCCTTCCACGAAGAACAAATTCATTAGTTATCCCAGAATATATAGCTTTGCTTATTACACTCTCTGAACATGGTCCATGGCCGATATACCAGTATTTAGATTATAAAGTCGATGGCGCCAAGCCCGTTGTAGATATGACGTTATTAAATAAGTTGCTGGAGAGAAACTTCCAATTAAATCATCTATGGATAATTGATTATATGGACGCGGTTCCGCAACAATTCAGGTTTCGAGTAAGCGCGGACAAACTTGGCGATATAATAAACAAAGTTACAGAGTTTCTGATAGGGTAATTCTGTTGAAAACATCTTTGCAGATCAAGGTGAGTTTTTTAGAAGCCCATTTTAGATGTCATTACACAGAAGTTAATCCATTAACCTACCCCATTCCGTTGCCGCCAACGGTTTCAGGAATATTTGGAGCCTTACTTGGTTGGAAAAGAGAAGCCATGACGGAAAAAGCATGCAATCACCAATTTGGTGCCAAGTTACTTAATCTGAGTGGCATCGCTCGGGAGTTCGCCAGAATAATCCAATTTAAGGAGGGAAGGCCGAAGTTCCCTTTTCCTATAGAAAATTGTGAGTTGCTTATAAAACCTTCATATATTTTAGCTATTGCAGGGGAAGAACAGTTAATAAAGGACTATTACGCCCAACTTCAAAGGGGATATGTATACCTTCCATTCGGAGGGCGAAACGATTTCTTTGTAGAAAATATAGAGGTTCTTGGTTTCCAAAAGGTTACATCAGTAAAAGAAGTTGAAAGTTACGCTCCTTCCAATTGGGTAGACTCTTTAAGTTCTCAAAATGATGGCTGGGTTCGCGGATTACAAGTTATGCATAAAATACATGCAGCCTCAAGATGGTTTTATTTTGCATATAAAACTGTGTTGAAGCTGAACAGAGAATTACTTGCAACTGCTGATGGCATTGCATTATATCCAGTTGAATGGTTCTATTATGGAGGACCAATAAGGGAACAGCATGGAAAGTCTATTTGAAAGGATGAAGCCGAAACTTTCAACAACCTTGACTCATGGGAAGCATAGTGTTGATATACATTGTGAAGAAGTTAAGAGCATATTTTTTGCACTTTGTACCCATTACGGATTAAGTGGGGAGGATGTAAAGAAGTTAGGGTGCTTTATTTCGCTTTACCATGACTTGGCTAAACCATATGTGAAGCCAAGAGAACCCCACGCGGAACCTTCCGCGAGGATGGTGTTTGAGAACAGATCTTGTTTTACCACAATAGACCTTTCCTTAGTACTTATCGGCACATACTTAATTGCTTGTCATCATACAAGACTGAGAAAAACTGGACATTTTCTAGACAGACAGCAACCTTCAGTAAGCGTCACTAGATGCCTTCAAAAAATATTTGAAAAGCGCAATGTGTATCCTTGGGATTTAGCCGATACTTTTGGTTTGTTTAAACTAGCTGATGTGGTTTCTGCAAGCGGATATGATTGTGGAAGGTTATTGAACAAGCCATTTATCACAACAGATAAAATCAAAGAACTTTTCAAAAACATCGACAGTGAAAGATGGAACGAGCAACTTCAATTAAAATATGCCCCCAGCATCTCAGTTTTAAGAGCCCCTACGGGGTGGGGGAAAACGACAGCATCTTTCCTTTTTGCATCGGAAAAAGGAGCGAACAGAATATTTCTTTTGCTTCCTACAACCACTGCCATTAGGGCATTATATAAAAATTTGTCGCGAGTATACGGCAAAGAGAATGTAAGCGAGTATTTTTATCTTTATGATGCTGAAGTAGAGGAAAATGAAGAACTGTTAGGGACATTATTCTTCGTTAGATCTTTCTTATCCCCCATAATTATCACGACCGCTGATCAATTCTTACTCACTTTTCTTCAAATTGGGAGATATCATACCAAACGCCTAAATTTCAGAAACTCTGTTTTAATTTTTGACGAAGTTCATTTAATGAGCCCGACAATGTTGCTTTTAACCACTTTCTTTATTCAAAAATTCGCTGATAAATATGGTCTGCGATGCCTTTTTATGTCGGCTACGTTTCCAGAGGCTTATAAACGTTATTTGAGGGAATCGCTAGGAGCATACAATTTGGATTTTGGCAATAAGTATAAACAATTAAAACGTGTTATGTACGATTTTTCTACGCATACAATCTGCGATTCTATATTAAACGATATTAGAAGGAAAGTTAAAGATCGTGCAAACGTTTTGGTTGTCGTAAATACCGTTCCAAAAGCGGTCTTATTGGCGCAAAAACTCGAAGAAGTAATAGGTGATGAAAACGTTTTGCTTTTACACGCGCGTTTTATGGAGAAGGATCGACTAAACCATGAAAATCAAATGCATGAAAAACTTCGTGAAAATGATCCTCATGTGCTCGTTGCCACGCAGGTTTGCGGAGTTTCCCTTGACGTGTCGTATAATTATATTTACACTGAGCTTGCGCCAATGGGCGACATTATACAAAGATTTGGAAGGGTCAATAGGTATGGAAAAGATACGGCGATTTACAATGCGTTTATTTTTGAACCGGAAAGCCCAGAACCCTATGAGAAATCAGAACTTGATGCCTCGCGAGCAGTTTTGGAGCAGTTCAACGGCCACAATTTGAAAAATGAAAAGCAACTCCTTGACGAATTTGATAGACAATTTACTTTTGAAGAATTTTTAAAACTTTCTGGAAAACCTGTTAACATGGACGGTGAAGCATTCATCAAACAATTAAGCGAATATTATGAAAAGGAGAACATGTTCTTTTACTCTACAGATTTTACAGAAGACGTGATGAAGAAGGCTTTAGAATACAAAGATCGACTCACGATACTTGCGCTACCCGACCCGGAGATAGTTGCTGCGGATGATCAAAGAAAAGCCTTAGAAAAAGCTATTGAGGAGTGGATCAGTAGGGATAAAGGTAATTACATTAGCAACGTAAATACTTTAGCAAAGTTGAAGAAATTCTTGATTCCTGTTCCATTGCGCTATATAGACCGTCACGAGGTAATTGAAGGTGTTCCTTTCCCGAGCATAACACAAGGACGTTATAGTTCTCGTTATGGTTACTTAATAGGTGGGAATGGTTCTTGGGTTCTATAGAGGATATACTTAAAAAGCCAGCGGGAAAAAGGTGTGCAAGAGCCAATTTTCTAATTCTAACAAGACAATTTATACAACCTGGTGAGCCAAAGGGAATAAGGGAAAGCGTCCAGAGAGATCCTGACAAATTACTTGATGCAGTAGTCCAGCTTACAAAATATTTTGTGGAGAAAAAGGGAGAATATTCGTCTTCAATCTGGCCAACGCTTTTGAAATTTTCGGAGGCAAGTAACTTAAAAATCCACAAACTTAGCCCAACGAAAGACGAGTTGCTTGATCTGTGGTCGACTTTGTTATCGGGTATTCCTCATCGCAACATGATTGTAAGCTTAATAAATGTAGATGAGGATTGTATTGAAATGCTCAAGGAGAAACTTATTTCAGACGTATCTTTAATGCAAGCAATGCCAGAATTGAGCAGAGACGCCCTATCCTCATCTCTCAATAAGCGAATACTCCCAATAACAAAATACCCTGCCATTCTAGTCTTCACATTAATTAACTACCTTGCCTATAGATCGAAACAGTCAAACGGAAAAATGTCAGATATATCTGAATTTC
>CAYPNB010000027.1:0-6919 GCA_964412225.1 uncultured bacterium | reverse complement strand
TTGTGGTTCGGCGCAACCTGGCTGCCGAAGGAATGAAATTGGCCGGACTGTATGCTGGCAACCCCAAACGGGCGACGGCACGGCCGACGGCGGAGCGTCTCCTAGAGGCCTTCCAGGAGGTCACTCTGACGGTCATTCGGGGGTCTCATCAAACCCATCGTCACCTGACTCCGCTCTCCGAGGTGCAACGGCGCATCCTGGCGTTGTTGGGCTTCTCTACAGACATCTATGCCAGGCTCTGTGCTGATTCTGCTAAACCGCCTTAAAAATGAGCGAACCATGGGTTTGTGGAACACATTATCGGGCATTTGAAGAACTGGCGGATGCTGGTCGAGCGCTTCCGCTGCGCGCTGGGCATCTACACCACGGTCTTTCTAACCATCGCAGGGTTGTTGAACTTCCACCGGCGAGTACGGCGGCAGGGAGCAGCCATGTGTAAGTAAGAATAAAGACTTGTTCCCCGCGCAGTATGTCTGAATTCAATTGTGCATTGACTCTATTGAAACCAGCATGGATGATTTTAGGAGACTTCTTTTTTGCCAATGAATAGGAAAGAATAAGAAAGATTAAAAGGCACAAATGGCGAGAACAATAATTTTAGTAACCGACTCGGTCGCGTCCGATACCACTCCCAATCCGATTTGCTTTTGGGGAAAGAAAAGTTATAGCTATATATTTGCATAACTTCTATACCGCCTTCATTTAGGATTTCTTTCCATTCCCCGACGGTACTAAATCGCTCTAAGGTTTGCTGATGAGATGGGCCATAACCTGTGCGCCACACCAGCCATATAATATCTACCAAATAATAGCTGTTGGGGAGCGAAATTGCCACCTTCCCTCCGGGCTTCAAAACTCTCGCCATCTCTCTAACCCCTTGAGGGATATCAGTGTAGTGTTCCAGACTCCCGAGATTGGTTATATAATGAAAGGTGTTATCAGGAAAGGGAAGATGAATCCCGTTGCAACGCACCAGTTTGGCTTGAGGTAGATGTTGGCGGGAAATCTTCAAAGCAACTGGAGATAAATCAATGCCCCATCCGTCCATTCCAAAGAGTTGGACTGCCCATTTGAGTAAGTGACCTTCTCCGCACGAAACATCCAAAATAGAGTGTCCAGGTAAGGGCGACAACCGCTTCAGGACCCATTGGTAAAAGCTATCTGTCTCTCGAAAGTCGCCCTTGCTGAATCGTTGGTCATATTCCGCGGATATTTGCCAAATATCGGGCGTCCTGACTGGCATATCTCTCTATGGCCTCCAGCGAGGTCCTCTATTCCAACACTCTTGAGAAGTGATTGGTATGATACTTTGTTCTCCAGAAATTGGCATAACAAAGATATTCCACCCGCCGTTCCGTGCGCTGGAAAATGCTATCCATTGACCATCGGGGGACCAACTGGGAGTAATGTCTCCGACCATATTGTTCGTCAACTGGCGGATTGGGGTTCCCGCGCGCGAAATGACAAAAATCTCATCTGGATCAAACAGGGATGTTCTCTCTCGGGCTCCCATATACACAATTTGTTCGCCGTCTGGAGACCACATCGGGCGTTCGTCTTGAAGATCGTTTGATGTTAGTTGGATCACTCTACTGGTGTCTAATTTTAAAAGATACAGTTCGCTATCCCCGTCCTGGTCTGAGACAAACACTATCTCATTGCGCTTGGGCGACCATGAGGGAGCCCAACCGAAAATCTCAGTCTCAGGTATTATAGAGCGCTGGTTACCTCCATCCGCGTTCATCAAAAAAAGTTGCATTTGACCGTTCCGATTGGAGACAAAGGCAATATAGGCCCCATCCGACGACCAGGTTGGCCCCCAATCTGTGGCAGGGTTATCAGTCAATCTTCGCTGATCACTACCATCGGCATTCATTACATAAATCTCAAGATTTCCATCGCGCATAGACGTAAATGCGATTTTGCGACCATCTGGAGACCATGCTCCCTCTACATCATCGCCAGGAGCACTCGTCAACCGCTGCCACGCCAAGCTACTCACATTTACAACATAAAGATCAAAATCTCCATTTTGATTGGAGTGGAAAAGAATATGTCCTGACAACATAACTGGTGTAACAACAGATGACGCCGCCGTTATAGATGTTACTGGCACTGCAAGTGGTGAAGCAACGCCCGGTAAGCGCCCGCTACAACTCACCATCAGCAGCAGAAACAACCCGAAAACAAGGAGCCTTAATCTTCTATCACCTTTCATACGAATCTCCAGAAGCAAGATTTGAAAGCCATAACTCTACTGCAAAAAGGTCTTTTTGGAAAAATTCTCTCATAGAAAACAAAACCAAAGCGACCGCCCTGAGCACCAGGGCAGTCGCTCAAATCAGCCCCCACCTTGCTTACACAACCCCACACCTTACGGTGTGAAGGCATTGTAAACTTGTTGATAATCGCCGCCAGAGGGGGCTACGAAGTTGGCTATGCCCACCAGCTTCCCATTCCCCGAAGTTACCTCAATCTTACCACCGCCATTGAACATTGTACCCAGGGCCACACCGCGATGATCGCCCAGATACATTGTGAGGGCTGAGTTCGCCAGAATAGAGTGTGTCGTAGTGGCCTTGATTGCCCCGCTGGTTGTGAAGTAAGTCACTGTTACTGTAACATTCTCCGGGCCAACATTGTAGACCTGCCAGCCAGACTCAAAGCCATAATAAGCCCGGACGATTTGCGGCATATACAGCATAGTAGAGGCTTTCTCCTGCGGGATCAAGTTGTAGGACGCTGCCGGGCCAGCCGGGATATGGTCGTGGTTAGCAATACCCATAATCGGCTGGTTCGCCTCAATTACCGCAGTCCCGTTGAAGTTGGTGGGCATGCCCGATACATTGGGAAGATAGATGGGCCTAGCCGAGTTGGCTGCTATAGTGACAGTCTGTGTCACGACTGGTATGGTCGCGCCTGATCGGTAGTATTTTATCGTCGCCTCAGCTGACGTGGCGTTAGGATTCTGAAGAGTGATGCCGGAAGAGAAGCCATAGTAGTTGGCAGTTACTTGCGGGGCATATAGTTTTGTGGAGCCCTGAAGAACAGCATTGTAACTGCGCAGGAAACTGCCTGTGGGATTTGTGTCATTCACTACACCAGCGAGCGGTGTTGCATCCCCTGTGCTGCGGGCAACCACGGAGCCAAAAAATCCATCAAGCTCATTCCTGTACGGCGCAGCCGTCATATCCAGAAATATTGCGCCCCCTGGAAGTACATTGTTAAACGTGTAGGTCCTGCGGGGGATGCTTTGGCCGCTCTGATAGAATTCGACGGTAATAGTTGTCGCAGCAGAGCCAGCGTTTTGAACAGCGACCATAGAGTTATAGTTGTAATAGCCGCATACAACCCAGGGGAAATAAAGCGGGGACCCGGTCTCTGCAGCCGTTAGGCCGCTGTGAGTGGCTGCAACGTATGGGGTGGCTCCGGGGACAGTCACTTGGTTAACCAGGGCGAAGAGTTCCTGGTCGGAGGAAACAACCACTGAATACCGCCCATCAGGCTGACCCAACACATTGGGAACGTAGTAACTCTTAGAAGCATTCGCAAGGATTGTATCGGTATCAACTTCCACTTGGTTGCCTGCAGCGTTATAGTAAGCGATGGAGATGCTGGCAGCATTCGTTGTGGACCGATTCTGCAATTGGAAGCCAGAGCTCAGAGGGGGAGGGGGATTCCCGCCAGCATGGACTCCCGTGGCCAGGGCAAGAAGCCCTACCAGCACAGATATATTGATTATTATCTTCCGCATAATGCGCCTCCTTACCAAAACTATGGGATTGGTTTGACGTCTATTTCTCATTCTAGCAAGGTCTGATAAGAAATCAATAATCCTCATGGGTTATTTCTCGCTCACTTTTAGAGGTGCGAAGCAAAGCCAGCACCAATAAAGCAGCCAGCAGTTCGCCGCAAATCGTCCAGAGTCGCGAAGCCAAAGAGACTAATACTGCTGCGCCAGGAGATACGAATATCTGAAGTAACCAAGTCAGTACCCCCTCCCGTACACCTATGCCATAAGGAGCCAATACGATGACCAGACCAGTGGTTGCTGAAAACGACCAGATGCCTGCCAAACCCCATATAGAACTCGGGCTAACATCTGTAAGCGAGCAAACGAAAAAAAAGAAGGCGGTTCCCACCAATACATGGGTCACTAACGCTGCGCTCAAGTATAGCCAAAAATCTTGCCATCTTAAAGAAAATGGCCGATACACCATCTTTCGGTTGCTAATCAGGCGCATCCACCAGCGAGATACGGGCGGAACCAAGCCGCAAAAGCATAGCAGGGCAACAATCAGTAGTGGGTAGAGGAGTCGCTGGTCAATTAATCTGAGGTAAGGGAAAAGCGTTACGCCGCTCAACAAGAGACTGGCTACAATGGCAATCCCCATTTCCCACACTGTACTAATCCCCACATTTATTGCGTCCACCCCCTTATCTGCTCCCAAGTATATCCGGCTTGCGTACCCCCAGATTGAACCAGGGATATATTTAACCAGATTAGAAAAGATATATATAAAGACACCATCTACCCATCTCATAGGATGCGCTAACAAACGTCCAACCATATGGCACCAGACAGTGGCCCAGAAAAATATAGCTGCTGATTGAAGCGCTATTGAAAGCAGCAAAGGTGCAATGCGAAAGTGCCATGGGAATGCTTTGATTTGTGACCACTGTGTCAGTAGGGCTCGACCCAAAAAGAAAAGCACCGCAACAACAAAAAGTGCTTGCAATCCCGTCCATAGTGGCTTGTTTTGTTTTAGGCGCGACATATAGCGATGAGTGTGGGTTTCTTGGCGACATCTGCGCGAGAAATTGATATATCGTCCAAATCTAAATCCTGCTTGATGAATCTCTGCAAGGTTGGCAGAGCTCTCACTCTCAACATACGCGGTAGAATCGGTTTAAATAGCGGCGCCAACCAGTGCATCAGCCGTCGCACAGGGTGCTGGTCATAAATTGGTATCCACATTCCCCACACTTCAACATGAGAAAAGTATCGTGCTAACAGACCGGACAATTCATCGGGGCGAAATTCCCTTACATGATAAGGCCAAATTGTTCCTGGCGTCGGTGAACTGATCAGTTTGTTGGGCGTTGATAATACCAACACCCCTTCATCTTTAAGAACCCGCCGAATCTCTGATACATACTGCTCTGGTTTTTGTAGGTGTTCTATTACTTCGATTGAGGTGACTACGTCAAAGGTGCGGTCGGGAAATCCCAAGCAGAGGGCATCCATCACAACAAACGATAGGTTATCTTTAGGAAAAAAGTCACGGGCATACGTTATGGCTTCGGGAGAGACATCAATTCCTACAACGTAGCGCGCTCCATTTTGAGACAAATAGGCGGCACCTTGTCCAACGCCACACCCAGCATCCAGAACGTATTTATCAGATATATACTGAATTGCAAACCGAAACTTGGCTATATCTTCAACCAACAGATTTTGCAAACGCTTATCCCCTAGAACTAATCGTTCCCCCGTGTAGGCCAAATTAGCAGGAGGCATGGCTATCCTCTAATACCCGATGATAGATCGCTATCATTTTTTGGGCCGACTTTTCCCAAGAAAACGCAGATGCTCGCCGTAGACCTCGTAGAATCATCTCTTGCCGCAAATTCTCGTCATACAGCAGACATTCAATAGCATCCTTCAGGTCATTCGCATCCATTGGATCACTCAGAATCAGCGCAGCATCTCCCACGATTTCTGGTAAAGCTCCTCTGTTGGTAGTGATTACCGGTATTCCGCAAGCCATTGCCTCTAAGCAAGGAATACCAAACCCTTCGTGCAGCGAGGGTAAAACAAACAGCCTGGAAGCATTGTAAAACAGAGGCAAGTCCTCATCAGGAATACTACCAACCAAACGCACAGAGCTATTTAGGCCCAGATGGTGTATGAGTTTGGGAAGATCCTTTTCTTCGCTCTGTGAATATCTTCGGCCTACAATCACCAAATCGGGCGCATTGGGTCGCTGAGCGCGTAATAACGCAAAAGCACGTAAGAGAGTGGGCAGATTCTTTTTCCTTGCCAAAATACCAACGAACAATATATACTGATCAGGCAGTTGATACCGCTGGCGGAAATTGTTTAGTTGGATATGATCAGACATTGGCTGGAACCGCCTGTGAGGTGCCCAATATACCACATCTATTTTCTTCTCAGGGATACTGTAAAACTTTTGTACATCCTGCGCAGTATCATACGAGACTGCAACTACATGAGCAGCTCTGCGAATCGTAATAGGTTCAATTAACTTCCAATAGAGTACATCAAGCAAGCCATGTTGGCTGGAAAGGTGTAAAGTAGTAAGATCGTGCACGGTTACTATATAAGGACAAGCAAGTCCAAAAGTCCCTAAATTCTTCGTAAAATGGACAAGATCGGCCTGTTCTTTGCGAGCCAGGATCGGTAACTCGCATTGGAGTCGCACTCGTGCATAGAAGCGATTTGCCGCTCGAAGCACGCGCTGTTGTACATTCGGATACCCAGCCCACAACGGTTCGGGCTGATTTAATAAAACAAGAAATAAAGTGTTTTGCTCCAAGCGGAATATGTGCTCAAGTAGCGTCCGGATAGATGTCCGTCCGCCCCCGACTTGATGGGTTCCCAGAGTTTCAATGATGATTTTCTTCGTCATCGGGTTTCAGGAGCATCCAATTGATATTAGGTACGAGAAAATACAAAAATCGCGAGAGAAAAATCAGGGTTTTTTTAAATAATGCACATTTTAGCGGCAGAGATATGCCAAACTGAGTCGGTTCGCTGAACAAAAGCGGTGTGCAGTCGTATATGCGAAAATGTCTCCACAGATAACGAAGCTGCCAATATGTCAAAGAATGAATCTCAAACTGTCCGTCCTCTCCAGTTAACCGAAGGTATAACGACGCAATCTTAGGCGGAAGC
>CAYPNB010000026.1:0-7157 GCA_964412225.1 uncultured bacterium | reverse complement strand
GCCTCCGGCCGGCACAAGATGCGCGCCTCCCTACTTGGCGCTTCCGTGTGCGCATCGGAGCGCCCAAGGATCGGGCGGCGGTCAAAGCGGGCACCAAGACTGGCCGCGCGCAGTTCCGCTGCCTGCTCACCGGCGATCCCATCTCGGACGATCACATCAAGAAAGAAGGGCAGGCGGGTCGGCTGGGCCAGCGCCTGGTGGCAATTGTGGCCGACACCGGCCGCGGCCGGATCTACCTCCCAGCGACCGAGGAGCACGAGGCGATCGCCAGGCAAGCGGAGCCAGGGTGGAGGCCAGAGGGAACCATGCCCAACGATCCGCGGTGGTTCTCACCCCCGTTAGTAGGCCTCACAGATTACGGCGACCTCTTCACGCCCCGCCAGCTCACGGCGATGGTGACGCTGTCGGGCCTGATCCGGGAGGTGCGGGAGGACGTGCGTCGGGATGCTGGGAGCGCCGGCTTCCAGCCGGCAGAAGCCGACGCCTACACCGCCGCCGTCGCCACCTTCCTGGCCCTGGCCCTGGACCGGTGTGCGGATTTCAACAACGCACTGTGTCGGTGGGAAGCCAGCCGAGTTGAGATTAAGAACCTGTTCGCGAGACAGGCCATTCCGATGGTCTGGGATTTCGCGGAGGGTAACCCGCTCGGATCGCCTCGTTCCGGATTCGACGTTTGCCTGGAGCGCGTGGTCGATGGGCTGAAGGACGTCTACAGTGCTGCTTGCAATGGCGGCCGCGCCCGCCCCATCGATGCCGTCCGCCCCTGGAACGGCCTGCAGAACGTCCTCATCTCCACCGACCCGCCCTACTACGACAACATCGGCTATGCGGCACTTTCGGATTTCTTTTACGTGTGGCTGCGGCGCACCATCGGCGACCTCTATCCCGACCTTTTCGCCACCATCCTCGTACCCAAGGAGCCGGAGCTGGTGGCAGCACCGGAGCGGTTCGGCGGGGACAAGCGCAAAGCCAAGGAGCACTTCGAGCAGGGCTTCCGCCGGGCCTTCGCCATCCTGCGGGACAAAATGGACCCGCGGTTTCCGCTGACGGTTTACTACGCCTTCAAGCAGGACGACGTGGAAAGCGGGGCGGACGAGGGAGGGGAGGATAAGGGCCGGCAAGATGCCGGCGCTCCCGGCGCTCCCAGGATCGACCGGACCACCGGGTGGGAGACGATGCTGGAGGCGCTCATCGGCACGGGTTTCCAGATCACCGCCACCTGGCCGGTGCGGGCATCGCAGAAGCAAAGAATGACCGCAATGGGGACAAACGCCCTTGCCTCCTACATCGTCCTCGCCTGCCGACCGCGGCCCGAGGACGCCCCGCAGACCGACCGGCGATCCTTCGTGGCGGAGCTCAAGCGGGAGCTGCCGGGGGCGCTGCGCCGGCTGCAGCAGGGCAACATCGCGCCGGTGGACTTCGCTCAGGCGGCCATCGGCCCCGGCATGGCCATTTACTCCAAGTATAGCCGCGTGCTGGAGGCGAGCGGGCGGCCCATGAGCGTGCGCACCGCCCTTGCCCTTATCAACCAGGTTCTCACCGAGGTGCTCTCCGAACAGGAGGACGAGTTCGACAACGACACCCGCTGGGCCATCGGCTGGTTCGAACAGCATGGGTTCGGAGAGGGCGATTTCGGCGATGCGGAGCTTCTTTCCAAGGCCAAGGCCACCAGCGTGAACGGCCTGGTGGAGGCTGGAATCGTGGCCACCAAGGCGGGCGAGGTGCGGCTCTTGCGCCCAGAGGAACTCAAAAAAGATTGGGATCCTGCCACTGACAAACGCTTCACGGTTTGGGAAGCGACCCACCACCTGCTTCGGCTCTACTGGCACGATAAGGCCGGGGACGAGGCCACGGCCGCCCTGCTGCGGAAGCTGGGCTCGCAGGGAGACCTGGCCCGGGAGCTGGCGTACCGCCTTTTCAACGTGTGCGAAAGGCGAAAGTGGTCGCAGGAAGCCCAGGCCTACAACGCACTGGTAGTGGGCTGGCCGGAGTTGGCCAAACTCGCCCGGAAGAGCCATACATTGGAGCAGCTTCCCTTCGAGGCGTCGTGAGGATCAAGGGTGTTCTCCTTGTTCCGGGGAGAAGAAGGGTCTATTTTCTCCTCCCTAGAAGGAGAATTTTCATGCCGCGGTCCACCCGCGTTTTCCTCGATGCCCTGGCGGAGGCGCTGGCTTGGTCTCTTTCCGGGCCTTTGCCGGAAGCGACACCTCGCCGCGTGTACGGCACCTTACATATGCGCGGCAAGGTAACGGCGATCCTGGGAGTGCGGCGGGCAGGCAAGACCACATTTCTCCATCAACTGCGGCGCGAGCGGATAGCCAACGGTGTGCCGCAAGTGCTGCTTCCCTACGTGAATTTTGAGGACGAGCGGTTGGCAGGGCTGGAAGCTTCCCAACTGGGTCTGCTTTTGGAGGAGTATGGGCGCCGGGTACCGGAGGCCAGCAAGCTGGGAGTGGTGCTCTGGTGCTTCGACGAAATCCAAGTAGTCGCTGGCTGGGAGCGGTTCGTGCGGCGGCTTTTGGACATTGGCGCGGGTGAAATCGTGGTGACCGGCTCCTCGGCTGCACTGCTTTCTCGGGAGGTGGGTACGGCCTTGCGAGGGCGGGCATGGTCGGTGGTGCTTTACCCCTTCAGTTTTGCCGAATGCCTCCTGCACCAGGGAGGTTCCGTCCCCAAGAAGCCAAATTTAGTAACCGGCGAGGAAAGGCGCCGTTTGGAACATGCTTTTTTAGATTGGCTGGAGGTGGGTGGGTTTCCGGAAGCGCAGGGGTTGGATCCGGCATCGCGCCGGCAACTCTTGCGCGATTACGTAGACGTAGCCATGCTGCGGGATGTGGTGGAACGTCACGGGGTCAGCAATGTCACCGCGCTGCGCTGGCTTGTGCGACATCTTTTGGGAAATGCCGCCAGTCCGTTTAGCGTGGAAAAGTTCCATCGCAGCCTGAAAAGCCAAGGCATTGCCGTTTCCCGCGATACGGTGCATCAGCTTTTGGGTTATTTGGAAGACTGCTTTTTAGTGCGGACGGTGTGGATGGAGGCCGCCTCCGAGCGCCAACGCATGGTCAACCCAAGGAAGGTGTATCCGGTGGATCAGGGGCTCATTCCCCTGTTTGATCGTACGGGCCGGGCCAACACGGGCCACGCTTTGGAAACCGCAGTGCTGGTAGAACTGGAACGGCGGCGCTGCGAGGTAAGCTACGTTCGTACACCTGGTGGCTACGAGGTGGACTTTCTGGCTCGAGCTCCCGATGGCGGCGAGCACCTTATTCAGGTTTGCGCCGACGCCAGCGACGACGAGACTGCAGCGCGTGAGGTTCGCGCACTGCGAGAGGCTGGCCGGTCTTGGCCCAAGGCCCGCCGGTGGCTGCTCACGCTCACCCAGGACCGCATGCCCGTCCATCCACCTGAGGATGTGACGTGCGTGCCGGCGTATCAGTGGCTTCTCAGCGAATGGTAGGGAAACGAGAAAGGGCGGGCAAAGGGACGATGGCGAGAACCAATCATGAGCGGGTGGGGGCAGCTTTAGAGCTCCTCCGGGCAGGTTTAGGACCCTTTGTGGAGCGGGAATTCCACAACCGATACCAGGATCAAGGCCAAAGGGAGGCCACGAAGCTGGTAGCTGAGGATCGGCTACTCGCTGGGAAGCCCATCCGGGAGTGGGATGCAGCCGCGCTGCTCCAGGTGATGTGGGAGGGGTGGAACGAGGTCTTCCGGCGGACCCTGGGGCAGGCAGAAAGCTCCCTCGTCTCTGAGCTGCGGGACTATCGCAACCGGTGGGCTCACCAGGAGGCGTTCAGCACGGACGACACTTACCGGGTGCTGGACTCCGCAGGACGACTGCTGTCCGCCATCTCTGCACCTCAGGCTGGGGAGTTGGAGCGGATGAAGCAAGAGCTGTTGCGGGTGCGGTTCGACGAGCAGATGCGAGCGGAGCTGCGGAAAGCCGGCAGCTCGGTGGTCGAGGCTGCGACCGCGGGGGCGCTGAAGCCATGGAGAGAGGTTATCACCCCGCATCCGGACGTAGCGAGCGGCCGCTACCAGCAGGCGGAATTCGCCGCCGACCTGTGGCAGGTCTACTTGGGCGAGGCAGCGTCGGAGTACCAGGACCCGGTTGAGTTCTTCCGCCGGACCTACCTGACCGACAGCCTCAAGCGCCTGCTGGTGAACGCCGTTGCTCGCCTCTCCGGGCAGGGCGGGGACCCAGTGGTGCAGCTCCAGACCAACTTCGGTGGCGGCAAGACACATGCCATGCTGGCGCTGTACCACCTCTTCTCGGGTGCCGCGCCGGCGGGACTTCCGGGCGTCGACACGGTGATGGCCGAGGCGGGGGTGCACGAGTTACCGCGGGTTTGTCGTGTGGTGTTAGTGGGCAACCGCATCTCACCCGGCAATCCGAGTACGAAACCGGACGGAACTACGGTCCGCACCATTTGGGGCGAACTGGCCTGGCAACTGGGGTTCGCGGCGGGTGGAGTCTCCGAAGCAAAGAAGGCGTACGCACGTGTTGCGGCCGACGACGAGCGCGCTACCAGCCCAGGAGACGCCCTGCGGGAGTTGTTCAACACCTACGGTCCGTGCCTGGTCCTGATTGACGAGTGGGTGGCGTACGCCCGGCAGTTGCACGACACCCCGGACCTACCGGGGGGTACCTTCGACACGCAATTCACCTTTGCGCAGGCGCTCACGGAGAGCGCGCGGGCCGTGAAGAACTGTCTGGTGGCGGTCTCCCTGCCGGCTTCTGACACGCTCCCGTCCCCCCACGCCACGGCCGAAGACATCGAGGTGGGCGGAGTGCGCGGGCGGGAGGCGCTAGACCGGCTGCGCAATGTGATTGGCCGCATCGAGTCGCCTTGGCGGCCCGCAAGTGCCGACGAGAGTTTCGAGATCGTCCGCCGGCGCCTGTTCCAGCCCATGACGGACCCCGAGCAGTTCAAGGCGCGCGATGTAACGGCCAGGGCCTTTGCCGACCTCTACCGCACCCAGAAGGGCGAGTTCCCCGCCGAGTGCGCCGAGGGCGAATACGAACGTCGGCTCAAGGGTGCGTACCCCATCCACCCCGAAGTGTTCGCACGCCTGTACGAAGACTGGTCTACCCTGGCCAAGTTCCAGCGCACGCGGGGTGTGCTCCGCCTCATGGCGGCGGTGATACACACCCTTTGGGAGCGGGGCGATCGGAACCCGCTGATCCTGCCCTGTACCATTCCGATGGACGACCACCGGGTGCAGTTCGAGCTTACCCGGTACTTGTCGGAGAACTGGGTACCGGTGATCGAGAAGGACGTGGACGGACCGAACTCGCTGCCGGTGCGGTTGGACTCTGAGGTGCCCAACTTGGGCAAGTACCACGCCTGCCGGCGGGTGGCGCGCACCATCTACCTTGGCTCAGCCCCGACTCAGCGAGCGGCCCATCAGGGGGTCGAGGACCGTCGCATCCGGCTGGGCTGCGTGATGCCGGGAGAGGCTCCAGCGGTCTTCGGCGACGCGCTGCGGCGGCTAGCGGGCGAGGCGACCTACCTCTACCAAGACGGGACCCGCTATTGGTACTCCACGCAGCCCACGGTCACAAAGATTGCGGAAGACCGCGCGGCGCGGCTGGCTCGGGAGCCAGAGAAGGTGGCGCGCGAGATCGAGCGGCGGGGGCGGGAGGATGTACGACGGCGTTGTGGCGAGTTCTGCCGCGTCCACGACTTTCCGCGCACCAGTCAGGATGTGCCCGACGACTTCGACGCGCGGCTTGTCATCCTCACGATCGATCACCCCCATACAAAGGGTCAGGAGAGCCCCGCCCTGGTGTTCGCCAAGGAGATCCTCGAGCGGCGCGGCCACTCCCCGCGCCACTACCGGAACACGTTAGTCTTTCTGGCAGCGGATCAGGCGCGGCTGCAGGACCTTGAGGAGGCCACGCGGCGGTACCTGGCCTGGGAGTCCATCCTACAGGATAAAGAAGACCTGGACCTTTCCCCGCACCAGGTGCGGCAGGCCGAGTCGCAGAAGGCGGCTGCCGACGCCACGGTGGCGGCGCGCCTGCCCGAAACGTTTCAGTGGCTACTGGTGCCGGTCCAGACGGATCCGCAGACCGAAGTCACCTGGCAGGAAATCCGTCTGCAGGGCAATGAGGGACTTGCGGTGCGGGCAAGTACGAGGCTCGTGAGGGAGGAGCTACTGTTGACGCGGCTGGCCGGCACGCGCCTGCGGATGGAGCTGGACAAGATCCCGCTGTGGCGCGGGGATCATGTGTCCATCCGGCAGCTCATAGAGGACCTCGCTCACTACATCTACTTGCCGCGTCTTAAGAGCCCCGCCGTGCTCGCCGAGGCCGTGCGGGACGGCATGGGACTTCTGACCTGGGAACGGGAGTCCTTTGCCTACGCCGACAGTTTCGACGAGACAGGCGGCCGCTATCGAGGGTTGCGGGCTGGAGGGCACATCTCGCTGCCAGATACCGACCCTCCGGGGCTGCTCGTGAAACCCGAGGTTGCGCGCAGGCAGCTCGATACCGAGCAACGGCCCGCGGGCCAAGTCCCCGAGGGGGTGTCGGGGGCCGCCGGCGGGGAGCCTGGGGGAACAGCCGGTGGTGGGGCGACCGCGACCTCTGTACCTGCGCGCCCGCGCCGTTTTCACGGCAGCGTGAGCCTCGATCCGCTGCGTGCCGGCGCCGACGCCGGCAAGATCGCCCAGGAGGTGATTTCCCATTTGGCAGGTCTTCCAGGGGCACAGGTTCGGGTGACCCTGGAGATCGAGGCGACCGTGCCGGGAGGTGTTCCTGACCCCGTCGTCCGTACCGTCACAGAGAACAGTCGGACGCTGAAATTCACCAGCCAGGGGTTCGAAGAGGAATAGAGTCGGGCAGACCCACGTGTGCCCCGGTCCCCACGACCCGACGGCCGCACACACGGTAGGGGCAGACCCACGTGTCTGCCCCAATCCCCACGACCCGATGCGCCCACACATGGGTACCACCGCCGCACACGGTAGGGGCAGACCGACGTGTCTGCCCCGATTCCCACAATCCACGGGGCGCACACGCCGGTGCGATGGCCGCACACGGGGCGCACACGGTAGGGGCAGACCGACGTGTCTGCCCCGATCCCCATGACCCGATGGGCGCACACATGGGCACGACGGGCGCACACGCGGGCGCACACATGGGCGCGACG
>CAYPNB010000025.1:614-7500 GCA_964412225.1 uncultured bacterium | reverse complement strand
CCAGCATCTGGGTGGTGGGCTACGGCCTGGACTACGCCGACCTCTTCCGCACCCTTCCCTACATCACGACCTATAAGCAGATTTCTCGCTGCGCAGAGGAATATCTCCCTCTAACGAAGTTCACGGAATGGGTGAGAAAACCTTCCCAACGTTGGTAGTGTTTCCTCCCCTAACTTCGATTAGGAGCGAGTGCCCCGTAGCAGGATCTGCCAACAGAACAGATTCTACCGCGTTCCACACCACAAGACCATAGTTGCCTGGGGGCACCTCATGAAAACAGAACATTCCTCCCTCGCCGGTTCGCGTTTGGGGGTGCTTGCCCGGATCTACAACCACCACAGGATTGCCCGTTTCTAGTCCCACGCACTCACCGAGGTACAGGATGGAACCTACAGCAGGGTGGTAATTGGTCAGATAAAGTATTCCTGCCACTGCTCCGTACGATGCTGTGGAAGGGGAACAATCAAATTGCAGGGCGTCTTCTATTGCAAAGGGTGACTCTATTGGAGAGACCAAATTGCCATCCCCTCGACACCCAACAGCCAAAGCGGAAATTAACAGGAATAGCGAAGCCACCACTAATCTCGAGGCAAACGAGTATGTGTACATGCTCTTCCCATAGTAAAATAACACGGAGGAGGGGGTACCCCCTCCTCCGTGATTCATCGGTAATCGCCTTCACGGAGCCAAGATTCCATTGTACTGACCAGCAGCATCTCCGGTCCGATTCAGCCCGTTCTGACTGCCCAGCACGACTACTGGCTGGTTCGAGGTGACTCGCACAGAACCTTGCCATCCGGATCCCAAGGCCGTGTCGTTACCTTGATAGCGATTCACACTTGTGTAGGGGGCAATAGTGTGAGTCACGGTCAGTACAGGTGTTGGATTACCAGGAGCGAAATACTCTACATTCACGCTAGCATCGCTAGACCCTACGTTCATAATCTGGAAGCTCGTCACGAAATTGCTTCCACCGAAATAGCGTAACACTGTGGGCAAGAACGCCAGCGTTGAACCCCTGCTCACACCATTATAACTGGAAGCAAGGCGCTTGCCCGGTACGCCACTCGACTGATTCCCTACAACCACTATCGGTTCCGTGGACTCAATAACCACTGATCCAATCCACGGAGTGCCCAGATCGCTATCGATGGTAGGTTGGTAGCGGTTGATCGACTGGTAACTTGGCAGAGACGCCGTAACAACCTTGGCCGGCGTAGGTACACCCGCCGTATAGTAGGTCATTGTCACTACAGCCGTTGTGTTCCCCACGTTGAATACCTGGAAGCTCGTGTTCCACTGATTGATACCAAACCCAATCAGCAAAGTGGGCAGATACATCGTTGTGGCACCTGAAGTAAAACCATTATATGTTCCAAGCCGGCCATCAGCGCTCATCACATCCACGATGACGGCGATATTGCCAGTCGCGTCAACAACGGCAGCTCCCAGCCATCCATCCGGAATCTCTGGGTCATTGATTTGCGTTAATGTGGTAGATCCATTAGCGGGCAAATTAACTGTATCTGTGTCGCGCACCGTTCCATTTGAATTATAGAAGGTTATCGTTACATTAACAGGTCCCGCAGTTACGTTCTGGACGGTAATTCGGCTACTCCACTGACCACCCCCGAATTTCTTGTTCACATTGGGCAAGTAAAACCGCTGCCCGATAGCATCGGCACCAAAACCAGAATACTGGCTATTGCCGATACTCCCATCCGAGTATGTGGTCTGTTCACTTCCTATGGCGGCAATCGGTTGATCTGCACTGACCACAGCTGAGCCCTTAAACCCGCTCGGGAGTCCAGGCACATTGGGCTGGTAGATGTTCAGCGAAGAGCCGACCGTAATCGTATAATTATTGATGGCCGCATCGACCCTCGTCCCATCCTCCTGGAAATACTCTACCACCACATTTGCTGTATTGGTACCAAGGTTCATAATCTGTATAGAGCTTACCCAGGTTCCAGACCACTGTGCAGCCGCAGGCACCACCAACACAACCATAGCTGCTGTTAAGACCAACGCTGCACCCAAGAATAAAAGAGACTTCTTACTTAACATATTGGCCCTCCTCTATGAGAGATTAATGGATCTGGCAACTAAACTACTCTCACTATAATTAACTATCAAGTCTAACACAATACCTCATTGGTGTTATTATTGACCCATGGTTCGCTCAAATCTGGACGAGTTCCGAGAATTGAGTTAGACTCCTGGTATGACCAAGAGACTGAGCATAACCAGTGAACGAGTTGATGATATCCCCTTGTTGTTGGCCCAAATGGGGCGGACGAGGCTGCCGGCGCTGCTGGACGAATTCTTCCCTACCCATGGCAACTGGCAGGGCCTCAGCCTGGGGTGGACGGCCACGATCTGGTTAGTCCACATCCTTTCCGAGGGCGACCACCGTTTGAATCACGTCCAAACCTGGGCCGAGAAGCGTCTGGAGACGCTGCGGCGCTGTAGCGGCCAAGAGGGACGCGCCCTGGGCTTCAGCATAGTAGCATGATCAGTCTCCCTCGTGTTAGCTTGTTCGCTTGCGGCGGCCCAACAAGACCCAGAAGACTACAACACAGAGCATCTCGGCAGTAATCTGCACTAAGCGAACCAACACTGGTAAGAGTACCACAATTGCGCTAGAAAACTCTCTCGAGAGAAGCTCCATGAAAATTAATTCGCGCACTCCCCAGCCACCAGGAATGATGACGACTACGTATCCGGCTGCCCATGATAACGCTGTCACCCCTGTCAGATAAGTGTAGTCCGCTACCGTCAATGCGTCCTCACCCGCTATGGCGGCTGCTAGACACAGTGTGGCTAAACCCTGCAAAATCCAAAATAAACTGTAGTCCATAAGCAATCCCGCCCATTTCTGCCATAATTGACGAACCGATTTGTTCCTCCAAAACTTCGGCCTTGCTAATCTAACCCCAGCAAAGAGTATTGCGCCTCCGCCTGAGACTACAACCAAAGCTATGACAAGCAACTTCCAGTAAATGGTATATATAAAGAAAAACCCGATCACTCCTGCTGTAATCAACGTGATCCCTTGTTCTATCGCCAGGCTCTCTGCAGCGGTTCGGAGCCCCTGGCCCTGGTGAGTGAGCCACAGTGTACGTCCAGCGAAATGCCATACTCCCCCAGGGACATATCGCGCCAGATTGGCAGTGAAGTACATTTTCATCGCATCCAGCCGACACACTTTGACCCCGCGATTACTTAGAACTGAAACCCAATTCCAACCAAGGAACGCGACAGCGACTGAAGCGATCACGATTCCCATAAGAATCCAAGTTGGACTTACGCGATCGACTGTTTCTTGCACAACTGCCCAGCCGAAGTAGATTCGTCGTCCCACCAAGACCAGAACGATAAGGGCTGCAGGACCACCCACCCACCAACGCAGTTGTCCCAACATTCCGCTGACGCGGTCGATCAAGTCCTGTAGTCTGCTTCCCATTTCACTTCCCTAAAAGAAGCCACAATACCCTTGCATCATTCTGACTTGCAACGTCCTTTTTGAACAGGTAAGGAAAGAACAACACGTGCGCCCAGCTCAAGCTGTGCCTAACTATACGAGGTAAGGTATACCAAGCATCTGCTACCCTGCCTACCGTGCCACCCAACAAGAAGCCGTAAGCCAAGACCGTGAGTCCAGAAGGACCTACGAGCCGTGAGAGTGCGCTAGGAATATCATACCAACGCTGGAACCATTTTCCCCATGTCCCTTCCCTGGTCACCGGCGCATATGGAAGAGAAATGAAGACGCGACCTTCCATTCGCAATACCCTGCCTATTTCCCTAACTATGAGCATGTCCCCATCGCCTGGCAAGTGCTCTATGGTAGATATGCACACTACGCGATCAAACGACTCAGATAAATATGGCAAGCGAGTACCATCGGCCATCACGATCAGAGAGCGGCCATCTCTACCTACAGCCCGCCTAATCCACTGCCTCTGCTTGACGACAACACTGTCCACATCTATGATTGACACTTGGCATCTTCTCTGAGCAAGAAACGCTGGAAAAGGTGAGCGATAGCTACCGATATCTAGGATGTGTTTGCCTGCAACTGGGGCTATTCTCAAGAAAGCCTCCGTATATTCAAAGCATCGAGAGATGTCCACGCCTTGAAGTTTGTGAAGGAAGCTCATCCGAGCATTAAGCCAATAGATTGATTTCAACACTTGATAACGGCTATGAATCCGTCGCATTATAGCGCTTCACCACAATGATTATTGGTGGTATAGGCGTTTCAGCCAGTCCCGGGCATCCGCAGTTGTAAAGCGCCATTCCACGGTGGCCTGAGCGTCATTCCGCCCCTTTGCCCAGGCCTCCACTTCTTGCCGTACCGTTTCCAGGTCCGGCAGACGCCGATTCAAGCATTGACGGGACAGAATAGAGCATTCCATCTCCACCATGTTCAGCCATCTGCCGTGCTTGGGGGTGTAATGAAATTCCAACTTCCGGGTCAACCGGCAGCCTCCCTAGCGGAAAAGCCTGGTATAGAATAGAGAGGCCAGCGCATAGGTGTTCAGATTGTCCAATACCACCCAGATGATGTCTGCTTCCGGGAAGATCTCATCCACCTTTCGTTCAATTGTCCAGATTTGTGCACCAAAGCTCTCGGCTTCAGCGAGGTGAGCTGGCTTATTCAAATGCGTCTTTGTTTCGGTTGCTAACGTGCTTTTTCCGACTCAAATCACGACTTGACTTTTACCGCACTCTGTTTCCCGTCCAGTTTCCGCTGGATACCCGGGCGAGGGCGCTCGGAGAGAGCGGCTTCCAGTCCATTTTCGGCGAAACGTTTCCGGATGTTGGGGATGGTTTGGGGAGCCTCCTTCAGGGCAGCGATAATGAAGTCATCGGTCTTCTCTTCTGCTGAAAGCAATCGGACACGGGCACGAGTGAGCAGTTGTGCAGGTACGAGCGTTGTTCTTCGCTCAACTGAACTGGATACTTCCTTGGTCTGGGCATAATTTCCTTCCCTCCGCCAGATTCTTCCAGAAAGAAGCACACCACCAAAGACCTCTATGGTCAAGTACTAGTCGATCCCACATTTATCAACTCGAGATAATCTCTCGATATCGGCCACTATTTTCTCCCAAAGATCAACCCCTTGCCCCTCCAAGATATGCTGACGCATCTTTGGTTCAAGCCCATCCCGAAAGTAACGCAAAATAGCATAAGCCAGTGAGGCACTGTCTCCCGGCCTCACTAATAGTCCGTTTACACCATCTCTCACGCTCTCACGAAGCCCACCCACGTCCGAAGCTATAACTGGCACACCCATTGCAAATGCAATTTTCAGTACCGCGCTTTGGCTAGTCTCCAGATAAGGGAGCACCACCACATTTGCGGCCCCGAAATATATGCCGATCTCCTCATTTCGAACGTATCTATCAACAATGGTTACATATTGGCTCAATCCCATCTCCTCAATTTGCCGAAGGTATCTCTGTTTATTCTCCCAGAACTCACCCACGATAAGTAGATGGATTGGGATGTAGCGCCTTACGTGATGGACTGCCCTAATCAGGTATTCAAGTCCTTTGTAAGGACGGACGAAGCCAAAGAAGAGCAGAACGGGACACTCTTGATCCAAGCCTAGCATATAGCGCGCTTGGGCCCTTTCACGAATCAGCGAAGCAAATGCATGGTAAGGAGGAAACTCCACCACACGGACCACTGCATACGGTACCAGTCTAAGCAAACGGTTCTTCTCCTCTTGTGAATGCACGATGTGATGGGTAGGCAGGGAGAGAACTACCTTAGTTAGTATAGAGTCCCACCAGCGAGCCTCGTGAGGTAATACATTGTGGCAGAAGGCAAGAATAGGGGATCCAGAGGATACTCGGCGATACAGGTATAATAAGGTTAGAAAACACGGAGCCAAGAACGTAGTCCACCACTGCACAACCAACAAGTCTGGTCTGTACTGGCGGATGCGCCATAAGGTCGTAAGCCAAGTGAACGGGTTAACAGAATCAATCCAGTAATATGCCTCTTTAATGATGAAGGGGCTCTCACTTGGATCCTTGTCACTTCCTCCCGGATAGAGCCACCTTGGATACTGCCGTTTAAAGGATACCATGAGCACCTCATGCCCGTGCTCCCGCAATGCCCGACACAGCATCGTCGTGTAGTGTGCAATCCCACCTCGATAGGGGTACACCGGCCCAACCAGGACGAACTTCACCTCAGCACCTCAAACACCCACACTCGGTCCTGATGGTACACCAGCCGGTATTGTGCGCTGTTAAGCAATGCCTCAGGGGCCAATACATCCGGCCCACTGTAATTCACCCTTCCTTGCCGCTGTCCAACAAATACGTGCGTTATGCCACGTTCCCGCAATTCGGCTAACGTCCCCGGATCGTTTAGCCCTGCTTCCTGGATTTGCTGCGCTAGATCATTGACCCACTCGCGGTAATCGAGTCGGAATCCCTGCTCCGTTCCATAGTTCAACGGCGGCACCGTATTCGCCCGTCCCGCCAGGAGCGGCAGCCACCACCCGCTATCGGAACCGACAATGACGCTCCCGCCGTAGGCAAAAAACGAGTTGACCAGAAACCGCGCATCCTCCGGCGTGTTCTCGCGGATCCACGCCATTGCCCGTACATCGGGCCGCGTGACCATCGCGTGCTGCGATGGGCGCACATCCCCTGACCGGATCAGCGCCCCTTTCAACCCCAAGCCCACCAGTAATAACGCTGCCAGAGCAGCACACCATTGCCGCGATGGCAATCGGGCTATCAACTGGCTCAATAGATCCCCGATGAGCACGCCGGCCAGGATGTATACCGCAACGAACAAGGCGAAATTGCTGATGACTCCGCTGCCCGGTAAGCCGAGCCACGCCGGGTTCGTGGCGATG
>CAYPNB010000025.1:0-604 GCA_964412225.1 uncultured bacterium | reverse complement strand
CACCACGTGGACACCAATAACACTCTACGGCGGCGTTGCCACAACCCCACCGCCACAGCCAACAACAGAAATAGCCACCAGAAAGGAGCCAGGTAGTTAGAGAGATTGCCGATGGCATTGTACTCCTGGGCGAAGGCCGAGAGCTGAGTTGCGGGGATAGTCAACTGGCGCCCCAAGTTGCTCAAAATCCTTCCTGCAGAGGCATGGACAAACCAGGGCAGGAAGAGCATAGCCGCTCCTATGCCCACTCCCGCCGTGCGGGATAGAGCGCAACGCCAGGTTTCTCTACGCAGGGAGAGCAGTGCCCATGCCAGGGCAAAGGCGATGTAAAAGATCAGCACCCGATAATGGGTCAACGCCAGCCCTCCCACAGCGATCCAGCCTAAAAGCACGAGCCGCCAATCACGGCGGGGAACCTCGAAAGCAGACCACGATACAAGCACTGCCGCCGGCAGTATAACTTGCCCGGCCAGTTGAGTGTAGCGTCCCCAGTTCACGTAGGCCATCGGCATCGGCGAAAGTAACCCCGCGATCAGCACGGCCACGACGCCGGCCCAACGGCTTCCGTTTACCCGCATAGCCAGGGGATACAGCGCCAGCACTG
>CAYPNB010000024.1:0-9170 GCA_964412225.1 uncultured bacterium | reverse complement strand
TCTACACCTCCTATTTTCTCCGGAGGGTACTGGTGGACGACGTGAAGGATGCGCATCACCGACTTATGGCCAGGCGAACGTAGAAGTCGCGGATCAAGGGATACTTCTGATCCCATACGTGCAGGGACATCACCTTCTGTGCCCCCTTCGTACCCATTGTTTCGCGAAGATCCGGGCGGTCCAGCAGGAAAGCGATTGCCCTGGCCAAAGCCTCTACATCCCCAAAAGGAACGACCAGGCCATCTTCTCCATCCTGGACTACATCCGTCACCCCCCAGGTACGGGCAGCGATGACCGGCTTCCGATAAAGCCACGCCTCCAGATAGACAATTCCGAAAGAGTCGGTGCGGGATGGCATCGCGAAGACATCACATGCGGCCAGGAGGTCCCGTTTTTCATCGTGATCAATCTGTCCCAACAGAAGTATTCCTTCACGGTCCTCCGGGGCCATCTTCTCCCAGTAACGCTGGAAGGGCTGAAGGACAGTTCCCACCAGGGCCAATACAACATCCCTGCCCTCCCGACGAAGGCGACGTATAGCCTCTATCAGATGGAACGTGCCCTTGTCATACGACAGATTGGATATAGAGGCGACGAGCGGTCCGTGGGCACCGTAGCGAGAACGAAAGCGCTCGCCGTGCCCTCCCATAACATTTTCCGGATTTACCCCCGGACCTGCGACCAGAATCCGCTCTGGAGGCACCCCGTGCTGAATATAGAATGTCCGCTCGGTGGGGGTCTGAGCAATGACCACGTCACTTTGACGGACAAGCTCAATCTGGTGGCGCATTGTGTAGAAACGGCTTAGAGCGTCCTTCCCCGGCTCGCTGCCGGCTCCGAGGTGGGTTAAGGGATAGACTACAAAAGGAACCCCCCGACGTCGGGCGAAACGGAAGCCCGCTTCCAGCAGCGGCTCAAAACAGATGGTCATCCCGGCAACAATGTCAAAGCGTTCACTGGTGGAATCCAGCCAGCGCCACAGGCCAGGCACCCAGGGGGTAAAGCGAGCCAGGCGGAAAAGCCACCGCACGGGGATGGAGCGAAGCCAGGAAAACATCCACAGCAGGCGACGGATGGCAGGATACGCCAAGCCGGGCAGTGGCAAATGGTGCACAGGGAAACGGAGGATGTGAACACCGTCCCGGTACGTTCCCAGTTCCGCCAAGCGACGGCAGCGGGGATCCCAAAACAGCTCAAAGTCCCAAGCATCCGTGGTGGCTACCGTGACCTGGTGGCCTTCGGCCGCCAAACGGCGCGAGATTTCGCCCAAATGGGCCTCCGCACCCCCGCGCGCTGGCCAGTAACGCTGGATGATGTGAAGGATACGCATATTTTTAACGGGCCGAGCGCAGGACGACAGGAAGATACGCCCGGTATACCCGACCGACATAAAGCGTCACAGGAATACTGGTCGGACTGCCCACTACGGGCGCGCCCCCATCCGTTCCGGTAATCACAATATTCCCCAGCGAATAGGTGCCGGTCGCATAGCCGGTTGTTGTCACCATAACGGTCAGAGCAACGGTAGAGGTATAAAAGGCCGTTCCTGATATGGGAGTAACGGTCACCCCAGTGGGGCGAGAAGAGACGCTCCACTTAAAAGACGCATCACCACGGTTGTGCAAACTCAGATAGGCGGTCTCCCGATCCCCGCTACCGTACTGGTGCAGGACATACAGCGAGGAAGGCAAAACGCTCAACCGAGGCGGAGACGGATAGTAGCCAGTATGCTGGGCATCGCGGTGAAACATCGGCCAGGGGCGGCGGGTTGGATTATAACTGTTCAGGCCAAGAGTAAAGGCATACACGTACCCGTAGGAAGAATAATCGTGCTTCGACCCGCCAATGACAATGTCCGTTCTGCCATCATTATCCAGGTCTCCGATGGCGGGGGAAGCGAAGAGGGACCAGGTCGTGTGTAGTATGTTTTTTTGAGCGCCATTTGCGCCAATGACAATCACATCCCAGTTCATAGAGATAAGGATTTCCAGTTGTCCATCATTGTCCACATCCGCCACAGTAGGGGAGGAACGGACGAAAGCGTTTTTATCCATATAGTCCTTGGGCCACATCGGGAATCCAGAAACAGGCGCGCCGTTGTGGTGCCAGGCATAAACGGCACCACGGCAGTCCGGATCCGAGGGAGTATTGGAACACGCACCCGGCCCACTCATTCCATCGTAGCCAGTGCCGATGATGATTTCCAAATCCCCGTCGTTATCCAGGTCCGCCAGGGCAGGCGAACTCATACCTGGATAGGCCACAGGCTGCGGCCAGCCCGGCAGGTCTTCCAGCACCCATTCCGAGCCGGACATGTTGACGCGAAACCCATAGACATAAGGCTGTGAGTATCTGCCCCGAAGATACCAGTACATCCCTGTTCCCACAAATATCTCAAGTCGCCCATCTCCGTCTACATCTCCAACGGCGGGCGAGGAGTAAATCGCCTCGTTCATCTGGCGGCGGGCCAGTTTGCGGCCGTCTTTATCCAGAATTAACACAAACCCTCCATCCGTAGGGCGGTAGCCATCCGGCAAAACACCCCCACCCGTGATATCAGTGCCGATAATGATTTCCAGGTCGCCGTCCCGGTCCAGATCGGCCAGCGCGGCAGTGGACCACACCGAATCGGCCACGTGGTAGTGCCAAACACGCTGTCCCTGATGGTTCAGCAGGTAAATATTACGATCCCACGACCCAAAGATAATCTCCATGTCGCCGTCGCGGTCCACATCCCCAACCGTGGGCGAGGACCAATTACCACAGGGTGTGTCGGTCCCCTGGGCATCATTCGTATCGTATTTCCAGAGTTGAGAGTTATCACGCCGGAAGGCGATAACCGAGCCTCCACACGGGAGGGCAACATCCCCACCGGTGCTCACAATAATTTCGGGAATTCCGTCCGGTGGATTACTGATATCGGCGACAGCCGGAGAAGAGAACACCGGATCGGCCAACGGGACTGTCCACTTCACAGTGCCATCGTCTTCCAGGACAGCCAGGACCGGTGTGCGGTCGCCACGACTGGTTGTCCCGATAACGATCTCCAGTTTCCCATCACCGTCTATGTCATAGAGAGTCGGGGACGAATCCTCAATTCGGCCGCCAGTGAGTTGGCGGCTCCAGCGCGGCGATATGTATTGCGCGTGCATCTGTGCGAGGATCTGTGAGGAAATAGATGCGATTAAGACTATCCCTAAAAACAACCAGCCCGACAGCCGTGCGAAAGCCCTCATCTTATCACCTCCAGTTTCGTGAAACCAACGGATAGAAGCCGAGGGTCAGGGTTCTGGCCCTGAGTGACCTCAGCAGGGGTGAGAGCGTAGGCGTATTCCAGCGATATTTCGTTCCAGCCGATTTTGACCAAACTGGCTGGAATGGGCACATCTCCTTCCCAATGCTCGCATTCTTCCCACTGATAAGTAGCGATGTCTTGCCCGTTCACGATGATAATCATCTGCTGATGCTTGCCGGGGACGCAAAGGGGAAAGGCTCCAACCCTCAAGCGGTGATCCTGTTGGGCCGGGGATATCCAGCCCGCCTCAGATGCCTTTCCTTCAGCCCATACCCCCCAGTCTTCCCGGCCCGACCAGCCCTGAAGTAACATTACATTCATCGGACCTTCTGCGGGTAGGACCTCAGCCACACAAATTGGATAAGGCCAGGGCGTCGGCCCCTTCAAGGGCTCAAAGCAGCGAAGGGGGCGCAAAGCGGGATTCCTGTGCACCGTATCCCACATCCCTCTTTCCCGCTCTCCACGTATATGGAGAAAAAGATAGCGAACACTATATTGCTCAAAAACCAACCCGATCTCGGGGTGTGACCAATCGCCGCCTTTTTGTAGAAGGTACTCCCATAAAGCAAAAGTGTGCGCAGGCCAGAACGATCCTACGCCGGAAGCCGTAGGCTTTTGGTGCAACCAAGTGGCCCAGACGGTTTCTCCCCCGATCAGGAGCGTAGGATAGGCCACATCTGCAATACCCTCACCCGGGTTCAGTTCCTGACCAGCCAGCCACATGTAGGCCGGATGGGGCTGAAACGGCACAGGCAGATTGCCCACAGGACGGGGCAGAATTTCCACCAGCCAAACAACCGTAATGAGATAGCGCGCCACTTTTGGAAGCCGCTCCAGGGCCAGGGCGGCCAGCCCCACAATCCCCAACATACCGACCACAGCATAGCGGGATACGGTCCGACCTAATTCCCAGAACGGGATAACGGCTGTCAGCATCAAACCTGGTAGAGGGAATCCGGAATCAAATGCAGGTGGGGGGTGGGGCATGGCAAACAACTCTGGCTTCAAGAAATGGCCCAATTCCCACAGCGCAACGTTCAAGGGCCGGAAGAACGGATGCTGAACAGGCTCTCCATTCCACCGAAGCCACAAACCCAGGCTCAGAACGATCCCAACCAAAACAAGCCCTATCAAATTGGTGTGACGCGGCATATTTTTCAAGACCAGGACCACCCCGACCAACGCCAGAAACGAAGCCACAATGCCGAAATTCATCACCCCAGACTCATTATAGGGACCGGTGTATAGAGAGTGAGCAATGGAGCGTAGAGGCATCAAGGGGTGGAATACGGAAGGGACAAAGAGGCTGTTCAAACTGGCACCCCACCACGCGTTATGCTCAACACCATGCGCATGAATATGGTCCTGCCGGCTTCCCCATAAATACAGCACGATGGTTGGAAGCGCAACGACAAGCGCAACCAGACACGCACTAACTCCCTGCTTCATCCGCCTGAAATGGAAAACCTGGCATCCCCACAGTACGAAAGCAACCGCCCCGATCAGAGCCCCATAAAGTGCAAGATTGATCATCACTCCCCAAATCAGGCCAATTCGCATTGTCCATCTCCACCCCACTGGCTCCGAACGTTGGGCCTGCTCCAGCGCCCAGCCCAGCCACGGTAATAGAGCGGAAGCCCACATTATATGTAAATGTCCATCAACCCGGCTCCAGCACATCCCCCACATCGTGAAGGCTGAGGCAGCAATTATGGCCGCCGGTAATGAGGCAAACAATCGTGCAAAACGGAAAGCGCCCGCAAAGGCAATAACTAAGCCTAGGATTGCCAAAAGGTTATATGCAAAGCTCGCGCTTCCTGCTAAAGTAAGCGGCAGAGAGGCCAGGAACAGCAAAGGCGTATGGGCGAGAGTGGCCGTATGCCATCCCACAGGGTGAAAGACCAGCGGATAAAAAAGGGGAGACGCGTGCCGGATCACAATTGAGTCTTGGTACCACAAAATTCCCCACAACACCTCCAGCACATCCCCGTAGGCCGGAACGTGGGTGAACACATTATGGATCCTCCAGCCCCACGCGAAGAAAATCCAGAAAAGCAGCCAGGGGGCCAGCCAACGGACAACTGATCGCAGGGCGGGAACATCAAACGGCAGAATACGGGAAGGGAGATTGTGATTCATAGTTTGACTCTTACGGCATACTTTGGAATGCCTTGACAGCCTTCAGAAAAAATAAATAACCTTCTTCCGGATTTTCGCTTAAACGGATGTTCCGAACAATTTCATCTTCGATGAACACGCCCCTTTGAAGACTATCCCGCATCGGACAGATCCCCATAGCCTCAACAATTTCAAAGCCAGCACGCTGCAGGAGCATTCGCATTTCACGCACCGTGTATTCCTTCTTGTGTTCGGGGTGGATCAACCTGTCGGGAGACTGCAGGCGGGTCAGAGCCGCGTTAGGGGTATCCAGGCAAAAATAGCCGCCAGGCTTCAAAATTCTGACCACTTCCTGACAAACCGTCGCTGCTTCCTCTTCTGTTACATGCTCTATGCTTTCCCCCGCCCACACCAAATCTACACTTCCCTCTGGGATAGGGGAAAGATCTGTCATAGAGCCGTAATGATAACGAACGTGTACGCCATCTGCAGTGATCAATTCCTGAACAGGTTCAGACTGCTTGCCCATCCGTTGATCAGGGGGCAAATCCACGATGATGATTTGATGGGGATGATGAGGATACCCCATCGCTAACAAAGCCCCTTCAAGGTGACCTTCTGATGCCCCTCCTAAATCCACAATACTATTGGCCGGCGGCAGATGTTGCCGAACTACCATCATCCTTGCTTGATGGAGGGCATGAAGAGGATGAATAGGTAAGCGGTGGACTAACCTGAATTCGTTAGATTGCAAGACAGATCGCAACACATCTACTCGGCTCATACTTTTCCGCTGGAGAGAAACCAAGTAGTAGCTCAGTCCATCTTCATCCGGCTCGCGCTTCAAGCAGACGCGATAGAGGGCACGCACAAACAAATAGTCATCGGGCCATTGGCGAGCCCGGAGAGCGAGCCTGCCTACCTCAAGCAGCCATCGCACTACAACTCTAACCATCATCTCCCTCCAGTATGTTAGCAATAAATTGCTCAAACGTTCGCCGCACCGAGGGCTCGAGAAATTGAGAAGCCCTTTCTCGTTGCCGCTCCACAATGCGTTTCCTCAATGGCTCGCTTTTCACCACGATGTCCACCAGTTCAGCCAGTGCCTCCCAATCTTTGACACGAAACAGCACTCCCGCGCCCCCCATCGTTTCCGGTACCCCTCCTGCCGTGTACGCTATCACCGGCACGCCCAGATACATTGCCTCTATTAATGGCTTTCCAAACCCCTCATGCTCACTCATAGAAACGTAGACATCGGCCAGACGATAATAGGTCACCAGGTCCCGCTGAGAAACATGGCCTGTGAAAACGACCGCCTCGCCCAATCCGAGTTCCTCCGCCAGTTCTCTAAGCCACTCAGCATATGCGGGCACCCAGGGGGGGCCCACCAAGAAAAGCCGTGCAGAGGGTTCAATGCGCTGGTAAAAGTAGAGCAACTTGAGCAAGTCTTCCTGCTTCTTGTTCGGCACCAGACGCCCCACGAACAGCAGGCGGGGGCCCTCATTCCGGTAACAGTTCATCAGGTCCGGATTGGGTTCCAGGTCGTATTGCAAAGGGTCTAGCGCAATGGGCAGGATACCGGTGCGGGCAAAACCGGCGGCGCGCAATTCGGCTTCATTGAACGAAGAAACACCCAGAGCCAGAAGCGTCTGTGCCCGCAAAAGTTCCAGCTGCTTTCTGCCCTTTTGCATCTGTGCGACCAGGGCGGGATCAACGGGTTGAAAAAAGGAAGGTGGGGTAATATTATGATAGATGAGCAAAAAACACAAGTTCTTCTGGAGGAGGTCTTCTACCAGATCGGAGCCAATACTGTGATGGAGAATGACCCATTCACCGGAGCGAGCAGGACGATATTCGCAATACGGTTGGACTTTTCCCGAAAGCGAGGGATGGATGCTCTCGGCGTAAATTTCTGAAACCCAACCGTCCTCTCTGAGCCAGCGCTGAATCAGGAAAGCGTGATCGGTGATTGCATCCCCGGGTGTTGCTCCAATAATAAACTGATGAAGCCTCTTCATTTCTCCGCTTTCCATTGATGGATTAATGCCTCAAAGCGGTCCAGAACCGTCTCCCAAGTGTAGTTTGCAAGCACATAGCGCCTTCCGTTTTCGCCCATACGGGAGGCCAGATCAGGATGCTCCAGAAGCCAGTCCAGGGCAGCCGCAAATTCCTCATACGTGCGAAACCACAGCCCCCCTTTGCTGCGCTGAACGTGCCCCCGCGTCACCGGGCAGTCCTCATGAACCAGGACTGGTCGCCCAGCCAGCCAGGATTCCATCACGGTGCGTGAGAAACTCTCCCGCAACGAAGGCTGACAGAGTGCCAAAGCCGCAGCGTATGCAGAGGCTTTTTCTTCCTCTGGGACAACTCCGAGCCTCTCAAAAGCAGGATGTCGGGGGGGAAGATAGGGCCCATCTCCCATGATAGCCAGGCGAATACTCCCTTTTTGGTCTGAGTATTTTCGTACGTACTCGTAAAGTAGGGGAAGATTCTTCCCTTCCTCCAGGCGGCCTACATACAGCAAGGTCGGAGTGGTAGAATTTTTCCAAAGGGATTGTCCCGTTGGCTGGGCCAGCGTGATGCCTTCTCCGAGGACAGCGAATCGGTGGGGTTTGACTCCTAAACGACTTACGGCCAGATGTTGCTCTTCCGGTGTATTGAACATAACTCCCCAAGCCCCCTCCAACAAGAGCCGAGTGGGCTCCAGATAAGCATAGGGCTCATCATGGAGGCAGGGCCACAGGACAACCTTTTCTGGATAGGCCCAGGTGGCATAGTGAACCATCGGCATTGCGTAAGGGAGCGCCACAAGCACATCAAATTCCGAACCACAGCGGGCCACGTGAGCATAAAGCGGGGCACTATGGGCGCCGGTTTCTAACCACTGATATGCTTCGCCAGGGGACAGCTCGCCCCGAAGGGCAAGGCGCATTTCTATATCTGCATACCGGGAGGGATTCCAGTGAGTGATAGGAAATCGCCAAACAACGATGCTGTTGCAATGCTCTATCCCCGCCGGATATGTATTTTCCCAGTTGTAGTGGCTTCGGGCACAGGTGGTCCAAACCTCCACACCCCATCCCCTTTTGGTGGCAGCCTCGGCGAATTCCCTGGCCTGGGTTTCTGCGCCACCCAGAACATTAGTCCCATAGCGCGGCACTATGACGGCGACCCGCATCCATCCTCCCCCCGCAACCTCCGCAATTCTTCCTGAAGCGCTCGGAGCTGCCGCTGTTGCTCCTGAATCTGCACCACCATACGATTTAGCGTACTGACCAAATGGCGGTTCACAGCAACCTGTCGCTGGGCCAGTTGGTTCACATAAAAGAGTACCAGATGGTGAGCCTCCCGGCGGATTCGGTCCCACCATGACCCTATCAGTGGGATTCGGGATCGGGGGGAAGGAGCGAGGGTCACCTCTATCCCCAGTTGGTAATAATGCTGATTCGCCTGGCGCAGATAGTAATACAGGTCGGCATCATATTCCTCTCCCTCCGGTTCGCCTGGGTAGGCTGCGGCGCCGAACGTCGGGAAAACCTGGCGGGGGTAACCCAACTCTTCCCGGCGGCGCTGGATGCGCTCCCGAATCTGCGCCATAATCTGGGCTGGATCAGTTTCCGGATCGTGGATTTCGATGAGATTATCAGGGATGTCGAGATTGTCAATCATCGATGGACCTCCGAGTTGATGGCTCGGCCGCTAATGAATTTGTTCGATGGTGTAAAGTGTCAATACTGGCTGATACGGCACGATG
>CAYPNB010000023.1:0-9216 GCA_964412225.1 uncultured bacterium | reverse complement strand
TCTTCCCCTGAGGTGGCCGGGAGTTGGGAGTTTTTCGCTTTCTTTGGCATTTCGGGGCAATCCGCCCATATCTTCTCCCTAAAGCACGGCGGGAGACGAAGGTGCGGGATCATCAGTTCCCCAGCGTGGAAGCGGTGGAGAGGTAGTGGATGTGGAACGCAAGCACGAGGAGGAAAAATGGAGCAGAAGGCTACGCGATTTCGGGGAAGTGCAAGTGGAGCTGGAGAGAATGTTTCAAGGAAGAGGTATCCTTAGCTACAAACAGGGGCACAGCATTCGTGACGTTACTGCTCCTTTGCTGGATCTGCGCTTCCGAAAAGATTGGCTAAAACTCTTTCCATCACCCGGATAGCCTTTAAAAACTCCTCTACACTGATGTGTTCGTAAGGGGTGTGGTCAAGGGCAGAATCCCCAGGACCGTACGCGAGAATGGGGCAATGCCAAACCGGTCCAACTGTGTTCATATCGGATGTGCCGCTTTTAAGCTTGAACCGAGGCTTCCCACCTTCTGCGCGAATCCCTTGCAGAAAGGCTCTCACCAGGAGGTTATTCTTGGAAGCCACGTAGGCCGGCTCTTCGCCTCGAAAGCTCAACACGGCCCCATTAGCTATGTCCTGAATTTTGCATTTCAATTTCTCCTGTTCTAATCCTGGAGGCAGGCGCAGCGTTACCTGCAACTTCACCCACTCTTTCAAACCGTCTGTGAAAGAAGAGATATGATTAGGATGGATGTATAACTTCTCAAAATCCCAGACTTTTCCTCGGTTAAACCGGCGAACGAGGAGGGAAAGCTTTCTTCCAAACACAAAGGTTTTTTTCAACCCGGAAGCTTGAGGCGAAGACGGGTGTCTAGCAGGCATTTCCACTAGATAATCCACAACAAGTCGCCCTTTGTACCCAAGGGTTATCCCTTCCCAGCCACTTGGCTCCCCTACGATGACCATTTTTGGATGGAATCTGAGCAAGATGTGCTTGGCCCCCTCTCCCTCGGTCTCCTCTCCCACTGCACCTACCAATACCACGCTGGCTGTGCTCAAGAGGCTCCTTGCGCGCAGCAAGGCCATAGCAAAAGCGCAAAGGGCGCCTTTAGCATCTACTGCACCGCGGCCATAGATCTTGCCCTCCTTCTCCTGCACGGGGATGTAACCGGGCACGGTATCGATATGCCCCAAGAAGAGAAGATCCGGCCGAATAAGGTCTTCCTTCATCTTCAGATTGCCCCAAGTGGCGACCAAATTTCCTACTTCATCAATTTCGGTAACCAGCCCCTTTTTTGAAAGGTATTTTTCTAAAACCTCCACGGCTTCCTTCTCTCCACCGGAAGGACTATAAATAGAAACAAGCTCTTTGAGGAACTTGAGCGCTACTTGATCGGTCACTGGAGCACCTCCGAAAAGGTCTCCACCACTTGATCAAGCTCCCTCTGGGAAATGACCAGCGGGGGCAGGAAACGGACCACCATGGTACCGGCTGAGAGGGCCAGAACTCCCCGCTGGGCTAGCCTGGCAAGATAGGGTGCCACCTTCTCCCTGAGCTCCACTCCCACCATAAGGCCCAAGCCCCGCACCTCCCGGATGAGGGGAGAGTCAATGCGGCGCAGCTTTTCCATAAAGTACCAGCCAAACTCAGCGGCCCGTTGAGGGAGGTTCTTTTCCTGGATGAATCGAATGGTCGCCAGTGCGGCAGCGCAGACCAAAGGATTTCCTCCGAACGTGGAACCATGTGCTTTCGCTGGCATTTTTCCCAATCGTTCATGGATCAACACTGCTCCCATGGGAAGACCCCCTGCGATTCCCTTGGCCAGGCACAAAAGGTCTGGTTCAAGCTCATGATGCTCGCAAGCAAACATTTTTCCGGTCCGCCCAAAACCAGTCTGAACCTCATCCACAATGAACAGCGCCCCGCCTTTTCGGCATAACTCCTGTACCCCTTGCAAATACTCTCTACTTCCCGGAATTACACCTCCTTCTCCTTGCACAATCTCCAGGATCACAGCACCTACGTCCCCTTCCGCAAGGGTTTTCTCTGTGGCGGCAAGATCGTTATAGGGCACAAAACTAACTCCTGGAAGGAGGGGTTCAAAGGGAATCCGATACTCCTTACGCCAGGTAACTGAAAGCGCTCCAAGGGTCCGCCCGTGGAAGCTGCGCATGGCGGCCACCAACCGTTTTTTGTCTGTAAAAAGGCGCGCGATCTTCAGCGCTGTTTCCACGGCCTCCGTTCCAGAGTTGCAGAGGAAGGCCCGGGCCATTCCTGAAGGGGCGATTCTAATCAGTGTTTCCAGGAGTTCGGCCCGCACATCGTTGGCGAAGGAACTTGAACAGACCGTAAGCCTTTTCGCTTGTTCAGCAATGGCTGCGGCCACAAGGGGGTTGGCATGCCCCACGATGGCTACGCCGTGGCCTCCAATGCAATCTATGTACTCCTGCCCAACAGCATCCCACACCTTCGCGCCTTCTCCCTGTACCAAGACCAGGGGGTGCTTCTGGTTAAAGCCGCTCTCATAAGTGATTTCTTTGCGCCAAAAGTCTTCCATCGCTTTATTAAGGCTCGTTTTCACAGGTACTCCTTTTTCTCATCGTATGACCGTGCCTTCTTCCGCCATGGCACGGAGAAGGGGGCGCTCTACCCGGCCGTCGGCCAGCACGACCCGCGTTACCCCTTGCTCCAAAGCTTCTATAGCCGAAAGGAGCTTCTTTTTCATGCGTCCTTTTGCGTACAGCTCCAAATAATCTCTGGCCTGGCCTTTGGAAATATGAGGGATACGGGTGGATTCATTTTCCGGGTTTTTCAAGAGACCGGGCACCACGGAAAGGATCACCAGCATCTCAGCCTTCATGGCCACAGCTACAGCCGCAGCCACTCGATCAGCGTCAACGTTCAGCATCTCTTTCGTTTCCGCAAGGACCAAAGGCGCCACCACCGGGGTGTAGCCCCGATCCAAAAGGAGTCGCAAGAACTCAGCATTCACTTGTTCCACTGTCCCTCCATAATCGTCGCGAAGCACTTTCTTTTTTCCGTTTTCCAAAGTGATAACGGTTCGCTTGCGCCGACCTCTCAAAAGTTGGCCATCCAGACCACAAAGCCCTACCGCATTCACTCCTTGAACCTGAAGCTTCCTTACCCACAGTTTGTTGACCTTGCCCGCCACTACCATGGCAAAAATCTCCAATGTCTCCAGATCAGTATAGCGACTGGTAAAGCCGGAGGGCGTGGTCACAAATTGCGGTGGCTTGCCAAGCTTGTGGGAAACACGATCCACCTCATGCGATCCACCGTGCACCAATATTACCGGTTGGCTTTTGCGCACAAGAAAGGATATGTCTTGGCATACCGCATCCATGGCCACCCCTTCGCTACCCCCCACTTTGACCACTAACATGCCTGACCCCCTATGGCAGAAACCTTTTGACAAGCAATTCCGTTTATATGGGATGAAGGCCTGGGAACTGCAAGCCAGTTGTTTCTGGGAAACCATACATCACGTTCATGGCCTGGACAGCATTTCCCGCGGCCCCTTTCATCAGATTGTCGATAGCGGCGATCACCACCAATCGCCCTTCTGAAGCCAAAGAGAATCCAATATCGCAGTGATTGCTCCCCACCAAGATTTTGGGCTCGGGGAATCGATGGATACCCCGCTTTGACCTGACAAGTCGTACAAAGGGCTCCTTTTCATAGTACTTCCGGTAAATTTCCCACACATCAAGCTCAGTGAGTGGTTCATTGAGGGAGCAATAACAGGTAGCCAAGGCCCCCCGTACCATTTCCACGGAGATCACCGAGAAATGCAGTTCTTTCCCGCCGTTAAGCAAAGAAAGTTCCTGGATGAGCTCGGCTACATGCCGGTGTCCTGCTGGCGCATAGGCTCGTACCACACCTGCCCGCTCGGGATGGTGGGATGCGGGGGTAGGTTTACTCCCTCCTTCTGAAGACCCCACCTTTACCTCCACTACGCACTCCCGCACCAACTTCTCTCGATAAAGAGGCCATAAGGCCAGGATGGTAACCGCGGCATTGCATCCCACCCCGCTCACATAGTGCGCACCAAAAAGCTCGCCCCGATGAAGTTCGGGAAGACCATAAACGAACCGAGAAAGCCAGTGTGGGGATGGATGTTCCCCATAGAAGCGGGCGTAAAGCTCAGGATCCTTGAGACGGAAGTCAGCAGAAAGATCCACTATCCTCTCCGCCACTTTCGCCAGCTTCTCAATAAGTCGAGAGGTAATTCCATGAGGAAGGCAAGAGAACAAAAGCTCCACGGGTTTGAGTTTTTCTAGGGAAATGAAGGAGAGGTTGTTAGCGTGCCCTCGCAAATTAGGATGAACAAGGTGGACCGGTTTCCCCGCCCAGGATTCTGAAGTGACCTGAACTACTTTTACGTGGGGATGGGAAAGAAGGAGCCGCAGAAGTTCGCCGCCAGTATATCCCGATGCACCTACGATCGCTGCTTCGACCATTTTTCTCCCTCCGCAGCGACATGGATCACGTAATCAGCGATGGCGCCGGGGATGTCCACGTCGGTTGCGGTCATGGCCCCATGAAACTCCGGGGTATGATTGACCTCGCTCACGAGTAGGCGACCGTCTTTAGTTTCCAAGATGTCCACGGCCAAAAAACCACCGCCCACGGCTTGGGCTGCGGCCAAAGCCAGCTCCATCAGCTCCGGAGTGACTGGACAGGGACGAGCTTTCCCCCCTCGGGCGGTGTTGGTGATCCAGTGGTCAGATTCCCGATACACAGCGCAGACAAGCCGGCTGCCAGTCACCAGCACACGGATGTCTCGACCCGGCTTTTCCACGTACTGTTGAAGGTACAAAGCGGCGTGGTGGTAGTTGCCCAAGGTAAGTTTGTGCTCGATCACACCTTCAGCAGCACGCCGATCAGTTAAGAGCGAGACCAACCTCCCCCAAGAACCAACCACTGGCTTTAACACCACAGGATAGCCCAGCTCCTCGATGATGTGAAACGCTGTGTCCTCAGACAGAGCTAAAGCGGTGCGGGGTTGAGGCACCCTAGCCCAGGCAAAAGCCATGCTGGTTAGAAATTTGTCCCCGCAAGTAGCTATTACTGAATGAGAGTTCACCGTGGGGATCCCAGCTTTTTCCAGCCAACGAGACACATAAAACGCCTCGATATGGCTTATACAACGAAGGAGCACGGCGTCTACTTCTGCAAACTTCAGGCTGTCCACCCATAGAGGAAGCTCTCTGGGGTCAATGCGTATTACCTCTACGCCTCGCTCCTTTAGTGACGCGCGGATGAGCTTCTCTTCAAGCCTGATCCGGGAGCAGACGAGCCCAATCTTCATTATTCCCCCCAGTCCTCCTCCACCTCAGGAGCGAGTTCCAAGACCATGGGATCAAGGCTTTTCACCTCGAGCTCCACCCCACAGTCCGGGCAAGTGAGGATTTCCCCTACCTCGGTGTCCGTTATTTGAACGATGATTTCCGCTCCGCACTCCGGACATTTGGCCATACATCCCTCCTTTCCCAATCTTTCCTGGGCCATCCTTATTTGTTCCTGAACACATGCGGTTGCCGTGCCTCCAAGCGAGCTTCGCCTCTCCACTGCTTTGCCAAAATCCAAAACTTTATACAGATCGGGTTCAAAGAGCGGGTGAATGCGGCGGTACTCCTCCAAAGGCAGGCGTTTGAGAGTGCTCCCCAGTTCCAAGGAGCGGCGCACCGCGCTGGCCACCGCTTGATGGGCGGCCCGAAACGGGACTCCCTTCCTCACCAGGTAATCGGCTAGCTCCGTAGCCAAAGTTCCATCGTCAAGTGCTTGTTCCAACCTTGCAGGATTCGGTTTCAAAGTTGAAACCAAATCTGAAAGCAGGGGAAGGGCTTTCTTCAACGTGTCCAGCGCATGGAATAGCGGCTCCTTGTCTTCTTGGAGGTCCCGGTTGTATCCAGAAGGAAGCCCTTTTAACACCGAAAGGAATCCACACAGCTCTCCGATTAGTCTTCCTGCCCGGCCCCGCAGCAGTTCCAACGGATCAGGATTTGCTTTTTGGGGCATAAGACTTGATCCCGTAAGAAAGCGCTCGTCCAAGTTCAAGAAACCAAACTCTGCACTGGAAAAGATGATGAGATCTTCGGCAAGCTGTGACAGATGAACACCGCAAAGGGCGGAGAAGAACAAGAACTCGGCCACAAAATCCCTATCTGAAACGGCGTCCAGGCTGTTTTCACACAGGGCTTTAAAGCCCAGTTCTCGTGCAAGAGTTGTGCCGTCAATTCCCCATGGATTTCCTGCTAAGGCTCCTGCGCCCAATGGCAGCACGGCCACCCTTTTCTTCAGCTCGGAAAGTCGCTTCCGATCCCGTTCTAGTCGCCAAAAATGTGAAAGAAGCCAGTGGGAGAAAAGAACCGGTTGGGCCTGGCGGAGATGCGTGTACCCAGGCATCAGGAGGCCCAGGTGTTCCTCTGCCTTTCGCACCAGTGCCCACTGTAAGTTAAAAAGCCCTGCTCTTATTCCGGGAAGGTTCCGCAAGAGCCAAAGGCGGAGGTCGGTGGAAACCTGGTCGTTGCGGGAACGGCCAGTATGAACCTTACCCGCCACCTCTTCCCCCACAAGCTCAGCGAGCCTCCGTTCAATTGCGGTGTGGATGTCCTCATCCTGAGAAGAAGTTTTGAACTTTCCTTGTCTGAACTCCCCCAAGATCTGTTTGAGGCCGTGCTCAATGGCTTGTCGCTCCTCCCTTGATAAAACCCCAGCTCGTTCCAGCGCCTTTACATAGGCCATGGTCCCCGCTATATCCACGGCATAGAGCCTGGAGTCAAAGGAAAAGGAATCGCAGAAAAACCGAGCCCTCGCATTTGTTTCTGGAAGACGGCCTGCCCACAGGGTCATTTTGTTCCCCCCAAGACTCTCTTCTCCACCAAGGCCTTGATCTTGAGGGGCAAGCCAAAGAGGTTGATGAAGCCTGCGGCATCCTTTTGGTTATAGACCAGGTCCGCCCCGAAAGTGGCAAATTCTTTGAGATACAAGCTGTAAGGGGACTTTCTCCCTGTTACAATGCAGTTTCCTTTGTAGAGTTTGAGGCGCACAGTTCCGGTAACAGTTTTCTGTGTCGTATTCACAAAGGCATCCAGTGCTTCCCGTAAGGGGCTGAACCACAGACCATAGTAGACTAGCTCAGCATACTTATGGGCGAGGAGCTGTTTGAAGTGCAGGGTTTCCCGGTCCAAGCACAAGCTTTCCAAGGCTAGGTGGGCAAGATGGAGGACGGTGCCCCCTGGGTTTTCATATACGCCGCGGGACTTCATGCCCACCAGCCGGTTCTCCACCATGTCCACCCGGCCTACACCATGTTTTCCTGCTAACTTGTTCAGTGTGGAAAGAAGCTCCACTGGGGATAAACGTTCTCCGTTCAGGGCCACTGGAATCCCTGCCTCGAAATCCACTGTGATGTGCTCTGGAAAGTCTGGAGCAGCCTCTGGAGCGGCGGTGAGCATGAACACCCCTGACCCGGGCTCCTGCCAAGGGTCTTCCAAAGGCCCGCCCTCATGGGACAGGTGCCATAGGTTTCCATCCCGGCTGTAAATGGACTCCTGGCTAATTCCCTCCACTGGGATGTCATGCTGTCTTGCATAGGCCAGCTCATCCTCGCGAGAACGCAACTCCCACTCCCGCCAGGGAGCGACCACTTCGAGCCGAGGGTTCAAAGCCTTAACTGAGACCTCGAACCGCACCTGGTCGTTTCCTTTCCCGGTGCAACCATGGGCTACAGCTTCGGCGCCCTCCTCTTCAGCGATCATGACAAGGTATTTGGCGATGAGGGGTCGGGCCAGAGCAGTACCAAGGAGATACGAGCCCTCATAAACAGCACCCGCTTTCAAGGAGGGGAAAACATGGTTGACCACAAATTCTTCTTTTAGATCCACAACGTAAGCATTATCGGCTCCGGTCTTGAGCGCCCGTTCTTTGATCCTGGTAAGATCATCTCCTTGGCCTAAATCTGCGGTAAAGGTGATCACCTGGTTTGCGCAAGTGTGTTTGAGCCAGTGCAAGATCACCGAGGTATCAAGCCCTCCAGAGTACGCCAACACGACTCTTTTAAACTTCTTCACTTCTTCACCTCCCCCCAAAGGGATCGCTCTTTTTCAAGGGAACAAACTTAAAAACATGGCAACTTACCTAGAAAACCAGTCAGAATGATAATTGAGAAAGGGAAAAGTCGTACGACACGGGCTTGTTACCCGGTCGTACGCCTGTACCTGAGGGCCTGACGCAACTGAGGCACGAGTCTTATATACGTTACCAAGGCCTTCCTGTCAAGGGGCTAAATTGCCTCGTTGAAGATTTTACCCAGGGGGACAGCGGTTCCTCAAAATTCAGGTTACCCAAACAAGAGGGAGGAACCGATGACCCGCGTGAGTGTCCGGAAGCGTGAGGACAGTTGGCGGCCCAAGACCTGCGAGCCAGCCGGAAGGAGAAAGGCCGGATGCTCAAGGAATTCCTGGCCCTCACCGGATACCACCGCAAATCGGCCATGCGGCTTCTACGCCACGGCTACCGTCCGCCCACCTGGACCGGCGTGGACGGCCCCGCCAGTAAACCACGGATGTGCAGGCCGCTCTTATTGCGGTCTGGGAGGCCTGTGGGCACATCTGTTCCACGCGCCTAGAGCCCTTCCTTCAGAGGTGGCGTTGTCCTCGCGCGCCAGGGAGAACTCCGGATCTGACCGGAGACGAAGCGGCTTGTCCTGTGGCTGAGCTCAGCCACCCTGGAGCGGAGGCTTCGTACTTGTCGCCCGAGGCCCCTACGAGGGTGCACAGCCACCAAGCTTGCTTGGGACCTCCTAAGGCACCAAATCCCCGTGCGCGTTTTTGCGGACTGGGACGAAGGTAAACCCCGGTTTTCTGGAAGTGGATCTTGTAACCCACTGCAAGGAAAGCGCCAATGGTGAGCACCTCTTATATGCTCGAAGCTTTGGACATTGGTATCCTTTGGTGTGGGCTTGCGGTCCTTCCTAACCGCAGCCAGCATGCGGTGCAGAAGGCCATCGACCGGATCCAGAAAACCCGTCTTCCCACTCCTTGGGAGCGATTCTGACAACGCTAGTGTTTTCTTGAACGACAACCTCTCCTGGTACTGCCAGAGCAACGGCTCGAAATTTGTGTCAACGTCTGTGGCCGGTGCCCTCGAAACGGGGGAGGTGCCGGCGAGGGAGAGGCAGGAGTTGATAAAAACGGTGCGGAAGCTGGTGGC
>CAYPNB010000022.1:0-9428 GCA_964412225.1 uncultured bacterium | reverse complement strand
GCGGGTGGTTTTGTTGCCCAGATCGCCTGTTCGCACCGGGGGCCGATTTGCCGTAGTCTATAAATACATAAGATAAAGGAGGCATATGCCCTTAATTAATGAATCAATAAAAAAACAGGCGGAACAGGCGCTGGCGCCGATTGAACACCCGGTTCGTCTCGTCGTATTTACCCAGGATATGGAGTGCCAGTTTTGTCGGGAGAACCGGCAGCTGGCAGAAGAGGTGGCCGGGCTTTCTGATAAAATAACACTTGAAGTGCATAACTTTCTTCTGGACAAGGAAAAGGTGGCGGAGTTCAAGCCGGCACGGGTCCCGGCTTTGATCGTTGCCGGTGAGAAGGACTACGGGATCCATTTTTATGGTATTCCCGCGGGCTATGAGTTCACTTCGTTAATCAATGCGATTCAACTGGTGGGAAAGCGGGACAGCGGACTGAAAGCAGAGACGCGGCAAAGGTTGGCTGAACTCAAGGTGCCGGTGGCAATAGATGTGTTCGTTACCCTTACCTGCCCTTATTGTCCGATGATGGTTTCCCTTGCCCACCGGTTCGCCCTGGAGAGTGATTTAATTAACGCCAATGTGATTGATGCCCAGGAGTTCCCGGTGCTGGCAAATTATTATGATGTGATGGCGGTGCCGAAGACGGTTATCAATCAGCGCCATCAGTTTGAGGGGGCACTTCCCGAGGAGCGGTTTCTCGCCGAGGTGCTAAAGGGTGCCGGTGTCACGCAGTAACCGGCTGAATTTTGTTTCTAATATAATAGTTTGGAAAATTCCGAACTGAGCGATGGACAGCTGGTACTGGCGGCAAAGCGGGGCGATTTAGCCGCCTTTGAGCAGCTGGTCAGACGCCACAGTGAGGCGTTATTTGCCTTTATTTACCGTTTGGTGGGAAATCAGAGCGATACCGAGGAGCTGGTCCAAGAGACCTGGGTCAGGGCATGGCAGGGCATCGGCGGTTTTCAGCAACGGAGCGGGTTTAAAACCTGGCTTTTTCGCATCGGCATGAACCTCGCTTTTAATCTGAAGACAAGGAGGAAACCAACCGAGGAGTTAACTGAATTATTGCCGGCAGGAGAAATTAGCGAGCCGGCGGTGATTTATCAGCAGCGATGCCGGGAGGAGGCGATCAGGGCAGCACTAGGGCAACTACCACCGGACCAGCGGACAGCGCTGGTGCTTTTGGTTTATCAGGAGATGAGTTATAAGGAGATTGCCCAGGTGATGGGCCGTTCGGTGCGGGCGGTGGATTCACTTTTGGTCCGGGCCAAAAGTCGGTTAAGGGAGATACTGGGTTCGGCAAGAGAAAAGGGGGTTATCTGATGAAATCGGTGCAGGAGAAAAGGGAGGTATTGTGTCTAATCATATGAAGATGAGATGCAAGAAGGTTAAAGGTTTGTTATCCCGGTTTATGGACGGTGAAGTAAGTGCCGATTTAAGACAGGAGATTGAAGCGCACATGGGCATTTGTGTTAATTGCCGGCAGGAGTTTGCGGATTTGCACAAGGCAATGGCACTTTTAAAATCGGTTCCGGTGCCGCCGCTGCCACCTTATCTTTTTAGCCGGACAGTTGCCCGGCTCCGGGCGAAACCGAGCACGGTGCGTCGCTGCCAGGAGTTGGTCTGGCGAATGGCAGCGGTGTTATTCGTGGCAATCGGGATTGGTATCGGAGTTTTGCTCGGGGCTGGTATCGGTGGTAATGGTGGGGCAAATGGTTCCGCCTCCTTGGCACAGGTAGAGTTCAGTGAACTTGCTACTCTTAATGCCGAGCCTTCAGTTGAGGAACTTTTCGGCGGAGGTAGATAATGAAAAGTCGCTGGCTGATGGTGGTTCTTATTACCTCGTTGGTGTTGAATTTAGCCGCGGTTGGTGCTTTTGCCTATAGCCGTTATCGGAAATGGCAATGGCGACAGGGTCTCTTAAAGCGATTGGCGGCAAGGGCACCGGAGCGGGTTATGCCGCTGATTAACGAGCATCAGTTTAAGATGGACTCTTTACGAATGGAGTACTGGAAGGCGCGCCGGGAACTCGCCCAATTGAGTTTTTCTGACACCGTCAATGCCAGGGTGGTGGAAGAAGTTTTGGAGCGCATCGCGGCGAATCACCGGGAGATGAACCGATTGGTGTATGAAACCGGCAGGAAAACGGCAATGCTTTTTCCTCCGGAGCAGCGGGAAAGATTCCGGCGCCGCTGTTGTGAGATGCTTGAGGGGCCATTTCCCCCACCTGGGATGCACCCCCGGCGTCCGGGAAGAATGAGACCCAAACCAGGTAGATTTTAAACAAAGGAGAGGAATGATGATAAAAATAACAAATAGACGGTATGGTGTAGTGATACTGGCCGGTGTGCTGGTGTTTGTGGGCTGGGCAACTGCGCAGCCCGGTCCGGGATGTCACCAAGAACAAAAGACAGCGCCAGCAAACCTACAGTTGCCTCCGGCGGAGCCGGAACCAATGTCAATGCGGCGGATGGGGATGATGCATCTGCCCGAACTTACCGATAAACAGCGAGAGCAAATTCGGGAGTTGCGGATCAGGCACTTGAGGGAAATTATGCCGATGGAAACCGAGATTCAGATAAAGGAGATGGAGCTGGATGCACTCTGGCAGGTTGAGAAATTTGATGCCCAAGGGATTGTGGCAAAGGTGAAGGAAATTGGTGAGTTACGCACTAAATTGGAACTTGCCCGCGTTAACCACCAGATTGAGATTTACAAAATGTTGACACCGGAGCAACGGAAGTCTTTTCGTCCCTGGTGGGGGAAAATGATGATGCGAGGCATGATGGGGAGAAAATGGCGGCAGATGCACGGGGGTGGAAATATGATGGAATTGGGTACGATGCCCTGCTGCCCGCAGCGATAACACCTCCTTTACGGCTCGGTCTAACCGGGAGTCCGTCTTGCCGTTTTACGGCAGGTTAACACGGACTCCCGGTTTTTATGTTGACTATTTATTAAACTAACATATATTAGCAATCAGTGTATATTAAAGAACTACAGCTCTTCGGGTTTAAGTCGTTTCAGGGAAAAACCAATCTCCGGCTTGCGCCGGGGTTGAACTGCATCATCGGACCAAATGGCTGTGGTAAGTCCAATGTCCTTGACGCCCTGCGCTGGGTGCTGGGGGAGCAGTCCTTTTCGGTTTTGCGATGCACGAAAAACGAGGATTTGATTTTTGCCGGGACCACCCGGACCGGACCACTGAATTACGCCGAGGTGCGTCTGGTGCTTGCCACCGAGGACCGGCCAGAACTGGGTTCGGAGGTGGAAATCCGGCGCCGGTTTTTTCGTTCTGGTGAAAGTGAATATTATCTGAACCGACAACCCTGCCGGCTGCGGGATATTCAGGAGTTGTTTTTTGCCGCCGGAATCGGAACTAAGGCTTATTCAACATTTGACCGGAGGCAGATGGAGGAGATTATTGCCGGCAATATCCGTCAGATGTTTGATGAGGCGGCAGCACTGGCAAAGTTTCGTGATGCCAAGGAGGAGTGTCAGCGTAAACTGGAGTTGACCAAAACGGACCTGACCCGGCTGGAGGATATTATTGCCGAGCGGGAGCGGGTGGTGCGCAGTCTGCAGCGGCAGGCGGCAAAACTGCGTGCCTATCACCGGTTAAAGGAGGAAGAAAAACAGTTAAGGCTGCTGGAATTAAAGGGGAGTTATGAGGAGTTACAGCGGGCACTGGCGCAAGCCCGGGCGGAACTGACGGAGTTAGAGCAGGCGGAGGCGGAACGGCTCCGGGAAATAAAGCGTTTAGAGGCCGAATTGCGGAGTTTACACAACCGGCTGGTGGATGTGGAAGGGGAAAGGGAAAAGATACGGGCGGAAATACAGCGTTATCGGACCGCGCTCGCCGAACTGCAGACCAGGGAGATGATGGAGCGGAAAGAGGTGGATTTCCTTACGAAAAACGCCGCGGCGGCAAGAGAGGAACAGGACCGACTGAAAAAAGAAATCGCCCAGCTAGAAGAACTTTTTACCACTGCGGTTACCAAGCTGGAAGAGAAAAACCAGGAGTTGGAGCGAAGTCAGCGTATGCTGGAACGGTTACAGGTAGCGACAAAGGAGAACGAGGAACAGTTGTTTCGGTTTCGTCAGGAGGAGGCGATGCTTAAGGAGCGGTTGCACCCGCTGTTAGAAGAAGAACAAAGGTTACACCGGACAAAGGTCCGGCTGGAGGCGGAGACAACCAACACCGAAGGGGCACTGGAACGGGTGATGAATGAACTGAATGAGGTGCGGGTGCGGTTGACCAAAGAGGAGGAGGAATGGGGGCGCACCCAAGTTGAGGTGAAGGCAATCAGGGATAAGGCAGAGAAATGTCGGCAGCGGTTCGGAGCGCTGGAGGCGGAGTTAAAAAACGGGGAGCGCCGTCAGGAGGAAATAAGGAGGGTGCGATCCGGGCTGATGCGGGAAAAGGCGCTGCTGGAACAGGAGTTGGCTGGGCTCATCGCCCGGCTGGCCCAGGAGGAGTTAAGAGAGGCGCAAAAGACGCTGGGCAGAGACAGGTTGAAGGAGGTGGCGGCATTGCTCCTGCCCGATCCGGGCTGGGAGCGGGCGTGCGAGGCAGCACTTTATCCGGTTATTGATTTTCTGGTCGGTAAGGGGGTGGCTCCAGCCGAACTGACGGTGCTGGGCGAAAAGGGCGCAAAAGGGCGGTTTGGCTTTATTTTGACCGGCTTTGAGAAGAAGGGGCAATTTGATGATCCGGTTTTTTCGGATGAAAGGGTCATCGGGAAGTTAGGTGATTTTGTTCGGTTGGATGCCGATGCCCCACCGGTATTAAAGGAAGCAATTGACTCTTTTTTTGTGGTCCGGGACCAGGAGTCGTTTCTGAGCCTGATTGCTGAGTATCCCGAGCGGCGGTTTGTTAGTCAGGGGGGGCTGGCCTGGTTCGGAGATGGAAAGTTTATTGCGGTCGGGGCAGATGCCGGCAGGTTGACCGCAATGGCGGGTATTAAGCAACGTCAGGAGCGGGTAGCAGAACTGGAGCGGGAGTTACAGCGGTTGCAGGAAGAGGAGTCGGCGCTTACGGCGAAGCGGGTCGCATTACAACGGGAACTGGAGGAGGTGGAAGGAGAGCGAGCGGTTGTTGAGCAGGAGCGGGTCCGTCAGGAGTCAGTGGTGGCGACAGTGACCGCGCTCCGTGATGAGTTGCGGCGGGATGAGGAACGGCTGGTGGCAGAAAAGGTAAGGCTGGAGGGTTTGCTCGGACGGTTGCGAGAAAAATTTGGCGAGGTGGAAGGCCAGCAGAAGGAACTGGGCGAGATTATATCCGGAATAGATAAAGAGTTGCGCCGGGTGGTGGCGGAAGCGGAGAAAATCGAGACGCAGGCTAAAGTACAGCTGCAGGAATTGACCGAGGCACTGGCAGGGGTGACGGAAATAAGGGCGAAAATTGAGCGTCTGGAGGTGGAAAGTGGTCACCTCAGAGCGCAGATTGAGGAACGAAGGCAGCGGGTTGCGGAGAGGGCGGGAGTAATTATTCAGGCCGATGAGCGGACAGCAGAAATGGTCATCCGGGAAAAGGAGTGGCAGCAGGAGCGGGAACGGATTGAGCAGGAGTTGCGTAAGGCGGAGGCACAGCTGGAGCAATTCGGGGCGCCGGAGATCGCCCGGGCCGCGGAGGAACTGGAGCAAAACATTGCCGAGTTGCGGACAAAACAGCAACAGGGGCAGAAAATAATTCTGGACCGCCGGGTAAACCTTGCCGAACTGGAAGCCAGGGAGCGGGCGATAGTTGAAGAGGCACAGGCCGATTATCAGATGGACATCAGTACCTTTGTTGCGGAAGCGAGTCCGGGGTTTGCCGAGCGTTTACTCCGGATCCGGCAACGTTTAGAGGTACTCGGGCAGGTGAATCCACTGGCGGCGGAGGAATATGAAGGGGAAAGGCGGGACTTGGAGCGGTTACTTTCCCAGCGCGCGGATGTGGTTCAGGCAAAAGAAAACCTGGAGCGGTCACTTACCGAAATAGACCGGCATGCCCGGGAGCAATTTCTCGCCACCTATCAGGAGGTACGGGAGCAGTTTCGCCAGATATTTAAAGAGCTCTTTCTGGAAGGGGAGGCCGATTTAATACTGATGGACAGTGCCAATCCGCTGGCATCGGATATCGGCATTGTTGCCAAACCGAGGGGCAAAAACCCCAAACGGTTGGAGCAGCTTTCAGATGGGGAGAAGGCGATGCTGGCGGTGTCTTTGCTCTTTGCCTTTTATCGGGTTAAACCCGCTCCTTTCTGTTTTCTGGATGAGGTTGATGCGCCTTTAGATGACGCCAATGTGGCGAGGTTCGCGGACTATCTTAAGCGGCTCTCCGAGCGCACCCAGGTGGTGGTGATTACCCACAATCGGTTGACCGTGGAACGGGCAGATGTAATTTTCGGTGTTACCGCGGAAGAGCCCGGTGTTTCTAAACTGGTTTCGGTCAGTCTTGCTGAGTATCGTGAGAAAACCGGGAACCGGGGAGATGCCAGTTAGATGGGTATTTGGCAAAGTTTAACCAAGACCAGGGCGTTTTTTCGCCGTTGGCGGGGCGGTGGAGACGTGGCGGAACTGGAGTCGGCGTTGCTGGCGGCGGATGTCGGGGTTCAGGCAACAAAGGTGCTTATTGATGCGATTAGCGGAAGCAAAAACCCGCGCGAGGAATTGAAACGTGCGGTTGCCCGAATTTTTGCCGTCGGTAACAGACCGCTGGCTATGCCCGAACCGCCGTTAGTAATAATGGTAGTCGGAGTAAACGGAGTGGGTAAAACCACTACCGTCGGGAAGCTTGGTTACTGGTTTGCCCGACAGGGGAAACGGGTGCTGGTGGCGGCAGCGGATACTTACCGGGACGCCGCTGCGGAACAGGTGCGAATATGGGCCGAGCGGGCGAATGTGGGATTGGTGTTTTCCCAGCAGGGTCAGGATGCGGCGGCGGTGGCGTTTGATACCCTGCAGAAGTCACTGCAGCAGAAACTGGATGTGGTGTTGATTGACACTGCCGGACGGCTGCATACCCGGGAGGACCTGATGGCTGAGGCGGTGAAAATCAAGCGGGTTTGCGGTAAGGTTAAGGCCGGCGCCCCGGAAGAGATATGGTTGGTTCTTGATGCTACGGTGGGGCAGAATGGGCTCCGGCAGGCAAGGGTTTTCCATGCGCAACTGGGGCTGACCGGGGTGATTATGGCAAAACTGGATGGTACCGCCAAGGGCGGGGTGCTGATTCCGGTGGTGCAGGATTTGGGGTTGCCAATCAGATTTGTGGGAACCGGTGAGGGGTTAGAGGATTTAGAGCCGTTTTCGCCCGAGGAGTACGTCCGCGGTTTATTTGAGGATTAACCCTTTTCTTGAATTCCGGTGAGAACAGATAAAGCCCAACGGGCGGCCTGCCGGACAGCCCGGGGTTGACGATTTAGCGGCCAGGGGCGGGCGAGGGTGCGGAGCCGGTTGATTGCCGCCACAGCCCGCAGGTTGCAGAGTGACTCAATGGCGGCAATCCGTACCGCTGGTTCTGGATCGTCAAGTGCCTGGATGAGAAATGGCACGGCGGCGGGGTTGCCGATTTTACCCAGCGCGCGGAAGACGTTGGTGCGCACGAGGTCGCTGGGGTCATGAAGCATCTCCAGTAGTTTCATACTCGCCCGGTAGTCGCGGAGTTTGCCCAAAGCTTCAGCCGCCATCGCCCGGACTACCCGGTCCGGGTCGTCAAGCGCGGCGACGAGCGCCGGCGTTGCCTGATTTTCGCCGATTTCGCCCAAAGCCTGGGCGGATACGATCCGCACCCAGGTGCTGGAGTCAGTAAGCCCCTGGCATAGTCTTTCAATGGCACCCTGGTGGCGGAGCCGGCCGAGGACGTCAATTGCTCGGGCGCGGACCTCCGGAGATGGGTGGCCGAGGAGAAGGAATACCGGTTCTACCGCAATTTCTCCCAGGAGCGTCAGCGATTGCGCCGCCATCCCGGCGATTTTAGGGTCAGTGTCGGTCAGCACCCGGCTCAGAATTTCTCCCGAGCGGTGGTGGCGAAGGTTGCCGAGGGCACGGGTGGCGGCAAGACGAACGGTTGATTCCGGGTCGGAAAAAAGTTGGGCGATGGCGTCAATTGCCCCGATATCACCGATTAATCCCAGAACCTGAGCTGCGATACCGCGAACTGTCGGATCAGGGTGAGATAGTAATCGGGTTAATGGGACAATGGCAGCGGGGCCTGTTTCCACCAGCCGGTTGAGAGCATTAGTTCGTTCAGTCGGGTCGGCGGCGGTAATGGATTGAAGGAGGTTTTTTACCGCCCGGTCCGATATTTCAGTTAATGCTTCCTCGGCCGCCTTTCTCACTTCCGGAGACGGATCGGTGCTGGCGAGCCGGCTGATACTCTCTGCGGTACTCCGGTCCCCGATTTTTCCCAGCGCTTTAACCGCCGCCAGCCGGACCACCGGGTGGTCGTCGCCGAGTTCGTCAATCAGCGGGTTAATTGCTTCGGTGGCGCCCAGTCTTCCGAGTGCTTCTGCAGCAGCCACCTGGACATCCGGGTTGAGGTCACGGAGGAGTTCCAGTAGTCCGGGAAGCGCTTTTTCTGTTCCGATATTTCCGAGGGCGCAGGCGATTTCTTTCCGCACCGCCGGGTCAGGTTCGTTGAGATGGGCAAGGAGAATGTCGACCCCTTCTGGAGTAGCAAGGGTGCCAAGGAGCTGGGGGATGGTTGTTCCGAGTGAACCCTCCCAGTTGGCAAGGTAGCGAATCAAGGGGTCAATTGCCCCTTTTCCCAGAGCAGCGAGGGTGGTGGCGGTTTTTGTGCGGATGAAGGGGTCGGGGTCGGCCAGAAGAAAAACCAAGGCGCCCGCTGCCGATTCTATGCGGAGTTCCCGGATCCGGTCAATCGCCATGCCCCGGACTTCTGGATTGGGGTGTTGAAGGCTGCTGATCAGATCGGAAAGCGGCAATTGCCACCCCGCGGTTTACCTGCTTATTTCTTTAATTCTTCGGTGAGCCAACGGAAATAATCTGCCGAACCGGTGGTGATTGGCAGGGCAATGATTTCCGGCACTTCATAGGGATGGAGTTTTTTTATTCTGTTGTTCAACCGGGAATAAAGACGCCGGCTCGTTTTGAGAATGCAAAGGTACTCCCGGTCGTTGACGATTTTTCCCTGCCAGCGGTAACTGCTGCTAACCGGACCGATGATCTGGGCGCAGGCGATGAGCCGTTCTTGGAGCAGGGTCTGGATAAGTCGGTGTGCCCCGGGTTTATCGGGGAAGGTGGTAAATATCTGAAGATACTGTTTGTCCATCGTATTTAAAGTTTGCCGATGGTTAATAAATAGTCAATTGTTGACAGGAGGGAACGTTTTAATAAAATTTGGGCAGTAAGCCGGGATGAGTAAACCCAAAAGGAGGTGTTTTATGAGAAGAACAGTGTTTGTGCTGGCGTTTTTAGTTGCGGT
>CAYPNB010000021.1:0-9639 GCA_964412225.1 uncultured bacterium | reverse complement strand
CGAGGGGAGATCTGGGCCCCGATCTGGGAACGCCCGATGACACTTCCGGAGGTGCGGACGCTCTTCCAACGGGGCCGTGCGGAGGTGCGGGGCCGGGGTGCGAACACGCCAGCCGCCTTCGCTGCCGCCGTCGTCCAGCGAGGGGTGGATGCCGGTGTGGCTGGATTCGTCCGCTTCGCCCTCGGCGCAACTACGAGCGGCAACACCTTCGAGCCGAGACACGAGGGCATGATCCTCGTACGGCCGAGCGGGTCGGACAGCGCAGCGGGGAGGGCGCTGTCGGATACCATGGAGCGTATCCTGGCGCTCCTGGAAAGGCTCCCAGCGGATCGCAAGGTGGGAAATCGATGGCGTTTCGTGGGTCTCCGAGGGCCGCTCGAGTCCGCCCTGGCGCGGCTGGCCCAGACCCCGAAGGACCCGGTGGCCTTTTGTGCACTGCTCGACCGGGTCGTTGCGGCGCTGGAACGTGTCGACCGGAATGTGAGTCATCGCCAGCGGCGGGTCAGGTGGGAGCCGCTTCCGCTTGATGGGCTCCTCATGCTCTTCGAGGATGAGGAGCCCAGCCTGGAGGCGCGGCTGGCCATCTCGCTCGCCTCGGCGTTTCCGGGGGCACGGCCCTTCACGCTCTATCGATTCGGAGTCGAGAAGAGGTATGGGCAATTCGAGCATGTGGAACGCTTGCCTTCCCGCTGGGTTTTCCGGGCTGGACCACTGCCCCGCATTCTCTCGGACGTCGTGATGCGTTCCACCCTTGACTGGGAGAACGAACGCAAGAGCGGAAGCGAGGTCGGCCAGCGTGAGATACCGATCGCGACCTCCGCCGCCGACGTTCAGCAGTGGCTCGATGGCAGCGCTGACGAAGCGGTGCTGGCGCGCTGGCTTGGCAGACTAGCCCTTTTCGACTGGCACAGGATTCCTCAAATCCTGCGGCAGCGGTTGCAGTCCCCTAGTTCGCCGTCTCCCGCGGACGGTTCGTTGCTCCTGGTGGGGCTTCTTCAGCCTTTGTTCGACGCGCGACCGCTGCGCTTGCCGACCTCCACCGAGCGTAACGACGTCCTTTCCGAGGAGAGGGGCGCCCGTACTCCTGGCGCCGCCAGGACCATCGCTGCACTGATTCGAACTGGACAGCTCGATGCCGCCATCCGCATCGCCCGAACCCGTTACGCCATGGCGGATGTACCCCTCATCCGAACCGAGGAGCGCTGGGAAGTCGCTGAACCGGAGCGGCTTCTAGCAGCTCTGCTCTTTCCTATCCAGAACCGCGACCGCAGCGCGTTGGTCCAGCGCTGGCTTCGCCCACAAAGACAGAAAGGAGGATATGTTCATGCCTGAGAAGAAAACGATCACGCCCGCAGCAGTAATGGCAGGCGAGTCGCCGTTGGTGCTCGTCGCGAACTTGGCCCCGGTCGCTGGTCTCGACCGCTTCCAGCCCGCCGGGTTTCCCGAGGTAGGCCACGTCATCTACAAGGCCCCGCGCGCGAAAGACGGCAAACTCTGGGAAGAAAACGTGTGCATCGTGGACAGTGCGGCCAGCATGGCGAACCACCTCGAGTCGGTGTGCATGCGGGGTCCGCACGACTACGAGCTAGTCGATGAACTCGTCGGCATGCCGTACTTGCGCTGCGTGACCGGCGAGCCCGAGAATGGCACGCTGCCACCGGAGAAACGAGAGGTCGTGGTCACGAGCCTCACCGAAGGGCATCGCATCGCGTCAACGTATTTCCTCAAGGGTGAGTACATCGATTCAGACGTTCTGACGAAGCAGTTCCAGGAAATCCTCGTGGACAAGTTCGGCATTGTGCTGCCGGAGAGCAAGAAGGCTCACCCGCCGGCCGAGAAGTGGTGGAACGTCTTCTCGACCATCTTCCGCTACGACCCGAACGCCTTGGTCCACGGGGTGCTGTTCCCGCAGTGGCAAATCAAGATCCCTCGCGTCCTCACGGCGCACCTGGAGGCCTTCGGCGCCGGGCGCGTGGACCGTTCGGGAGTGAAGTTCGATCGCCTCGGCAAGACCACGTCGGGGCAACCGATCTTCGCCGTGGATGACGCGATAGCCCGCGAGATCCGTGCCACGTTCGTCCTCGACGTGGCACTTGTGCACTCCTTCGGCCGCAAGAACGGCAACTCCGTTCTCGGCTTGAGCGACAAGCAGAAGGAGTTCCTCGTTGCCCTCGCGCTGTGGAAGATCAAGCGGATGCTCGAGCGACCCTTCAGGTTCCGCTCCGGCTGCCACCTCAAGTGCGTGAGCCTCAAGCAGGGAGAGGACCAAGTCGAAATCCAGGTGAACATTAAAGAGGCCATCGACGCCGCTGGGTTTGAAGAGCCACGGATCACCGATGTCTATTGGTCCCGCGAAGAGCTGTATCGTGAAGCCGAGGAAAAGGAGAGCGAGGGCGAAGGCGAGGGCGAAGACGAAGGCGACGAGGAGCAGGCAGAGGATTGAGGAGGGGCCATGCAAATCGTCTTGCGGCAAGTTTTCCCGCTCGGCCGCTTCCATGCAACGCCCTGGCGGGTCAATCCCTTTGACGACCCGCATGGCGAGTGGCCCCCGAGCCCCTGGCGGTTCGCGCGCGCCGTGGTTGCACGCTGGTACCAGTGCGCGCGGGAGGCTCCAACGCGACCGGTTATTGCTGAACTAGATGCTCTCGTGCGAGCCCTGTGCACCAGCAGTTACGCCTTCCATCTTCCGGAGACTGCGGCCAGAGGTAGCCCGCTACGCCAGTACTTTCCGACCGAATTCGCTTGGGATCCTGGGGAGAAGAAGAAGGCGCGCATGCGGACCTATAAAAGGAGCCTCGCGCAGGACAACTACTGGTGCACCGTTCCAAACGAGGAGGGCGCAGTGTGGTGGTTCCTCGAAGGCGAGCATTGGAACGAGAACCTCTTGGAGGTCCTCGACCGCTGCCTTGAACGGATCACATACTTTGGCCGCGCAGAGTCTTTCACGCGCATCGAGCGGATCATGGATGGTTATCCGAAAGAGCCCAACTGCGTGCTCCTGGACCGGCCGCAGACGGACTTGGTTCCCGTACTCGCTCCCCAGGAAAACGCCACCCGGGAAGACCTGGAGCGGGTCACGGACACGGACATGGTCGCCCGCCGCTCCGTTCCACCCGGTGCCGTCTATCGCTACGCGCCGAGGCCACCGCGGCCGCTAGCGCGCGAGAATCCCAACCGTGCGCGGCGGTTTCATCAGCGCTGTCATCTCATGCAGTTCGCGGTCGGCTGGAACGTGGCCCCCGAGGCGCGGGCCGTGGTGCGCCTCACGTCACGGTTCCGTGGCGCGGTCTTGGCCGCGCTCTTTCGCATCAAGTCGGGCGGTACGTGCTCGACTTGGGGCCGTGCGCCTCGTAACCTCCGGGAGGAGGTTGCGCTTTTCGCTGGAAAGGACGCCGACGGGCGGCCGCTCGAAGGGCACCGAAACGCCGAGTTCTTCGTGTGGCTGGAGGGTGGCGTTCCGACCCGTTTGCTGGTCTGGAGGGATTCGGAGCCCTTCGACGAGGATGAGGAGAGGGCCATATTCGCCGCCGCAGAAAGCGAATTATCCTGGGCTGCGCCGGGCGACGATTCGGACGCGTGGAAGGTCCGCCTCGTACCGCTAGACCGAGCCGTCCCGCCGCCGCCCGGATTCGACGGTGCGGCGGCTCGGGTGTGGGAGTCAATCACGCCCTACGTGCCGCCCCGCCACTACCTCCGGCGGGGCCGGCTGAGGGACCGCGAGGGTATCCCTGCGCAGATTTGCCGAGAACTTGGATTGCGTGGTTTTCCAGGGGCAGATGAAGCAAAGGTCGAACTGATTGCCAACCCAACCTGGGTTGCCGTGCACATTCCTCCGAGCAAGCGAAGCAAGAGACCGTTCCTTGGCGACCGCAGAGGGTATCGGCTTCGTATAACTTTCCCTAAGCCGGTCAAGGGCCCGATCCGCCTTGGGCATTCCAGTAGCTTCGGGCTTGGCCTTTTCCGTCCATGCGGATAGGCGACAATGCGCAGCTATTACCTCCCATTCACCCTCACCCTTCGCAGCCCGGCCGTGCTGACCGCGCTGGGCGGTGATCCCAACAGTGCGCGGACCCTGCCGTACATCCCGGGTTCTGCGGTTCGCGGGGCGCTTGCGCGGGCCCTCGGCGACCCGAGCGGCGATGCTGAGCGCGAGAGCGAGTTCCGAACCTTGGTCCTGGACGGTACCGTTCGCTTTCTGAACGCGTATCCCCGAGCCGATGAGCGGAGAGCGCTTCCGACGCCGGTATCCTGGCGCGTGGAGAAGGCCAAAGGACCTGACGACACCGAAGAGCCGATTGTCAAGGATCTTGCAGCATTCACGGCTGATCCGAACGACGACGGCTTCGATTGGCCGACCGACCAGCTCGTCGGGGTTTCCAAACCATTCGTCACTCTCGGTGCGGCGCAGCCGCTCCTAGTGAGCCCCGCACTCGGAAGCCGGCTCCATCACCAACGCGACCGGTCACGCGGCCGACCCTGGAAGGAGCAGCAAGGCGACCGTGAAATACCGCACGGGGCGCTCTTCGCGTTCGAGTTCATCGAGCCCGGCCAGGAGTTCGACGGGATCATCCAGATTCGAGGAACGGATGAGAAGACCTGCAAGGGGCTTGCCGAGAAAATCATGGCAGTGCTCGGTAGCCAGGTCCTGCTCGGGCGGTCGCGGCGAGGAGGCTATGGAGGAGACGCCACTATCCGATGGGGAGACCTTCGCGACCGTGAGGTCACTGGACAGGGCGTCCTGGACCGTGACCTTGACCGAGGAGCGGAGTTTACCGCTCTTCTCGCCTCCCCTTACGTCGGGCGCAATCCGGTCACGGGACAACTCGATCCGTCGCATCTCGTCTTTGAACTCGAAGAGGCACTCGGCGGCCGCGCCGAAGTGCTCGTCCGAAGGTGGGCATTCGAACACGTGGGCGGATTCAACCGAAAATGGCGGCTCGAGACACCGCAGGCCTTGGCCTGTGCCGCAGGATCCGTGCTCGTGCTCCGCGCGCGCGAGAGCATTCCGGTGGCTCGACTTCGGGCCGTAGGGGATGCAGGGCTTGGCGAGCGACGTGTCGAGGGCTTCGGGCGGGTAGTGTTTTTCGATCGGCCGCAGAAGCAGCGGGTGCTCCGACCCGCGCAGCCAACGAAGACTCGTCCACCCACGGGGGAGGCTCCGGAAGTCGTCAAGTTCGCGGAAGAGCGCATCCTCGATGCCGCGCTAACCCGCGCGATCGAGGAGGAGGCTGCGCGGCTCGCTCGGGACGCAAAGTCGCCGCCCACAGCGGCTCTCCTGGGGCGGCTTCGCAATGTCCTGAGGGCGTCCCCGGAGACCGCCCTCCAGACGCTCATCACCTGGCTCGATCCAGAGGGCCCGGAGGGCGCGCGGTTGCGCCGTCCTGCGATGGACCAACTCGAACGCTGCCGGCTGAGCGATGGAAGACGCCTTGCGGATTGGTTGTTGAGCATGGCCAAAGGCGAGGACGATGCCATGCTTGAGAGGCTGCTCCGGTTCGATATGCTTGCTCAACGCCACCACGTCGTCAGCGAAGACTCCGCCCTAACACAGCTTCGCCGCCGCGGGCCCTGGATTCGCGCCCGGCTCGTTGACGCCACCTTAGCGGCACTGGCGCGCCGGCGACGTGAGAGGAGGTCGTCGTGACACCCGTGCCCGCGGCGCTTCTGAGCGACCCAGGAGCTGTTCGCCCTGTCGCCGCCCGGTGGGTGATCACTGCGGATCTGATCCTGGAGAGCGCTACCCATCTCGGTGCTGGGAGAGGCGACGCTACCGACATGGTCTTGCTGCGTGACGGGCGCAGCGGCGAGCCGCTTCTGCCAGGAACCTCCCTTGCTGGTGCCCTCCGTTCCTATCTCGCAGACGTCCTCGGAGGCTACGGAAGCGAGGAAGACCCCGCAGTAGCACGCCTCTTCGGAGGCGCAAGGGGTGACGACCAGGGTGCACAAAGCCCCCTCGTCGTGTTCGACAGTATCGCCACACTTCCAGACCACCAGACCATCGAGATCCGAGACGGGGTCCAGATCGAGACAAGCCGGGGCATTGCCGAGGACCACAAGAAGTTCGATTTCGAGGTGGTGCCGGCAGGAACCATTTTCCCCTTGCGCTTCGACCTCGTTGTGCCCGAAGCCGGGAGCGAGGGTGAGCTGGTGGGCCTCCTGGTCCGAACGCTATCTGGCCTGGCCGAAGGCGACATCTCGATCGGGGCTCGGCGGTCGCGCGGACTGGGGAGTGCTCGAGCCATAAGTTGGCGAGCCGTCCGGTACGACCTGCAGTCTAGGGAAGAATGGATCGAGTGGGCCTTGTCGGATTGGGAGCAGCCGCTTTCGGCCGGAAGCCCTTCCTTCGACACACCCCGGCAGGCATGCGAGCGTGCCTCGCAAGGCCTCGAGTTCCAAGAGTTCGAGGACCGGCGCCGGCGTATCGTCGTCGAAGCGGAGCTCGTTGCCATCGGAGGCCTCCTCGTCCGGAGCGCCCCTGTCGAGCCTGGTGCACCGGACGCAGTTCATTTGCAGTCGGGCGGACGCTCCATACTCCCTGGCACCGCGATCGCGGGAGTTCTCCGAACCCAGGCATTGCGGATCGCAAGGGTGGTCCGGGAGGGCAAGGGGGACGCGGAACGCTGGGTGGAGCGTATGTTCGGACCAAAAATGACGGGGACGGAACGGGACGAGGACACTCCCCTTCGAGCGTCGCGGCTCAGGGTCAGCGAGAGCTGGGTAGATGATGGCAAGCGTGTGAGGCCGTCGCGAGTCCGCATCGACCGGTTCACTCAGGGTGTCGTACCCGGAGCCCTGTTCGACGAAGAGCCCGATTACCACGGGCGCGTGCATCTCCGTATGGAACTTCGAACTCCCCAGCGCGGCGAGATGGGCCTGCTGGTCCTGCTCATCAAGGACCTACTGACCGGTGAGATCGCTGTCGGTGGTACGGGGGCAGTCGGCCGCGGCCGTTTCACCGGCAGGGCGACGCTGAGACTCGAGGACGGACGTAGCGTGCGCCTGGAGCCGCATGCGCCCGGGGACAGTGTCGTGGACCAAGCAATCGAGGCGTTTTGGTCCGAGTCAGTGCTGGAGGCTGATCTATCATGAAGGTGCACGGATGCGAAATCGAGCAGCTCGACGCCGAGGCCTGCAAGGCGTGGATCGGCTACGTGCTGGGGGAACGGCCTCAGCCGCTTGCTGTCAGGGCCCCGGCCTGGGCGCTTTTCCATTGCGACGACGGCGTCACTTGGGGCTACTTGGACGACGGCGCATGGCGGTTCGGCTCGGAAGGCTTCCCCGACGTTTCTCCAGGGCCCTCGGCAATCTCCCTCCAAGAGCTCCGCGTCTTCTGCCGGGCGTTCGAGGTGCTGATTTGGCGTACCGAGGAGGGCTTTGGCGGCCGCCTGCTGCGGGACGTGGAGCGATCGTCCGTGCTCGACCCTGTCGCGCCGGATGAGGAGGATCGCCCTCTCCTAGGCGATCGCGCCATCGAGCAGAAAGGGGGATTCACGCGTGTCGGGGATGGAACCGGTGCGGAGCAGGTGCTGCCTCTTCGACTGTCGGCGGGGCGGATCTCGACGCGACCCCGGATCGTGCTCCGCCACTACTTCGCTCGTGACGAACGAACAGGGTGCGTTCGGGTCGCGGCGAGCCGTCTCGTGGAGGTGAGGTGATGCCGCGTCACGTGAACCCCAGCAACCGAGCACGCACGGCTCGGGCACCCTACAACTTCGTGCCCCTGCCCGAGCGCGTGTTCGGAGTTGCGGACGGAATCGAGGTCAACGGCGAAAGGATAAAGCCGTGGGAGATGCACGACCAGTTCGTTCCAGGTACTTTCAGCGGGTGGATCGAACTGGAGATCGAAACGCTGACGCCGCTCTACATCCGGGGGGCAGCTAGGCAGACAGGCGACGGGAGGTGGGACATCCGAGACGCCCGCGTCCGGTCGGAGCCGTACACCAGCCCCGACGGCAGGCCTGCAATCCCGGGATCGAGCCTCCGAGGTATGGTGCGTACGCTGGTGGAGATCTTGTCCTTCTCGAAGATCCATCCGGTTAGCGAGGCGAAGCCGTTCTTCAGGACGGTAGACGACTCCAGGATCGGGAAGGTGTACCGCCAGCGCATGGCCGCAGGTGGGGGAGTGCGGGCCGGCATTTTGCGCCTGCGAGGGGGGCAAGCAACCATCGAACCACGCGAGATGCTGCGTGTGGAGCGCCGCCTGTTGGAGAGAAACGGGATCGACTTCGGATCCGGCCACCCCGACTGGATCCCCCCGTGGCCACGCCAGCACGGAACATGCTGGGTGAAGGTCAGGAAAGGGTCTTCTGAGGTCACGGACATCCAGTTCGGGAAGCCATCTGGTAGCGGATGGCGAGAAGGGATCCTTGTGCTCACTGGCAACGCCCCTCGAAAGGGACGGGAGTTCGTGTTCGTGGGGCCGCAAAAGGGTTCGACCGAGGTGGTTCGAGTTCCGGATAGCCTGTGGTCGAGGTTCCACGACGAAGACCAGATTACAAACTGGCAGGAGAGGGCATTTCCCCGTAACCAACCGAACGGCGCACGTCGCAAGGCGGACGGACATCTCCGAGACGGTGAACCGGTCTTTTTCCTCACCCACGACAACCACAAGGGCGAAGACAACCCAGATGGGTTGGTCTTCTTCGGCCGTGCGGGGATGTTCCGGCTCCCGTACGATCGGAGGCCGGTAGACTTGGTTCCTGAGCCTTTGCGCACGGCCGGGCTGGACCTCGCGGAAGCTCTGTTCGGGAAAGTGGACGCCGAGGCTGCCATCAAGGGCCGGGTCTTCTTCGAGGACGCCGTGGCGACGAACGGTGGCCCGAACTGGTTCGAAGACGAATGCGTGCCGAGGATCCTTTCGTCGCCAAAACCGACGACGTTTCAGCACTACCTCACCCAGGACGGTACGAGAGGAAAAGATGAGCTGACCACCTATATCGAAGGGGATTACACAACCATCCGCGGCCACAAGCTGTATTGGCACCGCTGGGGCGAGGGAGGGCTGTTGGAGGTCAAAGAGCCCCAAAACCAAGAAGGTCTGCTTCGTGATCTCGAGGGACCGAGGCCCGAAGACCGGCAGCACACGGTTATCCGCCCCGTCAGAGCCGGAGTCACTTTCTCCGGCCGGATTCGCTTCGAGAACCTCACCGCCGTGGAGCTCGGCGCACTGCTGAGCGCGCTCCAGCTTCCACAGGGATGCTGCCACAAGTTGGGTATGGGCAAGCCGCTCGGTCTCGGAAGCGTACGCATCGCATCCCGCCTTGTGCTGGTGGACCGTTCGAAGCGGTACCGCTGCTGGAGCGCGAGCGGGGCCCAGACCTCCGACGGCTCTCCGTTCTGCGAAGCCTTCGAGAAGGTCATCATCGCGCACGCGCGGAATGCTGGGGAGGCTTTCCTTCCAGGGGCTCGAGGCCTTCGTCAGATCGCCCGGCTCGACGCGCTCTTCCGCCTTCTGGAGTGGGATCAGCGACCACCGGTTGACCGGACTGCCTACATGAGCCTTGAAGCCGGGGACTTCAAACCGCGTCCGGTGCTCCCCACACCGCACCATGTCGCGGGCACCGAGGAGCCACCGTGGCCAGCCGATCCTCCGCGCCCAGCGCCTCCTCCGCGAGACAGAGGGCCAGCGCCTCGTGGCCG
>CAYPNB010000020.1:0-10390 GCA_964412225.1 uncultured bacterium | reverse complement strand
TACCTGGACCGGACCGGAAAACTGGCTGTGGAACAGGGTAAAGCGCTGAACTGGCTCTTTGAGTTGCGCAGTGTGGGCGATTACGGCGGACCAGCGCACGTTTCTCCCAGGAAGCAAAGCAAGCGATAGAAGCGGCCGAGAAGTTTGTGGATGCTGTCAAGACCCTTCTGCAAATTCCCTGAAGAATTCCCTCATTCCTCTGCCAGCCGGTGAGCCAGTTCGTGGTACTTTTCGTGGACCCCTACGCCGATCTCTTCCCGTTCCACCCGTTCAAACTCTCCCTCCAGCCAGCGCTGGTCATCTGGCAGCAGAATCTGGTCGGCCATCGGGTAGAGGATGTGGTCCTCTTTGTAAATGTGGTCTCGCAGGAGATGGATATAGGCCGCCAGGTTTTGCCGGATGGCCTGCAAGGCCTCTCCGTCGCCCTGGGCGGCGCGGGACAACGCCTCTGCCACCGCACGCACGTATCCCCGCCCCAGGTCGTGCTCGTAGAGCATCACGCCGATCGGGCCAGCCTCCCGGGGCATCCCCCGCTCTTCCATCCGCACAAAGAGCAATTTCTCCTCTTTGGCGTGATGGCAGCGGTCGGCGAAGTTCCGGAAGAAATCTACCATCTGCTCTACCCGCTCCGCCCGCACTCTGCCCGTTGTTTCCATCAGATGCAGTTCCTGCTCGGCGGCGTCCAGGACCGTCAGAATCATCTCGTGTTCATCCATCAGAGTTTCCGTTGGTCGCATCAGTCACCTCCGTGGTGAGGCGACCGTCACGCACGGGTGACGGTCATCTTAAAATCCGCTCCCCGAATGTCCGGCCCCAGGCCACCGCTTGTGACTGCTCCTCGGGGGTGGGCCGCCAGGCCAGCGCCAGTCCCTCCTGGGCGACCTCAATCCCGGCATCCTTCAGCCCCTGCTCTATCAGCGGCACCGCACCACCGGACCAGCCATGGGAGCCGAAGGCCGCGCCGATTTTGTTCACCGGCCGCAGGCCGATCAGGTCCTCCACCAGCGCTGCCACATTCAACAACATCCGGCGGTTATGGGTGGAGGAGCCAAGAACAATGCCTTTTGCCTCCAGGAGTTCCCCTATCACAGTCGTGTGGTCGGTCTGGGGAACGGGGAGCACGCGTACTTCCACACCCGCGCTGGCGATGCCCTCCGCAATCGCGTGGGCCATCTCGGCAGTGGAGCCCCACATTGTCTCATAGACCACCAGGGCCTTCGCTCCAGCCTCGCCGCGCGCCCAGCGGACGTACTGATCCACGATCTGCAGCGGGTTCTCCCGCCAGACCACGCCGTGGCTGGGCGCAATGGTCGCAATCTCCAGCCTCATCTGCTGGACTTCCTCAATCTTGCGCAGGATGAGTTTGCTGAAGGGAGTGAGGATGTTGGCAAAGTACTTGCGCGCCTCGTCCCAGAGAACAGCAGGGTCTACCTGGTCGGCGAAGCGCTCCGCCGAGGCCAGGTGCTGACCGAAGGCGTCATTGGGTAGAAGCAGTTTGTCTTCAGGGATATAGGTGAACATGGAGTCGGGCCAGTGAAGCATGGGCGCTTCCAAGAACGTCAGCGTCTTACGGCCCAGAGAGAGGGTGTCGCCCGTACCGACAACCCGCCGTGCCCACCCGTCAGGCAGGTACTTGCCCAGGGAGTCAGCGGCCCGTTTGGAGTGGACCAATGTCGCATGCGGGGCGCGAGCCAGCACTGCGGGAATGGCGCCGGAGTGGTCCAATTCTCCGTGATTCGCGACGACGTAGTCTATCCGCGCCGGGTCCCCTACCTCAGCGATGCGGCGGAACATCTCGTCCTCAAACCCGCGCATCACCGTATCCACCAGTGCAATTTGCTCGTCCACGACCAGGTAGGCGTTGTAAGACGTGCCGCGATGGGTGTGGTAAGTATGGCCGTGGAAGTGGCGCACCTCCCAGTCCACCGCACCGACCCAGTAGACGTTGTCGGCGATAGGGATGACCATCATTTACCTCCTTCGTAGAGTCCCCCAAACGATCTCGTACCCGGCAGAGATCGCGCCGGTGGGACAGTACGTTTCGCACTCGGCGCAGTACGTACAGTCCTCCGGACGGACAATGACGGGCCCCCGCGGGCCCATTTCCACCGCGTGCGTGGGGCAAAGGAAGACGCAGGTCCCACAGCGGTTGCAGAGGACCGGGTTGATTTCCGGAAGTACCCGCTCATTCATAAGAGACTACCCTCGTCCGTTGGGTTACTTTCAGTTTAGCCGCGAAGGAGACCATTGTCTATGACAAAAGTCACAAATCACAGGCAGTGGGAGGGGGAGAGGGGGGCAAGGGGGGTAGAATCATCGCACACTCTATTGCCGAAATAATTTGTTAAACTGCAAGACCGCCGGGCTTTGGGACACACCCGGACAGCGGACCGGTTTGACAGAAAGAAGAACGTAGTGTAATCTCAAGGTGGCTTCTATTGGAGCGAAACGTTTCTCCTGGCTATGGACGAACAGACGACCCAGGCGCTCCGGCGTGTGTCTCTCTTCTCCGAACTCCCCGAACGGGTGCTCCGTCGGCTGGCGGAGGTGGCTGTACGCCGGACCTATGAGCCCGGCGAGGTGATTATCCTGGAAGGGGAGCCCTGTCGGGACGTCTACTTCATCGCCGAGGGCTGGGTGCGCGTGCTCCGGACGGCTCCCGATGGTCGGGAGCAAGTGCTGATCCGGTTAGGGCCGAGCAGCGCGCTGAACACTGTTCCCCCCTTCCTGCCCCAGAAAGTCAACCACGCCACTGTCCAGGCGTGGACCCCGGTTGTCCTGTACATCCTTCCTGTTCCGGATTTTCTCCGTCTGGTGGACGAGTATCCGGAACTGGCGCGGGTGCTATTGAAGGACTTCGCTCGTCGGTTGGACCATCTGACCCGTCTGGTGGAGGACCTCTCACTGCGGACGGTGCGGGAGCGCCTGGCGCGCTTTCTGCTGGAGCACGCCGGGGAGGAAGCGGCTGTCGCGCGGCGCTGGACGCAAGAGGAAATCGCCGCCCAAATCGGCACAGTGCGGGAAGTGGTGGCACGGACCCTGCGCGCCTTTGCCGACACGGGCCTGCTGAAAATAGAGGGGCACCGGATTATCCTCCTGGATCGGGAGAGGCTGGAGGAGGAAACAGGGAAAAAGAAATCTAACCGCAGTGGGCGCAAGAGCGCGGTCTAAATCTCTGCGTTCTCCGCGTTCTCTGCGGTGAATATAACCAGGGAACCTCCCGCAGGCGCAAAACCTGCGGGAGGTTTCTTTTCCCCGCCATTTGGCGGGGGCCAATATGGGGTAAACGGCGCTACCCGACGCTCTCCTGGGGGTGTATTCTGTTGGGGATGAGTGCATCGGGCGACTCGCCCATGCCTGCAAGTTTATGCTCACAGCAGGGGGAGAAATGCTTCCATCTTTGCTCATCACACTGAGGGAAGGGCTGGAGGCCGCCCTGATTGTTGGTATCGTGCTCAGTGTTCTCCATCGCCTGCAACGGCAGGACCTGATTCGTCCTGCCTGGGCTGGCGTGGGAGCCGCTGTCGCCATCAGCCTGGCCGGCGGGCTGGCCCTCCGCCGCCTGGGCATCGCGCTGGAGGGCCGCAGTGAGGAAATCTTTGAAGGCGTGACCATGCTGGTGGCGGCCTCGGTGCTGACCTGGATGATTTTCTGGATGGGACGCCGGGGGCGGGAAATCCAGGCCTCGCTGGAACGGGACGTCCGCCGGACCGTCAGCCGGGGAAGCGCGTGGGGCCTCTTCGGCCTGACCTTCATAGCAGTCGTCCGGGAGGGGATAGAGACGGCCCTCTTTCTGAACGCGGCCCTCTTCACCGCCACCCCCGCCCAGACGCTTATCGGCGGCATCCTGGGACTGACTATCGCCATCGGCCTGGGGTGGGTTATCTTCGCCGCAGGCAGGCGGCTCAACATCCGGGCCTTCTTCCAGGTCACCGGCGTCCTTCTGCTCTTCTTCGCCGCCGGGCTGGTCGCCCGGGGGGTACACGAATTCCAGGAGGCGGCTCTGCTTCCCGCTCTGGTGAATCCCGTGTGGGACCTGAACCCGGTCCTGAACGAGAAAAGCCTCCTGGGCAGTTTCCTGAAGGCCCTGTTTGGCTATAACGGAGACCCCTCTCTCCTGGAGGTTCTGGCTTACGGGCTGTACCTGGCCGTGCTGGGCTGGGTGGGCCTCCGGCCGGGCCTCATCGGGCGTGTGGCGGCTCATCATGCCCGGTGCGACTGAAATGAAGACAACATCATCCCTTCAACTGAAGCCTTCGCCGAGGTGATTGACCGTGCCCTGGAAACATCCGGACAGTAGAGCTCAACGAGCTCTCTTTCTCCTGATTCCTCTCTGGCTGGCTTTCGTCCTTTTCCTGGCTGGCTGCAGGGCCGGATCCGAACCCGGCCGGCTCCAGCTCAGTACCACCGAGTTGGACCTGGGGACCATTCCCAACACCGGCCCGGTCTCCCGGACCCTGGAAATCCGCAACGTCGGCGGGGGTCCGCTGGAGATTACCGGTGTCAGCACCTCCTGCGGCTGCACCACCGCCGGAGTGGCCGACCGGAGGCTGGCCCCGGGCGAGTCCACCCAGTTGGTCGTGACCTTTGACCCTCAGGCCCATTTCGGCGAGAGGGGCACCTTCCTCCGTCAGGCCTACGTTCGCTCTACCGATCCCGAAACGCCGGAGGTGGCAATCACCCTGCGCGTGACCGTCGTGGCTCCCGGTGAGGAGTCCCCGGCATTGCCACCCGCGCCCTCTCCCGGCTCCTCCACGGGCTCCGTCGTCGTCTACTACAACCGGGCCTGCGCGGACTGCCTGCAATACATCCAGGAGACGGTGGTCCCGCTCCTGCGCCGGGCTGGCTTTTCAGAACCGGCCTACAGGGACTACCTCAACGAACCGGCCAACCGGGCCGAGCTCCTGAGGCGAAGTGATGAACTGGGCGTGCCGCCCAGCCTCCAATCTCACCTGACCGTCTTCATCGGCGACCGCATCATCCTGGAGGGCCATGTGCCGGAGCACGTCGTCGCCGACCTGCTGGCCGCGCCGCCCGATGCCTTTGAGCGCATCGTCGTCTACCAGGACCGGATGATCGGCGCGAAAGAATACACCGTTTGGGCGTTCGGCGGGGAGCCCCAGACCTATCCGATAGACGCGCCCATCGGCCAGTATCTGACCTATCTGCAGAGCCACGGAGGGCATCTGCAGGCGGCCACACCCCCGGAGCGCCGTCGCTCCCTCCTGCCGCTGGTGCTGACCTCCGGTTTCCTGGATGGCCTCAACCCGTGCGCGTTCGCCGTCCTGCTCTTTTTCATCGCCTTCCTTTTCTCCATCCGGCGGGCGACCTCGTCCATCTGGGCGATGGGCCTGATCTACATCGCCGCCATCTACCTGGCGTACTTCCTCATCGGATTGGGGCTGATGCAGGCGGTCCTCTTCACCGGAGAACACCATCTGATGGCCCGCATCGGCTCCTGGCTGGTCATCGTTCTGGGGCTGGTGAACGTCAAGGACTATTTCTTTCCCCGGTTACCCATCCACCTGCGTATCCCCACCATTGCCCATGGGACCATCCAAGACTGGCTCCGGCGGGCGACGTTCCCGGCGGCGGCGGTCGGCGGCTTCCTGGTGGGACTCTGCACGTTCCCCTGTTCCGGCGGCATCTATGTCGCCATTGTCGGCCTGCTGGCCGCCCGAACCACCTACTGGCAGGGGGTGGGCTACCTGGGGCTGTATAACCTGATGTTCGTGGCACCGCTGTTGCTCATCCTGGCCGGGGTGGGCAACCGGCGGGTGATGCACCGTATCCGCCTGGTGGAACAATCCAGCCGCCGCTGGGTTCGCCTGGCCACCGGCCTGGCGATGATCGGCGTCGGCGCGGTCATTCTCATCTGGTTTGTGTGAGGAGGAGAGGATGAATAGAAAATCGCAGACTCGCTCCCGAAGAAACCGGAGGGATGGACGATGGAGATGGGTTACGGCCGGAGGGATCGCGGCCGTCGTCGTTGGGCTGGTAGTTTTAAACCTCTGGCGGACCGGCGCCTTTGCCAGCCCACCACCCCCCTCCCGCAGTGGCGATCCGGCATCGTTGCTCCCGCTGGCCTCGGCGGGCCCGCCCCTGCGCGGCGGCCACGATCCGGCCCTCATCCCATCGGCCACCCCCACTCCCTGGACCCCTCCGGCGAACCAGCCGGTGCCTCAACTAGATATGCCGGAGGTGGAGTACGATTTCGGTAGGATTTATGCTCGGTGGACCGTCTCCCGCATCTTTCCTGTTCAGAACCGGGGTACAGCCGACCTGGTCATCACCAACCTGGTGACCTCCTGCGGCTGTACGACGGCGGAACTCTCCAGTGCCGTCATCCCGCCCGGCCATCAGGCCGACCTGACGGTGACCTTTGATGCCGACTTCCACCCGGTCCAGGGGCCGGTCACGCGGCTGGTGTGGTTTGCCACCAACGACCCGGCCCATCCCTGGGTGGAGGTGCGGATCACCGGTACCGTGCGGCGATAAGCCAACCGGGCGTTTCCGGTACCGCCGAATGGCGGAGGGGCTACCCGGCTATATGCCCCTTTCGCTGCCGGGAGAGCAGAGGTATCATAAAGGCAGGAGGTGAAAACATGATGGGTTTCGGCTTTCTGGGGATGATCCTCTTCTGGGGCCTTTTCCTGGCCCTGGTGGTGGGAGGCGTTATCTGGCTGATCCGGCAGTCCCGTCTCCCAGGTGAAGCGCCGGGGAAAACGGCCCGTCAGATTCTGGACGAACGGCTCGCTCGCGGGGAAATTACCCCGGAGGAATACGAGGCTGTTCGGGCGAAACTGAATCAGTGAGGAGGTAAATTATGTGGCCAATGTGCGGTGGTTGGTGGACAGGCGGGTGGGGCTGGGGGCCCTGGGGCAACACCCTGGGCCTCGTCGGCCTCATCCTGAACCTGGTGCTCTTCTTCGGCCTTCTGGCCCTTCTGGGGCTCGGCATTGCCTGGCTGACCCGACGGCTGGGTCGCGCGCCCGCTGGGAGCGCCGGACCCGACCCGCTGGAGATTGCTCGCCGACGGCTGGCTTCTGGAGAGATTACCCTGGCCGAGTTTGAGGAAATCCGCAACCGGTTGCGCTCTTAAAAGGAGTTGAGGGGGGCAGCCCTTCGGGCCGCCCCCCAACCTCCATTTTTGCGAACCCTTGTTTTTTACGAGTTTGTAGAGTATACTGGGAACGGGCAAGAAAACGGGACGACCTGCTGGGAGAAAAAATGACCCCAAAAATTCGCGTTCTCCTGGCCGATGACCACGCCGTGGTCCGCCAGGGAATCCGCCGCTTTCTGGAGGAGGCCGACGATATTGAGGTGGTGGCCGAGGCTGGAGATGGCCGGGAAGCGTTGGAGCGGGTGCGGGAACATCGGCCCGACGTAGCCGTTCTGGACATCCGGATGCCGGAGATGACTGGCGTGGAGGCGACCCGCCGGATCAAGGAGCGGTTCCCGGATGTCCGGGTGCTCATTCTCACCGCCTACGACGACCACCCTTACATCTTCGCCCTGCTCCAGGCCGGGGCTGACGGCTACGTCCTCAAGACTGCCAGCGGTGACGAACTGGTCCAGGCGGTGCGGACGGTGTACCGGGGACAATCCGCTCTCAGCCCGGAAGTGGCCACCAAAGTGGTGCAGCAGACGATCACCGGCAAGCCGGCCACAGCGGCGGAGCAGGTAGAACCGCTCACGCCACGCGAACTGGACGTGCTGCGGCTGGCCGCGCGCGGTCTGACCAACCGGGCCATCGGTTACGAACTGGGCATCAGCCACCGCACCGTTCAGGGATACCTGGCCAGCATCTACGGCAAATTGGGCGTCGGCAGCCGCACCGAAGCGGTGACCGAGGCTATCCGCCGGGGCTGGATCGTGATTGAATGAGGATTATCCGGTGCGTCGGTGGTTTCGCACCCTACAGGCTCAACTCCTCCTCTGGGCGGTCCTACCTCTCACGTTTGCCCTCCTGGCCGTTGCCTTCACCGGGGTTTACGCGCACCAGCGGGCTATGCGGGATTTCGTCGCCAAGCGGGACCTGGCCCTGGCCCGGCTGGCGGCGCGCATCGTGGAGGACGGCCTGGCCCACGGGATCATCGGACCCGATGGGAGCGGGCTGGCCGCCTGGCTTCCTGGCTTTCTTGATGGCGGGACCTGGTCGGTGCGCCTGTTCCTGATGGATGAACGGGCCTATGTCCTATTTCACTCCGATCCCACTCTGACCGGCGCCGACCTCTCCGGTGCCGCCGATTGGACCGCGGCCCTTTCCGGCGCAGAGGGGTTTGTTCTTTCCCGAAGAGAGGAAGGTTGGGTGCTGAGCGCTTTTTCCCCCGTACGGGGGACAGCCTGGACGGTGGTGGTAGAGGAGCCGATGGAGGGGCTTTTGGGGCCCATCCTGCGCCTGCCCACGCTGGCCCCTGTGGTGGCCGTGGGAGCAGGCATCCTCTCCTTCCTGGTCCTCACTTTCGGCTGGACCACCATCGTCCGGCCCCTCCGATCCCTGGCCCAGGCGGCCGAACAGGTCTCCTGGGGGGACGACGCCGCGATTGCCCGGCCGGTGGGAGGGGTGCAAGAAGTACAGGACCTGCACCGAGCCCTGGCGGAGATGGTGAGCCGCCTGCGCGGGTACGAGGCCGGGATTCGGGACTACCTGGGCGCCGTGACCAGCGGCCAGGAAGCGGAACGGGCCCGGCTGGCCCGCGAACTGCACGACGGGCCAGTCCAGGACCTGATCGCTCTGGCCCAACAGGTGGAGATGGCCCGCCGCCTCCTTGTTCGGGGTGAGATAGAGCCCGCCCGGACGCAACTGGAGCAACTCTATAACGCGACACACCAGGTGGCGGAAGAACTCCGGCGACTCATCGCCGCGCTGCGTCCCCCCTACATAGAGGACCTGGGTTTCCTGCCTGCGCTGGAAATGCTGGTCCGGCAGGCCACGGAGACTACGGAGGCTTCAGTTCACCTTGTTACTGAAGGGGAAATTCGCCGCTGCACTCCGGATGTAGAACTGGCGGCCTACCGCATTGCCCAGGAGGCCCTGAACAACGCCCTCCGGCACGCCCGCGCCCGCGCCATCACCCTTCAGGTTCGGCAGGATGCGGGTCACCTCATCCTCACCGTCGCCGACGACGGGGTGGGCTTTGTCCTTCCTCCCCGCCCCGACCTGCTGACCGCTCAGGGTCGGTTCGGCCTGGTGGGCATGCAGGAGCGGGCAACCCGCCTGGGCGGGCGGCTGATGGTGGAGACCGCGCCAGGCCAGGGCACCCGGGTCACTGCTGTCCTTCCCCTGCAAGAAGGTTGATTCCCCATCAGCAAAACAGTGCGGCAGGCCGAAATCTCCCCTGCCTCCCCCGCCAAATGGCGCTGCTCCCCAATCCTCTCCTCCTGTATCATAAAGCCAGAATTCTCAAGAGGAGGTTTCTGATGAAAGCAGGTCTCTGGATCGGTATTGGTGTTGGGATTGCTCTGGTCGTGGTGACGGCAGGTCTGGCTGGGGGCGGGTTGCTCCTCAACCGCCAGGTCTGGGCGGGCACGCCGGCCGTTACCCCCCAACCGGGGGCGGCGTCGTGGGGCTACCCCCGCATGCCCGGATGCGGGGGGATGGCCTACCGCTGGGGGACACCGATTCGTCCTGAAGCGGCGACACCCTGGCCGGGCGGAACCGGAACGTATCCGGTTGCGCCGGGCTGCTGGGGGAGAGGCCCCCGCTGGGGGGCCGGAGCCCCGCTGACTCCAACCCTCACGCTGGACGACGCGCGCCAGGCGGTAGAGCAGTATATCACCGACTCCCGGCTCTCCGGCCTGGAAATCGCCGAATTGATGGAGTTTGAGTACAACTTCTACGCTATCGTCCGGGAACGGGATACCGGCATCGGAGCGATGGAACTGCTGGTGGATAAATGGACCGGCGTTGTGGGGCCGGAGATGGGGCCGAACATGATGTGGAACAGCAAGTACGGGATGCATACCCGGATGATGGGAGGGCCGACGGTGACCAATACCATCTCCTCCGAAGAAGCACTCCAGATTGCCCAGCGCTGGCTGGATGTCTATCACCCGGGGGAGGCCGCGGAGGATATTGACCCGTTTTACGGCTACTACACTATCCACACTCAGAAGGACGGGCAGATTGTGGGGATGCTCAGCGTCCACGGCGCGACCGGTCAGGTCTGGTACCACACCTGGCACGGGCGGTTTATCCAAATGACCGAGGAGGACTGAAATGCCTCGTCGCACTGCCAAAAGTAGCGCAGGCGCCAGGCCCGCTGGATGCAGGCTAACAGCCTGCGCTACTTGATGCAGGCTAACAGCCTGCGCTACTTGATGCAGGTAACAGCCCGCGTTATCTCGGCAGGATGACCGGGCAGACCGAGAGCCGCTCCCGCAGTTT
>CAYPNB010000019.1:0-12075 GCA_964412225.1 uncultured bacterium | reverse complement strand
AAGCCTGCCACAGACAGTCTCATTCAAAGGATGCTTGCAATACTTAGGTAAATCATCAAATAGCTAACATGATTCTTTTTGACATTTTAAACCCAGAATGGTCATTAGAGTTTTAATTCACTGTAGGTGTCCTTTATTGCTGTCATTCTGGCTTGTCCAGAATCTCTCTTTCAATTCTAAAGGACTCAAAAAGATTCCCGACAAACGGGAATGACATAACTATATGATTTTTAGCTAAAATCATTAAAGAGACAAAAGGAAGAAAAGAGATAAGCAAGATGGTGAATAAAGAAAAATGAGAATTATGATAGAAATACAATAAACAAGACCTGACCCTCTCCTCACCGTGAGGCAGAGAATTTTTTAACAATGCCCTCTACACAAAAGAGGTGATATCAGTTCAGTTTAGCTTCTTTCTCCTCCAGCCCCAGACGATAAGCCCGATAAATGCCAGAAATCCCAAAATATATAAATACGGTATAGGCGCAGGTGAGGCGCCGGATGCCATAACATCCTGCATCTCAAAACCCTCTACTTTTTTTCCGCTTCCATCAGGGGCTGATTTTGAAATTTGAGATTTCAGATTTGAGATTTCAGACTTTTGACTCCTGACCGCTGACTCTGGGCTCTGGACTGTTTTTAATGCCTTCATAAATCCAGTTGTTTGTGCCTTCAATCCCGGCACGGACATTAATGCGGATGCAGTGAATTTTGTCAACAGAGGGTTATTGCAGGTATGGTCGCAGCAGGCAAGCCCTACTTCCTTCACTGTCTCTACGTATTCCTTTGCGAGGGTCTCTATCACCTTTTTATCAGGCTTCCAATAATTCTTTCTCACTGTCTCAAGCATCCTTGCCACAAGGGATTGATATGCCCACATGTTCTTTGACTGCCTGAATAGTTCCTTCATATTAAGCCTGTTTCTGTCTAAAACATATGTCTCATACATCTCATTCCACTTTGCCGCATCGACCGATTCTGGCACTGTAACCTGCCATCCCCACAGATGCTCTACAACCTTATCAATAAACCTTGCCCCTGCATATCCTTCTTTCATCATCGCCTTTATCCACTCAGGATTAAGATACCTCGCTCTCAGTTCCCTACCCATGAATTTATCAAGTGTCTCCTGCTTTGGCATTTTTGGGTTAGACATATTTGTGATATAAACCTCGGGGGTCTTGCCGTCTATGGAACGGACTGCCATCGCAACACCGCCCAGATATTGAAAGACATCATCATTGTCAAGGGCGGCAATCACATTGCTTGAGCGGCTGTGAATGGCTATCTTTGTGCCCGAAAGGGCATTTTTAAATAGTGTTAGACTAATATCTTCTTCACTCTGAACCCCTAACCCTGAACTCTGAACTTTATCCCCCCAAAAACCCTGTCCATAAATATGGCTCATCCTATTAAAAAATACATCTATCACCCTGCCTTCTGTCTCCCATGTGTTTGACTTGTTGATTACAGTGTCCAAATTAGGACCATACGCTCCTGAAGGTGTGGTGAATAAACGGACGGATGCAAGTCTTTCTGCCATATCTTCTGAAATGCCTTTTTCTATAAGCATCTTTTTTGTCTTTAGCACATTAACGCGAATTGCGTTGTTGTCTTCCTTCTGCCCTTTTGCCAGACTGACAGCGCTGTCCAACAATGCCATCAGATTAGAAAACATATCCCTGTAAAGTCCGGACGGGACTATTGCTACATCTATCCTTCCCCTTCCAAGTTCATCTATGGGCAGCGCCTCAACGCCGATCACCCTGCCTCTTTCGTCCCATTTGGGTTTAATGCCCATAAGATACATAATCTGAGATTCCATCACGCCCTCATGTCTGATGGTCTCGGTAGCCCAGAGGGTGAAGGTCAGCTTGTCGGGATATTGTCCATGCCTTTTTTGATAGCCATCTATGAGTTCCCTTGCCGCCCTGGCTCCCATCTCATAGGTAGAGCTTGAAGGTATTTTTGTCGGGTCAAAGGAAAAAAAGTTCTTCCCTGTTGGGTATGCATCGGGGTTTCTTATCGGGTCGTTTCCCTGTCCTGCTCTAATATATCTGCCTTCAAGTGCAGCAATAAATGAATCAAGTTCGCAATCTCCCGAAAGCCTTATGCGTCCTTCAAAATCTGCAATCCGTTTTTTTCTTTCTTCATCTGAAAGTCCCTTTTCTATTGACAATACTGCCTCTGCAGTTGATTTAATATATCTCTCTTCTGGAATCTTACCAAATGTATGAAGCCCAAAGGGGGTCTGTTTCTCTGAAATATCTTTAACATAATGCTCCAGCTCTTCAATGTCGTCATCATTAAGCCCTCTGCCCTTTATCCCGAGGTCGGTGAGGATGCCCATTTTCTCTGACAATTCTGTCATCTCGCTCAGTTTTGCATCTGCCAGAGGCTGGCTTTTCTCTTTGGCAATAGTGTAGTCATTGATAAGCCCTAAGAGTTCCTTTAATTCCTTATTCAGACCTGCTCTGTCAAATGGCGGTGTCATGTGGTCTATGATAGCCGCCAATCCGCGCCTCTTTGCTTGGGTCCCCTCGCCGACATTGTCAACTATGTATGGATAGATATTGGGCATATCCTGAATCAGTGCCTCAGGCGGGTCTTCTTCTGTAAAACCTACTTCCTTGCCCGAAAGCCATTCGTGAGTGCCGTGAGTGCCGAAATGGACTATGGCATCAGCCTTAAATTCATTCTTTAGCCATAGGTAAAAGGCAGCATATTGATGATGTGGGGCAAGGTGAATATTATGATAAAGTTTCTTATCGTCCTGCTCCCACGCCTTTGAAGGCTGAGGTGTAAAAAGGATGTTTCCATATCTGACGGCAGGTATGACGATATATTTTACTCCGCTTGAGCCCTGCCATGTCATTACATCTGTTTTTTCAGCATCTCCCCAATCTTTAAGCATCGCTTTTTTGAGCGATTCGGGCAGTTTTTCAAACCATTGTTTATATGTTGCAACAGGGATTAGTATCGGTTTGCCGCTTCTTGCCAATTTATCCAGCTCTCCCTTCGCCCAGTTGCCGATATTCCTCGCATAATTATGAATGTCATTAAAAAGTTCTTCTTTAGTAAGCTCTGCATCTTTCAGCCTATAGCCTTCAGCCTTAAGTCTCTGGTAAACCTCCCACAGACTTTGGGGCAGGACATTGAGATATGCAGCTCCGATGTTCTGTTTGCCCGGCGGGTAATTGTAAAGAATTATCGCAACCTTCTTGTCTTTATTCTGTTTTTCCTGAAGATTTACCCATGCCTTTATCCTATCAGTGAGCCTTTTTATCCTCTCAGGAATGGGTGTCTCCTCAATATATTCAATGCCTATCTCTGCATCAATTCTCTTTTCTTTTGAAGCTATGACCATAGGCTGTATCATGCCTGCCATCTCAGGGGTCGCGACTTGCCACCCCCTCTCAAATATATCAAGCCCGACTGGGGACTGTTCCCATTCATCTCTTGTTTTTGTATAAAGGGTTATCGCATTAATCACAGGTACATTGAGCCTGCTCAAGAGGGGTATCATCGTTTTCGGGTTCACCCCAACCTTCAGAGCCATGCCGACAATGAGCCTCACCCTGCCCCTACCGCTTTCATCAAAGAAAAACCTCTCAATAACGGCATCTGGAGGATAGCCATACACAGGAAGGACATTATATCCGCTGTCCTCAAGACTTTGGATTATGGCGTCAAGGTGCTGAGTCTGACCCGACTCAAAGGTGATTCTATAAAAGACTATGCCTATCCACGGTCTGCCTTCTTTATAGGATGTATAGCCTTTTTTATAACCTTCAAAATCGTCAAAGATCTTTTTGGTTTTATATTCGTATATTCCAAATTCGGGAAGTTTAACCACATCGCCATATGAGACATCTAAACCGTAGTCTTTTTTGAGGGCATAAAGAAGCATGTTCTTGAGATTCTCCGCCCCTCCATGCCGTTGATATTCTGATATCTGAGGGTCAAAAAGGATGCCCACCTTCTTGTGTTCGTCATCATAAATGCCGCCCACTGCATACACCTTTGCCCCTCTTTTAATGGCATCCTCAATCTCTGCCTTTACTGCCTCAAAGAGCCGCCTGTCCATCAAATGAATGAATACAATGGTTGATTTCTTGAGATTATTCAGGTCTTTATCTTTTATATCTTTAGACGGGAACACATGAAATGATATATCGGTTAGTTGAGGGTGCTCTTTTTTTATGAGCTTGACAGCCTCAATGGATGTCCTTGAATGCGTATCTCCAATGAGAATGCTTACCTTCGCAGGCGACGGTTTCGCCTCTGCAGCTGCACAAATCGCTGAATATAAAAATAAAAAGATAACAAAGATTAACTTCACGGCTGCTTTGTTGCCTGTGCTGTTTATGCTCATAAACCGCCTCTAAAACCTAACCTGCATTCCAGTTGTAAACCGCCTGCCGTCATCAGGATAGCCGAAATGGCTCTCATAGGATGCATTGAATAGATTATCCACTTTGAGATACCACTCTGCAGAGGCCCCCTTTAACTTAAGCGGCTGTATCACCTTCATATCAACGGTAGTGTAGCTGTTGAGCTGCTGGGATGGGAGATTTTCTATCTGGTTGTAGCGTCTGCCTTCGTATCTTACGCTCGCTTCCATGCGGGTCTTGAGCGAGGGGAGTGTGTATTGCATTGAGCCTTTTACCCTTATCTTAGGGGTATAGGAAAGTTCTTTGCCTGTGAGGTTATTTTTTGAATCCTGTAAGACTATATTCAGTTCTGAAACTAAATCCTTCACCCAACCATATTTTCCAGTCACTTCAATGCCCTGTCTTTCGGCACTGGGTATGTTTATCGGACGGTAGATTTTGTCTGCGCCCCTTTTATAACTTATCAAATCCCTTGTATCTGCCCTAAAAAAGGCAATCTGCAATAACCTGTCCTTTTCAAACTTGTATTCCATCCCAAGGCTGTGCGACCATATTTTTTCTTCCTTTAAGTCTGGATTGCCGCGGGTCTGGTCAATTGAGCCGTGAGTAGTCTGGTATAGCTGCTCAAAAGTTGGGACGTTCACACTATAGCCTGTTCTTGCCTTGATAAGGCACTTCTCGCTTATGCCCCAGCCAAGCCCTGCCGAAAAGCCGGGATTGAATTTAAAATCATTCGTATAATCGCCGCGAAAGCCTATAGTTCCGGTGATAGCGCCAAAACGGCGGTCATATTGGCTGTTTATGCCGCTTCTTATACGATGGTGCTTGCCGGATAGGGTATGGTCAAAATCGTTCCACTCCAGCATACCGCCAAGCCGCATGTCCCAATCTCCTTTCTCATGAGACCATGCGGCGTCAAATTTAGCGCCGAGTTTGTTGTCGTCTAATTTAACTGTATAACCAGCCTGAGATTTATCTTTAAGGCGAGTTGTGTCTCCATAGGCATTAAAACTAAAAGTTCCTTTCTGCCCGATTATCCCGCTATAGCGAGTGTCAATAGAACCCTTTTGGTATTCCTGCCTTGCGTCAGGCGTAAGATTGTCAAGAGGTCCCGGCATACCGTATTCTGATATATAGTAACGGGCGCTAATCTCGTATCTGGCGCCCTTTTCGCCCTCTTTATTCCAATTCAGGGCAAAGTTGCCTTCATTTCTATCGGTGTTTGCCCTTTTGCCGTCGCGGTGCTTCATTGCAGCTGATACAAGCGCATCGCCATCCATAAGCTGGAAATTGCGGCTGATGCCCCCTTCTGCAAGCCCAAAAGAGCCCCCGCTCAGTTTGATGGTTGAGTGGTGTTTCTTTTTTTCGTCTTCGGACATCTGGCTGCGGGTGATGATATTAATGGCGCCTTCACTGCCGCCGGGACCAAGCCATACAGGAACAGGCGGTTTGAAGACCATCACTGATTCAACGATCTCAACCGGAATAGAGTTTAAATCAAGATTGCCATACTGATTGGTGTTTAAAGGTCTGCCGTTTAAAAGCACCATTACGCCGCCAGACTTGCCTGAACCTCTGATAGAAATGCGGGAACCGATTCCTGATGCTGAGTGGACTTCAACGCCCGGCATTGTCTTTAGGACATCCTCCATCGTTGAGAGATTTCTATCGGCAATCTCTTTCCTTTCCATTACGGTTACTTCTTGAGGATGGTTTTTAATGTATTCCTGAATCCTCTCGGAGGTAACGACTACCTCATTAAGGCTAAACGGTTCTTTTTCCTCATGCGCTGCGTCGCAGAATCCTGCAATCAAAAATACAAGCGTCATCACTAAAAACAGCAACAAAACTCTCATATAATATATCTCCTTTAAAAAATTCGTTAATCACTATTCAGGCACATAGATAACTCTGCCGTCCTTCAACTGGTATGCCGTTCCAAGCCTCCTGCCTTCTCCGCTCAGCCGCTTGTCCGTAACCTTCTGCACCTTTATCTCTTTGCCTTTCTTTGTGACTATTACCAGCTTCCCGTCAGCGGTCTTTTTTGTTATAGTCATCTCAGACTTAGGGTCGAGCATATCAAGCATGTTGTAAGCCATAAAGAGGGCTATCATCATGCTCACAATAAAGACAACGCTTGCATCAAAGAGATTTGCAACCCCCGTAAGAGGGTCTTCAAGGGGCTGTTCATATTTATCAAATCTTCTCCGTCTCTTCAGAAATCTCATCGCCTGTCCTCACTTTTAAATCCTGAATATTAAATCTTGAATCACGGAGCGCAATCTCGGTCATAAGCTCCATCTCCATCATATCAGCCCTTACCCATTTTTCTTTTATTAGTGAAATGACATAGGCAACTACGCTGCAGGCGAGTCCTACAACTACAGTTGTAAATGCCGTAACCATACTGCCCGCCATTTTTGGCATATCGCCCTGCGCAAGCGCCGACAGGGCAATCCCCATCGGGATAAGCGTCCCCATCAGCCCAAGCGCCGGACCAACCCTTATCACAAACCTTATTTTGTCTAGAGACCTTACGAGTGAAAGTTCTGCCCTCTGAAGAAGCCTCTCGAGTTCAAGGTCAAGCAGGTTTGTGTTATCTAAAGATGAGGAGACATCTTTCAAGACGGCTTTATATCTTTCAACTACCGAACGGATGCCCCTCTTTCGTTCTATGAGTTCTCTCAAGAAAGAGCCAAAACATACCAAAACCCACATAGTCAACAGAGTGAGACCCGACAGGACTGGCAAAAACAGAAGTGTGGAGACCACATAGAGATAACTCTCAAGACCTGCGATTATGTTCATGATATATCCTCGTTGTCTCTATAAAGCAGGAAGCCCGCAGCAAATATTGCCAGAAATAAGACTAATACACCTGTTGAGTGTGCTGTATCAATAATTGTTGAATTTGTTGAGAATGACTGATATGCGAGCCTCGCCTCTTCAATCTTTTGCGGTATAAAGAGCGAACCGGCAAAATAGAGCGCAATCCCAATCATCCCAAGCCCTAATGGTATGTCTGCGCTATCTTCATTCTTTGGTCTTAAGAGTGCCGCAGCGCAGCCGACAAAAATTGCAAAAAACAATCCCATAGCCAGTCCGACCATGAGAGGCGGCGCCTTTAGAACCGTCAGGGCTGAACTGATTGAGATCCCTATTGCCGTTATGCATACAGGGCAGGGCATTATAAGCAAGATAGATTGTGGAATCTTAAGCCCTATTTTCCGAGCCTTTGGTTTATCTTTTGTTATTAGGCTTTTTGAATCTTGAATATTAACTTTTAAATCTCCGATGTCGCACCGTTCTTTTGCTTTACAATTGGAGCACAATAACACCAAACCCCACAATGCCAGACCTGCGGACATGGCGATATGTATATATATACCGCTTTTGAGTATCGGTTCGGCAAGTTCAAGAAATCTGTTTGCGAGCAGCGCAGTAGAGGCAAACAAGGCGAGGTATCCTCCCAAAATTAAACCAATCTGCCTGCGGCTAAGGCGTCCAAAGGCAATGCCAAATCCTACTTTGAGGGCGAAAATCCCAAGACTAAAAAGCATTCCGCCAAGCCACAAAATAATGTTTAAGTCCATATTTCACTTCCCTCTCAATATTTATCAGAAGAAGTCTTCATAGATTGTCAATCTTCTGATATATCTCCTTGTTTACAATGGTCATCACATAGTCGTATCCTTCTGCGGTATGCGGGATGATGCAGCTGGAGCAGTCTTTGATTCCATTGATAAATTTAAAATTCCAGCCGCAGTCCAACAAATAGAGGGGGCACCAGCACAAAAGGCATGATGCCCATTCATTCAGGTTATGGCAAGGGTAAAAGGCGCAGTCAGCATGAATAAAATATTTGTAATTCATCTGTCCTCCTTTGCCTTTTTAAAGCCATTTTGCTTTTCAAGCCCTTCCATCACCGCTTCATAAACAGCCTTCCCAATTAATTCGCCCATCTTGCTGTGCCCGCCTGTATAGGTGACCTTTGGTCCAGTTGTTCCTGAGACAATAATAACGGTATCCGTCCCTGTGCCTGTTGCTTGAACATCTTTGGTGTATGTGCTGGGGACCTTTAAGTCTTCAAATGCCGCTGTCTTTGCTTCAGTTGCTGTTATAACCGCCCTCGCCATTGCGCCGTCAGTAAGTCTTGCGTTTGTAAGTATGAGGATATTCACTGTGCCCTTCGGCTCTTCGCCCTCAATATACTTCCCTTCGTCAACGCCTGTTCTTACTGCGTTTGATTTTGCCCCTGCTGTGACAAGCGCTGTAACGGTGAAGGGTTTGTGAACTTTTGTAGCTACTGCGAGATTAGCCATGTCAACCGCTGTTGCCATCTGGACTATGTCTTCACCTCTGATGCCGAGCCTTTCCGCAATCCGCTCCTTGATTTTTCGGCTGTATATCTTTCCGCCTACTTCATCCTTCGTCTTCATCTCCTCGCATACCTTCTTCCATAATTCAGGCTGGGCAGAGTGGTTAATTACCGTATTTGCATCAACAAATGCGTCAGTAGTGGAAAATATCCGCCTCATTTCTGGAAACTGAACAATTAAAGTCTTTTCCCAAAAGCCGTCTTTCGTTTCTCCTTTGATTACATATGCCTTTGCATTGAGGTCTTGGGGGAGAGTAATGTCCCCAGCTGTGGCAATGGACGGAAGTATTAATATAAACGATAAAATCAACCATAAAATTTCCCTTTTCATATACATTCTCCCTTTGCTATAATGTTTTATGGAAACCACAATCAATAAAATAGACTCTCTTAAAGAGATACTCGGTCAGCTTTCTGACGAGAAGATTCAAGAGGTTTATGACTTCGCAGCCTTCCTCGCTGAAAAAGAGCGGAAACGAAGGGCGTTTGTGGAGGAGGTATTGAAAGCAGAACGGGAAATCCCGATCCGATTTGAATCTGCTGAAGAAGCACTTCAGGCTATAATAGATGAGTCGGAAAAAGATTGATTTCGCTCCGTCTTTTCTTAGAAAAGCAGGATAACTTCTAAAAAGAAATCCTTCCTTAAAAGAGCAATATAAAGTTCTACTTCTAAAGATAGAACTTGATCCCTTTGACGCTAGTTTGCATACACACGCACTTTCAGGCGATCTAAAAGACAAATATGCCTGCTCCTTTACACATGACCTGCGAATCATATTCAAACTAACATCCGACACTGTGCATCTCCTTAACGTCGGCACACACGATGAGGTTTATTAAAACACCCATTTTACCCCTCCTGTCAGAGTCCTCCCCGGCATTGGGTAGCCCAAGACATATCCGTATGCCCTGTCAAAGAGGTTTTCAACAGATGCAGTGACTTCAATGTTTTTAATAGGTCTGTATGAGCCTTTCAAGTGTGCCACTGTAAAGCCGCCTTTATTTATTACCTTCCCATAAGTAGGCGAGTTAGTGTTCCAATCATCCACCTTTTCACCAGCAGTGTAGTTAGCAATAAGTCTTACATCCCATTTGTCCCTGCCTGCCTTAACTCCAAAGGCGCCTGTCCACTTTGGTGTATATTTGAGAGTCTTGCTGCCTGCCTTTATTTCGGCAGGGTCTTTGCTTGAATACTTTGTGTGATAGGTAATATTTGTAAACGGCTCTATTGAGACATTAAACCCAGATGCAAGACCAATATCATAGGATAGATTTGCCTCAAAACCCTGAAGCCGTGCGCCGTCAATGTTCTTATATGTCTGGGCGTTGAGGGAGGGCTCAAAATAGCGAACTATTTTATCCTCAAATCTGGTGTGGAAAAATACAAGTCCGCTCTTAAATAAATCCTTTGAGTATTCAATACCTGCATCATATGATATGCTCTTTTCGGGCTTTAGATTAGGGTTGCCCAGATAGCGTGTCCCCCATGAAACAGTGTCCATTGCAAGCTCATCAGGGGTAGGGGCTCTGAAGGCTGAGCCGGCATTGCCTTTCATGATTAAGCTGTCTGTGATTTTATATACCAGCCCGCCTCGCATGGTAAGGTGGTCAAGGTTTTCTTTTCTTGGCTTCAGGCTTGTCATGCCGGGCGTTGCGAATATCTCGTTCTCAAAATAGTCATAGCGAACCCCTGCGCTCAACAAAAGCTCTTTATTAAAAAGACTGAGCCTTCCTTCAGAGAAGACGCCATAAGTATCAAATTCCGAGAGTGGATAGTAAGGCGCTCCGGCGCTCCTCCAGCTCTTAACCTCCTTTCTGTCCCATTGCCCTCCAATGATTATCCTATGGTCGTCAAGCGGAATTACCTTTTGAAGATTTACTCCCTGAGAATCCCTCGTAGTGGTGCTTGTTTCTGGATAGGCGCCTCCAATTGTATGCCATGTTCCTTTGTCTTTGTTCAGGTAATACTGAATATCCACTATCCCTTTATATCCAATATCAAAGCTCGTTCTTTCTTTGTCCATTTTATCATCATAATCGGGGCTATAAAATGCATTTGGACTGCCCATATCCCATGTCTTCCAGTGCTGAAGCCCGACGGACACATGGTGTTCGCCAGCGAATTTATAACCGACGCGGGCAGATATGGCAGCATCATCATAGCCTGTATTTTTTCCATAAGGGCTGCCGTTTTTGTCTTTAACCTTAGCCTCGTAATCGCCTCTTTGCGAGCGGCTGCCTGTGATATAAAAGTCAAAAGCCCCCTTTTTGCCGCTTAATTCAGCCTCTGTCTTCCAGTAGTCCCATGAGCCGACTTCTCCGCCAATAGAGCCTTGAAAGCCCTCTTTGCCCTGCTTGGTAATGACATTAATAACACCGCCCATTGCGGATGAGCCATAAAGGACAGAGGCAGGACCTTTGACGATCTCAATCCTTTCAATGCCGTCAACGGGCATCGTCGCAAGATTATTTGTCCCTGCTGGGCGGCCATTGGTAAGGACTAATACTCTGTCTTTTTGTGGATCAAAAAGGTCGGTAAAAAGCCCCCTCAATCCAATGCGGGCAGTCAGGGCGCCCGGATATTTATGGACGTGACCTAATGCCGCCTCAGCGATTAAATCACCCACATTTTTTGCTGTAGAGTTTTTGATATCTTCTTGGGTGATTATCTGAACAGAGGCAGAGACGTCTTTTTTTGGTTCTTCAATTTTTGTTGCGGTAACGACGATTTCGTCAAGAGATGTGGTTTTTGGTTCTGCAAATGCAGGAATGGGTAGAATTAAGGATGCTAATAAAATAGATAAAGCAACAACAAACAATGATAATTTCTTCTTCATTTTTCCCCCTCGAGAAATTGTTTTGGTGTGCGTCAGAGTTTTTGTCGTGGTTTCACTCTGGACTCTTTTGGCTTGGATAGGTCTTCCGGCTTAGGGCTTATACTTATACCTACTCGCCCGCCTTCCCATCAACTTAACGGTTCAAACTGTTTGAACTGCATAAACTGTTTAAACCGTTTCATTTGACAGTGGCTTCTTTACGGGGCTTTCGCTCCCTTCACGGCTGCGGGGCAGCGGGAGAATTCGCATCAAAGCGGCACTCCTCTTCCCTGACATCCAGCCATCTGAAAAGGCTTTTAAATATTAAACTATAAACTTCTTAATGCTGCTAAAAATCACCTCCTGCAAATAGCATTTTACGAGATCTGAGTTTAACACAATGAAATTTGCTTTGTCAAACTCTGGATGCTGCCAGGTAGCGTAAAATCTTCTGTGTAAAATCTTGAAGGAAAAAAACATAAGGGTG
>CAYPNB010000018.1:0-12585 GCA_964412225.1 uncultured bacterium | reverse complement strand
TTCCCGGAGGCGCAGGCCAAATCCCCGCGGAAAAAGCGGCCGGAGAACACGTCCAGAAGTTTTCCACCGCGCAAAAGAAGGTTTGCCTTCATCGAGGCTGAGCCTAACCGATCGCATGGGCGGCGGCGAGTAAGACTTGACGCCCTAGGGTAACAAAATTATACTAAAACGTAAGTAATGGAAAGAAATAACAAGAAAGAGTTGACCGAACTGCGGCGGCGGCGCATCTGTGAGGAACTACGGCGGCGCGGAGCTGTGCGCACGATCGAGCTTGCGCGGGACTTTTCCGTCTCCCCCATGACAATCCGCAACGACCTCCTTGCCCTTGCTAAGAAAGGTTTGATTGAGAAGGTCCACGGCGGAGCGGTGATCAAGGAGCCCATCGCTGCGGAGCCATCCTACTACGAGAAGGCTACCCGGAACATTGAGGAAAAGCGGCGCATTGGGAGCAAGGCCGCCGAATTGATAAAAGAAGGAATGGCTGTGTTCATTGGAAACGGTACTACTACGATGGAAATCGTGCGCGCGCTTAAGAAAAGGCCTGTGGCCAATGTTAGGGTGTTCACAAATGCGCTGACCCATGCCATGGAGCTTGCGGAGATCCCAGGCATTGAGGTGTACGTGATTGGCGGCTATCTGCGAGGGGTCTCTTATGCTATGGTCGGGCCGCTTGCGCGTAGTGCACTTGGGGGCGCTTATTTTGACCGCGCATTTCTCGGAGCCAACGGTGTCTCTCCCCAACACGGTGTTACCATTCCTTCCTTAGAGGAAGCGGACACAGCCGCTGAAGTGGTGCGCCGCGCGCGCGAAGTGGTGGTTGTAGTGGACCACAGCAAACTCGGTGTCGTAGCCCATGCTAAAATTGCGGACCTGCGGGAAGTCGACTTGTTGATCACTGACCCTGGGGCGCCAGCGGACATGCTAAGCGCCCTGGCGGCCGCGGGGCTTGAGCTCATCGTGATTGGTGAAGGGGGTGAGAGCGAGGAAAAGAGAGGCTGACAAAAAGGAGTTTCGTGTACACTAACCGCGCTTGTGCGGTCAAGAAAAGAGAGTGTGAAAAGGAGGAAAGGTATGAAAAGGTTTATGCTGTTAGCGTGCTTAATTTGTTTGATTTTGGCTGGAATGCCAGCGTTTTCCCAACGGGAGCCCCCTCCTGGACGGATTGTGATCGACTTTTGGCACGCATTTCGCGGGGCGCTGGGGGACATCCTCCAAAAGCTGGTCGACGAGTTCAACGCCTCTCAAGATAAGTACTGGGTCACTGCCGTATATAAGGGGACCTACGCTGAGACCATGGAGGCAGCCATTGCCGCTTTTCGGGCTGGTCACCCCCCACACATCGTGCAAGTTTTTGAGGTGGGCACAGCCACGATGATGGCTGTAGAGGGCGTCATTTACCCGGTAGAGCAGCTGTTTAAAGACACCGGTGTACCCGTAAATCCGGCGGGCTTCATCCCCTCTGTCAAGTGGTATTACAGCTTCTCTGACGGGCGGATGGCGGCCATGCCTTTTAACAGCTCTACGGCCGTGCTTTGGTACAACAAAGATGTGTTCAGAGCCGCTGGTTTGGATCCGGACAACCCCCCGCGCACCTGGGCGGAGGTGCGGGAAGCCGCGGCCAAGATCAAGGAAACCGGGGTCGCCGAGATCCCCCTGTCCTGCGCCTGGTTCACGTGGACCCAATTTGAACAGTTTGGGGCCATTCATAACATCCCCTTCGCCACCCGTGGAAATGGATTCAATGGACTGGACGCGGAGCTAACTCTGGATCATCCCCTTTACGTTCGCCACATTCAGAACCTCGTGGACATGAGCAAAGAAGGGTTGTTCGTGTATGGTGGCCGTGATTCCGCTCCTGATGCTCTTTTCCCCGCTGGAAAAGCCGCTATGCTCATCGCTTCTTCGGCTTTGCTTGCGCGGGTGAAGCGCGAGGCCCAGTTTGAGTGGGGAATCACCTACCTGCCGTACTACGACGATTTCGTGGCGTTCCCGTATAACTCCATCATTGGTGGGGCAGCTATTTGGGTCTTGCGCCACCCCAAAGCCTCCCGTGAAGAGTACAAAGGTGTGGCCGAGTTCTTCCGGTTCCTCAGCACTCCAGAGAAGGACGGGTGGTGGCACATCGAGACTGGGTATGTGCCCGTCACCTATGGGGGCCATGAGTACGCCAAGGCTCAAGGCTACTATGAGACTAACCCAGGAGCGGATATTGCTGTGCACCAGCTAGCCCGTACGCCCACCACGGAAAACACCCGCGGACTACGTCTAGGCTATCTCCCAGCCATCCGAGTCGTCATTTACGAAGAGATAGAGAAAGCTTTACAAGGGGTACAGAGCGCTGAACAAGCCCTCAAGAACGTGGTGCGGCGGGGCAACACGCTCCTTAGGGAGTTTGAGGATCTGTACAAGAAGTAGGAAGGACAAGGGAAGGGGGCCCTCTCCGGGCCCCCCTTTCAGTCCAGGGGGTAAAAATAGGCTATGCGAGCAGCCCCGGTATTTAGAAATCGCTTACTTCCCTATTTGTTGGTCCTTCCGCAACTCGTACTTGTTGGGGTTTTCTTCTTCTGGCCAGCAGGTATGGCCCTATACCAGTCCGTGCTGAGAATCGATCCCTTTGGTATACGTAGCCAATTTGTGGGGTTAGCCAACTTTACCCGGCTGTTCCATGACCCGTATTACCTGGGCACGGTCAGGATTTCCTTTGTACTTGCGATCCTCATCTCTCTTTCAGCCATGTCTTTGGCTTTGCTTTTCGCGGTGATGGCCAATAAACCTCTTCGTGGGGCCAAGGCGTTCCGCACCATTTTCGTTTGGCCATACGCGGTGGCGCCGGCTGTCTCTGCGGTCCTTTGGGCTTTCATTTTTCAACCCGAAATCGGGTATTTGGGACGTACTCTCAAAAGTTTAGGGATCAGTTGGAATCCATATCTTAATTCTTTCCATGCTCAGTTCTTAGTAGTTCTGATCGCTGCTTGGAAACAAATCAGCTATAATTTTGTTTTCTTCCTGGCCGGCCTTCAGTCCATACCTCAGTCTGTGTTGGAAGCAGCGGCGGTAGATGGAGCCTCCCCTCGGCATATATTCTGGCGCATTGTGTTTCCCCTCCTTTCTCCAACAACATTTTTCCTCACCATCATGAATGTGAACTACTCGTTTTTCGAGACCTTTGGAGTGATCGATGCATTAACGAAAGGAGGACCGGGCAAGGCCACTGAAACTTTGGTTTACCGAGCCTACGTGGACGGGAGGGTCAATCTGAATATCGGCCTTTCAGCGGCACAGTCTGTGGTACTACTGCTTATCGTTGTGATCATAACGGCTTTTCAATTCAAGTACGTAGAGAGGCGCGTACACTATGCATAGCCGCCGAAGGTTCTGGCACATAGGTCCATATGTCATCCTCCTACTGGGCGCGGCGTTGATGCTTTTCCCGGTATACATCGCATTTGTGGGAGCATCCTGGGATGCTATAACCATTGGGCGGGGTCTCATGCCTCTTTCACCCGGTCCCCACTTCTTCACCAACCTCTGGCGCGCCTGGAATGTGGCTACTGGGGAGCGAGTCCTCAGCATTCCCGTGCGTTATATGTTTCTTAACTCCCTCATCGTGGCCCTGGGAGTGGCCCTGGGGAAAATCCTGGCCGCGGCACTCACAGCCTATGCTGTGGTTTTTTTCGAGTTTCCTTTGAAGAACGTGTTTTTTTGGTCGATTTTGATCACGCTCATGTTACCTCTAGAAATGCGCATCTTTCCCAGTTATCGAGTGGCCACCATGCTGAACCTTCTGAACTCTTACGCCGGATTGATTCTGCCCCTTATGGTCTCAGCTACAGGTACACTGGTTCTACGCGGGGCGTTTCGTTCCATTCCTCGAGAGATGCTAGACGCGGCCCAGGTTGATGGGGCTGGCCCGCTGCGCTGCTTTTGGCAAATCGTCATCCCTTTGGTTCGTCCGAATCTAGCTGCGCTATTCGTCATCCTCTTTATCTATGGATGGAATCAGTACATGTGGCCGCTTCTCATCACAACAAAACCAACAATGCAAACCATCGTCATAGGGATTGTTCGCATGCTAGGAATTGCTGAAGCCCTAGTAGACTGGGAACTGGTTATGGCCACTGCGGTGTGGGCCATGACCTTGCCCGTTTTAATCGTATTGTTGATGCAGAAGTGGTTAATTAAGGGATTAACGGAGACGGAGAAGTGAGGAAATCGCTGATGTTGAATGTAGGGGCATCCATACTGGGCTTTACAGCGTTTGCCACGCCGATCCAGGTGATCGCCCACCGTGGGGCACGTTCCCTGGCCCCGGAGAACACGTTGGCTGCAGCTCGCGTGGCCTGGGCGCTTGGTGCGGATGCCTGGGAACTGGATATCCGGATGACCGGAGACGGCGAACTGATTGTCCTTCATGATGAGACCCTTGCTCGCACCACTAACGCTGCCAACCTTTTCCCCAATCGAGCTCCATGGCGGGTACAGGACTTTACTTTGGCGGAGATCCGCCGTCTCGATGCTGGTTCGTGGTTTGAGCGGGTTGACCCCTTCGGTACGATTGCAAGCGGCGAAGTCGGCCCTGAGGAAGCGGAGAGATACAGGGGCGAACCAGTCCCCTCCCTGAAGGAAGCGCTGCTTCTCACCAAGCAGCTCGGCTTTTGGGTGAACATCGAGCTCAAATCTTCCTCGCGCGTTCTGTCCCCTTGCGATGAAGAGATCGTGAAAAAAACGATGGCCTTGGTGCGAGAGTTAAGCCTCACAGAAAAGGTGGTAATTTCTTCTTTCAACCATGCCATGATCGAGTATCTGAGGGAGATTGCTCCGGAGGTGCAGGGAGCACTCCTCATGAACTTTTTGCCCCCCGATCCCGTGGCCTATGCGCGTTCCTTCGGAGCGGTGGGGATAAATCCAAAAATCACAGCGTACAATCACGCTCAGGCCTGTGCGCTCAAAGAGGCAGGGGTGGCGGTCTACGTGTGGACCGTGAACGATCCAGGGGACATGGCGCGGCTTGCGCAGGACCCCTGCGTGACCGGCATCATCACCGACTGGCCTCAGCGCCTCCTATCTATGCTGGGACGTGGATTGAGAAAGAAAGCAAGAAGCGAAAGGGAGTTGCCCCAGGAATAAACTGTGAACGAACCTTGAGGGATGGAGACACGCCGCGCATTGTTTGCGCCGATCTACCGTGCAGTGTATCCACGCTACATGGCACCCTCCTCTCACGACTTTCTCAAAGCTCATGCAATCGACACCCTTCTAACCGGTAGCTCCAATTGCTCAGCACCAAGGATAGAACCTCCTTCAATTTTTACTTGCGACAGCACATCGTCTGCTCTTTTACCTCTTGCGATCCCTTTGTGGGTTTTGTCTGCAATAAAGGTCTTTTTGCTGCTGGTTTTTCGGATAAGACTACCATGCTGTCCCACAGATAAATTTCTCTAGACATCACTAAATGCCTTTCTCCACGTGCGGGCAGATTTCACAAGGAATCAGGATGCGGAGCAAGCAAAAGCGATAGGCTGCTGACCCCCGAAGCCTGGTAACTGCTGTAGACGTGAAGGGATGGGAGCATGCGTATACTATCTGCAGCTCATGGTTTTGCTGTAAGAAGCACGGTCGTGAGCTTACCGAAAACGAACAAAGATTATGAGCGTTCAAGGATATCTTTTGGATTTGGATGGCACCGTCTATCGGGGGAAGAGGCTCATCCCTGGGGCTAAGGAGACCATTGAGGTGCTGAGAAAGCGTGGACGTCGGATTCTTTTCGTCTCCAACAAGCCCCTCTACTCTCGTAGGGACTATGCGCAGAATCTCTCGCTCTTGGGCGTTCCCGCTACCGAACGAGACGTGATCAACTCCTCGTTCATCCTCGCCCATTACCTGGCTAAGGAGGCTTCGGGAGCCAGGGTCTTCGCCATCGGCGAGCCCCCTCTCCTTGAAGAGCTCCAAGCCGCGGGGCTGAAGTTGTCTGAAAACTTGGAAGAGATCGAGTATGTTATCACCGCTTTTGACCGCACCTTTGATTACCGCAAGATGAACATCGCCTTCCAAGCCTTGCGACGAGGGGCTCATTTCTACGCCACTAACCCTGACCGCACCTGCCCTGTGGAGGACGGAGAGATCCCCGATGCGGCCGGAGTTATCGCGGCTCTGGAGGCCACCACCGGGCGCAAAGTGGAAAAAGTGTTCGGAAAACCCTCCCGGTACATGGTGGAAGTAGCTTTGGAAGTGCTGGGGCTTCGCGCGGAGGCCTGCGCCATGGTCGGAGATCGCTTGGAGACCGATATTCGCATGGCCAAAGAGCATGGCCTAAAGGGCATCCTCGTGCTCACGGGGGTGACCAAGCCCGAGGATCTTCGCAATTCACCCATCCAGCCTGACTATGTGCTTGCAAGCATCGCCGAGCTTCCCGAGCTCGATGAAAAAATATGGGGCAGGTGAGGACGTGAGTAGAAAAGCATCCACTGACGCTCTAAGCCTACGCACCTAGTGTCCATTCCTATTTGGCCACCCAGGGGTGGGGCCTCTCTCGTTGACGCCAAAACAGATTATCGCATATAATTCAAAGCAAACGCAATGAAAAGCAAACAGTTTGTGGGTGCCTTGGATGCTGGCACCACTGGCGTGCGGTTCATGATCATCGACGCCGAGGCCCGCCCCGTGGCCACCTCCTACCGTCCCCTTTCCCTGCGCTTCCCCCAACCTGGTTGGGTGGAGCAGGATCCCGGGGAAATCCGGGACGCCGCGCTCTGGACTATTCAAGACGCCTTGCACCAAGCTGACCTCTCCCCGTCTGAGCTCTTGGGTTTTGGCATCACCAATCAGCGGGAAACTGTGGTGGTGTGGGACCGCACTAGTGGAAGACCCCTAGCCCCGGCCATTGTCTGGCAAGATCGCCGCACCGCGGATCGTTGCGCAGAGCTTCGGGCTGACCCTGCTTTATCCCAGGAAATCCGAGTAAAAACTGGTCTTCTGCCTGACCCCTACTTTTCGGCCACGAAACTCGAGTGGCTTTTCCGAAAAGAGCCTTCCTTGCTCCGTCAAGCCCAAACCGGGACAGTGTGCCTGGGCACCGTAGATAGTTGGCTCCTTTTCTCTCTCACCGGCGTTCATGCCACCGACCCCACCAACGCCTCCCGCACCTTGCTCTTTGACTTGCGCCGGTTCCGCTGGGATGAAGAGCTTTGTCGGATATTCGAGGTGCCACGGAGGACCTTACCTTTTGTTTTCCCAAGCATCAGCGTTTTCGGCCACACACAGCGTGATCTCTTGGGTGCAAGAATTCCTGTGGCTGGCGTCTTAGGAGATCAACAAGCTGCGCTCCTCGGGCAGGCCTGTCTGGAACGAGGAGAAGCAAAAATCACCTGGGGCACAGGTGCTTTCCTTCTTGTAAACACCGGCCAAGAGCCCGCTACTCCATCCGAAGGGATCCTAGCCACGATAGCCTATGCTACCGGGGATAGCGCGCGTTTTGCCTTGGAGGGCGCGATTTTTGTGGCCGGAGCGGCCGTGCAGTGGCTACGGGACGGCCTCGGCCTTATCCAAAGCGCGCAAGAAGGCGAGGAACTCGCGCTCTCTTTGCCGCACAACGAGGGAGTTTATTTTGTGCCAGCCCTGACTGGATTGGGCGCACCTTATTGGGATCCCTATGCCCGCGGAATTTTCGTTGGTCTTACCCGCGGCACGACAAAAGCGCATCTGGTCCGCGCAGCCCTGGAGGCCATTGCCTACCAGACCTACGACTTGATGGAGGTTTTTTCCTTTGCCCTTTCCTGGCCCATCCCGGAACTGCGGGTGGACGGCGGCGCAGCCCAAAACAATTTCCTCTGCCAGTTCCAGGCGGATATCCTAGCAAAGCCTGTCCTGCGTCCCCACTGCCTTGAGACCACCGCATTGGGCGCGGCCTTTGCTTGCGGCTGGGCCCTCGGCCTTTGGTCCCCGCAGGACATTCGGCGTCTTTGGAGAGAGGGCTGTCGCTTTCTGCCGGGCATGTCTGAGGTACTCAGACGCAAGCTGTTGCGAGGCTGGCGCAGGGCAGTGGAGCGGGCCCAAGGTTGGGCGGAGGAGGAATGAGGTGCGCATCGCCGTGATCGGCGCGGGTATCGTGGGCACCCTCATCGCCCGGGAATTGAGCCGCTACGACGTGGAGGTGCTTATCTTCGATCGGGAGCCGGAGCCCGGCCTGGGCGTGACCAAGGCCAACTCCGCCATCGTCCATGCGGGCTTTCACGACGAACCCGGCACCCTGCGCGCCAAATTCTGTGTCCAGGGTAACGCCCTCTTTCCCCAGGTGTGCGAGGAGCTCGGTGTGCCTTTCCGCCGGGTGGGGGGGTTCGTTTTGGCCTTCTCTTCTCAGGAGGAGGAAGTCCTGCGGGTCCTTGCGGAGCAGGGTGAGGCCAATGGCGTTCCTGGACTAGTTCTTGTCTTGGGCGAAGAAGTTTTGGCGCGGGAACCGTGGGTGAACCCAGAGGTGCGCCGGGCCCTTTGGGCGCCTACAGTGGGAATCACCTCCCCCTGGGCTCTGGCCCAAGCCGCCGCGGAGAACGCCGCGGCTAACGGGGCTGAGCTTCATTGCGAAGAAGAGGTTCTTCGTATCTGCACGAGTCATGGCCGGGTGCAGGCTCTGCAAACATCACGGGGTATGTACGCGGTGGACGCGGTGGTCAACGCTGCCGGACTTTATGCCGACCGGGTGGCCGCCCTGGCTGGAGCGCCTTTTCCGGCGATCACCCCCCGCCGCGGCCAGTACATACTGTTGGCTGATACCGCCGAAGGCTTGGTGCGCTCCGTCCTTTTTCCCACGCCGAGCCCTGTTTCCAAGGGTGTTCTAGTTCTTCCCACCGTGGATGGGGGGATTCTCCTTGGTCCCACGGCCGAGGATTTACCGCCAGAAGAGAAAGAGGCAACTCAAACCACCCGGGATGGGCTTTTCCAGGCCTTGGCTGGTGCCCGACGCCTTCTGCCCGGGCTCCCCCTCACTGAAGTCCTCAAGTCCTTTGCCGGGCTTCGGCCGGAGCCAGCAGGCGGAGATTTCGTGGTGGGGCCTAGTCCTGTGCGCGGGTTTTACCACGCCGGGGGCATGCGTTCACCCGGGCTCACCGCGGCTCCCACAGTGGCTCGCTTTCTCGTCGAGGAAGTGCTAGCTCCCGACCTGGGCCTGCACAAAAAAGACAGTTTCAATCCTGTTCGACCACCCATTCCTCGGGTTGGGGATCTTTCTGCAGGGTCCTGGGCAGAGCTCATTCGCCAGGACCCTCGCTGGGGCCGCGTAGTGTGTTTCTGCAAACGCGTCACCGAGGCCCAAGTGGTGGAGGCCATTCGCCGTGGGTCCAAAACTTTGGATGGCCTGAAATTCAGGACTGGCGCGGGCTTTGGACTTTGCCAGGGGAGTTTCTGTATTGCTCATATTCTGGAAATCCTGGCTCGGGAACTTGGGGTTTTCCCAGAAGAGGTGACCCTGCAGGGCCCCGGGTCAGAAATCGTGCGGGGACGGGTCCGGCCGTGAGAATCGAGGCGGATGTGGTGGTGGTAGGCGGTGGTGCTGGCGGGATCGCTGCGGCCAAAGCCGCGGCCGAAGCTGGCGCTAAAACCATCCTCATCGAACGGGAAAAAAGATTGGGCGGGGTGTTGGACCAGTGTATCCACCCAGGGTTCGGCCTGCACCGATACCGAGAGGAGCTTACTGGGCCCGAGTTCGCCCACCGCCTGCTCCGCGAGCTTGAAAGCTCTGGTTCCGAAGTCCTCCCGGAGGCCACAGTGCTCGCGGTCTCCGAAGGTCCGGAACTTCAAGTGGTCAGTCCGCGCGGACTTTTTCGTGTGCGCGCTCGGGGAGTAGTGTGGGCGGCAGGCGCGCGGGAACGTCCGTTTGGTCCGCTTCTCATCCCGGGCACGCGCCCAGCCGGGATTTTCACAGCAGGGCTGGCACAAAAGCTGGTGAACATCTATGGAGTCCTTCCCGGCAAACGCGCGTTGATCTTGGGTTCCGGTGACATCGGGCTCATCATGGCCCGCCGCCTGTTCCTGGAAGGGGTGGAAGTCGCAGGGGTGGCAGAGATCAAACCTTTCCCAGGTGGACTTTTGCGCAACGTCGTTCAATGCCTCGAGGATTTTGGCATTCCTCTCCTGCTTCGTCGCACCGTGGCCCAAGTACACGGGTGGAAAAGGCTCACCGGGGTCACTCTGGTGGAGGTGGATGAGATGGGATGCCCTCTTGCTGGCACAGAAAAGTTCATCGAAATTGACACCTTGGTGCTCTCCGTAGGCCTCATGCCTGAGCTGCGCTTGCTGGCGCCCTTTCTTCCCCTGGAACAAGTGCAACGCGGAGCTGTGGTGAATAGTTACTTTCAGGCCAAAATTCCCTGGCTCTTTTTAGCGGGCAACGCTTTGGTTGTATTCGATCTCGTGGATACGGTGGCGAAAATCGGGGAAGATGCAGGTCGCAACGCTGCCCTTTTCGCGCGTGGGGAGCTTCCGCCCGCGCAAGGCGTGCCTGTCCGGCACGGAACTAACGTAGCCTCCCTTGTTCCTCAGTTGATCGTGGCGGGCAAACCAATAACCCTTTACCTCCGCGTCCCTCGACCGTTTCCCCGGGCACGAATACGGGTTTCAGGTGTCTATGAAAAGAAGCACGTAGGGCTACGCCCTGCGGAGATGGTGGAGGTGTCGCTCCCGGCGGAGGCTACGGTGGGGCTTCCCGAGCTCAAGGTGGAGGTGATTCCCGATTGATTCGCGTTTTAACCTGTATTTCCTGTCCAGCAGGTTGCACCTTGCGGGTGGAGCTGAACAAAAACGGGCTGATCAAGGTCGAAGGAAATTGCTGTCCGCGCGGTGAAGCACATGCTAAGGAGGAGATTACTGCCCCCCAGAGGGTTTTAAGCACGAGTGTGAAGGTGGTGGGTGGTGATTACCCGTTGGTCTCTGTTCGCACTGATCGGCCGATCCCTAAACACTTGATTCCCGAGGCGCTGAAGCAAATTCGTGGTCTGGTATTGACAGCGCCGGTGCAGATCGGCCAAGTGCTGGAAGCTAATTTTTTAGGTACGGGCGCGAACCTGATTGCTACCCGGACGGTTCGGCGAGCGGCCCTTTTAGAAACCCCAGGGGCTTATACTTTTCGTGCGGAACGGGTAAGGAGGCAAGAACAATGAGCGAAGAGTATCGTAGGATTAAAGTGGAGGATCTGCATCAATTTGTGTGCGCAGTGTTTCAGCGGTTAGGCGTGCCTTCGGAGGACGCCAGGATCTGTGCTGATGTCCTTTTGACAGCGGATCTACGAGGGATTGAGTCCCATGGCGTCAGTCGCATCATGCTTTACGTGAACCGTATACGTAACGGAACTCTGTCCCCCGTGACCACGCTTCAGGTTGTGCGGGAGAGCCCGACGACAGCCGTCCTGGATGCGCAAAACGGGATGGGCATGGTCGCAGGATACCGGGCTATGGAGCTCGCGATTAGGAAGGCCAGAGCTTTTGGCCTGGGCGCTGTGGTGGTGCGCAATTCTTCCCATTACGGGATTGCTGGCTACTACGCCCTCATGGCCGCCCAAGAGGACATGATCGGGATGAGTTTCACCAACGCCCGCCCAAGCGTGGCCCCCACCTTTGGCGTGGAACCCATGCTCGGTACAAATCCCATTGCCTTCGCTTGCCCCACGGACGAGCCTTTCCCTTTCTGTTTTGACGCCGCGAGCTCGGTGAGCCAGCGCGGGAAAATCGAGGTCCTGGCGCGCTTGGGAAGACCCGCGCCTGAAGGTTGGGTGATCGATCGCGAGGGAAAACCGGCCACGGACTCTCAAGCAATTCTCGCTGGGCTGCCCAAGGACGTGTATGCTTTCCTGCCCCTGGGTGGAGCCGGCGAAGAGCTTGGGGGTCACAAGGGCTATGGCTTGGCTACCTTGGTGGAGATTTTGTGTTCCGCCCTGTCCGGAGGGCCATTTCTCAAAGAGCTTTCCGATCAGGATAAACAGGGTCGTCCCAAGCCTTCCCAACTGGCCCATTTCTTTTTGGCCTTGGATATCCAGCGTTTTCTGCCCGTAAAGGAATTCAAACACATTGTGGGCGAGATCCTGCGGACGTTGCGCGCCTCGGCCAAAGCCCCGGGTGCGCCCAGAATCTATACGGCTGGGGAAAAAGCTTACCTGAAGGAGCAGGAAATCCACACCCAAGGCATACCCATTGATCCTCCTTTGCAGAAAAACTTGGAAAAGCTGGCTGCAGAGCTGGATATATCTCCGCCTCTTTTTGCTTGAGAGCTCTGAAAAATTTTCTTTAGAACCGGGAGGACCTAGGGTTGGTTAACGTTTCCTGGTCAGCGTTTCTTGGGACGGGCCGGCCTCAAATATCCCCGATGGCTTTGGCGCCGGCCTGGGAAGTAACCGCTCACTTCGTGTGTGGTGAAGAGGCCAGGGGTAGGGGGTGCTTTCGGGCTTGGGCTCCGGGCGCCCTTGCTCGAGGCTTTCCGGTACAGAACAGTGGTCAGCGATGAAGCGGATCACGGAGGTGGCGGCAGCTTTTATTACCCAAGAGGGTTGTGTTCTCCTCTCGCGGCGCTCAGGTCAGGACGAGGTGGGCGGCTATTGGGAGTTCC
>CAYPNB010000017.1:0-13258 GCA_964412225.1 uncultured bacterium | reverse complement strand
TTGACCAACTGTGGCCGATCCTCTGCACTCCGCCGTAAAACTGAAATGCACCTCGGATGTTGATGTTGGATGTTTGTTTTTGTCCTCTCTAGCCCGGAGGGAAGATATGGATGTTCGGATCATAGATCCGGAAGTGCTGGCCCAGGCAGTTTACTCCTCGGGGCGTCCTCTCCATATCAACAAACTGGTTCGCGCAGCAATCCGCGCATGCATGGAGGCCAGCCAGCCCCGTCCCTACGCTCCTGGCAACGCCTATCGGGTCGGCGAAACCGTGCTCATCGCTGGCCAGATCGCTACCGTAGAGACTATCCAGCGGGGCGAAAACCCGAAGCAAGGGTCTTTTACAATTCTCACCCTGCGGTTTACCGATGGGAGTCAGCGGTTCATGGCCGCCGAAATCCCCAACACACCGGTAGCCGAAGAGCGTCCTTCCATACCAGAGGAATGGATGGATGAATTGTTGGTGAAGGTAGAGGGCCTGGAAACAGCCCTTCGTCGGGCTATACAAGATACCCTTCAGGACGATCCCCGTTTTACTTCCCTTCAGACCTTCCAGGGTGAAATCTGGTGCCTTCGGGATATGCTTCCCCCGGTAGACTCTTTCACTCTCCAGAAGGTCCTGACTGTAATCCAGCAGATACCGATAGGGGAAAGAGAACCCATCTCGTACTCAACCGAAGAACTGGTCAATATGGCCTGGGGGCTCACCAATGATGGCAGCGCTACCTATGATCTGCATGCCTTTGCCCTTTGCCGAGCGCTGACAGAGCAGGGAGAAGTGTTCAACCTCGGGGACCGGTGGACATCCTCTGTTGCGTGGAAGGCTTTCACAGCCCGTTCTCCGCTTGCCACGCCTCGGGTTCCCACTCGGTTGACGTCTCTAACCCAGGCCGAGATAGTCAGCAGGAAGGAAAAGGAAATAGGTCGGCTTAGGCGATATCGGAGAATAACGAAAGAGGCGGAGACCGAGGGTAAAGATCGGGAACAAGACCTGGAAACTTGGCGAAGGGGCCATCCAATCCAGGCCATCTTTGTCCTCCGGGCTCGCCATTACTACGAGGGTTGGCTACCCCTTAAAGGACAGGTCCGGCGGCTCTTCGTCCCCCTCACCACCGGCTGTCAAGAAGTGGTCTTCTACCACCACTTTGGCGACCAGCCGGAGTCCTTTCGGGCCTGGGTGGATTGGGAAAAGGGACGTATCTGGGTGTCGCCAGAAATGCACAACGCCTTCCGTCGCTACCGTATCTATCCCGGTGCCCGACTCCGTATTTCGGCCCGTAACGAGCGGGAGTACGACATCGCCACTCGCCCCTCAGACCGCACCGATCCCATCCACGTCTGGCGAATGTGGCTGGACGAGGAAGGACAGATTCAGTACGAAGAGCATCATGAACCCCGGCTTTACGATGTGGATGATGATGTTTACGTGGCCGACGTGCGCTTTGATGACTTACAGGCCCTGTTCCGCCAGGCCGAGGAAGTGGGCAACAGCGTCTTCGGGCTGATGTATGAGAAAGTCCATCAATGGTGGGAAGAGGGAGGACGCAAACCCCTGATCGTGACCATAGACCAACTCTTCCAGGCTATCCACTTTGACGAAAAAGGCCGGATGGTTAGCAAGGCAACCATCGCCTGGGAACTATGGCGGCGAAAGGCTTTTGAGTCTCTGGGGGGAGGGCAATACCGCTTTTGGCCAAAGTTTGGAACGCAAAAGGAATCTCCTACACCTGTACGCCCTTCTCGGGGCCGTCCCAGGCGAACCGTACGTCTGCAGCCCAAAGTTCCCCCAATTTTAGAATCGCCGCGAGAGGTTGCAGAAACATATCCTGAGGCGACCCGAGTTGTGGAATGGTCACGAGAGCCGGAAGAAGTCGGGCCTGCTGTTGCAACAGCCCTGGTCACAGAAATGGTGGAAGAAGCCCAACTTGAAGCCGAGTCCGTCCCGCCCGCAGAGCCGGAATTTGTGGCTACTCCGGTTGCGGAATCAGCGAGGGAGGTCAGAGAAGCTCCTCTTGAAGCCGCATTCACTCCTATTGGCGTGCTGTTGCCCGAGGCTGAAGAAGCTCGGCCCGAAGCCGAACTTGCTCTGTCTGTAGAACGGGAAATTGAATCCGCTCCAATTGCAGAGCCAGTGAGAGAGGCCGAAGAAGTCCCATCCGAAGCCGAGGTTGCCCCTGCCAGTGGGCCGTTGCTTGAGGTTAAGAGCGTCCGGCCTGAAGAAGAGATTGCCCTAACCCAGCCGGAAATCGCCATTTTGCCGGCCGGGGAACTGTCCCCAGAGGTAGAGGCTTGCCCTGCTGAAATCCCTTCCGGAGCCCCGGTCCCGCTGGTCCGGGAGACAGAAGGGCTTCCACCTCTTTCCGCCATCGGCGCCGCACCTCCTTGCTTGGAGATGGCCGCGCCCCTCGCTGGAAAGCCCGCCCTTCGACACCGAATCCGGCGAGTGTACGCAACCTTCCAGTCCCTTGTCAGACAGTTGGTCCACAGACTTCTCAGGAGAAAAGCCTGCGTTCCCGAGCCTCCAAAAGAGAACCCAGAGCCGTCGGAGGAACTGTAAGCCACATGCAGGCCAAAACCCTCTTCTCCCAACATTACCTGATCCACCGCCTCCCCCAGCACCCGGAATGGGCGGAAGACCCCCGACCGGTCTTGGAAGCCATCCGCTCCCTCTGGGCCAGAGCCCGCCAGCACGGAGATACCTGGAACGAGGCCCAGACGGAAGAGGAGTTCATCAAACCCGTCCTGCGCATCCTGGGCTGGTCCTACATCGTCCAGATCAAGACCGGCCGGGGCGGCCGCGTCTCCCGGCCCGACTACGCCCTCTTCGCCGACGACAGGTCCCGGGACGAGGCCTACCGCTACCAGGACCAGGATGACCCCTTCTACAGCCGCGCCCGGGCCGTCGCCGAGGCCAAATATTGGGGACGCCCTCTCAGTCAGAAGGATACCACCGGCCGGGATACCCGGAAGTCCGATAGCAACCCCAGTTTCCAGATGGTCAGTTATCTGGTGGGCACCCGCGTCCCCTGGGGCATCCTCACCAACGGCATCCTCTGGCGCCTCTACAGCCGGGAGGTTTCCAGCACCGCCAGCGAGTTCTACGAGGTGGACCTGAGAGTCATCCTGGACTTTCTCCCTCCTGACTGCGAACCCAGTCCGGAACAACTGGACCAGTTCCGCCGCTGGTGGCTCTTCTTCCGCCGGGACGCCTTCCTCCCCGATGCCCAGGGGAAATCCTTCGTCCAGCGGGTCCACGAAGGCTCCACTCTCTACGCCCGCCAGATCAGCGACAAACTGAAGGAACTGGTCTTTGAGGAGGTGATGCCCCAGATCGCCGGGGGTTTTGTTGCCTACCGGTACCACCGGATGGGCGTCCAGGAGGAGACGCCGGAGACCCTCCGGCAGATTTACCAGGCCAGCCTGAGCTTGCTCTACAAACTCCTTTTCCTCTTATACGCCGAGGCGCGGGGACTTCTGCCCATTAACAACGAAGGCTACCGGGAGCAGAGTCTGACCGCGCTGGCCCAGTGGGCAGCGGAGCGGCTGGATAAGGGCCTCCCCATCAGCGATGCCCTCCACGCCACAACCCGGTACGATGCCCTGCTGAATCTCTTCCGCCGCGTTGATCAGGGCGACCCCAGTTTGGGCATCCCCCGCTACAACGGCGGCCTCTTCAGCCCGGCCAGCCCCGAGAATCAGTTCCTGGAGAGCCACCGGTTAAGCGACCGGGTGGTGGCCCGGGCGGTGGACCTCCTGGCCCGGGACGCTAGGAAGCCGGTGGACTACGCCTACATTAGCGTTCGCAACCTGGGGGCCATCTACGAGGGGCTCCTAGAGTACAAACTCCGGGTGGTGGACGCGGCTGCCGGGAAAGTGGAACTGGTCACCGACCGGGGCGAGCGGAAGGCCACCGGTTCCTACTACACCCCCGACTACATCGTCAACTACATCATCCAGAATACCCTGGGGCCGGTCCTGGACGAACGGGCGCATGTCTTCCGGGATGCGATGGACCGCTGCGCCGACCTGCGCTGGAAACTGGCGCGGACGTCCGACCCGTCCACCGTTCGCCTGCTGCGGGAGCAACTGGAACAGGCCGAACGGGAGGCGCGAGAGGCCTTTCTAAGCATCAAAGTCTGCGACCCGGCGATGGGTTCCGGCCACTTCCTGGTCAACGCGGTGGACTTCCTGACCGACGGCATCATCCGGCAGATGCAGGCCTATCACGATGAGCGTCCTAATGTCCCCTGGGAGTGGAATCCCATCCAGCGGCTGGTCGGGCAGGTGCGGGGGGAGATTCTGGAGGAGATGAGGTGCCAGGGGGTGGAGGTGGACCGGGCTCGGCTGGACGATACGGCCATCCTGACCCGGCTGGTGATGAAGCGGTGCATCTACGGGGTGGACTTGAACCGAATGGCGGTGGAACTGGCCAAGTTGAGCCTGTGGCTGCATTCGTTCACGGTGGGCGCGCCGCTCAGTTTTCTGGACCACCACCTGCGCTGGGGAAACTCCCTCATCGGGGCCGACGTGCGGACGGTGGAGCGGGCGCTGAAGGCGACGCAGGGAGGGCAACTTTCCCTCTTTGCAGGCCCCTTCGCCGGGCTGCTGGACCTGACGGGGCTGATGGTGGAGGTGGCGGAGCAGGCCGACGCCACCCTGGCCGACGTCCAGCGCAGCGCGGAAATCTTTGAGCACTTCCAGGAGCAACTGACCCCGTACAAGCAGGTGCTGGACCTCTGGGTTAGCCAGCATTTTGGCAACCCGCTGGCCTACGAGTTCCTGACGCTCTACGGGGGAGACGTTCTCCCGGCCCTGAAGGGGGACAAAGCGGTTCCTGAGGAATACCGGGAAGCGGTAGACCGGGCGCGAGCGCTGTGGGAGGAGAAGCGGTTCTTCCACTGGGATTTGGAGTTTCCGGAGGTCTTCATAGACCTGCGGCGGCGGGACTGGGCGGAGAATCCCGGGTTTGACGCAGTAATCGGGAATCCGCCGTACCTGAACGTCAAGCGGGGCTCTCTGGTGGAGGACCGCGCATATCTGACGAGCAGATTCCACCTTGCGAAGGGCCAGTGGGACGCCTTTGAGTTGTTCTACGAGCAGGCCCACTCTGTGCTCAAGGCAGGCGGTACCTGGTCTTTCATCATCCCCAAGCCGGCGTTGTCCAACGAGAATTATGAGCTACTCCGGACCTGCTGGCTTAAAAATGCGGAACTCTTCCTGGTAGCAGACGCCGGTATGCCTTTTCAGGAGGTGGGGGTTGAGGCAATCATCGCTGCTATCAGAAAAGGCGTTCGCCACGATCGGGTTGCAGTGTACAACCTGGACGATGCCGGCCCGGCTCTGGTCAACAGCATCGCCTCAGAACTATGCGCATCGCTCCCGTTCAAAATCATTCCTCTGCGATTGGCAGAGCCAGAGGTCCCGATTATTCTCAAGATTCGGGACGTGTCTGCCCCCTTCAGTAGCTTGGCCGACCTGACGCGCGGCATTGAAGCGGGAAAAGACGCGCCGTTCGTCTATGATGACCCTGGAGCAGGACGAGTCCCTCTGGGTTTTGGTGAGGATTTGCACCGTTACGACTATCAGGCTAACTACTGGGTCCAAAGAGACGAAAGCGATAGCAACAAGTTCAAACCTGCTCGCTTGTACAGCCAAACGCCGAAACTTTTGCTGCGTCGTGTAGGGATTGACCTGATAGCGGCTGTTGACACCACTCAAAGCAACGTGCTCAACACGATTTACGTTGCGGAAGTGAAGCCGGATGTCAACCTGGACCTCTACTACCTGTGTGCCCTGATCAACTCGCCCGCTCTGGCATTCTGGTTCAAGAAAGTCTTCGTTTTTGAGGAACGGCTGTTCCCCTACGTGCGCATTTCGCAGGTTTCGTGGCTTCCCATCCGCCGCATCTCCTTCACCCCCCCCGCCGACGAACGGGAGCGGCTGGCTGCCGAAGGCCGCGCCCTGGCTGCCGACGCCATACATAGTACGGAACACGCCTCCTACTCTGCTTTCCTGAGCAGTCCCCTTGGCCTCTGGCTCCACGCCCGGCTCAGTGCCGACCCGGAGCAATCGGACGTCGTCCACGACCTGCTGGCGCACCTGGCGGGGGAGATGGTCCGGATCAACCGGGAGAAGCAGGAGGAGGTGCGGGGCTTCCTGACCTGGCTGGAGCGAGAGGTCGGCGCCCCGCTGAAGGCCCTCACCGGCCACACCCGCCTGCGGGCCTACCTGGGCGACTACCGGAAAGAGGAGCCCCACCTGACCCTGGAGGAACTGCTGGAGATTCTGCGCCGGAACCGGCGGCGGCTAAAGGTGGACCCCAGCGCGCGAGCTTTCCAGGCGCGGTTGGAGAAGGAGTACGGGGACAGCCTGGAGAGACTCCTCCCCCTGAAGCGCCTTCTGGCGGCCACCGATCGCCTGATAGACCTCACTGTGTGCCGCCTGTATGGGCTGACGGAGGAAGAGGTCCGGGTGGTGGAGGAAGCACTGAAACAGGGGGTATGATGAGCGAGGCCCTTTCCGATCGTTACTGGTTGAAAGAGTTCCAGGTCACTCAGGCTGATCTGGACCGGATCGCGAACCACATCCGTCGGACGGGGCAGGCCTATGACCTGACCATCCTCGCCCGGCGGGTAGTGCAGGGACGGCTACAGTACGGCCCTGAAACCAGTACTCCCGTCCTGACCGACCCAGTGGAGAACGCTTCGGTACGGCTGTGGGACCCGGCCGAGGAGTGGAAAGTGGGCGACCACGTGATTGTGGCCCGAATCGTTGTCAGAGGGGAGGTAGGAGTGCATGAAGCATTTGTCGGGGAAATTATAGCCGTGGCGCCTGGAGAGGTGAGACTACAGTTAGATGGCGTAGCCGAGCCGGTCACCTACGAGCGCGCGGCTCCCGGAAGTGAGAAAGCCCGCAAGTGGCACGCCAAAGTACGAGAGGTAGCGGCGGAGAAATTGCGCGCTCCCGGACTGGAGGAGCAGGCGGAAGCCGTCCTTCTGACCCACGGAGACCGGATCGCAGGCCAGCTTCTGGATGCTCTGCGCACTGATCGGCGCTTTGTCCGCCTGGCTGGCCGCTGGTTTCTGCGCGAACTGGCGGTGCGGCCCACAGGGGAACAACTGGCTTCCCTGGCCTGGGCCATGCTCTCTCTGGAGGAACCCCAGCCCACCGACGCCCTGGTTCCCCTGGTACAGCCCCCGCTGGCCGAAGGCGATCCAGGCCTCTTCGGCCTCTATCTGGCGATGCGGGAGCGGACCGACCTCTTCAGCAACGTGAATCCCCGCCAGCGCCCCCGCTGGGTTCTGGCAGGCCCGCCGCCCGGCCCCTGTACCCCGCGCTATGCCGCCTACGACCCTAAGACCTATGAGGTTCTCTGTCTCCCTGGACAGTGCATCCCTCCGGAGACAGTCCAGCGACTGTGGGACCTGGACTTATTGCGGGCGGTGGTGTGACGGAAATCCCGTTTTGTGGCAGGATAGTTCCCTTGAGGGACTATTGCATATCACAATTAGGGAAAAGAACGGCCTCTGGTGAAATCATAATATGCCCCTGACGCTTCTTCAGGCTATCCAGTCCATCCTGAACGCCCATCCCGAGGGCCTCACTGGGCGGGAGATTCGCCGCGCCCTGGTGGAAAAGCACGGCTTCCGCTGCACCCCCCAGGAGGTCCAGGGAGCGCTCCAGGCCCATCCCGACCTCTTCGTCCCGATGGCCGACGGCCGCTGGCGCGTCCGTGCCGCGCTGGAGGCCGAGGCCATCGCTGCTGGCACAAGGGAGCCTCGCTGGGAACGGAGGAAAGCCCAACCCCCATTTCTGGCCCACCTTCCTCCGCTGGACACCTTCATCGCTTTTGACTTGGAGACCACCGGCCTCAACCCCGACCGAGACCGCATCCTCCAGATTGCTGCTGTGCGCATTGTGGACGGCTGCCCGGCTCCCGCCACTGCCGGGGACGACACTCCGCTCCCTCCGACCTTTAACGAGTACATCAATCTGGAGGGGCAAGAAATCCCCTACGGCCTCCGGGTCAAACTGGGCCTGGCGGACCACCCGGAGTGGGAAGCACAACTGTCCCAGGCCGACCGTCTGCCGCAGGTGCTGGAGCGGTTCCGCCGCTGGGTCGGAGACTTCCCCTTGGTGGCTCACAACGTCCGCTTTGACTTGGCCTTTCTCCGGCAGGCCGGCCGGGAGATCGGCTGGGAAATCACTAACCCCATTGTGGACACAGCCGAACTGGCCTGCCTGGCCCGGATAGGCGCAAGTTCTCTCAACCTGGAGGAACTGGCCCGCTCCCTGGGCGTTGGTGAAGGGCTGGAGGGCGGTCAACAGGTGGAGGACTGGGCGCGCGGGTGCGGGGTAGGACTATTCTCCTGGACTGGCTTCCACAACGCCGCTGTGGACTCCCTGGTGCTGGCCGCGACGGTCCCCCGTCTCCTGGAGGCCGTTCGGGAACGGATGGCCCGGAACCCTCTTCTGGCCGGGGAATGCGTCCGGCTGATGCCCTACCTGGCGGAGCGGCTGGGAATCTATGCGCCCATACCGGCGGCGAAACGGGAGACTGTCCTTCCTCCACTGGGTGGCGCTGTCCCTTCCTGGGAGAAGGCCTTTCCCGAGACGCTCTTCCCCTTCACGCCGGAAGCGGTCCGGGCGCGCTTTGAGGAGATGGTGGAGCGGAACCGCCTCCGCCATCGGGAGGCCCAACTCCGGATGGTGGAGACGGTGAGCCGGGCCTTTCAGGAAGACCGTTTCGCTCTCATAGAGGCCCCCACCGGCACAGGCAAGACCTTCGCCTACCTGGTTCCGGCGGTCCTCTGGGCCCGTAGCCGGAGCGAGCCAGTGGTCGTCTCTACCTACACCCGCCTTCTCCAGGACCAGATGAGCAGCGACCTGGAGCGAATTCGACGGTACCTGGATGTGGACTTTCGCTACCAGGTGCTCAAGGGGATGTCCAACTACCTTTGCCTCCGGCGCGCCGAAACCATCTACGCCCAGACCGACGTGGAGGCGCTGGACGATGAGGAACGGTTCGCCTGGTTGATTATACTCACCTGGCTTTCGGCTACGGGAGAAGGGTTGCTGGACGAGTTGCCCTACTGGGCCCTCAGCACCTTTCCGGCTCTGGCCTGGCTTTGCGAATCGCTGCGGGCGGAACAAGGGGAGTGTAGCCGTCAGCACTGTCCGGCATGGGAAGTCTGCTTTCACCGTCGGGCCTATGAGCGGGCCCTGCGGGCCGACGTGGTAGTCACCAACCATGCCCTGCTCCTCTCCAAAGAATGGGAGACGACAGGGCTTCCCCTCGCTCGAGTCGTGGTGGACGAGGCCCACAACCTAGAGGACGCCGCCACAGACGCCGCGTCCGAAGAGGTCTCCTGGGGGAGCATCGCCCGCCTGGTCAACCGACTCCTAGACCCCCGCGCGGGCCAGGGATTGCTCATCCGAATCCGGGACAAAGTCCGAGACCCAGAGGGACAGCGGCGGATTGCACGGGCTATCCAGACCCGCAATCTCCTGGAATCCCTGGCCCATGACTTCGGCGACCAATTGCGCCGGTACGCGCAGTTGAACCGTGCCCAAATGGACCCTCGCTACGGGATCAAAATGGCCCTGGAGGCGGACCCCCGCCGGGCCAACCCTCGCAGTTGGAGGCCGGCAGAGGAGGCCCGGGAGCGGCTGGCCCAGGCGCTGCAGGAGGCGGCCCAGGCGGTGGCCGGGCTGAAAACCTGGCTGGAGGCCCACCCCCTGCCTGCCTTCCAGCAGGAGACCCTGAACGAACTCCACTTCCTGGCCGGAGAGTTGGCCGACCAGGCCCGGTTGCTGACCGAGATTCTGCGCGTTGGCTACGACCGACGGACCCGCGTCCACTGGATAGAGGTGGAACCTGCAGTGCCGCCGGAGGATATGCAAAAGGGAGAATACACCGGCCCTTACAACTGGGCGGTCCGGCGGGCTCTGGTGCGGGTTGGCCCCTACTTGGAACAGCAACTATACCGGGCCTGCCGCACCCTGATCTTTACCTCGGCCACCTTGCGGACCACCCGCGAGGCAGGCTTTGGGTTCATTCTGGACCGCCTGGGGCTGAAGGAACGGGTCGGTCCGGGGGACACGGTCGCCCTACCGCCGGAATTGGATTACCGCCGGGCCCTCTTCGCTGTCGCTCGCTATATGCGCTCCGATGCCCGACCGGGCGAGTTGCGGAACTTCGTAGACGAGGTTGCCCAGGAACTGAGCTGGTTCTTCCGCTTCACTGGCGGCAACGGCCTGGTCCTTTTCACCGCTCGCGACCGGATGGTCCAGGTCTTCCGGTACTTGGAGCCAACTCTGGGCGAACACTCCATTCCTGTCGGTTGCCAGGGAGAGACGGGCAGCCGTCGGGCACTCCTGGAAGAGATCAAAGCCCGCCCCGGCTCTGTCCTCCTGGGCCTGAAGAGTTTCTGGTACGGGGTGGATGTCCCCGGTCCCAACCTCTCTTACGTCTTGATGGAAAAACTTCCCTTCCCGCTCCTAATGGACCCGGTTGTCCGCGCCCGCGCCGCTGAGGTGCGCGACCAAGGTAATCACGAGTTCACCGACTATCTCCTCCCGCTGATGCTTATTGACTTCAAACAAGGCTTCGGGCGGCTGATCCGGGGGGAAGAAGACATCGGCGCAGTGCTCCTTCTGGATAAACGGGCCTGGACCCGGGAGTACCGGTGGGACCTGCTGGCTGCGCTGCCGGGTGCGGATGGCGAGGGGCGAGGACCGGTGGTCCTGCAAGACGAGGTCATGCTCTCCCGGCGCGCGGTCTACCGGGCCCTTGCCGACCATATGGCCCAGGCGCCGCCCGCCTGGCGGATAGACCGGGAGCAAATGGAGCAGGTCCTGGCCGAAGTGCCGGAACGGATCCTGACCAACTTGGAACGTCTGCTTCTGGAACTGCGCCTGCCCCGGGTCGTGCCTGTAGAACGGCTTCGGGAAGTTTGGGACCGGGTGCTCCGGGGAATGCGGGAACTTTTCGGCTTCCGAGAATGGCGCCCGCCGGAGCAGGAAGAAGTCGTCCGCGCCCTTCTGACCGGGCAGGACGCCCTGGTCGTCCTGCCCACCGGCTCCGGCAAGTCGTTCACCTTCCAACTCTCCGCCCTGTTGCGGGAGGGGACTACCTTGGTCTTCTCCCCGTTGAAGGCACTGATGAAGGACCAGGTGGACCGATTGCTGGACCGGGGGATGGCAGTGGCGGAACGGGTAGACAGCAGTCAAACCGCCGAGGAACAGGAGCGAGTCTACGAGCGGATGCGGGAGGGGGCACTCCGGCTGGTCTACATCGCCCCGGAGCGAATCCGCGACCCCCGGCTCCTGGCCGCGCTGAAGGCGGCCCGGAACATCGTCCAGGTCGTGGTGGACGAGGCCCACTGTGTCCACACGTGGGGCTATAGTTTCCGTCCAGACTACCTCTACATTCGCCGCCTGGTGGACATCATTGCCGAAGCGCAGGGATACCGTCCGCCCATTGCGGCCCTCACAGCAACTGCCACTCCGCAGGTACGGGCCTCCATTGTCCGGCGGTTGGGCCTACGTCCAGGCTATCGGGAAATTGAGCGCAACCCGAACCGCTCCGAACTCCGCTTCATTGTCTACAACCGCACCAGTCCGGGCTTCCGGATTCAGAATCGGCGGGATAAATTGCGCATCCTGCTCCGGATTCTGCGCACTGCCGACCGGCGGAATGAAAGTGCCGTTGTCTACGTCAACACCACGCGGGAAGCGGAACGGCTGGCCCGGCGGCTGGAGATGATGGGCCTGGATGCCCGCTTCTACCATGGCCAGATGGACGACCAGGCCCGCAAAGAGGTCCAGGACATGTTTCTGGACGGCCAGATCAATATCATTGTGGCAACCAAGGCCTTCGGAATGGGCATAGACAAGCCGGACATCCGCTACGTGGTCCACTACCAGATTCCTGGCGATATAGAGTCGTACTTCCAGGAGGTAGGACGGGCCGGGCGGGATGGACAAGTGAGTTGGTGTGTACTCTTCTATCATCCGGACGACCTCTGGATTCACGAGCACTACTTCATCCCCCGGAGCCTTCCTGAGCCGGAGCAGGTGGCCAATGTGCTGGAATGGGTTCGCCGGCGCCACCAGGGAGACCGACCAGTCTTTGCAGACCCCCGGGAGATGGCCGACACGCTGGGTTTTGAGGAGGAGCGGGAACTGGGCATTCATTTGCATCTGCTGGAGGAGATGGACTTCCTCCGGCGGGATGTGGATGTGACCCTGAGGGCTAGCGTCCGGATGCTGGCTCCGCTGGAGGTGGTGGACGCGCGGGCCAGGGAGATCGTGTCAGGGCCAGAAGGAGTAGCCATCGCGCCGGTCCTGCAGGCCTACGGAGCCAATCCAGTAACCCGGAGTGACCTACCTTTGGTAGAGGCCGCGCTTGAGGCTGGCCTGGACCCGCTGGTGCTGGATGAAGCACTTTACCGGCTGGCGCTGGAAGGACTGCTTATCTATCGGGGCTTTGCCCGCGCATTCGTTCTCAGGCCGGGGCCGAATCTGCTGGAGGGGGTGCCGCTGAATCTGGACCTAGGAGAGGCTCGGCGGGTGCGGGAGGAGATGACCGCGAACCTGGCTGCGATGCGGCGATACGCCGAATCGTTGCGGGTTGGCGACTGCCTTCGGGCAGAAATCCTGCGCTATCTGGGGGCCGAGAAACCGCCGACCCGTCCCGACCAGTGCTGTATTCTCTGCGACGTGAACCTGCCGGTGCCTTGGGCCGATGAACCAGCGTGGGAAGACCTCACCGACCCAGGACGGTATCAAGATGCTCGGTACACGGTGTTGCAGGCGGTGGCCTGGAACGCGAGGCTGGCCAGAGTGAAGGGGCGGGCGCCCTACAGCGCCCGGACGCTGGCCCACATCCTGGTGGGCAATGATTACGTTCCCATCCAGCACGAAGAAGACCCAGAGCGTCGTCGGGCCCGTCGGCGGCTCATCGTTTCAGGGGAATACTTCGGCGCGCTAGAGGGGCTGAAGGGCGGAGTTGCCACCATCCTGAAACTGCTGTCCTCGTTACAGACAGAGGGATACATTGAAAAAGTGGAGCGACGAGGAGAAGGGATGACCTACACCTATCCGGCTCCTACAGCCGAAGGACTACAGCGATTGGAGGAAGGACGGTTGTTTGGCACCGAAGAACAGTGACCAACAGCACCGCTAAATTCACAAAAAAACGGACCACTGCGGCGACCTCCTCTTTGTCCGCCCCGACATCCCCGTCTTCTCCTCC
>CAYPNB010000016.1:0-20158 GCA_964412225.1 uncultured bacterium | reverse complement strand
CGGCTGTTAACCGGAGGGTCGCAGGTTCGAGCCCTGCCGCTGGAGTTTTTGTATAAAGAAACTGGGCTGCCCGAAGGCAGCCCAGTTAGCGTTATAAGGGAGGTGTTACTGAACGAGTATCGCTTTGGCCGAAACCGACCTACCGTCTATCGTCAAACGGTAAAAGTAGGTGCCATTCGCAACCCGCTTCCCGGAAGCATCCCGCCGGTCCCAGGTGACCGAGTAATCCCCGACCGGGAACATTTCGTCAACAAGCGTTCTAACAAGAGAGCCAGTTACATCGTAGATACCAAGCACAACACGCCCAGCCTGTGGGACACTGAAGTTCACGCCTGCTCGTCCTCTTACTGGACTAACCACTTTGAAGTAAGCGTCGCCATTGTCGGCCACATGGTATTCCTCAATGCCGGTCAGCGGAATCAAACCTTCTTCAAGATTGGTTAGGTATGTCGGGGTAATACAGTCCGAACCGTAGGCAACCCAGATGGAGTTACCCACTACATTCGGCATATGCCAGCCGCGCCGGGTGATCATCGGCGTCTCCGTGCTCCAGGTGTTAGATGGAATGTGATACTTATACACCAGATTATCTGCCGAAGCCGAACCAGCAGTTGATCCACCCAGAACATATATCACTGTATCCTGATAGGCTACCGCCCGGTGATATATCCGAGGACCAGGCATATTCGCCTTCTGGGTCCAGCTGTTTGCCACCGGGTCAAAAACCCAACAATCCTGATAAGTGTTTTGCGAGGCATCACTACCACCGCATACATAAACCTTGCCACCGGCGCCAACTGCCGCTGCCCAGCCTCTGCCAGCCGGTAGCGTCGCCTTAACCGCCCAACTATTGTTCGCAGGGTCGTACTCGTAAGTATTGCCGACAGCAGCCTCGCTGCCAATGACATAAAGTTTGTCACCCGCTACAGCACCGCAAGTCGCCCAAGCACCAGCGGGCATATTCGCCTTCGCGGTAACAATCTTGGTGTCAACATCAAACTCCTCGCAGGTGTTGAGCGTAGCGCTGGACGAGTCCCGACCGCCAGCCACATATATTTTGTTGCCAATTCTTCCTCCCGCACCGGTACGTCGCGGGGTCAAAAGATTCGGCAAACCGGTGGTAATCCAGGTACCATTGACAACATCGTATGCGAAGATTGTGCGCACCGATAATGCATTTGACTGTCTACCGCCACAGAAGTAGATGGTGTCACGCACTACGCCAGTACCTGGACACCAGTATCTCCCCAGCCCTGGTGCCGAAGTTCTGGTAACCCAGGTAAGGTTAGTAGATCTTACCTGGGTTGTTCCCTGCAGAGTGTCGTTTGTCCGGTCCTCATCACCAGTCAGGTCGGTGAACATCGTCACATTGTAGGTGCCAACAACTGCGGGCCACGGCGGTGAGAAATCAACATCTGCCGTCGCGCCCGGCGCGAGCGGTCCCGGATAGGTCGCTGTCTGGCTGTAGACTCTGTTTGCACCCGAATCAATCCAGCAGTAAACCGGAATGTTTGACTGCGGGTTTGTTCCAAAGTTCCTTATTTTTGCCCGAGGCGTAATATTACCCGGGGTAATTGTGCTCCCCGGCGCCACAATCTGAATTACGCCCACATCGTTCGCATTGCCTATGAAGAGTACTTCATACTGACAGGTATCAGTAGGGTTAAATCCGCCGATAGAACCGCCGTAAACCACCGCTTTGCCATCGGCATTGCCAACACCGGTGCCACGGTAAACCGGCAATAACACATCCGGTATTACTGTCCAGGTCCGCGTTCCAAAATCAAAGTACTGGGTGGTATCCATCAGAGCCACCATCTCCCTCACACCACCGTGTGCGAACATTGTGCTACCAACATTCCCGCTCGCCGCAGCCCAGGTGGCAATCGGCAATGGCGGAAAGATGCTGTTGTTAACTGTCCAGGTGTTGGAAACTGGATCATAGAACTCGGTATGGGTCAATGCAGCATTATTGGCGGCCCCACCGGCAACCCAGATGGTGTCGCGATACACGCAACCCATCGCAAACACCCGTCCCTGGTTAAGGCTCGCAACCTGCGCCCAGCCCGAACCCGGAGTGTAACACCAGACCTGGGTGGTCGGATTGGTAGAGCCCGGGGCATTACAACCGCTGATGTAGTACAGTTTGCCACCACAGGCTAAAACCAACGGCTGCCAGTTATAGGTTGTTCCGGTAAACGGTCCGGGTCCGCTTGTCCAGGTATTGGTGCTGATGCAATACTTGAACATTGTGTCAACCGTTGAACTCCGGCTATAAGCGTAACCCGAACAGTAATAAAGCGTATCGCCGATGATTGCCGCACCACCGTTGGAGATATCCAGCGGACAGGGCGCCCGGGTTTCCCAGGTATTGCTGCCAATCGCATGGCGATAGAGAACATTTGTCGTGCCGTAGCCGGCAAGAACATACACGTAGTTACCATCGGTCGCACAGGCATTGTCCATCATCCTGCCCGGCATCTCACTGTGATATAACCAGGCATCAGTAGGCATTGGACTGTTAACCGTTCCCCATACATAATCGTCAGAACCGTAGGTGCCGTAGTACAGTTTGACCTTCTGTGCACCGCCCTGATTATTGTCGCTATCGGTCACCTCCGGACTGACCGCAAAGGTCAGCCCAAAGAGGCAGACCAGCGTAAGCAGTGCCACCTTACTTTTTTTCATTGCTCTTCTCCTCTCGGTCTTTTTGCTTCGCTGCTTTTCTTTGGGGACAACCCAGTCACTCGAGATGCTGAGATCCCCTTTCTCTTGCTAATTCAATTATGCTCACTTCAGGAACAATGTCAAATCAATCCTACTATTTAAAACGGTGTCCTCAAATTATCTGTAGAATGAGGCAACGCAGATATTCTGACTCCGGCATCTGGGGAAGCACCGGATGGTCAGGCCCCTGAGTTGAACGGTCAATGATGACGAACTGCCGATTGACTTCCTGAACCGCACGAACCACAACATCAAGTAAATCCTGCCAGAAGAGATAATGGGAGCAGGAAGAAGAAACCAGAATCCCGCCCGGATTGAGTAATTTCAGGGCCAGGGTGTTTATTTTCCCGTAGCACGCCATACCGCTTTTTTTATCCTTCTGCGCCTTGATAAACGCCGGCGGGTCAAGATTGACCAGGTCAAATCGCTCCCCTTTTTTTATTAACTCCCGGAGAAAATCAAACGCATCCGCCACCACAAACTCACACACCCCGTTAACCCCGTTAAGCCGGGCGTTGCGTTCTGCCATGGCAATGGCATCGGCGTCACGGTCCACCGCCAGAACCCCCTTTGCTCCTCCCCGAGCGGCGTTAATGGCAAAGGAGCCGGTGTAAGAAAACACATCCAATACCCGTCGGTTTTGAGATAACTTTTTCACCTTTTGCCGGGTAATCCGGTGATCAAAGAAATAACCGGTTTTCTGCCCGCTGCCGATATTAACATAAAACCGCACCCCGTTTTCTGTAATTGTCAATTCCGGTTCGGGATTGCCGTAAAGCAACCGCTCCCTTCTTGGTAATCCCTCGGGCTCTCTTAATTTAATATCGTCCTTCTCATAAATTGCTGCCACGTCAAACAGTTCACAAAGGGCGCCGGTCACCAGATCCAGCCGGGACTCAAATCCAGCCGAGTAAACCTGAACCGCAAAGTGTTTCCCGTACTTGTCAATCACCAATCCAGGAAGCCAATCGCTTTCCCCGAAAACCAGCCGGAAATCCTGTTCTGCGGGCAGCCGCTCCTGACGGTAACGGTAAGCGGCGGCGATTCGCTCCCGAATCAGTCGCTGGTCAAGTTCTTCCTCTTTTAACGAGTAGAGCCGAACCGCAATCAGTGACTTCGGATTGAATACCCCACAGCCGATAAACCTCCCCCGGTCATAAACCCGCACCAGATCCCCAACCTGAGGAGCGCCTTCAATCCGTTTAATCTCGTTGGCAAAAACCCAGAGGTGGTCTGCCCGGGGACGCCGCCGGACCGCATGAACGGTTGCCTGCATGCCAAACAGTTTGCAATAGCTAAGGAACCACCCCGACCCCCCGGGACCGAACTGCTGGTTGGAAGCGACTCATACTATTTCAGTATCAATAACTGTCAGCCGACAGAGCTCGTCTACGTTATAAATTACCCGGTATAGGGCTTCCGATTCAATTTCTTTGTTCCAGCGCCCGGTCTCAAGCACCAGTTCTGGTCTGTCTGCCGGTCTGAACCCGTTTTCGGCTTTGAACAACCGGGTTGGCCCGGAAATAAAAACCGGTGCTGGATTTCCTTCGCCAAACGGTCCCAGCCTCGCCACCATCGGCTCAAACTCATTAAAGGGCAAAGCCGCATCGGCAACAAACTGATTGGCTGGAAAAATCCGCGGGGCAAAGTTCTCGTGCGCAAACCGCTCTGCTGCTCGGATGAAATCGGCAACCTGTTCCTCGTGAATGGAAAAACCCGCCGCCTTCTGATGACCACCGTAATCAATAAAGTACCGGCGCAATGCGCGCAGCAGCGCCATCAGGTCCACCCCATCCATCCCCCGACACTCCCCCACCCAGGCATCGCCTCGCCAGCCCATCACCACCGCCGGCATATGATAGCGCTCCCGGAGCCGGGCCGCACTGAACCCGAGCGCTCGTAACGAAAGTCCGGGGTGCTGAACAAAAAGAATCCCGTCGCCGATACGAACATTCTCCTGAGCAAGGGTATATGTCCGTTCTGCCTCTTCCCGCCATTCCCGGCTTTTGTTTACCAGTTCCTTCACCCAGACCTCTGCCGCCACCGGGTCAGAACTCAAAAACATCTTCACCCCTTCCTCACCGCTGGCAGCGGCAAAAAGGGGCAAGAGTTCACCGAGAAAATCCGCTATCGTCAACCGCTCCGGCACCACCCCGAGGGTTTTAAGCACCGCCTGAACCGCAGGCAGCTGGCTTCGCTTCATTAATTCCAACCCGAGCGCCACCAGCACCCGATTTTCACCGGTGATTGGTGCCCGGTCGGCGATCGTCCCCAGCATCGTCAGCACCAGCGCATCGGGCTGCGCAGAAAAAAACTCTGCCACCGATAGCCCTGGCTTCTCCTGCACCAATCCAATCGCCAGTTTCAACGCCAGCCCGACGCCGGTAAGATAGGGATAAGGATAACCGGAGTCAGGCCTTTTCGGGTCAACATTGGCAACCGCCCCTGGCAATGGGTCAATCACCTCGTGGTGATCGGTAACCACCACATCCACCCCCCGTTGTTTCAGCAACGCCACCTCCTGGTGATTGGTAATACCACAGTCAACCGTAACCACCAAACCCACATCCGCAAAACTCCCCCGCTCCCAGAGACGACAATCAAGTCCGTGCTTATCCCGTCCCTTGGTCGGTATATAAAACCGAACCTTTGCCTGAAGTCCGGTTAACGCCTGATAGAGCACCGTGGTCGCGGTGACACCGTCAAGGTCGTCGTGACCCCAGATGAGAATCACCTCACGCCGTTTAATGGCTTGAAACAACCGCTCCTTTGTCCGTTCAAAGTCCGGTAACAGTTCTGCCGGGTGAAGCTGGTTGATCCCGGGATTAAGCCAGCCATGAACTTCCGGGACCGTAGTAACCCCCCGCCCGACCAGCAGCCGGGCAACAACCGCCGGCACATTTGCCGCCACCGCCAGCCGCCGGACCGTCTCCTCGTCAACCGGTTTTAATCGCCAGCCGCTCATCGGTCAATCAGCTCAATCCGGCCCTCAACCCGGGCATCAACCGGGGAATGACGCCGGATGAAATTAACAATGCAATCCCGGAGCGGAAGAAAGCTGTCTTCAAGCGAGTCGCCTTCAGCAAAAACCCGGTAATCACCACTCCCCGCCGCCAGATAAGAGTTGGTCGCCACGGTGTAAACACGGTTACTGTCCAGCGGTTCGCCGTTGACAAGTATGGCGAGCACTCGCTCACCAATCGGCCTCCTCAGGGTATAGGTCATCTTTATTCCAGAAACCTGAAATATCGCATGGTGTCCGTTGACCGAAACCTCGCAAATCTCCCGTACCTGCCGACCGGTGTATTTACCGGTTACCACCGTATTGCCGAACGGGTCAACCTGATAGACGTGCCGGTAGGTAACCTCCCCCGCGGGGATGTTCGCCCTGATTCCCGCGGAATTGTGAATCGCAATATCGGTTTTAAACTCCTCCCGCATCGCATCGGTAATCAGGTTGCCAACCGGCGTCTCAATAAATCCGCCCCGGGTCAACTCCCGACGGCTGAAACCGATAACTTCGTCAAACCCCCGCTCCGCGATCTGGCGGATTGAATCCAGGCGCCGGGAGTACCAGGTGTCTTTTAAAACCTCCTCACCTAAAAGGTCAATTAACCTCCCCTGGTAACCAACCATTCGCCGGCTCCGGGTGTCAAAACTGATGTCCAGGACCCCGACCGCACTTAATTTGGAGTATGCCTGCTGGATAACGGTATGGGTTCTTGGGCTTTCGTCCGGCGGTTCCACACCGGTATGACTGTGGGCGCCGATTATCGCGTCAATTCCGGGCACCGAGTCTGCCAACCGCCGGTCATGGCTATAACCGATGTGATTCAATGCGACAACAATATCCGCGCCCGCTTGCCGCAGTCGTGCCACCTCCTCCCGGGCCACCTGGTAATAGGGCAAAACCTCCAGGTTGCCGAGCAACGATTCGGCCACCATCCCCCCCAGATATCTGGTCAGCAACCCGAAAACCCCAATCTTCACTCCCCCCCGTTCAAAAATCACGCCTGAACGGAGAAAAACCGGCAGGGTATCCGTCCCTTTAACCCGAACATTGCTTGCTATCCAGGGGATCCCGGAAGAGTCCACCATCTCCTTCAGCACCTGGCGGCCAAAGTCAAAATCATGATTCCCCGGTGCCACCGCATCATAACCAGCCACCCGAAAAAAGTCCACCACCGCCTGCCCGCGCGTAAAATCTCCCACCGGCATCCCCTTGAACACATCACCCCCGTCAAGAAGCAAAAAGCCGTAACCCTTAATCCTTGCCGAATCCCGCAGTTCTCTGATAACCGTCAGGGCACCCGGGGCGTTCGCCAGAGGCGGTGGAAAATTTCTGTCCAGCCAGACTGCCTCACCCGGCACCAGCGAACCGTGAATATCGTTAGTGTGCACTATTAATATATGCTGAATTGGACTCTCTCCTGAAGCAGCCTCTACCTGACGGTAGCACAAAAAGACACAACCCAGCCCGAGCAGCAGGTAGAGAATGCAACGAACACCGCGATTATTACCACTCATAACTAACACCGACACCGGTTAGAACACGGGTCTGAACCACCTGCACATCATCCGGCACCACCGGCAGGGCAAAATGTCTGGCGGTCAACTCCTCCCGATTAACCCGGGCATTAAGGTCAATCCGGCATCTGCCCACATCAAAACCGACGCCAAAAAGCGCCTCCGCCCGGTGGACCATCGGATCCGAAAACAACGGCTCAACGCCAAACCCGTAATGCAACCGGACGAAATTAAGCATAAGATGGGTGATTTCTGCTCGCACCCCCAGGACATTCCGCAAACCGCTGTCCACCCCGGCCCAACCGCTCCAGACCGCGGCAGCGGAAAAAAATGCGGGCAGCACACCGGCAGCACGATAATTAACACCCAGCACCGCACGCATCGGATATCGCGCTGACGGACCAGAATCAAAAACAGCCCAGCGCACCGCACTCTGATAACCCAAACCAACGTTCAAGCGCTGCACCGGAACAAAGACCACCCCCGCGTACCAGCCCGGACCGCTCGCCCTTTCTGCTCTCTGCCAAACGACCGTATCCGGTATTCTGATGCTCCAGACCTTCAGGTCCCGATCACCAAAAATGTACCGGGCGCCGACACCCAGGCGCAAAAAAGTAAGCGGTTTAAAGGCAACTCCAATATTACCGCTATAAAGCACCCCCCTCTGGACCACCCGGTCCACACCGGTCTTCACATAGAATTCGTCCCGATACTCCTTTTCATAGGTATAGTTAAAATCGGCAACCGGCGCTACACCTGCTCCCGCACCAAACCGACCAAATGGATACATAACCGAAATCGGACCGGCCACCCAGTCCGCGTGGATGTTGTCGGCAATAACCGCCTCGCCCACTGTGTTCTCAAACTGGTCATAGACAAATCTGGCCCTCTGTTCGGAAAGAAAACGCAAAACAAAACCACCCTCCAACACCGGCCGACTAACCAAACCAAGCAACGCCGGGTTGGTGAAAACCGCTGCCGGTCTGGCACCCAGCTCCTCTCCCCGGAAATCCCGCACCGGCAGATTAGCCCGGAGCACCCCGATAAAACTCAGAAGGACAAAACCAATTAACCTTTTCATCTCCCCTCCCTATTACCAGAAAACGTCCAGCTGGACACTGATGTCAAACCGACTATCCCGGGTGATAAAATCGGCCACCGCTCCGCCATCACCGTAGTGGACACCTTCGTTATTTCCCAGTCCGGTGTGAGAAAACTGACTCAACTTATGCCGGACTTTAACATAACACAGAAGGTTATCGCCAATCCGGTCGGTCAGCGCCAGATACCACTTGAACCCATCTCCGTCAATGAAATCAATGCCCCGGTCTTCAAACAACCACTCGGACATCCCGGCACAGCGCCAGGCGGCGATCCCCAGTTCACCGCTGAAATCATCGGAGAAGTTATGCTCCCACTGCACCGAAAGAAAATCGCCGTTGATGCTTGCCTCATCGTTGTATTTCATCGTCGGGGTAAGCAACGTCTTCCCCCAGCGCAGTTCACCGGTGAGAAAATCCCAGTTGGAAAGGGAAAGCATCGCCCGCAGCGCCGACTCCAGAGAAAGCGAACGGGTAGATTGAACCGGTTGTGGTCGCTCCTTAACCTGCACCTTTTGCCGCCAGCGCAGGCGCAGCGGCAACACCGGCCGGTACTCCACCTCGGCCTGGAACCGGAGGTTATCCGCCCCTTGCGCGATATTGCGCCAGAGGTCTATGTAAGCCCGGGTAAAGGTAATCTGGCGGGATATCTGATAACGCATCTCCAGCTGCACCCCCTGCTCCGGCTTGGGCATGGGAAAATCCTGCAGGGCGGCGAACGCGGGGTCAATTAACCGATACGGCTTCTCCAGTGGCGTATCCTCAAACCGCAACTCCTCACAGTAACCCCGGTTATAGGGGTTATTGTAATTGCCATCGTAATGCCGGTAGAGTGCGGTTAAGTAAAGGTAGTCATACTGGGTCCGCGCCTTCACCAGATAGGCCTGTCCACCCCGGTGCTGCCGTGCCAGTTCACCTTCTAAAGAAAGGTTCTCCACCACGGTCCGGAACTCGGCACCGTAAAACGTCCTCACCTTCCCGGTATCAAGCAAAATATACTCGGGGTCATCAAGAACCTCGGCATCACCGGGGAGGTCAAGAAACTTCGGCTGGGGCTGAAAACTCCGGCCGGTCCGGCTGGATAATACACTCACCCCGAACCGGCTCCCCAGCGGGATAAAACCGATGCCTGACAGATCCAAACGGAAACTCCCGCCGATATCGGTCTCCGGCAAAACGCCCTTAAATGTCGGGTACCGGGGCGTGGCAACGATGTAGAAATTAACGGTGCTATCCGGGTTGAGAATCGCATCCCGCTGTTGCCGGGAGTAAAACGCCAGCAAACCGAACCGGCTAACTCCGAGTTCGGCGGCAATACCGCGCAGACCGAAACCGGGATTCTCACTCAGGTCCCCAAATAACCCCGGAACTCGATTTGCCACCCGGGGTAGCAGTTCCGCGGTATTGTCAAGGATCAGCCCCTGCCCCAATGTCAGACGGTAGTCGCCGAGAATCAACCGCCGCACCGGACCGAGGTCATCGCCCGCAATAAACCCCTTGTATTCGCTCACCGCCCGGGGCTCATAAAATTTCTGCATCAACCAGCCCGCCGCGCGCAGATTCCGCCCCAACCGCAACCGCAGCCGGTGCCGGACACTCGCCTGATTACCCATCCCGGCAATAAACGCCTGTTCCGCCTGTAGTTGCTCCTGGAAAAACTCCCGCTCCGCTTCGGTATAACCCGCCTCCCGAAACCGGGCGCTGTCCTCTCTCAGGGTGGTGAGGGCGGCGGCAAACTCATCGGCACCGGCGATAACGGTCCAGCCCGGGTCGGTGGCAAACTGCACCCGGTAATTCCCGGCCACCGTTTTCCCGGTCCGGTCGTCAAACTTCACATAATCCCGCATCCCCCGATAACCATAACTGGAAAGCCCCTCAACCCGTCCAGCCAGGTCCCGCCGGGTCTCCAGTCTCCCGCCGCGCCGGAGATATTTTACCACCGCCACCGCATCAACGAGCGAGACATTCTCCAGCAGCAAAAGGTCATCCACCGTGGCCCGGTTGATATTCAACGGGTCAAGCAAAAGGTCCAGCCACTCCTCCACCACCGCCGCTCCGGGACCGTCCTCGGTTGTCAGTTGTTTCTGCACCCGTTGAATGTTCGCTGTCCGCCGCTCCTCCTGGTCCGCACGGCTCACGTATATCAACGGCTTGAGTTCATCCAGTTTTTCCGGTGTGATACCCGGCACCTTCAACAGGTCATAGATACTGTTCAGCCGACCGTAAAGTTCTAGGTACTGGTAAAGCCGCCACGCGGTAAGCGAATCAATTGGCAGCTGCCGAATTTCTGTCACGCGGGCGTTATTGATATCCAGCTGGTTCTCCGGGGTAAATCCGGACAAAAGGAAAACCACCGCCCAGAGCATTGACTTCAGAATCTTATCATCAGCCCCAGATTATGGGTCAACGGTAAAACCGGATGGGTGGCAAGGGCATAATCAACCCGGACCTTCTTGAACCCCGTGCCCAGGCCGAAGGTAAAACGCACCGGCTCGGTATGAACTCCGGCACGGAGAACGAAATTGTCAGGAATTATTTCCAGTTCCTGACCAAACGCCACCCTTGTCCGCCTCCCGGGCTCCTTGGTCAACGTCAGACCGGAATTAATCCCCGGACCAGGTGAAAACCCCAGACCGAAACAGACCAGGCGCGGCAACTCTGATGTCCCGATGCGGGGAAGATTGACATTGTGGGCATAAAAACCCGCTGTCCAGCGCCGGTAAACCCGGGCAAACATACCGATATCCAACCCGCAGGCAAACCCCGAACCCAACTCCCGTTGATAAAGGTTGTAGCCATTAACACCGTAACCAAAACCAATTCCCTCGGCCAGCTGGAACCCGTGCGCCAGTTTAAGTGAACGTTGCGACTGGAGGTCAAAACCGGTCTCCTGCAACCGCAGCCCCACCGTCCCGATTTTCGGCAGCGGCAAACAACCCGCCAGTTCGGTTGTATGCAGACCGGCACCGACACCGCCGTAAAGCAGTTTATAAAAAAACTGCGCCTGCCGGTCACCTACCTGAAAAAGACCGGCCGGGTTGAAGTTAATTGCCGAAACGTCATCGGCAATCGCCACAAACGCCCCGGCCATACCCTCGGCCCGGACCCCCGCATCGTTTTCCTCAAAACTGGCAAACACGGTAGCAACAAAGAACAGCAAAAACACCGCTCCCACGACCAAGCCGCGAAAACAGCCAGACGACCAACCGGAAACCATAGCGTTTCATTTTATCCTTCTTATATCTGGAGTCAACAATTATTCACCGCCAATTGCCCTTGACCGCCGACATACTTGAACATCGGCCCCGGGAAGTTAATATAACCCCGTGCGCCTGAACCAACTGGGCGAAACCCGCCTGATTAACCTCATCCGCCAGACCGTCCGAGCCCGGGGCTGGACCAAACTGGGCATCGGCGACGACGCCTGTATCCTGAAAGACGGCAGAACCGTTATCACCACCGACAGTTATGCTGCCGGCATCCACTTTGACTCCGCCTATATGAGCGATTACGACATCGGCAGAAGGTGCGCCTGCGCCTGCCTTTCGGACATTGTGGCGATGACGGCTGAACCCCGGGTCCTGCTCGTAGCACTGGCAACCCCCGCCACCAAAACCGCCCGGGATATCCGCCGTCTCTACCAGGGAATAGAAGCGGTCTGCGCCGAACTGAACTGCGAGGTTGCCGGCGGCGACATCATCCGCCTTGACCGACTCGTCATCACCCTCACCGCCCTCGGTTCAGCCAGAAGGCCCTGCCGCCGTGCCACTGTCCGACCGGGCGATTACCTCTACCTCACCGGCTACGCCGGCCTGGCCGAAACCGGCCGGCTCCTCCTTGCCTCAGACACAAAGCCGCCTGAACTGACCACCCGGGCCTGCCGCGAGGCGGTCAACCGGCACCTCTTTCCCCTGCCCCGAATCCAGACCATGAGAAAACTCCGCCCCCACATTACCGCACTCATTGACACATCCGACGGCCTCGCCACCGATGCCCGCCACCTCGCCGAAGAAAGCGGCTGCCGCATCGTTATCAATACCGAACAGATCCCGCTGCACCCGGCAACCCGGGCGTTATGCCAGCACCTATCCGTGGACCCGATCCACTTTGCCCTTGTCTCGGGCGAAGACTACGAACTACTCTTCACCACCCGCAACCCCCTGCCCCGGCACCTTGACAGAATTCCGGTTACCCTCCTGGGACGGGCAGAAAAAGGAACCGGACTTTACATTAAAACCCAAAACCGAATACAAAAACTGAAATTAAAAGGCTACGACCACCTCTCCAGACAAAACTGTTGACAACCTGTGGATAAATATGTGGACAAATTTTAAAACCTGGCCTTAACAATTCCTTAATAAACATTTGCTGATTTATTCGGCAATGCCTAAATAAAATAAATTTTATCACAGACTTATAAACATAAACCCAAATTAAAAATTGGTTTGACAATACCATATATTGGGTTATATTAGTAAAACAACACCATATGAAGTGCCCATTTTGCTCAAGTGAAGAAGACCGAGTTCTTGACTCCAGGCCCGCTCAGGACGGCGCCTCTATCCGGCGCCGCCGGGAGTGCACCGGTTGTGGCCGGCGGTTTACCACCTATGAGTATGTGGAGCGAACACCGCTGATGGTAATCAAACGGGATGGCCGCCATGAACCTTACGACCGGCAAAAACTTCTGCAGGGCGTTATCCTTGCCTGTCGCAAGCGTCCGGTTAGCCGGGAGGAAATTGAAAAGCTGGTTGACGCGGTAGAGGCAAGGTTATCCGAGGACTCCCGGGTGGAGGTTCGCTCCCGGGAACTGGGCGAACTGGTCCTGGAGCGGTTAATCAATCTTGACCCGGTAGCCTATGTGCGGTTTGCTTCGGTCTACCGGCAATTTGACAGTCCAGAACAGTTTGTCGAAGAGTTAAAAAATCTTAACCGTAAAGGAGGTAAAGGCAATGCGACCGAGAAAAGGGGCAAAGAAACAGTTGGCGAAGAACCAGAACGGGGCTAAGAGTGCAACCGCGCTAACGCCATTTCGCAAAGTCCAGAAACGGTCCGGGGAACTGGTGGACTTTGACATTCAAAAAATTGCCAGCGCCATCTTCAAAGCCGCCCGTTCGGTGGGCGGTGAGGATTACCGCCGCTCCTGGTTCCTCGCCGAAAAGGTGGTAGAACTTCTCTACCGTCAACGCGGTTCGCACATCCCCACCGTTGACGAAATCGGCGACGCAGTGGAAAAGGTCCTGATTGAGCACGGCCATGCCCAGACCGCGAAAGCCTATATCCTTTACCGGGAAAAAAGACAGCAGGCGCGGCGGCGCCACGCCCGCATCCTGAAACCCCGGGTTGGCGTTGATCGCGACACCACCGAATTTGCCCTTTTTGTCCGCTCCTCTGACGACACCATCCGCCAGTGGGACCGCAACCGCATCAGCCGGGCGCTTGTCCGGGAAGCTGGGGTTGACCCGGAAGACGCGGAAGAGATCGCCCGCGAGGTGGAAGAGGTCCTGATCAACTCCAATGTCCGGCGCATCACCTCCAGCCTGGTCCGGGAACTGGTCAACGCCAAACTGATAGAACGGGGATTGGAAGAGCACCGCCGGCGCCACGCCCGCCTCGGTGTGCCGATTGCCGATGTGGAAAACCTGATTCTTTACAAAAACCGGGAAAACGCCAATACCCCGCACAACCCCGAAGCAACCAATATGACCCTGGCGGAATGGACCTTAAAACAGTTTGCCCTTTCCTCGGTATTTGATGCCGATATCGCCGACGCCCACACCTGGGGCGATATCCACCTCCACGACCTCGGCTTCATCAACCGCCCCTACTGCTCCGGTCAATCGCTGGAGTATGTCAAGAAGTTCGGGCTGAACCTGCCCAACGCCCTGTCCATGGCTAAACCAGCGCGCCACCCCGAAACCCTGCTTGCCCATATGGTAAAATTCTCCGCCGCCCTCCAGGGTCATTTTGCCGGTGCAATCGGCTGGGATGCGGTCAACATCTTCTTCGCCCCGTTCCTGGTGGGAATGGGCGACCGCGACATCCACCAGCTCGCCCAGATGCTCGTATTTGAATACTCCCAGCAGAATGTTGCCCGGGGCGGTCAGGCGATTTTCTCTGACATCAACCTCTACTGGGAAATTCCCCAGCACTTCGCCGACATCCCGGCAATTGGTCCGGGGGGCGAATACACCGGCAAAAAGTACGGCGACTACCTGCCGGAAGCCCAGCGCTTTGTCTGGGCAATCTTTGCTGTCTACCGCGACGGTGACGGCTCAAATCGCCCCTTCTTCTTCCCCAAACCCCTGGTCCATATCACCGACAACTTCTTCAAAACCCCGGGCGCGATGGACTTCCTCTATCACATCGCCGATGTTGCCGCGGAAAAAGGCAACACCTACTTTGTCTTTGACCGGGGCAAAACCGCCAAGGTTAGTGAATGCTGCCGGCTCAGTTTTCGGCTGGACGAAAACGACCTCGCCGATGCCCGTACCCCCTGGAAGATGCGCTACTGCGCCCTCCAGAATGTCACCATCAACCTGCCCCGCTGCGCCTTTCTTGCCAACCACAACGACGAAAACCTCTTCACCCTGCTCCGGCAGCGAATGGAGATGGCGGCTCGTGCCCACCTGGAAAAAAGGACCTTCATTGAAAAACTCCTCTCCCTCAAATCCGAGGGCCCCCTGGCGCTGCTGACGATGGACCCGGACGGTGAACCCTATCTCCGGCTCCACCGGACAACATACCTTATCGGCATCCTCGGCCTCAACGAACTGGTCCAGTACCACCTCGGCCAGGAGATGCATCAGAGCGAACAGGCGTTCCGGTTCGGACTCAAAGTCATCGCCTTCCTCAATATGGAATGCCAGCGCCTTGCCCGCGAATACAACATCCGCCTGGTCCTGGAGCAGACCCCGGCAGAATCCACCGCTTACCGGCTGGCAAAACTGGACCTGGAGTTTTATCCCGAACCCGCCCAGCAAGTTGTCAAGGGTGATATCGCCTCGGGCGCGGTCTACTACACCAACTCCACCTATCTCAACATCGCCGCGCCAATTGACCCGATTGACCGGGTTTACTACGAGGGCAAATTCCACGATATGATTGAGGCCGGTGCCCTCACCCACATCTGGCTTGCCGACTCCCGTCCGCCCAAAGAGTCCGTCGCCAACTTCGTCCTCAAAACCTTTCAAAACACCCGCAACGCCCAGATCGCCTTCTCCCCCGAATTCACTACCTGCGCCCGCTGCCACCGCACCAGCCGGGGACTATCTGACACCTGCCCCTACTGCCACTCCACCGCGGTTGACCACATCACCCGGGTAACCGGTTATTTCTCCCGCGTCTCGGGCTGGAACGCCGGCAAGCGTCAGGAACTCCAGGACCGCTACAAAACCGACCTCATCCAACGGCACAGCGGCATCTCCCGCGCCGGTTGAAGTTGCGGTTAAGGGTTCTGGTTAAAACCGGCAGCCGCACACCGACGGTTGCCCGCAACCCGGACGGCACCTTATTTGTTGCTGTCACCGCCCGACCGATAAAAGGTCAGGCAAACCAGGCGGTGATTGCCGCGCTTGCGGAATTCCGGAAAATTCCCAAATCCCGCATCCGTCTGATTGCCGGCCAAACCAGCCGCTGGAAAACATTCGTCGTGCCGGATTAACCGGCCGACCGGAAAACCCCGGGGTACCCAGGGGCACGGTCAACCGCAGACTATCCCGCCTCGGTCAACAGTTTAAATTCGGTCGGTGCCAACTGATAATCGGTCTTGACATCAATCGCCAGTTCATAGTCCCGGGCAAACTCGGTCAGCCGCTCATACCACTCCCCGGTAAGAAACTCCACCAGCCCCGGGGCGGCAAGAATCCGCACCCGGCGCCCGCGCAACTTCGGCAGTTTTGTCAGAATCGCCCGCTCAATCCGCATCGCCACATCCGCCCGCGACCGCACCCGACCCGAACCATTACAGGTCGGGCAGGTCTCGCACAACAGATACATCATTCCCGGCCGGGTCCGCTCCCGGGTCATCTCCAGCAAACCGAAACGGCTCATCTTGGAAAAATCTGACTTTGCCCGGTCGTTCGCCAGCTGTGCCCGCAACTCCTGCACCACCCGTTCGGTATTGCGCGGGTCCTCCATATCAATAAAGTCAATAATGAGCAGCCCGGCCAGGTCGCGTAGCCGAATCTGGCGGGCAATCTCAGCCGCCGCCTCCAGATTGGTCTCCAGAATCAACTTCTCCGGGTCCTCCTCCTGTGCCGACCGGCCGGTATTCACATCAATCGCCACCATCGCCTCGGTCTGGTCAATTGTGATAAAACCGCCCGATTTCAACCAGATCCGCTTCTGAAACATCCCCTCCAGTTCCTTCTCCACACCGGTCGCCTCCAGAAGCGGTATCTCCCCTTTATACAACTCCACCCGGCGCCGCAACCGCGGCGCCACCCGACCGATATACGCACTCACCTCCTGATAGCACTTCTCGTCGTCAACCAGCACCTTCTCCACCCGCTCGTTCAGCAGGTCGCGCACCACCTTGATGGCAATTGACGGCTCCTCGTAAAGCAATGCCGGCACCGCCGCCCGCTCCGCCTTTGCCCGCACCTCCTCCCATATCCGCTCCAATTCCCGGTACTCCAACTCCAGGTCTTCGGCGCTCGCCTCCTGGGCTACGGTCCGGATAATCAGCCCGGCGTGCGGACTCTTAAACCGCCGCACCAGTTCCCGCAGGCGCGCCCGCTTCTGCCGGTCGCCAATCCGGCGGGAAATACCGATCCGCTGGGCATTGGGAAAATAAACCAGATAGCGCCCGGGAATGGAAACAAACGAAGTCAACCTCGCCCCTTTCTCGGCAAACGGGTCCTTCACCACCTGGACCAAAATTTCCTCCCCTTCATTCAGGGTAATCGTCCGGGCCTGCGGTTTTCGCCCATCGGTCTCATCAACCTCATCCTCATCCAGCTGTTCAAACTCGGGAATTTCGGTCAGGGGCAGAAAACCGTTTTTCCGCAACCCGATATTGACAAACGCCCCGCGCAGACCCCGCACCACATTCTCCACCCGCCCCTTATAAATCCGCCCGACCAGGTTCTGCTGCTCCGCCCGCTCAATGTAAAACTCCACCAGCCGCTCCTCCTCAAAAACCGCCACCCTGGTCTCCCACTTATTGGCACTGATCACAATTTTAGTTTTAACCTTCATTTCTCCTCCTGCAACTCATCCCCAAACGCCGAACGGACTCTGCCGTCCGGCTCCCGAACAAAACAGTCCACCCTTTTCACCTGCAGACACCGTGCCGCCGCCGGGCTAAGATCAAAAACCCGGGCCAGGGTATCAAACAACTTGATTCCCGGCGCGATGGTCAGATCCACCTGCACCACCCCATTCGCCCGCCGGCTCACCTCCACCACCCCGGGAACTCCGCTCGTGGCAATCGGTATCTCCTCACCATCCAGAATTACCTCATAGCGGGCAAAGTTAATTATCCCGCCCAGCGAAGGTGCGCTGTTCGGCACCTGCCGGGCACCGACAATTCGCAACCCCTTTGGCAAAAACGGCCCCAGGTCCCGCACAATGTTCCCGGAATAACTGAAGGCGATATAAAAATCAACATACTCACCGCTGGAAACCACCCCCACCGGCAACGGCGGTCCAAAAGAAACCATCGGCTTCGGCGCAAAACCACGGGTATAGACAATCGGCAACTCGCTCCGGCGCAGCGCCCGGTAAAACGCCCGCACCCGGTCAAGATGGGCGGCAAAACGAAACTGCTCCTCCACCGTATACTTCACACGAAACCGCCGCTTCAACTCCGCAAAACCACCACCCCCCTCAAACCGTGCCCGCCACCGCACCGCTCTCCGCTCCTCCGCCTCAGCGCCCGGCGCTGCCGGCGGCATCGGCTTCGGACCGACACAGGCACCGCAACCACTACAACCACCGCTCAAACAATCCGGCGTCTCCTTTCCGGCCAGCGCCCGCTCATACTCTGCCACAAGAAACCTCTTATCCACCCCAACTTCAATAAAATCCCAGGGCAGGACCTCCGCCACCGACCGCTCCCGCAGATACTCCGCCGGATCCACCCCGCTCGCCGCCAGCGCATCCTGCCACAGAGAAAACTGGAAAAAATCGCTCCACTCCTGAAATATGCCACCGGCACGATAAACCCGCTCAATTACCCCACCCAACCGCTCATCACCCCGGGCAATCAACGCCTGCACCAGCGAACACTCGGGATTCTCCCACTTCGCCCGGATATTCCGCCGGGTAAGCATCCCCTTCAAAAGCGCCATCTTCTCCTGCGTCTCCCTCAGGTCGGCAAAACCCGCCCACTGCAACGGTGTATGCGGCTTGGGAATAAACGGCGTCAGATTAAACCGCACCATCCGGCCCCGGCACAACCGCGCCACCTCCTCCACAAACCGACCAATCTCCCGCACATCGGCAGCGGTCTCGCCCGGCAATCCGATCATAAAGTACAACTTCACCCCGGCCCAACCCGCATCCAGCGCATTCCGCACCGACTCCATAATCTTCACCTCGGAAATGTTCTTATTCACCAGCGCCCGCAGCCGCGGCGAAGCGGTCTCTGGCGCAAAGGTCAACCCCGCCTTCTTCACCTCCTGCAAACTCAGCGCCAACTCCGCGGAAAAATCCTCCCCCCGCGTAGAAGGCAACGAAATCGCCACCCGCCGCTCCCGCAACCGCTCATTCAACCGCCGCACCAGTTCCAAGAGATACGGATAATCCAGCGCCGAAAGCGCCAAAAGTGAAACCTCCTCCCAGCCGCTCGCGCGGATCCCCCGCTCGGCAATCCGCACCACCTCCTCCACACCCCGGAACCGCAACGGACGATTGATCATTCCGGCTTGACAGAACCGGCACCCCCGCACACAACCCCGGGCAATCTCCACTGTCAACCGGTCATGGATAACCTCACATATCGGCACCAGCGGCGGAAAAGGAAAATCCTCCTCCCGCAACTCCGGCACCACCCGGCGCACCACCCGCTCCCGTCTCCGGTCGCTAACCCCTGGCACAAAAACCCCGGGCAGACTGGCAAGCGCCCGCAACAAACCAGCCCGGCTCCGCCGGTCCCAATCGGCATAAACCGCGGTAATATCCCGCACCGCCTCCTCGCCATCGCCAACCACAAACACATCCACAAACTCGGCAAGGGGCAAAGGGTTAACCGCGCCCGGACCGCCCGCCACCACCACCGGATCATCCAGCCCCCGCTCCTCCCGATGCAACGAAATCCCGGCTAAATCCAGCAGATAAAGCAGATTGGTATAAGACAACTCGCTCTGCAACGAAACCCCGACAATATCAAACTCCCGCACCGGACGGCCTGACTCCAGGGCATAAAGCGGCAACCCCCGCGACCGCAAAATACCGCCAAAATCCGGCCAGGGCACATAGCACCGCTCACACAACCCATTCGGCAACTTATTGATAATGGAATACAGAACCTTCAGCCCGTAATTGGACATCCCGATTTCATACACATCGGGCATCGTGAGAACCCAGGTCACCTTCCCCGGTTCCGGCTCAGAACAAAAAGAGTTATACTCACCGCCGGTATAACGAATTGGCTTGGTGACGAGGGGTAGAACCTCGCTTAATCGCTCATCCATTCTGTTTTATTTCTAAATACTAACCCCATCGCCCCCAAAGTCAAGCAAACAATCCCCTTCTGACGCCAAAAACACCGCCATTAATACGAACCACAACACCTAAAACCCCGGGGACGGTCCCCTCCACCGTTACCCCGGCAGTATTTTAAGTTTCTTTTAATTTTC
>CAYPNB010000015.1:0-20873 GCA_964412225.1 uncultured bacterium | reverse complement strand
CACGGCTCGTTTCTCCTGGGCATCGCCTACCCCGATACCTTCTGGGTGGCGGACAATTACTATGCCACCCCCTGGCAGGCCACGCCGCAGGATTTTGTGGTCGTAGAGTCATTGCAACCGGTCCTCCCCCCGGAACTGGGTAACCAAGAATACATTTGCGTCTTCTCTGATGCCCACCACCCCCAACCCAAAGGTATCACGGTTACCCAGCGCAGTTTTGTCAGCGCCCGGACCCAGCACAAGGACTTTATAGTTCTTGAGTACCGGATTCACAATAACGATACGGTGCCGATAACCAACCTGTGGACCGGGGTTGCCTGCGACTTTCGCACCGCACCATGGAACTCTATAGACACAGTAGATTATGCCGGGGTTGATTCGGCACGGGCCATGGCTTATATCAAGGCATTTCCAGAAACACTTGCGCTCGGCGTCCGACCCATCTATCCCCCGGGAGCAAACTACTGGGCTAACTGCATCAACCACAATACCTATGTTAATGACGGGTTCAGCAAAAGTGAAAAGATACGGTTTCTTGACGGTCGGCTACGTTCAACAACCGGAACCACCAAAGGCAACTGGCATGCGCTTGCCTCAGCAGGTCCTTTTACCATTCCAGTCGGTGACAGTCAGATTGTCGCATTTGTCATCTGCGGCGGCAGAACGGTCGCCCAGATGAACACCAACTCAGACACCGCAATGGAATGGTATGAACCTCAGGTTGGAGTCAGAGAAAACGAGGCCGCGGTTTCCACCCGTTGCTTAATTCACGTCAGACCAAAGGTTTTCTCCCGGAGTGTAACGATTGAATATCAGTTGAACCGGATTGAACCGTTAACAGTTACGGTTTGCGATGCCTCGGGCCGGGAACTGGAACGGCTTGATGTTCCGGCGAATAGATTAAGCGGCTCCTTTAACTGGCAGCCACGGTTTAACCGCAGCGGAGTTTTCTTTATTAATGTCAACGGAACCGCCGCCAAGGTGGTGCGCGCCAGGTAAAAAAAATACGGGCTCCTGGGGCAGGAGCCCGTAAGGAGGAAGCTACCGGGATTTCTAGAAACCGCATTTCAGGTCCCGGTCGCCGGAAATGCGGCTCCCTCTACTGTTGAACAGACACCAGACCTCAACACCATAAGTACATTTAGCAATAGCTATGCCGCTAAAAGATAAATTTTAAATTTTTGGCAACAGCTAGAACTAAAGGGTGTTAATCTCCAGCATGGTCAATCCACCCTGGTTATCCGTTTTGCCCGGCAAAAAAGATGTCGGTTTTAGCAGATTGATTTAGCGAACCTTTTACTGCGACAAAAGAAAAACGGGCCGGTGCGGCTACCCGGAATGAGCAGTCATTATTATTTGCCAGCACCCAGAAGGGCGCCTTGCGGGCCGAGGGGGTGTATGGCGGATGTGCCCACAAAGCACACCGCATCGGTCCGGTGTTGAGGGGTGACTGCTTTGGGGTGGAGATGCAATACCGGATAGCCGCACTGGCCTCCTAACTCCCCGGATAGGGACGAAGGATTAAAAACCCCGGCAACTTCCACCTTTAGCGGTTTCATTTTGTATACGCTTTAGATAGTGCACCAACCGTGCCAGAGATAGTTGTTTAAGTTGTTGTATTAAAAGAACATAGAATCGGGGCCAATGCTGCTTTATTAATGATTTTTGTGACCCGATGGAATTCTGTTTAGCTATCATCATAATATTGTGGAACTTAAATTGGTGCGACATTTCCTGCCCCACCCAGCGAAGTTAAAGGAGGCTGTTTTGCTCTTTGGGCAGCGATTGTTATGTTATAAAGAAGCCTTTAGCAGATAGGTGGTGCCGGAAAGAAGCATTATCTCTTTTGTGTTTTCGTTGTAATGCTGAATCAGACGCCGGGCACCAATCTGTTCAAACCAAAATGTCTCTTTGGTACCGTTAATCTCCAGAAGTAATTTAGAACAGGGGAAAATACCGGCAGGAGTGGTCACGGTATCAACACCGGCTGGTGTTATCCGGGCATGAACTGACATTCCTCCGGGCGGTGATGTTACCGGAATCACCACCAGGATATAGGCTGATCTTGGCTTACCGATCCGCAATGCCCGGCCCAGCGTGGCAATCTGGTTAACATCATAGGTCATCGCCCCGACCGGAATATCCCTTTTAAACTCCCCTGCCTCACCTGCTGTTACAATGGTCACAAAATCCGCCTGATACTGGGCAGCGGTGGTCTGCTGCTGTTTCGGCGAACGAGAAAAGTGAATGGAGCTGAGCGGACTCATATCCTCCCGGTCAAGACAAAGAACGATGGAGTCGGTAACAATACCGGTTTCCTGGTCCTGGTCAACGATTGTCACCTGAAACAACGGCGGGGTGGCAGTGGCAATGCGTTGGGTAAGGACTTTCCTCAACACCACCGTTCTGCCGCTGTCTTCCCTCTTTTTGATTTCGTACTGGTTCAGTTCGCCGTCTATTATTGGTGGCGGGTCTATTCGCACCGGCGGCTGCAGGGTCACCCTGCCGGCCCGGCCGCAGAAAACAAAAACCAACAGCAGAAACAGGGAAAATAAAAGCGGTCTTGCCATTAGCAGTTCAGAATTTTAAACCGCTAACCCCAATGTGTCAAGACATGAAATTTGCCCCTGGACATAACCTCTTCTACCGGCAGATTTTTATCCGCCTCTCACCAGGACAAAATGGGCAGGGCTTTATACACCACCGCCTAAAAATATTAAATCTTTATTTATTAATGGGTTAAACTGCTTAACCGCCATTCTGGCAGCTCACCGGGGGGGTGACCCCGGGGGTGGTTACCCTGGAAGCCGGTGGCGGTTGTTTTCTTTCGGTTATTGTCCGGGATAGCATTTAAGTAAATGGACCGAAAGTTGTCTTTATTTAAAGACTGTGATGATGTTATTGACACCGGGCTTTTGTTTATCCAAACTTCTCCTGCGGTGGACAGTTATTTTGCCGACCGGCTGCGCACCCGAAAAGGGGTGGCGCTGGTTATTCTTTTTGTCGCGCTGGTGGCAACCGGTATTTATCTGCCCGCGCTCCGATACGAACTTATTGAGCAGGACCGATGGCTGGTCGGTACCAGAGAATGGTCAGAGAAAATCTGGGAAGTGCGGCCAGCAGATGATGAATCACCGGTAGCGGTGCATCAGCACCGGCAGGGGTTCCGGCCCATCACCCGTCTCTCTTTTCTTGTTGACGCCGGACCCGGAAGAAACAAACCGTGGCTTTCTCATCTGATAAACCTGTTACTGAACACCATAACCGCGGTGATGGTGGTGCTGATTATCTGGGAGTCGCTGCACTCCACGGTATGGGCAGGATTTGCCGGGCTTCTATTCGCCACCCATCCAAGCCATGTCGCGGCGGTCGTCTGTGTGTCCGCCCGGGCTGAAATTTTAGTTGCGTTATTTCTTTCTCTTGCCGGTTTTGCCCTTTTGCGGACATTACGAAAAAGGGATTGGCGCTGGCTCATTCTGGTGCCGGTCGGTTTTGCCCTCGCTCTGGGCAGTAAGGAATCGGCGCTGTTTTTCCCGTTGCTCGTCCTCCTCACCCCGTTTTTCGCCCAGAGCCGGGCCCCGAAGGGCTTCCTCTGGGTGATGGTATCGCTTCTTGTTATTGCCGGTCTTTATCTCTATCTCCGCAGCCGGTTTTCCTTCCCGGTCCTCCCCGGTGCGGTAACACCCGAGGTGATGCGCTTGACCCCGGTGCCTCCTGCCTCTGGCCAATTCTTCAATACCGTTAACACCATCGGCTTCTATATCCGGATGTTTGTCTGGCCGTTTGAACATCGCCTCCTGATTCCGGCTGACCCCAACTTTTTAAAATTGAACCAGTTTTCCCTTTACCTGATTGTATTCCTGGTAGTTATCCCTCTGGCCGCACTCCGCCGACGATTCCGAATCGCCCTCTGGGGCTACTTCTGGACCCTGGCCTTTCTCAACCCCATTGCCACCGTTACGCCGGCCGGTGAACAGGCGGCCGAACAAATTCTATTTCTGCCCTCGGTTGGACTGGTGGTGGTTGCGGTGGTCCTGCTTTCCCGGCTCCTTGTTGCCTATCACCGGACCCGGGAGGTAGTAGGTTTTCTCCTCGCCGGTGTCTGTGGCCTCTTTGCCTGGAACTCAGTATCACGCCTGGTGGTCTGGCAGAACGATCAGCGGTTATTCTCGGCGATGATTAAAGAGGCACCGGCAGTGCCAACCGGTTATGCCGGACTTGCCCGGTCGCTGGAAGCGGTCCGGCCCGATTCGGCAATTAAACTTTATAACCGGGCGATTCTGATTGATCAGGGCTATGTTGCCGCCCATCTCCGGCTCGCCCGGCTTTACAGTGACAAAAAAGACCATCGCCGGGCCTTACACCACCTCCGCCTGGCTGATGAACTGCGTCCGGGTGATCCTGAAATTCAGACCCGGCTGGGCTTTACCCTCTTACGCAGCGGCAATGATGCCGATGCCATTGCCGCATTTAACCGCGCGCTGGCAATTGACTCCAACCTGGTCCAGCCAATTTTCGGCATCATCCTGACCCAGATCGTCTCGGAAGGAAAACCACATCCGGGCTTGATTGACCGACTCAACCAACTGCTACCAGAATGGCGTGACAGTCTAAAAACGGTAGCAAGACAACTGGGTATAGAATCAATTCCGTTCCGCCCCTAATGTTGATAGCGGACCGCGATAGGAAACCGTCTACCGCTACCAAATGCCCGACTGGTTATTTTTATCCCGGGTGGTGCCTGGCGTCGTTTGTATTCACTGCGATCAATCTGGTTAATCACCCACCGGACCGTCGCCGGATCAAACCCCTGATTTATAATCTCGTTTAAACCAAGCCCCCGGTCAACATACCGTTCAATAATGGAGTCCAGAATCTCATACGCGGGCAGGGTATCCTGGTCTTTCTGGTCCGGACGCAGCTCAGCCGATGGCGCCTTGGCAATTATCGCCCCGGGAATAATTTCCCTTTCCCGGTTGATGTAGGTGGCAAGTTTATAGACCATTGTCTTCGGCACATCGGCAAGCACCGCTAACCCACCGGTCATATCCCCGTAAATTGTGCAGTAACCGACCGCCAGTTCACTCTTATTTCCGGTGCTCAGTACAAGATAACCAAGTTTGTTGGATATTGCCATCAGGATGTTGCCCCGGATCCGGGCCTGGATGTTTTCCTCGGTAACATCCCGCTCCCGGTCCGGCCAAAGCGGGTCCATCGTTTTAAGATAGGCATGATGGACCGGCGTTATCGGAATGGTCCAGATTTCAATCCCGATGTTGCGGGCAAGTTGCCGGGAGTCTTCAACACTGCCCCGCGAGGAGAATTCGGATGGCATCGTTACCCCGAGGACATTTTCCCTGCCCAGTGCCGCGCTGGCGACACAGGCGACCACCGCGGAATCAATACCACCGGACAGACCGAGAACAACCTTTTTGAATCCGCACTTTCTGACATAATCCCGCAGCCCGAGGACAAGCGCCTGATAAACCGCAGCCACATCATCCAGGGGGGTAAATACCGCGGGCACCGGTGAGGTGATATCCACAACCTGCAGCGCCTCCTCAAACCAGGGTAGGGCAAGGATCGGGGTCCCGTCACCGGCAAGGACAAAACTGCCACCGTCAAATACCAGTTCGTCATTGGCACCAACGCAGTTAAGCAGAACAAACGGCCGATGATATTTCAACACCTGTTCCCGGACGAGGCGAAACCGGGTTTCTCCCTTCCCAAGCCAGAAGGGTGAGGCGGCAATGTTGATGAACAGGTCGGCACCAAGGCGCGCCTGCTCTGCAATCGGGTCAAACTGGTACATTCGTCCGGGCAGTAAATCGGGCGAGTTCCAGGCGTCCTCGCATACGGAAATGCCCAGTTTCCTGCCGTTAAATTCAAACACCCGGACTGCAGGCGCCGGGTCAAAATACCGCTGTTCATCAAACACATCGTAAAACGGTAAAAGCGACTTCGCTTGCTGAAAAACCTCCTGGCCATTAAAATAGAAAAGGGCAACGTTATAAAGCCCCTTACCGGTCTCCTGATCGCTCCGGCAAACCCCACCAACCAGTATCCCGCCCTGGAACCGGGAAGATATCTCCTTGAGCACAGCCCGTGCCTGCTCTGCCCGGTCCAAAAACCAGTTCATGTGCAAAAGGTCCCGGGGCGGATAGCCGGTAATAAACATCTCCGGGAATACCACGAGGTCCGGTCTTTGCGCGGCCAAAACGGTTAAGGCATTCCGGAGCCGCTCCAGGTTTCCGGAAAAGTCGCCGATTGTAGGGTTAAGCTGGGCAAGACCAATCCGCATAGATACTTGTAATAGTTTGCCAAATCAGTGGAACTTGTCAAACAGCCACACCGGTCTAATATAAATGGTGGCCAGGATGGTCTTTTCTCTTTTACCGGTCCTTGTTCTCGCTGGAGCACCGGTAGCATCAAACGAACCGCCCCTGAAAAACCACCGGGTGGTATTATCAATTGATGACGGCCATTGGTCGGTATATAAGTACGTCTATCCCCTGCTCAAAAAATACCGGATGACCGCCACCCTCGCCCTGATTGCCAACAACTTCACCGGCACCAAAACCGGCTATTCATCCGGATTGGGTCTTACCGTCGCCCGGGTAAAGGAAATGGTGGACTCCTGCGCTGTGGAGGTGGCAAGTCACACCCTTTCTCACCCCTGGTTAACCACCTTGGACAGCGCAACGGCATGGCATGAGATTTACCACTCCCGGGTGGTGCTGGAATCGGTCCTGGGGGTCCCGGTAATATCATTTGTCTATCCCTATGGTAACTGGAACCACAAGATTAAAGAAATGGTACGCCAGGCTGGATACCTTACCGCCCGCGCGGTCCGGTCCGGAGAGGTCAACTTCTGGGTTGACCCATTTCAATTGCCGGAATTTGAACTGCGGCGGGAAACACCCCTGACCGCGGTAAAGGAACACATTCGGAGAAACCGAACCTCCATTCTGCTCCTCCATAGAATTGTACCCAATCCCAAGGTATTTACCGAATGGCCCCTTTCCGATTTTGCCCGGCTTCTGGCATGGCTGGACAGTACCGGAGTAAAAACGGTCACCCTGGCTGAACTTTATTATGACTGGCGCCGGGAGGTTGTAAGAAAAATGATCGCGGAAAAACGGTTACTTTCCCCTGGTCTCTCTCCTGACTCCCTATTCAAGAATGTACACATCGACAAGACTAGAACTCTTCATCCCCGCTGAACAGAACTGGGCAATATGCTCCTTCTTGCCAAGAAAGATATCAATATGCCTGCCTTTAACCCCACTGCCAATGTCATTAGCGTAAAATATCCCGTTAATCCTTTTGCCAGCCACCAGCACACCCTCAGCCTGCGGAATATAAACCTTTGAGCCAAGAGGAATTAACTCCGGGTCAACGGCAATGGATTTAAGTTCTGTTAGTTTATGACCGCCATAACCAAGGAACTTATCCACAACCACAACCCGATCCTGGCGTTTCAGATAACTAATACACCTACCATCCCTGAGCCGTGCCGCTGACTCGGTTTTAAAATCCTTAACAAAAGCCGGAGAAAATTTGCCTAACAGCCTTCCATCCTGGGTGTATAAAGGGGTGGTCCGGGTTCGAGGATAATCCTTCTCATCCACAACCCAGTAATAGGTGATCTTAAACTTGCCAAGATAACGGGCGGTTTCAACCTTTTCCTGCGGACCAAGCGCCGCAAACAGCCAGGACGGCGGTACCACCCCCTCCCCTCCAGAAATGGGGATGGTCTGAACCCGGGGCCCAAGACAGCCCGAAACAAGAAAAAAGACAAAAATCGCCCATTTCTGCATAATATTTAATTATCCTGCTATTTTTACCGTGTCAAGAAAAAACGGCGTAGATTACAAATATTTGTATTTCAAGGCGTTAAAATAATAAACCGGCTGTATCTACCACGCCCAAAAGCCAAAAACGGCTAAAGGTTAAGCTGGCTCTGGGTAGCGGGTGGTTTTCTACCAAAGTGTTCAAATGCCAACCTGGTGGCAACTCTACCCCGGGGGGTTCGCTGGATAAACCCCTCCTGGATAAGAAACGGCTCGTACACCTCCTCAATTGTTCCCGGGTCTTCGCTTACCGCCGCGGATATTGAACCAATTCCAACCGGTCCACCCTGGAACTTATCCAGAATTGTAAGGATTATCTTTTTGTCCATTTCATCTAACCCCCGGGAGTCAACATCTAACTGGGCAAGGGCAAACTGAACTATCTCCTTATCTATCTTGATCTTACCCTTAACCTGGGCAAAATCTCGCACCCGGCGCAACAACCGGTTAGCAATCCTTGGGGTTCCCCGGGAACGGCAGGCGATCTCCATCGCCCCATCTTCATCAATTTCAATCTGCAGAATACGGGCACTGCGCCTGACAATCGCCAATAACTCATCCGGCGGATAGTAATCAACCCGCAGAATTATGCCAAACCGGGACCGGAGCGGAGCGGTCAAAAGCCCGGTTCTGGTCGTTGCCCCCACCAGGGTGAAACCGCAAAGCGGGATTCTTTCTGACCTGGCTCCTGGACCCCGGTCCAGAAGGACATCAATCGCGAACTCCTCCAGTGCCGGATAAAGAAACTCCTCCACCGCCTTGTTTGTCCGGTGGATTTCATCAACAAAGAAAATATCCCCCTGGTTCAGGCCGGTAAGGATGCCCGCGAGGTCAACCGGCCGTTCCAGAATCGGCCCTGCTGAACAACGGATCTGGCTCCCCATCTCATACGCGAGGATATGGGCAAGGGTGGTTTTACCCAGACCCGGTGGTCCGGACAAAAGGACATGCTCCAGCGGCTCTGAGCGCATCTTTGCCGCCTGGATAAAAACCCGGAGGTTCTCCTTTAACCGGGACTGACCGATGAACTCGTCCAGTGTCTGGGGTCTTAACCGTTCATCCAGCTTGTCCTCGCCCTGAAGCCGCTGGGGAGAAGAAAGTCTTTCTATCTGACGCATATATTAATGGCTACCGGTTTCCACCGCGCCGGTGCCGCTTTGGGCCAATGCCTGCCTTAATAACTCCTGAATGGTTATATCCGAACTTACCTTCACCTTTTTCAGCCTTTGCTCTGCCTCCTTCCGGGATAGCCCAAGCGACACCAGGGCGGTAACCGCTGTTTCTAATAAATCGGATACACCGGCTGCCGGTTTTTCCGCCAGTTCAGAGTTTAGCTTCTTCAAAATACTTTCTGCCTTTTTGGGACCAATACCCGGTGCCGACTTCAGGAACCTGGCATCATTACGGGCGATGGCGCGAAGAATCTCCTCTGGCTCAAACCGGGAAAGAAGGTTTAATGCCGCCTTCGGTCCCACCCCCGGGACCGCGCGCAGGCGTTGAAAAACATCTTTTTCCTTTTCGGTGGCAAAGCCAAACAGTTGCACCCCACTGCGGCTTATCTCCAGCACCACCAGCAGCGATATTTGGGTACCGGGTTCGGGAATTACCCGGGACGTGGAAAGCGGAACGAATAATTCAAACCCGATACCCGCGGCATCAACAATCAGCCGGGTTGGCTCCCGGAGCAAAAGCGACCCGTTTAACCGGGCGATCATCTGGACATCCGTCTCTGTAAACAGAAGGCAACCGCCAAGGCATCAGCGGCATGTTCCGGAATCCGGGTATCAATCTTCAGCAGCCGGCGAACCATATAGTTCAACTGCTGCTTTGAGGCACGGCCTGAACCGGTTAACGCCAGTTTAACAGTTGCCGGAGTGAGTTCAAAAACCGGAATCCGCCGCCGCGCCAGAGCAAGAAGGATAACGCCCCGGGACTGGGCGGAAAGAATGACGCTCCGGGCACCACCGCCTTTAAAAAAAAGGCTCTCAATCGCGCACGACCCGGGCCGGAATTTCTTTATCACCCGCTCCAGCTCCGCGCTTAAAAAAAGCAACCGCTCGCTTACGCTCTGCGCGGCGTCAGTTTGAATCACCCCAAATCCCAGAACAGTTGAATCGACAATTACGCCAAATCCGGCAGCGCTTAGCCCCGGGTCAATGCCAAGAATCGGTTCAAGTTTAGCCGCCGGCTGAAGCGACCTTTTCCATGACTTCGTCCGGGATGTCAAAGTTGGCATAGACCTGCTGGACCTCTTCCAGTTCCTCCAGCATCTCAATCAACTTCAGAACTTTGGGCGCATCCGCTTCTGATACCGGCACGGTATTGGTGGCAATCTGGGTCAGTTCTGCCCTCTCCCAGGTGATACCTGCGGCCTGTAACTGGCGTTTTACCGCCTCAAAGTTCTCCACCGATGTAAAAACGGTCCAGCCGGTACTGTCACTCTGCACATCATCGGCACCCGCCTCCAATGCCACGCTGAGAATAGTATCCTCATCCGCCTTCCCGCGGTCAATCACGACAATCCCCTTGGGTTTGAACTGCCACGCAACACAACCAGCCGCTCCCATTGAACCACCGTATTTATCAAATACGTGACGGACCTCGGCGGTAGTCCGGTTTTTATTGTCGGTCAGCACCCGCACGAGCAACGCCACTCCCCCCGGACCATAACCCTCGTATACAACCTCCTCGTAAGTTACGCCTGGCAGTTCACCGGTGCCCCGTTTGATTGCCCTTTCAATGTTCTCCGCCGGCATATTTATTGCCCGCGCCGCCTCAACCGCACTGCGCAGCCTCGGGTTGGCTTCAATGTCGCCACCACCGATGCGCGCCGCAGTGGTTATTTCCCGGATCAGTTTGGAAAAAGCACGCCCCCGCGCCGCATCCAGTTTACTCTTCTTGTGTTTTATCGTCGCCCATTTAGAATGTCCAGACATAATTTCCTCCTGCGGTCATCAATATTTTCACCTATTTCATTCTAAACAACGGTTTCTAACTGTCAACTGCTATCTCGCCCAGGTGACCTTGTGTCTTGCTGCCGAACCAGCGGTGGTAATTGTAACCAGATAACTGCCCCGTTGAACCGGGCGACCGGCATCATCGGTCCCATCCCAGACCACCGAATGGTAACCGGATGTCTGACGCTCCTCAAGAAGCTTGCGGACGGGTCGGCCAAGAAGGTCAAACACCCCTACCTGGACAACACCAGGGCGGGCAAGCAGGTATTCAATTCGCAGATTGCCCCGGCGCACCGCAGGCTGGGCACGGACAATCCTAATTACGCTACTCCGGTTCCGGCGTTCACTGATCCCGGTTACCGCTTCACCCGCCGCAAATACCAGAACCGGGTGGTGATTCGTCGGCAAAAACAGGGCATTCTGAATCGCATTCCGTTCAGCCACGGTTAAAGGCATGGTGAGAAAACCGCCCAGACCCAGCGCCTGCGCCTCCATCAGCAGGTTAAAGGCAACAAACCCCGCCTCCTGCATTGTCCGGTAAGATGTGGTGTCATCAACACAGACCACGATATAGACCGGTGCGGACCCGGGAACTCTTTCTGCCGCCTGCCGTAATTCAGCCCTCCGGTCGCCACTGAGCAACCGCTCCAGACGATGGTCCGCGGTAACCAGGTTGGTCCCGGGTGGTAAACGGTTATGATAGCGCTCCACCCCTGCGGAGTGCACAAGGTAAATTTTCCCGGTAAGAAAATAACCGGCAACCGCACTGGGCACGGTCAGACCCCGCCGTCCATTGGATGTCATATGAGGAGTAACACCGTAACCCGCCCAGAGAAGCTGGGACACGGTTTCCAGAGAAAGGTCATCCGAGGAGAATACCGAGTCCTGACGAAACTCCCTCAGTATAATTTCAAATGTGTCAGTGCCACTGGTGATAGGAGAAGGCAGGCTGGAATCAGAAGAAATGGCAACGAGCGTGGTATCTAAAGCCCGGGCAGGCGCATTGCCAAAAACCGCTACCATTTTGATTGGCTGCTCCGGGTGCCAGTTGTTATTGGCGTAATCGGTCGCCCATTTCATCGGACAGCAGACAACGGCCCCGCCGCTCTCACTGGAGAAGGCGGTGGCGGCCAGCAACCCCGCCTGAATTGCCATGCCCGCATCCTCATGCCGCGGGGTGGCAACCCCGATCTCAAACGCCGAACCGGAGTTATAGCGCTGATCACCGGCAAAATGGTGCACCAGACACCGATTCTGCGCGTCATAACGATAGACATTTTCCGGGGTGGCGACATAAAACTGGCGGTATTCACCGGAACAGGGCGTCCGGCTCATCGCCCAGAGGACATTCGCGAGCACCTGCTCGGGCAACCGCCCCTCAAACCCGGCGTGAACCGAATACCGACTGTTCAAAAGCAGTTCCAGGGAATGCCCGTTGACCACGGGCGCGGGCAGACTCTCCTGAACTCGGGCGCCAAACACAACCACCGGGGTGGCAAGAACGACAAGAATCAATATCAGCCGCCACTGGCAACAGACTGCGGTAAAAGACACTACTCTCCGTGCTGCTGGGTGGCGCATAGAAATATATTACTTAATTTCCAGAAAAGGTCAAGGAGAGATTGACAGCAGAAGCCGGCTGGATATGCTTTTACAAGACAAAACAACGAGCAGGAGGCACTTATGACGGACAAAAATCTGCCCGCTTCCAGTGCCGGTGGGCAAAGATATGTTGAAACGGCAAAGGCGCTGCTCGCGGCCCGAGAAAAGCGCTGGCAGCAGGCAAAAAAACTGCGCTTTGATACAGTCGCGGTCCACGGTCTCTACACGGCAGAAGAAGCAATAGAAAAAAATCAGGGGGCGATAATTGAGCCCCTGTTTCTTTCCTCAGCCCAGGCTTACCGGGATGCCGACGAACTGGAAGCGGCGCTCTCCTATCAGATCCCAACCTGGTGTTACACCCGGATTCACAACCCGACCTTGGGCTATCTTGAGGACACCCTTGCCCTCCTGGAAACTTACGGTTCGGAAATCAAAGCCGGTTGCTGCGTCTACTCCTCAGGGATGGCGGCAATTGAAAACGTTACCGACACCCTCCTTGTGCGGGAAAACGGCGCGCCGGTAAACTTCGTCTCCCAGTGCCAGATCTACGGCGGGACATTCCAGCAGTTCAATGTCCGCAAAAAGCAGGAACGGGGAATTGATGTCCGTTGGGTACTCAACCCGGGCGATCTTGACGAGTGGCGGGAAAAAATTGACGAAAACACCCGTTTTCTTTATGCCGAAACACCATCCAACCCCGGACTGCAGTTCTTTGATCTAAAGCCGGTAATTGAATTGGCCCACAGTTACGGCATCCCGATGGTGGTGGATTCAACCATCGCATCGCCGGCACTTCTCCGCCCCCTGGTTCTGGGCGCGGACATCGTCATCCACTCGGTAACCAAGGTAATGAGCACCTCAGGAATGGGCATGGCGGGCGCGGTTATTGCCCGCCAGCCAATTGTCACCAAACTCAAAAACGAAGAACTGCGCCAGGACTTTGCCCTCTATCTTAAGCGCTATCCCCAGCGGGACCAGGGTGGCTGTCTGCACCCTTTTCAGGCGCTAATGACCTTAAACGACCTCCGTGACCTCCGCACCCGGGTTGACCGCTACTCCCAGACCGCACTTAAGGTCGCCCGGTTCCTGGCTGACCATCCGGCGGTTCTGGAGGTGAGTTATCTGGGGTTAAAGAATCACCCCCTTCACCCGGTTGCCTCCCGTTACCTCTATCTCGTGGATGCGGAAAAAGATGACCTTTACGGCAAACCGGTTAACCGTTACACCCATCTTATCGCCTTTCGTCCCAGGGGCGGACCAGAGGCAACCCGCCGGGTGTTCAACCGTTTCCGGTTGGCCTTCCGGGCAACCGACCTCGGCCGGGTAAAAACGGTGGCAACCATTCCTGCCATTTCCACCCATCTCCTTCAGGGCGAAGAGTGCCGGGAGATGGCATGCATCCCGCCCGATTTAATCCGGCTTTCAGTGGGCGGGGAACACCCGGACGACATTATTGCCGACCTGGACCAGGCGCTTGCCGGAGAATAACGGTTAACAATATGCGCTTCTACTCCACCAACCTCCAATCGCCACCGGTGGACCTGCGCACCGCCTTACTGGTAGGACAGGCACCGGACAAAGGACTGTATTTCCCGGAGACGATTCCCTGCCTTACCCCTGAACAGATTGACGATTTAAAAGGAAAACCCTATCCCGAGGTCGCCTTTGCGGCAATGCGGCTCTGGACCGCTGACCTTCTCTCCGCTGAAGAGCTGCGCCAGATCTGTTATGAATGTTACGACTACCCGGTGCCGCTGGAACCGGTTACCGGCCGGCGCTACCTGCTCCGACTTGACCGCGGTCCAACCGCCTCCTTTAAAGACTTCGCCGCCCGGATGATGGCAAGGCTACTCCGTCACATCCTGAGAAAAGAAGGCGGGGAACTGGTAATTCTTACCGCCACATCCGGTGACACCGGCAGTGCGGTTGCCCACGCCTTTCACAATGTTGACCGGATCCGGATGGTGGTCCTCTTTCCGATTGCCGAGGTCTCTGACCGGCAGCGCAAACAGATGACCACCCTCGGTGGCAATGTCCTTACCATCGGTATTGACGGCAAATTTGACGACTGCCAGGCACTGGTCAAGCGGGCGTTCGCCGACCCTGACCTGCGCCCCATCCGCTTCTCCTCGGCAAACTCCATTAACATCGGCCGGCTCCTGCCCCAGTCGGTATATTACTTCTACGCTTATACCCGGTTAGCCGAAAAAGGGGAACGGGCGGTGTTTTCGGTCCCTTCCGGCAACTTCGGCAATATGTGCGCCGGAATGCTGGCCTGGCGGATGGGGCTACCGGTAGAACGTTTTGTGATCGCCACCAATGAAAACGACGAGTTTCCTAAATTCCTCGCCACCGGCAAATACGAAAAAATCACCCCCTCGCGCAAATGCCTCTCCAACGCGATGAACGTCGGTCATCCCTCCAACCTGCCCCGTCTGGTCGCGCTGTACGGTGGGGTGATGGACGAACAGGGCAACATCCAGAAGATGCCCGACCTGAATACGATGCAGCGGGATATGTTTTCCCTGAGCATCACCGACAGCGAAACCCGGGCGACGATCGTCGCCGCCTATAAACGCTACCATGTCCTGCTTGAACCGCACGGTGCGGTGGGCTGGGCAGCGCTGGAGCGGTTCAGTGCGGAGAAGGAACCCCGTCTGGCGATAGCAATTGAGACCGCCCATCCGGCAAAGTTCCCTGAAGAAATTCAGCACCTCCTCGGAATTGACCCGGAACCACCGCCGGCGCTCGCCGGCCTGGACACAAAACCGGAAAGTTACCTCACCGGTCCCGCCGACTACACCTGGTTCAAAGAACTGCTAAAAAAGGAGTGCCGGCCATGAAATACATTGTCTTTCTCGGCGACGGCATGGCAGACTATCCGGTGCCCGAACTGGGCAACCGCACCCCATTGCAGGTGGCAAACAAACCGACCATCGACCGTATCGCCCGACTGGGCAGATGCGGTCAGCTGATTACCGTTACCGAGGATATGCCCCCAGGCTCAGAGGTTGCCAACCTCGCCATTCTCGGCTACGACCCCCGCCGCTACTATCAGGGCCGGGCGGTGATTGAAGCGGCAAGTCTGGGAGTCAACCTTGAACCCGATGAAGTTGCCCTGCGCTGTAATTTAATTTGCATCAAAGACGGCAAAATCAAAAACCACTCTGCCGGTCATATCACCACCGAAGAAGCGGCCATCCTGATTGAAGAAATCAACCGCCAACTCGCCAGTTCCATGGTCCGCTTCTACCCCGGCTTCACCTACCGGCATCTCTGTGTGCTCAAACAGGGCTCACCTGAACTAGACTGCTTCCCGCCCCACGATTACGTCGGTGAAGAGGCCCGGAAAATTCTACCCCGCGCAAAGACGCCAGCGGCAGAAGAAACCGCCGCGCTCCTGGGCCAGCTTATCCTTGCCTCCTGGGAGTTCCTCCCTGGTCACGCGGTCAACCTCAACCGCACCCTTCGGGGCAAGGACCCGGCAAACTCAATCTGGTTCTGGTCCCCGGGCAAAAAACCCCAGATGCCGGCATTCCGACAGCTCTACGGGCTCACCGGTGCGGTCATTGCCGAGGTTGATCTGGTCAAAGGACTAGGCGTTTATGCCGGTTTTGACGTAATTGAGTTCCCTGGTGCCACCGGTCTGATTGACACCAACTATGAGGGCGCGGCAGACGCCTGCCTCCAGGCGCTGGCTGGACACGACTTCATCTACCTCCACATTGAGGCGCCGGATGAGGCGGGGCACAGCCGGAATGTATCGGAAAAAATCAAGGCGATAGAGCTTTTTGACTCCCGGCTGGTTCGCCGGGTGATGGCGGGTCTGGAGGAAAAGGATATTACCGCCACGGTGGCGGTGCTACCCGACCACCTCACCCCGGTAGCAAAGGGCAATCACACCCATGGACCGGTGCCGGTCGCGATTTACAACCCGCAACTTGCACCCGACCGGGTTGACCGCTTTGACGAAGAAGCGGTAAAAACCGGCGCCCTCGGCACCCTGCAAGGCGAAGAGTTTATCCGGACATTTCTGAAAATAAACCGCAATTGACAGTATAAACTAGCGCCAGTATAATTAAACGCTGGTTATGTCAGGCGCAAGCCATCCCGGCCAGCCCGGGATGGCTTTTGGTTTTAGGTGTAAAAACAAAAGGAGCCGACTATGGCAACCGGATTTCTCTTCTTCTATGTCCTTTTACTCCTTGTCCTCGGGCTCATCGCCCGGTGGCGGGCAAAACCCGGACACGAAGACTTCTTCTTGGCGGGTAGAAGGTTAGGACCTTTGGTTCTCCTGGTAACAATGGCGGCAACAAACTTCTCCTCCTTCACGGTATTTGGCTTTGCCGGTGCCGGTTACCGATTTGGCTACTCCTATTACCCGATTATGGCTTTCGGCACCGGTTTTATGGCGCTCACCTTCCTTCTCATCGGCATACCTGCCTACCGCTCGGCAAAACAGACCCGCGCCATCACCCCGCCCGAGTTGCTCTATTACCGGTTCCAGAACCGCGCCCTCCACATCGCCTATCTGACGGTGATGGTGATATTCACCCTGCCCTATCTGGCGCTCCAGCCCATCGGCGCCGGTTATATGCTTCAGGCGGTCCTCGGTCTGCCCTATCAACTCGGTGCCGCCCTGGTGGTATTCATCGGTCTGGGTTATGTCCTGCTTTCCGGTCTTCGCGGTGATGCCTGGACCGACATCCTCCAGGGGCTGGTGATGCTCTTGGGAATGGCGGCAATCTTTGGCGGCATTCTCTGGGCAATCGGTGGGCTTAACCGGACAAACCAGCGCCTAATTGAACAACTCCCGGCACTTTTCTCCCGGCCTGGAGCCGGCGGTGTGTTCACGCCCAAAATCTGGCTCTCCTATTTTCTATTATGGTTTTTCTGCGACCCGATGTTCCCGCAACTCTTCCAGCGCTTCCTCGCAGCCAAAGACGAGCAAACACTCAAAACCACCGCTACCGTTTATCCCCTGCTCACCGGACTCCTGTTTTTCTTTCCGGTGGCGCTGGGTGTAACCGGCAATCTGATTTTACCCGGCCTGGAAGGCAACCGGACCGACCAGATTCTACCGCTGCTGGTAGCAAAACTACTCTCCCCGCCGTTTGCCGGTCTGATGACCATTGTCGGACTTGCCGCCTTAATGTCCACGATGGACTCGCAACTCCTCACCCTCTCATCAATCATCATCCGGGACATAAGGCTACTACTCGGCAAAAAACCCGAACCCCGCTTCCCATTGCAGGTGCCGGTAGTAACACTCTTGGCGCTTGCCGGCCTGTTTCTGGCGCTAAAACCCTGGGGAACGATTCTTGACATCGCCACCGAAACCTTCACCGGCCTGGCGGTCCTCTTCCCGATCACAATTGCCGGCGCCTACTGGAAAAGGGCAAACCCCTGGGCAGGTTTCGCCTCAATAATTGCCGGAGAATCACTCGTTATTGCCTATCACTTCAAATGGCTACCCGACTTTGGCTTCCTGCCCGTAATCCCGATAATGGCGGTAACTGGACTTGTTCTCATCCTCGGCAGTTTAATTTTCCCGGCCCGGGGGCTTACGCCTTGGGCAAAAATTGACCGCAAAAACTGGCGCTGGGTCCTCCTGTTCACAATGATATTTATCCTTGCCCTTGACTTCTACAACTGGCACCGCCACCTCCCCCTCATTCTCGGCTTACCCCTCTGGCTCTGGTTTCATTTTGGTCTTCTCCTCCTCCTATTTCTTACCCTCCTGCTCTACCAACGGCGGGGAAAAAGAAAACAACCAGCCGCTACCGATCTCCAGAGTTGCCAGCCATCTCCGCCCAACCTATAATTACCTATCGCGCAGCAAACTCCATCTCCTGGCCCAGCCACACCCTGGTGGCTGCGCGTCCCCCTCGCCCTGCTCGGGCTAATATCCCTCTTTTTCGCCGGAGTGACAAACTACGCCGCTACCTCCTACCTCTTTGCCGAACGCTGGATCCTTACCGGCAGGTCAACCATCTTCTTCCGCCTCCCGGGCCAGCCGCCAGAAATTTTCTACTACTTCCCCTCCTGGTGGTTTTTCCTTAGTCTTCCCCTTTTCCTTTTTGGCATCGGCATGCTCTTCCCTGGCTTCCGCAACGCCATCATTGCCCCCTGGCGGCAGATAAAAACCGCCTTGCCGCTCCTCATCACCCTGGCATTCCTCATCTTCAGTCTCCACCCCTGGGACTTTCTCACCGCCAAACAACACGAAACCGGCTCCCAATTCATCCTCTACCTCGCGCTTGCCTCTGCCGGCTTCATCCTTCTCCTCACCGGCACCTACCCACTGCTCTCCTTCCTTGACCGCCCCCTCAACAACCTTTACCGCTGGCTCATCAAACTACCCGCCCGCCGGTTTCTCCTCATCGTCACCGCTACCCTCTTCCTCACCGCCAACCTCATCTCCTACTTCGTCTTTGAACACCTCCCCCACATCCAGGACTCTATCTCCCAACTCTTCCAGGCGCGCATCTTCGCCACCGGCAGAATCCACCTTCCCTCGCCACCGTTTCCCGACTTCTTTGACTACACCCACATCATCAACAACGGCAACTGGTACTCCCAGTACCCCTGGCTTCACTCCTTCATCATCCTCATCTTCCTTCTCCTCGGCATACCCTGGATTACCAACCCTGTGCTCGGCGCCCTGACCGTTCCGGCAGTCTACCTTCTCGGCCGGGAAATCTACGACGAAAAAACCGCCCGCCTCGGCGCCATCCTCACCTGCCTCTCGCCATTTGTCTTCAATATGTCTGCGGAATATATGAACCACGCCTCCGCCCTCCTCTTCGCCACCCTCTTCCTCCTCTTCTACTTCCGCACCATCAAAAACAAAAAACCCCTTCGCAACGCCCTCCTTGCCGGCATCTGCCTCGGACTGGTTGCCAACATCCGCCCCTATACCGCCCTTGCCATCGCCACCCCCTTCGCCCTCTACTCAATTTACCTCCTCCTGCGCCAGCCCCGGCGCCACCTTGCCCCCTTCGCCATCCTCCTGATCAGCACCGCCCTCATCACCAGCCTGGTTCTCGTCTACAACTGGCTTGCCAACGGTCATCCGCTACTCTTCGGCTATGTCGTCAAATGGGGACCTGGTCACGAAGTCGGGTTCGGGCATTCTGGCTGGGGACCGCCCCATACCCCGCAGGCGGGATTCCTAAACCTCGGCAACAACCTCAACCTCATCAACAAATTCCTCTTTGAACTCCCCTTCCCCGGGCTGCTCCTCATCCTTATTCCATTTGCCCTGCCCACCCGCGATCGCCACGACTGGCTGCTCCTTCTCTGCTTTCTCTCCCTCCTCATCGCCTACTTCTTCTACTGGTTCCACAATGTCTGCTTCGGACCCCGCTTCCTCTACGAATCCAGCGCCTGCCTCCTCCTCCTCACTGCCCGGGGCATCATCCTCCTCCCGCAACTCCTCACCAGAAACTTCAAAATCAAAAACCCGCCCCTTACCGCCTTCTTCTCCCGTGCCTTTGCCCTATCCATCCTCTTCCTTTTCACCGTCGCCCTTCCGCCCCTGTTCAAAACCTACCACACCTACAGCGGGGTCTCCGCTGTTGTCCACAAAACCGTCCGCCGGGCAGGATTAAAAAACGCCCTGGTCTTCTGCGACCACTTCGGCACCGGCTTCTCCTACAACCGCCTTGACCTCCAGGGAGACATTGTTTACGCCAAAGACTACGGCTACCTCAACGCCGCCCTCACCCTTGCCTACCCGAACCGGCGCTACTACTTTGCCAAAGCGGACACCCTTCGCGAACTAAAAGACATCGCCTACGAAAACTCCCGCCTCAAAAAAACCCTTGACGAACTCGCCCGGGTCCTCACCGACACCGCCCTGGTCGCCCGCTATAAGACAATCCTCTGGCCCTTTGCCGACATCCCGCCCCTGCCCGACACCAGCCACCTCAAAGGCAAACTATTTGACTACCGCCAGGTCTCCCGGGAAATATTTATGCGCCGCCGCACCCTCCACGACTACACTCCGGCGCTTGCCATCTGGCTATTTGACGACCCCCGGGAACACATCAGCCTCTTCTCAATGATGGACGACCCGGAACACTTCCTTGCCGCGGGATTCAAATTCACCCTGCGCAAAGTCTCCGGCGACAACCTCGGCGCGATTTACGAGATCCGCGAACAGTAAAAAACCCGCGGATTAAGGCTCTGCTATCAACCCACCCGAAGCCCGCCGGATGATTTCCTCAATTTTATCTCCCAGTTCCTCCTCGGTAAAAACCCCCTTCTCCACGAGCAAATCGGTAACCGCCATAACCTGCAAAAACATCTGCGCCATCTCCTGCTGCCACACTCGCTGCTCCTCTTCTCCATGCTTCATATGATACTCCGCAACTTCCGCGCTTCCTCCCGCCCGCACCTCCCTCAATCCTTGTTTTAGTGGAATTAGTATCGCAACAAGCGCCAGTGCAGATTTATT
>CAYPNB010000014.1:0-34563 GCA_964412225.1 uncultured bacterium | reverse complement strand
TATACAAAAACTCCAGCGGCAGGGCTCGAACCTGCGACCCTCCGGTTAACAGCCGGATGCTCTACCTGTTGAGCTACGCTGGAATGTCTTTAAATGTAATTTAGCAATGAAAAAGACAAAATCAAGGCTGGCGGAGCAGGCTGAATTTTGCTACATCGCTGCCAAAGGTGGTCTGAAGAACCGCCAGGTACAGGCCGGAGGCAGCCGGTCTGCCGTTTTCGTTTTTTCCATCCCAGTAGGCGCCAATCTTTTCTAATACGGCGACATCCCGGTAACGTCCGGGCTGGGACATTTCTGCGGTGTTAAGGTTTATGGTTTTAATCGGCACTCCGCTGGGTGTGTATATCGTTATTGATGCCGAGGGGGTAACACGGGTGAGGTTGAAGGCAAAGTACACCCGGGGCGCGTTTGTCAATATGAAGGGGTTGGGAAATACGGTGCTAATCTGGTCGTGAGATATTGGCGGAGCCTGAGGGACCGGTGGAAATAGTTTGAAGGCGGAGTCAATTTGGGGAACACCAAAGCCGAAGGTGCAACTTTTTACCGCCCGGCTGGCGGTAGCGAATAGGACTTCTGTGATTGAGTCGGCATTCCAGTCCGGATGGGCCTCTTTTAAAAGGGCGCAGCAGCCAGCGATGAGGGCGGTGGCACAGGAGGTGCCCGCGCTTCCTTCTAGGAGGTTTTCCGAGTCCGGGGCAACAACCGCTACGGTATCAGCCAACGCCACCAGGTCGGGTTTAATTCTGCCGTCAGCGGTTGGTCCGGTGCCGGTGCCGCGCCAGGGTAGAAGGTTTTTCTGGACGCCGCCGCAGGTTATTACCCCTTCGGCATCGCCCGGGGCAACGACATAGGGGCGGGGCCAGGGATGGGTGGTGGTGTCGCGGTTGCCCATTGCTGTGACGATAAGTAACCCTTTTCTGGCCGCAGTTGATGCGGCAATTGATACCGGGATGGTCTTGCCGTCAAACTGATCGTCCCGATAGAAATCACGGTAACCCAGTGAGGTGGAGATGACATCGGCACCACAGCGGGCGGCCCATTCCAGCGCCTGGATGTAGGTGTCCTCTTCCATGTTGTATTCGTAGTAGCGACCGCTTGCTGTTTTGTAGAACTCGGTTCGGGCGATGAGTAGGTCAACACCCGGGGCGATGCCCATCATTGAGTAGGGCTGATAGCCGGCGATGAGTGATGCCATCCGGGTGCCGTGATTGGGTTGTTCGCGGGAGAACTTTGCCGTGTCCGATTCTTCCCAGATCGCAGTTTCGTCACCGCGCCGGCACCAGATATAGCCGAGGCGATTATTGTCAAGAAGGATAAGGTTGGGCGCAAAGCAGAATCCGGTGGTGTCAATGGCGTCGTCGTTTTGCCAGGTGGTGCCCAAGTCAGGGCTGTTCTTTTGATACAAAAAACCAGCCGATTCATAAACCAGTTTCAGGGTGGTCGGAGGGGAGAAGTTGGCGGCGTAATCACCGATGGTCAATGCGCTGTCCACGGTTGCGGGGGTCCGCCAGGTTGAACCGTAATCGGTGGAGATAGTAAGCAGTAGCCGGGTAAGGGGCGGGGTGCCGTCATCTAGGAAGAAGAGGAGTTTAACCGAGTCGGCGGTGGGGTGGTTAAGAAGGCGGATCAGGCGCGGGCTGATGGCGGTGAGTTCTGGTAGTGGGTTAAAGGTGTTGCCCCCGTCGGTGGAATGGAAATGTTGAATGCCGGCTGAGTTGTTGTCCAGGGCGTAGATGTTAATTGTTCCAGCTGGTCCGGCGGTAATTGCCAGTTGGGTCAGGGGGTGCCTTCCGGAAAAGGTGGTGTGGAGCAGCCAGTTGGGTGCAGGCTGGGTGATGGCGGCTTTCTTGAGAGTGATTAGCGATTCGGTGGTGATGTAGGCAATATAAAGGGTGTCGGCGAACACCGCCATTGCCGGTGCCCGGCCGTTGCCCAGCGGCTGTTTGTTTTGCCAGGCGCCGTGGATGAAGTGGCCCAGATAGCAGACCGGGGCAATACCAGGGAGGAGGCCAAGTTCGTTGAAGGCGAGATAGGTTACCGAGTCGCGGGAGATCAGCTGCAGGTTTTCATAGGTGTAGTAATAGGGGCGGGAGATAAGGAGGGGTGCCGGTGATGTCCAGGTGGCACCCTGGTCAGATGAGGAGGAGGCAAATAGGGCACGGGTAGGTAATCCGGAGAGGTAGTTAAAGCTGTCGGCAACAAAGGTAAGGATAATTTTGTTTTGGGCCAGGGTTAGTGCCGGTGAGTGAACCATATTCAAATACCGCAGGGAGGGAATAACTGCAGGGGGGAGGTTGGTGCTCGCGATATAGAAGTTATCACCAGATAGGAAGTCGTATTGGCGGGTGATTTTCAGACGTTTGACCGCCTGGTGTTTTAATTTGATGCCGGTGTCAAAGAGCGCCAGTTTTACACCCGAACCGTAGTACCCTTTAAAGAAAACCTCGGGCACACCGAGCATTTGCGCCTGGTCCCAGGCGGCACCGTAGAACCGGTGGGCTTCGGCGGTGTCAATTGCCCGGTGTTGCAGGGGGCGGGGTTGGTTAATCGGTATAGCCGGTTCTTCTTTTAACTCGGTTCTTTTTCCTACCGGTCTGATGTCGTAGACAAATGGCAGGCGATAGACCACGGGCACCAGTTCCGGGGGCAGGTCAAAACTGGCGGCGTTGAGCCAGTGCGAAACGGTGCGCCGGCGGGCGCCGAGCGCCTCAATTTTCCGGACATAGTCGTTTCGGACCGGCAGGTCGGTAAAATTGTGATAGTCGCCTCCGGATGCGCCGGTTTTGCTTTGCTGGGTGATGTTTAACGCCCGCTGGTATTGCGCCTCGGTAAAGATGTTTTTATCGGTGAAGAAGACCCAGACCCGGTTGGTGGTTATTGCCGGTGGCGTGCCCTTTTGAGGGATACGCACGAATTGACCAGAACTTAAGAGGAAGAGAGGGATAAGGAGAATCATCAGTAAAATTTAAATACCCCGCACAGGAATTGAACCTGCAACCCACGGATTAAGAATCCGTTGCTCTGCCAAGTTGAGCTAGCGGGGCGCAAAGCTGTCCTTTCCTTGCGTCCGGCGCGACTCGAACGCGCAGCCTACGGGTTCGAAGCCCGGCGCTCTGTCCAGTTGAGCTACGGACGCGGTGGAAAAATTCATAATTTTATCAGGGTGAGTGAGGGGAGTTGAACCCCCAACATCCTGAGCCACAGTCAGGTGCTCTAACCAGGTTGAGCTACACTCACCATCACCAGGTTTGTTTTTTTAAAGCAGTATACAAAAGTCAGGGGCTTTTGTCCACCGGTGCATTAGCGCCAGCGGTTGCGGTTAAAGACAGAGCCGGTTAGCGGTTTTCCTGGCGATGGTGGTGAAAAGCGGGCAAATACAGGATGTTGGGGAGTTTCTAATTAATAAGGAGAGGCGACAGGGGCGGGCGGTTTGTTTTCCGGTGGGGTTATTTTTTGCGGTATTGGTTTTCCGCTTCCGGGAGGCCAGACATGAGGTAGTTTAGAGCCGGATGAGTTGCCGGCGGGTGGCGATGACACCAACGATAGTGATAATGATAATGACGCCGCTGATTGATAGGGCAAAGGGTGCGCCTTTTGCCTGGGCGATGGTGCCAGCGATAAGGCTGCCAATAGGAAACATGCCGTTGAAGCAGATGTTGAAGACGCTCATTGTCCGACCGCGGAGATGGTCGGGGGAGATGGTTTGAATCAGGGTGTTGGTGAGGGAGGCGATACTGGTTTGACAGAAGCCGATGAGCAGGAAGAGGCTGAAGGCCAGGCCGGGTTGGCGGATCAGGGAGAAGATGATGATTAAGATGCCGAGTGTAGCGGTACCGGCAGTGAGGATTTTGCCCCGGTGGCGGGTGCGGCTGAATGTTGCTAAGGTAAGTCCACCGATGCCAGCGCCGGCACCGAGTGCGGTCATCATCAGTCCATAGCCCTGGGCGCCGAGATTAAGGACATCCCGGGCGATTACCGGCATTAACGGGATATAACTGATGCCGAACGATGAGAAGACCGCAGTGAGGAGCATTAACAGGCGAATATCCGGATGGTGGCGGACATAGTTGAGTCCCGAGAGGATACGGGCGAGAAATGGTTCGTCATCGGTTGCCCGATGTTGGTTTTTCAGTCGGATGAACAGCAGGGCGATGATGATGGCAAGGAAACTGACTGCGTTGAGTGCAAAGCAGGAGGCGGGTCCGGTGAAGGTTAAAAGGGAGCCGGCGATTGCCGGTCCGATCATCCGGGCAATGTTGAACATCGCTGAGTTGAGGGCGATGGCGTTTAAGACATTCTGGCGGTCAACCAGTTCCGGAATCAGGGTCTGAACAATTGGCGCATTCAGGGCAACAAATACGCCGGCGATACCAGAGATGAGCAGGATGTGAAATATGGTGATGACCTTTGTCCAGGTGAGGAGGGCAAGGATAAGGGCGAAGAAGGCGAGCGCTGATTGGGTAATGAGCATCAGGTTGCGTTTGTTGAAGCGGTCGGCGAGGGCACCGGCAGGCAGGGAGACAAGCCAGACCGGGAGCCAGGTGAGTGCCGAGTCCAGACCAACAAAAAAGGGCGAGTTGGTGAGCGATAGGACGAGCCAGCCTTTGGCAACATTCTGCATCCAGGTGCCGATAAAGGAGACCATGTTGCCCAGCCAGTAGAGGCGGAAGTTGCGATGGCGCAGTGCGGCAAAGGTGGCGGCGAGGGGGAATACCGGTGTGGAGTTGTTCGTGGACATTGAGAAAATCATTTTAGCCGGTTTTGCCGGATTGTCCATTTTCTGCGGGCGGATTTTTCCGCGGGTGGTCTATTCGGGGGTGAGGGGCAGGAGGGTTTCTTTATTGAAATCGTAGATATAGGCGTTGCGGGCAGGAAAATGTTCTCGGAAGCGCCGGTTTTCCTCCTCGCCGAGGTCGCGGGGATAGATGATATCTCCTTTGAGAAATGGGTCGTTGAAGAGGAATGCCGAGGTGTAGTCAAAACTGCCCGAGCGTTCATCGGTGCGGATGAACACTATTGCGTTGTGGATGCCGGTGGTGCGGACCTGGCGGGCGATTTTGGGTGTTTCACCCCAGCGTCCCGAGGCGAAGTAGGCGAAATGTACCGGGATGTAACAGGCACAGGCGTAAAGGATGAAGAAGGTGAGCGCCCTTAGCGGGAGGTCGGCGCGGACCGGGACAAACTTTTTGAGCCGGTCTGGTGCCGAACTGATGCCGAGGGCGGTGAAGACAATAAAGGCGGGTAGCGCTTCGCTCCAGTATTTCGGGCCCCAGGGTGTGATACCGTGGAACCAATAGAAAAGATAGGCGCCAATTAACCCCAGTGCCGGTGCACCGATCAGCCAGAGCCGGTAGTTTTTACGGTCGGTGATGCCGATGAGGAGAAAACCGGCAGAGAAAAAGAGCCAGCCGAATAGATGCAGGGACAACACAAATAGGTTATAGAGGAGGTTGATGAGTAGTTTCAGGGGGGAGTGTCCGGGCAGATTGAAGGTTGGTGCTCCGAATTCCGGGGAGAAGCCGATGCCATGATAGGAGCCCAGCAGTTGATAGGGAAAAGTAAGAGGGTTGCCGGTAAGGGCGTGGTTATACCAGAGATGGATGATGACCATTGTTAATCCACCGGCGGCAAACGGCAAAAACCCCCGGCGTAGTTTGACCAGGACACATACCAGGAGTGGAATACCAATGCCGATCGCGGTGTAGGGACGGGCAAGAAAGACCATTCCGAGCGCGGTTCCGGCAAGGAGGAGCCAGTAGTAACGGTTGGGCAGAGCGGATTTTTCGGCCCGGATGATGCTGAACAGGGCAAGGATGGTGAAGAAAACCGAGGTGGTATGGAATTCATGGGAGGCGAACAGGAAGAGCATAAACGGAGAGGATATGGAGAGGAGCAGGGTGATGCGGGCGGTCTGGTTGTCGGTGACTTCCTGGGTGAGTCGGTAAAGGAGCCAGACGCCAATTGTGCCCAGCAACGGTCCGGCGAGCCAGGTGATGCCGGCCAGGTAAAATGGCAAAAGGACCAGGGAGTGGCCAGGTGAGGTGTAGGCAAACCACCGACCGTTATGGATGATGGTCGGGGTGGAGAAGAACCGGAAATCAAACGGGGCAGGAGCAAAAAGGCGGCCGGCGGCAAATATCTTTGTCTGGAAATAGGGCCAGACCGCGTCGCCGGCAGGAATTTGGTGATAGGCGAAGGTGGCGATGACGAGGAGGGCGAGGGCAAAGAAGAGGATGCCCGCTGGGACCGTCAGCCGGCTCTGTAACCACCAGAGTTTGATTTTCTGGAGGCGGCGGTTAATTTTATCTTTTTTGGCGAGTTCCAGCCAGAGGAGAAATATCGGCAGGGCGATAAGTGCGTTGAGGAGTTGCCGGAGGTAGAGTTTCATTACCAGGGTCTGGAAAAAAGGGGAGATGTGAAAGACGCGATCACCGAGGGCGATGAGCGTTCCCGCAATGATCACGGTCAGGGTAAATTCGGTTCGGTAGAGGATTTTTCCCGAGGAGCAGGCGGGCATCAAAGGGATGTTAGTTATCCGATGGTTAAAGTCAAGCGCTGGTTCGGTTTTCCCGGAACAGGGTTAGCTGCCGCCGACAAGGTCGTTGAGTTTGAAGCCCAGGGACCAGCGGAAGGCAAGGTGGCGCTCGTTTTGCCCGGGGTGGCTTTTCCAAATTGGGAAGTCGGCATATAAAGGACCGAGTTTTAGCCGGATCCCGGCGTCAAGAACCGGCGAAAAGAATCCGGGGTGGGTGAGACTATCGGCAACATTGCCGACATCAAGAAAAGGCTGGATTGGTTTGTCCGGAAAAATGTGGATGTTGATGCCGTAGGCGTAGCGACCATGGCGATAGAGTCCGTAATAGCCCCGACAGTTGGCGTCGCCGTCATAATGCCAGTGTTCTTGACTAGATGCCATGCCCTGATAGGCCCAGGAGACCGGTTCGGCATTGGTGTAGGAAAGTCCGCCGGAGAGATAAAACTCCTCCTGGGGCGGGGTGGCGCCAGCGATGGCCCCGATAAATAACCGGATGGCGATGGAGGGTATAACCGGCAGAAATAACCGGCAGTTTTCTTCCAGGCTAATGCGGGAGTAGCGAAACTGAGAGAGCAACGCCGGCAGGCCCTGGCTGAACAGCAGTTCCTGACGGAGCAGAAAGAGGGTGGTGTGATGGTAGTGGCAGAGTCTTGCCCGGAGCTCGGCGGTGCGGGCTTTTTCCCATGCCCGGGGGTCTCTGCCGGTGGTGTCAATGAGTTCGTACAGCCGGTAGCCAAAGTCAATTTCTGCCCGAGGGGGCTGAAACGGGGTGCCGAAATCGGAAAGGAGGTAAAGCCGGGCACCCCGGTCGCGAAAGGAGTTGTCGCCGGAGAAGTAGAGCCGGGATTGGAACGGGGTAAAAATCAAGGGGGTCTGATAACTCACGCCGGTGTGCCAATCAGATTTATGAGAGGCATAGTTTTCAATGATGGTCCAGTTGTGCTCGCCCCGGATTGGTCCGGCGTCAACAAACTTTCTTCCTTGTAGCCAGATACCGGGTTGAAATCCGCGATAGTTGTCATACCAGAACCAGGGACCGTAAAACACCTGGTAAGAGGAAAAACTGGGCAAAGAAAGTACCGGCTGGAATGTTACCTGACGGGGGAAGGCGTTGTTCCAGCGGTTTGTCTCCAACAGTTTTCCTTCCGGATCGGCGAGTACTAGCCGGACTCTCTTTGTCGCGGGAAAACTGATGGTGGAGTCGGCGCCGGTGATTGTGTCAATGCGGAAAGAGCCGTCAGCGAAGCGAGTTTTTATGGTCAGGGGGATGTCCGGAAGGTGACGGTGGCGGAGAGTGATGACGGTGGTTTCTTTTTTTTGCCGGATCCCGGTAATGGCGATGTCGGTGCCGGCTTCCTGCGCGAACAGCCGGTTGATTATTACCTCCTTTTCCGGACCGGCGGCAGCGGTGATGGCGGCAAGCAGGGCAGGGGTGGCAGGGTAACGGTTGCGATTGGTGGTGAGGTAGTGGCGAATTGCCGAATCAACGCGGGCGGTGCCGATTTCCTTTTCTACCGTCCGCAATGTCAATACCGCAGCGGACTTCTCCGGTCGTTCGGTGGCGAAAATCAAGGGGGAGGGGGAGGCGTCGGTGAGTGGTTGATAGCGGCCGTTGGTTGCCGCGATGTAGTAAATCAGTTGATGGAGATAACGGTCAGAGAGCCCGGCAATACAGGGGGGATAAAACGGTAAATCAAGGAGGTTGTTTTCACCGTAGACGGTTTCCAGGTAACGGTTAGCGGCGTAGCCCGCGATGCCCCAGGCGAGGAGCGGGTTTTCGGTTTCGTCGGAAGCCGGATTGAAGGCAAAGAACTGACGGGCGATGGCGGTTATCAGCTGTCGTTCGGCCAGTCTGGTAAAGGGAACGGTTGGTTGGGTTAATATTATTAGTCCGGGTGCCCCGAGTTCGCCCGAGGCAATGCCGGTGGCATCCACGATGGTGAGTTCGGGAAAGGGGCAGTTGCCAAACCAGCGAGTAAAAAAGAGGAGGCCGGTGCGCACCTGAGTAAGGATTTCCCGAACCCGGGGGGCGGATTTAGGGGAAAGGAAGAGGTGGATTTTGGGAAAGGTTGTTGTATCGCTGAATTGGACAAGGTGGGGGCGGGCAATAAAAGCAAAATCGGTCTGGTTTTCTGCCCGGAACCGGTATGCCGAGTCTGGCGGGGCAAGCAGTTGGCCACCACCGGCGACAATATAACCGGCAGGGGCCATTAAGGTGATGTGGTAATTGGCAAACGCACCAGGCGGGAAATCGGTTATCGGCGCCGGAGGCAGGCGCCAGCCGGCTTCATCAAAGGCGGCTACCTGAGGATACCAGCGGGAAAGAATAAAGCAGGAGCTTTTTCTGCCCAGGTTGTTGACGAGTGCGGGAATGCGGGTGGTAAATGCGATCCGGAGTGAAACCGAGTCTTTTGGCGGCAGGGGGTGGGAAAGGAAAACGGTCAACACGGCTTCCTGAATGGAATACCAGAGGGAAAGGGAATCGGCGGTGACATTTTCAATTGTGATTGAGCCGGGCTGTTTTTTGAGCCTCCGGAGCGAGGAGAAATTGCCCTTTCTCGCCAGTTCTTCTGCTACCGCTGTTCGGTCGCGAAAGGCGTTTGGATAAAGGTAGAAATGAATTGAGTTGAGGGGCCCGGAAGACTGGTTGCGGAAGGTCAGGGTCATGCTACCGGTAATACAATCGGTCCGGGGGGTTAGGCGGGCATCTATACGGTAGGTTACCGGCGGGGTGCTGGTAATCAGGGCCAGGGAAAGGATGATGTTATGCATCAAGAACCAAGGGAGAACAATTCCAGACAGATTTTCTGAATTTGTTTTAGCAGTTCCGGGTCCAGTCCCTGTTTTACCGCCTGGTTAAAGATCCGTTCAATGCCGGCGCGCTGTGCCTTTTCTTCGTTAACTGTCAGCGCGAGGAGCCCGCAGAGCGAACGGATAAAGGAAAGATAGCCCCGGCGGCTGGTTGTGGTCTGATGGGAAAGGCGAAGCAGTTCCCATGCCTGGTCCTGTGCCTTTTTTACCAGTTGCCAGAATTGCTTTGTTGTCAATGGATTAAATGGTTTTTCCTTTGGTTTTTCGGTTTTCAGTTGCTGAAGCCAGGTCCGGAGGTCAACTTCTAAATAGGGCAGAGCGGTCAGCGTTGGTGGAACAATTATGGGCTCGGGCTCTGGATGCTCTTTTTTGGGCACAAGCGAGGTGGTTAGGGCGGGTAGGACATCGGCAATATCCTGCCAGGATGCGCCGCAGGCAACGAGAAATGTGGTTATGGTACGCAGGGTGGGATTGGGAATAAGCCCCTTTTCCAGACGGAGAATATACTTATATCCATGATTGGGATTTAGCCCCAGCATTTCCGCCAGTTTCATCTGCGATATGCCCGCCTTTAAGCGCAGGTCTCTGAGCCGAGCACCAAGGGAATCCAGCCCTTCAATTTGTGGTTTGTGAGGTTTTGCCATTGTCTACTTAAGAATAGACATTAATTAAACAAAGTCAAGCGAAATTAAATGGCAATACTGTTTCATTAACAGTTTCTACTGTCTCATCGTTGAGATAGTAATGGTTTTAATTTAAGACATTAAATTTAGGCAACTTAGAAATATGACTCAATGTTAATTTATTTTTTGCAATGTATCATTTTAAGAGACATCATTTGATTTAATTTGTGGTGCTGGTTGTTAGGTTTATGATAATAAATTACTTATTATTAACATTACCTTTGGCACATTTTATGCACATATGACATATGGAGGATAAGATGTTTAATACGAGGATAGGCAGATTCATTGGTTTCCTCGTCGGGATCGGGCTAATAGTTACAGCGGTGCTTCTTTATCGGGGGCATCGCGAAAAGAAAACGGGTGATGTGGTACAGTTTGATAGAGAGGTGGCGGAAGCGCTGTATCAGGAAAGGGCGATGCAGACAAGAGAGATTCTTTTCGAAGTGGGTGAGCGATGAACTTTCCTTTCTGGGTATATGAGTGCACGCGGATAGAGAAAGATTGGACCGCATTCATCGCCGGGTCATTATGGGTGGGCTTTGAGTGGTTGAGATGCGATGATGTTGAAGGTGGCCGGGGTGAGGGTTTATCCGGTAACCTTGGCCACCTTCATTTTCATCGTCTGTTCTTTGTCCCGCCGGTCGTCAATTTTAATTGTGGTGAGAATCCGGGCGCAACCCATCTGGGCAAGGGTTTCGTGGATTTCTTTGATGGTGGAGAAAATCCGGTCCCAGTTGCCCTGGATACAGGTGCCCATCGGGTTGACCTCGTAGTTTAAGCCGCTCTTTTTTATTATCTCCAGTGCGGTCCGGACAAACGGGCTGACGCTGGTTGAGCCGGTGCCGAGCGGGACAACGCTTAGTTCCACAATTAACATCTTCTTTTCCTTTTTAAATATAATTAAATAAACCGTTCAAACCGGTCCTTTGTTGCCTTACACACCGGGCATTTTCCCGGCGGTTCGTCCCGGGCGCAGAGATAACCGCATACCTTACAGCGCCAGACTGGATAGGGCAGTTTCGCGGTTCCAATTGTGGCGGTGGTATCCTTCAGGGGAGAATAACCTTCGGTCATAAACCTTTCCGGCCGGCGCTCCGGTATTGAGCGGTGGGGCAGTTTTCCTTTAATCCAGTCTTCGCTTACATAGAGGGCGCAATAACAGGCGCCGAACTCCTCGATATCGGAATCCCGATAATAGCAGGGACAGATGATATCAATGTCCTTTTCCTTTTTTCCGAGCGCAAGCCGACAGGGGCAGGCGCGATAGCCATACCGCTTCTCGTTGGTCAAGAGCGCCTGGACCAGACGCAGGGTGAATTCACGGTTGGGGTTCAGATGGTAGCCGCCCTCTTCCGCCTCTTTTTTAAGTTGTTCGTAGAGGTCTAGGACTTCGGGCGAGAACGGTTCCTCCATATCAGATATTGAGCAGTTGTTTTATCTTTTCTTCATCAAAGCCAATCACCACCTGGTCGTCAATCTGAATTGTCGGGAATGAGGTGCGGGGGTTAAGTTCTTGGACCCGGTTTATTACCTGTTCCCGTTCCTCGCCGGTACACAGGTCAACATCAATGTACTCATACTCAATGTTATGGGCATTGAGCAGTTCTTTTGTGCGCCGGCACCAGCCGCAGGTGGAAAGGGCGAACACGGTTACCCGGTGCTTATTGTTGGTTCCGCTAACTCTGGTGAAGTTCATTTTTTTCTCCTTTTTTAATTATTTAATCTCGGTGCCGCATTCCGGACACTTTTTTGACTCGCCGCGGGGCAGGGGTTTCTGACAGTTCGGGCAAAGGGTAATTTTTGCGTCACAGGGCTGGCAGAAGGAGGCGCCGGCGGGCACCGGTTCATTACAGTAAGGGCATTGACAGGCGGTTTTTTCTACCTTTGCCGCTGCCCGTTTTTCCAGATAGTCTTTGATCGCGGCGTGCAGGGCATCGGCGCCGAGGTTGGAGCAGTGGAGTTTGTTCGGTGGCAGTCCGCCCAGTTCTTTTGCCACCTGTTCGTTTGTAATCTTGAGCGCCTCTTCAATTGTTTTGCCCTTTGCCATCTCGCTGACCATTGAAGACACCGCGATTGCGGCGCCACAGCCAAAGGTCTTAAACTTGACGTCGGTCAGAATACCGTCCTTCACTTTAATGTAAAAGGTCATCATATCGCCACAGACCGGGTTGCCCACTTCGCCAACGCCGTCCGGGTTTTCAATCTCCCCAACGTTGCGGGGATTGCGGAAATGTTCCATTACCTTTTCTGAATACATATCAGGACTCCTTATTATTTTCCTCGTGTTCGTGCTCCTGTCCAGTTTTGACCGCATAGGGGTCCTCGCCTTTGAGGTAGCGGGCATAAAGGGGCGACAGGGCGCGCAACCGCTCCACAATCGGCGGCAGCCGGTCAAGGAAGTGGTCAACATCCTCCGGGGTATTGTCCTTGCCGAGCGTGAGCAAAAGCGATGACTGGGCGATCGCATGGGGCAGACCGATGGCAAGGAGCACATGGGATGCCTTGAGCGACCGGGCGGTGCAGGCCGAGCCAGAGGCGGCAGCGATGCCCTCGTCGTCCAGAAATAAAAGCAGCGCCTCGCCCTCAACAAACTCAACGCAGAAACTGACCACCCCTGGCAGTCGCTTTTGGGGATGACCGGTGAACACCAGGTGCGGGATCAGTGCGGGTAACTCATCGGTCAGCCGGTTGCTCAGTTCTTTGAGCCGTGCCGACCATTCGGGCAGTTTCTCCCGGCAGACCTTTGCCGCGGTGCCCATGCCGACAATCGCGGGTACGTTCTCGGTGCCCGCCCGGCGCCCCTGCTCCTGGATTCCGCCTTCAATTATGGGCAGAATTCTGGTCCCGGGCTTCAGATAGAGAACCGCGGCGCCCTTTGGTCCGTAAAAAGACTGGGCAGAAAATGAGTAGGCGTCAACATCTAATGCCCGCACATCAACCGGGATTCTGCCTATTGCCGCGGTGCCGTCAGAATGAACCGGCACCCCCTTTTCGTGGGCGATGCGCACCAGTTCCGCAAGCGGCTCAATCGTGCCGATTTCGTAATTGGCATGCATAATTGATACCAGAACTGTTTCGGGGCGGATCGCCCGCGCCAGTTCCTCGGGATTGACCATTCCGTAGCGGTCAACCGGCACAAAGGAGAAATCAAACCCCTGCTTTTTCAGCCTTTTCACCGGCTCAATTACCGAAATATGCTCAATTGCCGATATGACGATGTGATTGCCCCGGGTACGGTTTGCTCCGGCAAGACCCTTGATGGCAAGGTTGTTACTCTCGGATGCGGAAGCGGTAAAGACAATTGAACCGGGCTCGGCGTTAATCAGCAGGGCAACCTCTTCCCGTGCCTTTGTTAAGGCGGTGCGGGCGGAGGCGCCCAGCCGGTGAATGCTCTGCGGATTGCCAAACTCCTCTTTAAGGAACGGCAGCATTGAATCATAAGCATCGGGCAGCAGGGGCGTTGCTGCGGCATGGTCAAAATAAACCCGGCGCATAACTATTAGACTACCGATAACAGACAAACGGTTTTAACCGGAGTGATATGCCACTAAAATAACAAGAGGCATAGCCCCAGATTCCTCATTTTATTTAAGTCAATGCCTTTCACTGCGGACCCGATTGCTACCTTAGGATATTTAAGGGGTTGGTTTTCTACTTATAAGTAGAAAAATCCCGGAGCGGTTCTGGTTGATTAAGTGTTTGATGTCCCTGATGTTATAAAACTTCAGCGGTTTTTAAGACCCCACCCCCGGAGTAGTCCCCCGGGTTGTTTGATAGTTTTTATTCCGGCTGTTTCTGGTGGTTTTTTCTGTTATTGTCTGTGTGGTAGTTTTGGCAGGCTGTTGCGGATGGTTTACATCCGTTCCATCACCTCAATGCCCAGAAGTCCGAGCCCGATTTTTATCACCGTGCCGGTCATCTCCACGAGGGCGAGCCGGCTGGTGCGGAGTTGTGGGGTTTCGGCTTTGAGCACCGGCAGGCGGTCGTAGAAGAGCGAGAAGTCCTGGGCAAGCCGGTACAGGCAGTTGGCGATGCGGTGGGGTTCGTAGTGTTCAGCCGCAGCCAGGACCGTTTCTGGAAAGCGGGCGATGTGCATAATGAGGGTTTGTTCTTCGGGTGCGGTGAGCAGGGCAGGGTCGGCGGTGGCGGGGTTGAGGTCTTCTGCTTTGCGGAGGATGGCGCGGGTGCGGGTGTAGGCATATTGGAGGTAGGGGGCAGAGTCGCCGTCCAGAGAGAGCATCCGGTTCCAGTCAAAGACCACCTCTTTGATACGGTTCTGGGAGAGGTCGGCGTATTTGATGGCACCGATGCCGACCTTGCGGGCAATTTCTTCTTTTTCTTCCGGGGTGAGGTCCCGGCTGGTCAGCACCGCCTTTGCCCTTGCAATCGCCTCTTTGATTACTTCTTCCAGGAGAATTACCCTGCCGGCACGGGTGGAAAGGCGGCCCGCGGGCAGGCGGATGAGGCCAAAGTTGATGTGGATGCAGGGGGTGGTGATGCCGAGGAGATGGAGCGCGGCGCTGAACTGGCGGAAGTAGAACTCCTGTTCGTTGCCAACGACATAAAGGATTTTTTCCGGTTGCCAGGTCTGGATGCGATATTCGGCGGTGGCGATTTCCCGGGTGGCATAGAGGCTGGTGCCGTCCGATTTCTGGAGAATAAGCGGGACTTTGATGCCCAACCGGTCCAGGGGGATGAGGACCACCGGTTCGGTTTCTTCAATTTCTTCCTGGGTGGTGCCAGCCGGCGGGATTTCTCTGCGGGCAACCCCTTTCTGGAGCGCCTCTTGGATCACCTGTTCCACCCGGTTGGCATAGAAACTTTCGCCGAGGGTGACATCAAATTTGATGCCGAGGAGTTGGTAGATGCGCTCAAACTCGGACCGGCTTAACCGGACAAACTGTTGCCAGCGGTTGCGGGCGATTGGGTCGCCGGTTTCCAGGCGGCGGAACCAGTCCCGTGCCTGGGTTTCAAGGGTGGGGTCGTTTTTTGCCGTTTCGTGGAATCGGACGTAGAGGTCCAGGAGGTGGGCGGTGGGGTTTTCCTGGAGTTTTTGTTCGTCACCCCAGAGTTCAAAGGCACAGAGGAGTTTGCCGAACTGGGTGCCCCAGTCGCCGAGGTGGTTGTCGCCGATTACCCGGTAGCCGATAAAGGTAAAGATGTTTTTTAGCGCCTGACCGATGATGGTGGAGCGGAGATGACCTACTGAGAATGGCTTGGCAATGTTGGGCGATGAGTAGTCGATGACGATGGTTTTGCCCGCGCCGATGGTTTCCGCACCGTAGTCTGCGGGCGAGGCGGTGTAGTCGGCAAATACCTGGCGGGCAAATTCAGGTGGTGATAGTTTGATGTTGATATAGCCGTTTACCGCCTGGACCGTGGTAAACAGGGGTGGAGGTAGGTCCAGTTGGGCGGCGATTGACCGGGCGAGTTCAACCGGGTTTTTCTGCAACTCTTTTGCCAGCCGGAATACGGGTATGGCGAGGTCGGCATCAATGCCGGGTTCACCGCTGCGAATCTCACCCGGGAGGAGGTTGATCCCGAGTTGGCGGAATTTTTCCCCGATTAACCGGCGGCAGCGGGGGATGGTGTAGCGGGCGGCCATCTGGTTTTTAACCGGGCGGGTCAGTAGCGTTCATACTGTTCAATTGTTTTATAAACCTCTTCCGGGGTCTGGGCGGATAAGAGACCGGTCCGGACCTCTTCCCGACGCAGGAGGCTGGAGAGTTTTGCCAGGGTCCAGATGTACTCCCGTTTCTGGGTTTCCGGGGCGGCGATGAGGAATATCAGATGGGAGAGTTTGCCGTCCAGGCTGTTGAAGTCAACGCCGGTATCGGAGCGGCCGAAGGCGAGGACGGCGGTGGTTACCGCATCGGTGCGAGCGTGAGGAATGGCGACGCCAAAGCCGATGCCGGTGCTTTCCAGGTTTTCCCGGCGCAGGATAGCGCTGATAAACTGTTCTTTGTCGTTAATGAAACCAGCGGCGATAAGCGGTGCGGTTAGTTCTTCAATCACCGTCTTTTTCTCCCGGGATTTTAACTCCAGGATTACGGCGGTGCGGGGAAGAAGTTCGGAGACCTTTTTGAGCATTACTCCTCCTTGTAGTTGTGGACGAAAACCACTGGCCGGGGTGAGTGCCGAATTAGTTCTTCTGCCGGTAAAGGGCAGTCGGCACCTGCCACGACCAGGTCCACTTTGTAGATGTTAATCAGTTCACAGAGGCGGGTGAGCGGGTCGCCGTTTTCCATAAGGAGGGAAATCCGGACGTTTTGCTCAAACGCCTCGTCTTCTACTTCATAGAGCAGTTCCCAGGCCTTTTCTTCCGGTTCCGAGCCGGATTGACGGTTTCCTTTTCTTTTCGCGGTGCCCTCGGGAAGGATGTAAACCGCATACACCCGGGCGGTAAGGGCGCGGGCGAGGTCTAAAGTCCAGCGGACCGCGGGCTGGAGGTTTTTTGTGTCCACCACCCAGATGAGCAGGTCTTTAATCATTTGCCAACACAGAATCGGGCAAATACCCGGTCCAGGAGTTCTTCGGTGGTCATGGGTTTGTCAATTGTCGCCAGCGCGGTTAGAGCGGTCTGGATTTCGGCAGCGGCGGTTTCCAGGTCCGGGGTGTTTAGACTTGCCTGGAGCGCAGCGCGGCATTCCTGCAGTGCGGTCAGCTGGCGCTGGCTGGTGGTCGGGTAGCGGTTGGGAAGGGGGGCGAGGTGGTTCTTGATCGCCTGACGGAGACGGTTGATGTTGGTGCCGGTTTTACAGGATAAGTTAATTGCCGGGGAGTTAAGCGCGGAGACGGGAAAACGCCGGGCAAGGTCACTTTTGTTGATAATATAAATTTTAGGCTTTTTTTCGGTCCAGGCAAGTATTGCCCGGTCCTGCGTCTGGATTGGCCGGGAGCCATCAAACATCACGAGTAATAGGTCGGCATCAGTTACCGCCCGCTCGGTTTGCCTTGTGCCCTGGCAGGTGAGCGGGTGTTTGCTTTTCGGGTCAAAACCACAGGTGTCAATCAGGGTGATGAGGACACCGTTGATGGCGGTGGTTGCTTCAATCCGGTCGCGGGTGGTGCCGGGGATCGGACTGGTGATTGCCCGTTCTTCTTCAAGGAGCCGGTTGAAGAGGCTGGATTTACCGACGTTGGGTCTGCCGATTATTGCCACCCGGGCCGGTTCAAAAAGAAATCGGTTGCGCCCGGACTGTTTTATCGCCCGGTTCAGCAGGGTAATGACGGTCCGGGTCTGACGGCGGAGCCGGTTGAGGTCGGGGTTGTCGTTTTCGTCAAAACCGAGCAGATACTCGGCGCGGGTATAAAGGTCCTGGAGTTTTTGGCTGATTTCCCGGACAAAACGGCTGGTCGCGCCCTGATAGGCGGCGATCGCCAGGCGGTGCGCCTGGTCGGTGCGGGCGGCGATGATACCGGGAAGTGCCTCGGCCTGCGAGAGGGTGAGTTTGCCCGCGAGGACCGCCCGCCGGGTGAACTCTCCAGGTTCGGCAAGACGGCAGCCCTGCCGCCGGCAGAGGGCGACAATTCGGTCTACAATCAGCGGGCCACCGTGGCAGGTGATTTCGGCCATGTCCTCGCCGGTATAGGAGCGGGGAGCGCGGAAAAGCGCCACCATCACCTGGTCAACTGGTTGTCCCTTTTCGTCTTTCAGCCAGCAGAGTTTGAGGGTATGGCTGGGCTGGCGCCGGATGTTCGCGCCGGGTAATAGGCGGTCAAGCACGATGATAGTGCGGGGACCGCTGATCCGCACCACCGCCAGAGCGCCGATTCCGACCGGGGTTGCCGGTGCAACAATGGTGACCGAGTTCATCAACCGGTTGCTGTTCCCGGACGAGTGGGGGCGATTACCACGTTCCGCCGGGAGCCGGTGCCAACCGCATAGACCCGGACTTCGGGCATATCTTTTAGGGCATCCTGGACCACCGCCATCTCCTTTTCAGAGAGGAAGTCCACCGCCATTTCCCGTTTTGTTTCGGTGACGATTTTGGCGATGGCGAGTGCCTTTTTGCGCAGGAAGTTGTCCCGGCGCTGCCGGTAACCGGCGACATCAACCACAACCGGGGGCAGTTCGGGGAACTGCCGGCGCACAATTGTCCGGACCAGGTGCTGGAGCGCTTTAAGCGTTGCGCCCCGCCTGCCGATGAGCACCGCGCCCGAGCGTTTGGTTTTGATGTCGGCAAGGTAGCCCTCGGCGTCCCGGGTTACATTTACTTTGGCGCGGATGCCGATATAACCGAGAATGTTTTTAATTACCGTTATGATTTCAGCAACTTCAGCGGACGGCGGGTTTAACTCCTGGCCGCTGTCCGGAGTTTGTTGATTTTCGGCCATAGTTTACCTCCTTTGGTTGCGATTAGACTCTCCAGAATCGAGAGGATGTTATAGATGAACCAGTATAACTGCAATCCGCTGGAAAGGTTGAGAAAGATTGCAGTGATGAATAGCGGAAAGATGAGCGTCATCGCCCAGTTGCGGCGGTCGGTGGTGGTGATAAGGTTTTGGGCGATGAATGAGACCCCCATGAGTATCGGGAGCAGACCGATGGCAAACCCGCCCAGGAGCGGGACCCCTGGCGGGATGTGACCGAACAGGGTGTCAGGCTGGGATAGGTCTTTGAGCCAGAGGATAAAGCGCGCCCCGCGGAGTTCAATGAAGTTGCGCAGTACCGCGTAGAGGGCAAAGAACACCGGCATCTGGAGCAGGAGCGGTAGACAGCCGGAGAGCGGGTTTACCCGGTAGAGTTGATAGAGGCGCATTGTTTCCTGATTAAGGGTCTGGGGGTCATTTTTGTATTTCTTTTTCAGTTCCTCAATTTTGGGCTGGAGGAGTTGGATCTGGCGCATCTGTTTGGTCTGGGTCCGGGAGAGGGGATAAAAGACCAGTTTCATCAGGAAGGAGAAGAGGATAATCGCCACCCCCCAGTTGTGGATCAGTTGATAGAACAGGCGGAGGAGGTAGAGGATGCCGAGGGCGATTGGTTTTAACCAGCCAAGGCTGACAACGTTTTCCAGTCCGAGATGAAATTTGCGCAAACGGTTGTATTCAATTGGACCGGCGTAAACCAGAAACCGTCCGGAATCGGCTACTGCCGCGGGTGCGACGAAGCCGATCCTGCCGTCCGGCAACGCCTCGGCGCGGGCGGAGTCAAAACTACCCTGTTGATTGATTAAAGCGAGCAGGAAGTATTTAGATTTTACCCCCACCCAGTCGGCACTGGTGGTAAAGGTCTTTTTCTTCAGGGTGCTGGTGGCAATCTGATGGACTTTGCCCTGATGCCGGGCATAGAAATGGAAGTTGGCGAGGTCCTCCTTGACTTCGGACTCGGTTACTGGGATGCCGGCACTACCGTCAAAGGTAAAAATGGCGCTGGGCGCCGGCGGGTTGATAAGAAAGTTGAGCGTATAGTCTTTACCGATAACCCAGGTGGTCTGGACCGGGCCAGAGGGCAGGTTATAGGTGAATGTGACCGCGGTGTCATTCTGTGCCAACCCGGTGGGAGGGACCGCACTCAGTTCTGACAGACCTAAAATTGTTTTGCCTTCGGGGACCAGCTGGACCCGGTAGGGTTTGAGATAGCAGGATTTGAGTCCGCTGCCCCGGCTGGTTATCGTCACGGTGATGAGTTCGTTGTCCAGAACTGCGGTTGTTTCTGGAATCGGCGGGGCGATGACCGGTGCTGACGGTTTGGTGATGGTGGTTTCGGGAGCCGGGGTGGATTCGGCGACCGGGGTTGGCGGAGCGGTGGGTGCCGGAGTGGCCGGTCGGCGCTGGGGCATAAGCATCTGCCAGAGGATTAAAATTACCAGAATAATGGCAAAGCCAATTATCATTCTTGTATTGTCGTTCAAGGTTGACTCCTTTTGCCTTTTTCCTGGTCCGGGACCGGGTCATAACCACCAGGGAAGAACGGGTTGCAGCGCAGGACCCTTTTTAGGGCGAGAAGCGAGCCGCGGGCCGGTCCGTAACGGGTGATGGCAGTAAGGGCGTATTCGGAACAGGTGGGAGAGAAACGGCAGGAGTTGGGGAGCACCGTGCCCAGGGTCCACTGATAAAGCCGGATCACCAGTTTAAGTAGCGGGGTAAGCACTTTTCATCCTTTCGGCAAGGGTTTTCATATCTTCCTGAAGCCGGGCGAAGTCCATTTCGGCGGCGGCTGCCGGTACGATGAAGAGGTAATCAAAACCGGTTGGAAACCAGTCTTTGTGACGGCGAAAGATTTCCCGGAGCCGGCGCTTCAGCCGGTTGCGCACCACCGCCCCTTTAATCCGGGAGGTGATAATAAACGCCACCCGGCGGGGGGGCAGATGTAAACTGTTTTCCGGGGGGGGCAGGGCCTGAAAGCGCAGGCTCAGGATGGCGGCCTTAACCCGCTGGTCCGAGCGGAGGATGGCCGCAATGTTGCGGCGCTGTCGGATAATCTCCTTTCGCTTCAGGCTCTCGCGCATAAGACTTTCTGTGTTTCTCGGGCACCCACTCGTTCATACGGTCAGACGATGGCGACCCTTGCGCCGGCGAGCGGAGAGGATCCGCCTGCCACCGACCTTTTTCATACGGGCGCGAAAGCCATGCGTGCGTTTGCGCCTAATATTTGATGGTTGATATGTTCTTTTAGGCATAATTTATCCTTGAGCGGATTATAAATATCTTTTGTCGCCGGTCAAGGTTTGCCGCCGGGTTTGTTGCCAGCGGTAAGGTAGGCAAGGCGCAGCTGGGTCAGGAGTTCATCAAGAAGCCGGGTTTCCTCCTCGGTGCGATTGCCTTCGGTCTTGGTTTTAAGCACCTCCAGGGTATCAATGGCGTGGCGGGCTAAGGTGGGGTTGACCTCCGGTTGCGGGCCGTTCGGGGTGAGCTGGTGACCCAGGTAGGCAAGCGCGGTGGCGGCGATGTTCAGGATGAGGGTGGTTAGCGAGGCGGGTATTTCTGGCGATTCTGCCGGACGTCTTTCTTCACTCATAGTGGTGGAGGAGGGTTTTTACCTGAACTACCTCACCCCCCTGGAAATAAAGCCGGGGAACCCGGGGACTGACCCGGCAGATGATTTCATAGGGTATGGTGCCGGCAAGTAGCGCCAGTTCGTTGGCACAGATTTTCTTGCCATCGGCAGCCCCCAGTAGAGTTACAGTGTCACCCAGTTTTGCTTCAGGGATGTCGGTGATATCAAGCATCGTTAAGTCCATTGAGACGCTGCCGACCACGGGTGCCTTCTTGCCGTGAATTAACGCATAGCCCTTGTTCGTAAGGGAGTGGGGATAGCCGTCACCGTAACCGACTGATATAACCGCGATGCGGGAGGGGCGGGTGGTAAAGTAAGAGCGTTCGTAACTGATTGAGGTGCCGGCGGGAAAGTTCCGGATGTTGACGATTCGGGAACGGAGGCTCATCACCGGCTGGAGCCGAAGCCCGGATCGGCGGTGTCCAAAGTGGTAACTCAGGGGCATAATGCCGTAAAGCATCAGTCCCGGCCGGACCATATCCAGGTGCGCCTCCGGGATGTTCAGACAGCCGGCCGAGTTTGCCGCGTGGCGGGAGAAGTCCTTGATACCGTTTTCTGCCAGTTGTTCCAGGAGGTGGTTGTATTCGGTAACCTGCTGCCGGGTGAAGTTGATATCGGTGTCGGCAGCGGGGAAGTGAGTGAAAATACCGGCAATCCGGATGCCGGGAAGGCGGGTGAGTTCCAGGATGAATGTTAGCGCCTCATTGATGCTGACGCCGGTTCTGCCCATACCGGTATCCACTTCAATGTGAACCGGCATTTCGGTTTGCCGGCGTTGCGCCTCCTGGGAGAGCTGGCGGGCAAATTCCATTTCCGTGACGGTTGGAGTAAGGTGATGCTCAAAAAGTTCCGGGATTGCCTCGGACGGGGTCGGGGAGAGTACCAGCACCGGCGTGTCATTTACTCCGGCGCGGCGGCAGTTGACCCCTTCTTCTACGCTGGCGACGCCATAGGCGTCCACCAGACCGTAACTGGCGGCGGCAATTTCGCGCAGGCCGTGACCATAGGCGTCTGCCTTGATGGCGAAGAGGAGACGGCGGTTGCCGATCTCGTGGCGCACCTCGTTAATATTGTGGCGTAGGGCATCAAGGTCAATTTCCGCCCAGACCCGGCCCCGGTATTCAGCCAGCGAATGAGAGCCGTTGTTCATCGGCAAAGAATGTTAAGCAACAGCGGTCAGGTGTCAAATTGTGCATCTGAATATTGACCAGTCGGCGCGGGTAATAATCAGTCTGCCGGCTCGTCTTCCTCGCCGGAGAATTTCTGTTGATAGCGCTGCCAGGCCCGGTTGCGGACAATTTCCAGTTCCTTGGCCGCCTTTTCTGCCTGCTCAACCCGACCGAGAAACAGCAGGGCATCGGCGAGCAGGGCATAGGCGTCCTGTTCTTGGGGGTTGAGCTGGACCGCCCGCTCGGCCGCCGCCACCGCCTCCTGGTACTCCTGACGCTGGTAAAAAAGCCGGGCGAGCATCGTCCAGAGTGCCGCTTCCTCTGGTTCGTGGGCAAGGGCTTTTTTCAGGGTTGCGATCGCTTCGTCAATTCTTCCGGTTTCCTGATAGGCCTGGCTCAGACGGAGGAGGAGCTCCGGGTTGTGGGGGGAATTTTTCACGAGGCGCTCCAGCGGCGGGATTGCCTCGGGAAACATCCGGAAGTGTTCAAAGAGCCGGCTGGTGATCTCCGGTTGGTCATCAAAACGCTCGCGGATTAGTTCGTAGATGTCCAGGGCGTCATCAATCGCACCGATCCGTTTGTAGCAGTCCATTAGATAAAAGTAGGCGGCCGGCTGGTCGGGTTCCTCGGCAATCGCCTGGATAAACTCCTCGGCGGCTTCGCTTACAAGGCCATCGGTGTAATAGTCCCGACCGAGGTGCTGGTGCGGGTTTTCCACTGCCGGGTCAAGTTTTTTCGCGTACTGGTATTCGGCAAAGGCGCTGGCATACTCGCCACTCAGCGCATAGGAGATGCCGAGCGAGATCCGCGCCCGGATGTTGTCCGGTGTCAGTTCCAGGACCCGGCGGTAGACCTCGGCGCTCTTTTCCTCGGCGCCCATCTGTTCGTAGAGGATGCCCAGGCCAATATTGAGGTCAATGTCGTCGGGCAGGGAATGGAGCGCTAACAAGAACAGATGTTCGGCGCGTTCATAGTTGGCAAAAAAGAGTGCCGCCACCGCTTCGCAGCCGATGGTGTAGGGATGACGGGGGTTGAGACGACGGGCCGAGCGCCGAATCTCGGTAATGGTTTCTTCGTCGGCGAGGTTATGGGCACAAAGGGCGGCAAGGTAGTGACAGCGGAGATTTTCGGGAGTGGTTTCCAGAATACCAAGAAACAGTTCTAAGGCGGTTTCGTCATTCTCGCGGTAAAAGGCGGCAAGTGCCTCGTTAAACAACTGCCGGGTGATGCCGGCAGTTGTTTTTTCTTGATGGTTTGCCGATTGCTGGTGTGACATCTCTGCGCCACTCATTGCCTTATTTTATAAAAAATTACCGGGGTGGCAAGAGAAATCAGTAAACCCCGGTTCCGGGGTAGCGCAAACGCCGCGCGTTGAATATTTTGTGGTTGCGGATATTTCCGGACCGGGATAAGGTTTGCCCTCGGCGGCGCTGTTTTCCCGGCCCGATTTTCCGGTTCACCGGGTCCTTACCCGGAAATGGGATGGGGAGGGGGTAATTGCTATTTGTTGACATAGGCAGGGATTTGGTTATTTTATTTAAAAGAGGAAAAAATGGCATTAAAGAAAGAACAAAAGAAAAAACTGGTGCATAACTTTCAGTTGCACGAAAAGGATACCGGGTCGCCTGACGTTCAGATTGCGATCCTGACCGAGAGGATTAATCTCCTGACCGAACATCTCAAAATTCATAAAAAGGATAAGCACTCTCGGCGCGGATTGATAAAACTGGTTAACGAGAGACGTCGGCACCTGCAGTATCTGGCAAAGCATCACGCTGACCGTTACGAAAAAATTGTTAGCAGTCTTGGTTTGCGGGGTTAAGTGATGTTCCGCGTCGAGACTGAGGTCTGCGGCCGGACCTTATCATTAGAAGTTGGTCGCGTTGCCCGCCAGGCGGATGGTGGGGTGTTGGTGCGTTATGGCGATTCGGTGGTTCTGGCAAGTGCCGTTTATCAGAAGGAACCACTGGAAGGATATCAGGACTTTTTCCCCCTTGTGGTTGATTACCGGGAACTGGCTTATGCCGCCGGTAAGATTCCGGGGGGATTTTTCAAGCGGGAGGGCAAACCCCGGGACAAAGAAACCTTAACCTGCCGGCTCATTGACCGGCCGATAAGGCCGCTTTTCCCGGCCAATTTTCGGAACGAAACCCAGATTATCGCCTATCTCCTTTCTACTGATATGGAGAATGAAAGCGAGTTTCTGAGTTTGATTGCCGCATCGGCGGCGCTGACCGTATCGGAAATCCCGTTTTTGGGGCCAATTGGTGCCTGCCGGATAGGCAAGATTAACGGGCAGTTGATTCCCAACCCTCCGATGGGCCAGCTGGATGATGCGGAGATGTCAATGATTTTTGTCGGCATTGAGGGCGACTTGCTTATGACCATTGCCGGGCAGGCGCGGGAGGTATCAATTGCCGACATTGACCGGGCATACGAACTGGCACGGCCGATAATCAGGAAGACGATTGAGTTACAGAAGGAGTTACAGGCGGTGGTCGGCAAACCGAAGATAAGGGTTGATGAACCGCTTGTTCCGGAGGAGTTGCGGCAGGAGGTGATTCAGCGGGCGACCGACCGGGCGGTGGCAACCAACGACATTAAAGACAAGCGAGCGCGGAGTATCGCCCGCGCCGAACTGATGCGGGTGGTGGTGCAAGAACTGGAAGATAAATTCCCTGATGCCGAAGGGGCGATTCAGGCGGTTGTGGAGGAGATTATCGGTCAGGATGTACGGCGCCGGATTCTGGAGAAGGGGGAGCGGTTAGACAACAGGAAACTTGACGAATTGCGACCAATTGAGTGTTCAGTTGGTGTCCTGCCGCGGGCCCACGGTTCGGCTCTGTTCACCCGGGGACAGACGCAATCGCTGGCAACAACGACGCTGGGGACAAAATCGGATGAGCAGATCGTTGACGACGTGGAGTTGGCGATAGAGGAAAAGAAGTCATTTATGCTGCACTATAATTTTCCTCCGTTTTCGGTCGGTGAGGTGCGGATGTTAAGGGGACCGGGACGACGGGAAATCGGACACGGTGATCTGGCCGAGCGGGCGCTTGCCGCGGTTGTGCCTAAAGAGGCGGATTTTCCTTATACGATAAGAATTGTTTCGGATATCCTGGAGTCCAATGGCAGTTCCTCTATGGCATCAGTCTGTTCGGGTTCCCTTTCAATGATGGACGCGGGTGTTCCGGTCAAGACGGCGGTGGCGGGAATTGCGATGGGGCTGGTGAAGGAAGGGGAGTGTTACCAGGTGCTCACCGATATTATCGGCGACGAGGATCATTACGGTGATATGGACTTCAAGGTGGCGGGTACCAAAGACGGCATTACCGCCATTCAGCTGGATCTGAAACTGCCCGGGGTGCCGTATCCGATTCTTCATCAGGCGATGGAGCAGGCAACCGCTGCCCGGATGAAGGTGCTGGAGGTGATGAACGCGGTTCTGGACCGACCGCGACCGGAGATTTCCCGTTATGCCCCGCGCATTGTTTCTCTCGTGATTGCCAAAGACAAAATTGGAACCGTAATCGGACCGGGAGGCAAGACAATTCGCAAGATTATTGACCAGACTGGAGCAACAATTGACATTGAGGATGACGGAACGGTAACCATCGCGGCAACCAATCCGGAGAGTTTGCAGAGGGCAAAAGAGTGGGTGGAGTCTTTGGTGGCTGAGGTGGAGGTGGGCAAGGTTTACTTGGGGACGGTAACCCGGATTATGAGTTTTGGCGCATTTGTGGAGATTCTTCCCGGTAAGGAGGGGATGATTCACATCTCCCAGCTTGGTCCGGAGCGATATCAACAGGTTACCGATGCGGTTAAGGTGGGCGATAAGGTCTGGGTGAAGGTGGTGGAGATTGACGATCAGGGCAGAATAAACCTTTCCCGGCGCAAGGCGATGGAGGAGCGGGGAGAAATACCTGCTTCCGGCGATTCGGGTAGAGCAGAACGGCGCGGTCGTCCCTCATCAGCTGTTCGGCACAAGCGGGACCAGGGGCACCGGGGCCGACGCTAAAGAGGTGCCGGAGAGAAGTGCAGCGGGTAAATGAATTTTGATGTGCTACCGGTAGACAATTCCGTACGTTCTGGAGGAGAGGTTCTTCAGGCCACCCGCCATCCGGGTGGCCTTTTTGTTATTTCCGAGCGGTTGCCCTATTCCCGGTCAATAGCACTGGGGTTTGCCTATCGGCTGGGGAGCCGGGATGATCCACCAGGACAGGAGGGGACCGCCCATCTGATTGAGCATATGATTTTTAAAGGGACCGAGCGGCTGGACGCCAAGGCGATAAATGTGGCGGCAGAAACACACGGTGCCGAGTTGAACGGGTTTACCGATAAGGAGGGAACCTGTTTTTACGGACGGGTGCCGGCGGAGCAGGTGGAGCCGGTGACCCAGCTGCTGGTGGAGATTTTGAGCGCACCGGCATTCCGGGAGGCGGAATTAGTCAAGGAAAAACAGGTGGTGCAGGAGGAGATTAGGAGCAGTGAGGAGGACCCGGAATCCTGCGCAATCAACCTGCTTTTTGAGGCAATTTACGGGGAGAGTCCGCTGGGGAGGCCGGTAATCGGGACAACCAATTCCATCGCCGGAATTACGAGCGATGATCTGCGCCGGTTCTATCAGGTGCATTATGGTGCTGGGTGTGCCGTCGCGGTAGGGGATATTGAGCACGAGCGGTTGATGGCGATGCTGGCCCGGTATGCTCCGAAGGATGGCCGTACATCTGGCAGCCAGCCGCCGGTACGGCGGGAGCGGTTTCGGGGGTTGTCGCATACCCGAAAGGAGATTTCTCAGGTGTATGTCTGTCTTGCCCGACCGGCTTTTTCCTATACCGACCAGCGGCGCTATGCCCTTTCGGTGTTAAATGCACTTCTGGGCGGTGGGGTTTCGTCCAGGCTGTTTCAGCGCTTGCGTGAGGAGGAGGGTTTGGTATATTCAATAGGTAGTTTTACCGAACTTTACGAGGACTCGGGGGTACTGGGGATTTATTTTATCGCCGAGGGTTCGAAAATGGCGCGGTGTGTGGCGGTGTTAAGAGAGGAACTCGCCCGTCTGCGTCAGGAGCGGATCGGCAATGAGGAGTTTGAACGGGCGCGGACAATGGTGAAGAGCGCGGTGGTATTGGGATTGGAGAGTTCCATTAGCCGGATGTTGCGGCTGGCGCGGAGTTATTTAATTCTTGGTCGGGTGTTGAGCGTTGAGGAGGTACTGGCGGCGTATAACCGGCTGAGTCGGGAGGAGGTAGAGCAATTGATTGACGATTTGTTGGGCGAAGACCGATTCTATGCGGGTGTGGTGGGACCGGTGAGCCAGAGTGAGGTTGAGCGAATATTGTTGTGAAGAAGGGAGAAGACGATGGACGCTTTGCGGCTTTCAGAACGGGCGCGGTTGATGCCCGCCTCACCTATCCGGCGTCTGGTGCCTTATGCGGAAAGGGCAAAGGCACGAGGGGTGAAGGTTTATCATCTTAATATTGGGCAACCGGATATTGAGACACCTGCGGAGATAATGTCCGGGTACCGGAATGTAGACATTAAAGTTTTGGATTATGGTCATTCTGCTGGGTTAAAGAGTTATATTGCGACGCTGGTTAAATATTACCGTCGGGTCGGGATTGATGTTGGTGCTGAAAATATTCTGGTTACCACCGGAGGCAGTGAGGCGATCGCCTTTGCCCTGCAGGGGGTGGCAGATGCGGGAGATGAGGTGATTGTACCGGAGCCGTTTTACACCAACTACGCCGGTTTTGCGGTGATGGCGGGTGTAAAATTGGTGCCGATTCTTACCCGGCGGGAAAACGGTTTTGCCCTTCCCCCTCAGGAGGAGTTTGTTAAATTAATTACTCCCCGGACACGGGCGATAATTTTTTCCAACCCCGGCAACCCCACCGGTGTAGTTTATACCCGGGAAGAGATGGAACTACTGCGCGCGCTGGCACTGGAGTACAATCTGTATCTTATCAGCGACGAGGTTTATCGGGAGTTTGTCTATGACGAGGGGGTGAAGCCGTTGAGTGTGTTAAATCTCAATGGGGTTGACGACCGGGCGATTATGGTGGATTCCATTTCCAAGCGGTATAGCGCCTGTGGGGCCCGAATTGGCTGTGTGGTGAGCCGCAATGCGGAGTTTATGGCGACGATGCTGAAGTTCGGGCAGGCCCGGCTTTGCCCACCGACGGTGGATCAGCTCGCAGCACAGGGGGCGATAGATATTCCCGACGCCTATTTTGAAGCGGTGCGGCTGGAGTATCGTCAGCGCCGAGATGTGCTCTGTGAAGAGCTGGCCAAGATTCCCGGGGTTAAGTTTCTGAAGCCCCAGGGGGCTTTTTATCTGATTGCCCAGTTGCCGGTGGCGGATGCCGAGGAGTTTGCGATATTTCTTTTGAATGATTTCCAGTTAAACAATGAGACGGTGATGCTGGCACCGGCAAATGGTTTTTATCTGACCCCGGGTAAGGGTAAAGACGAGGTTCGCATCGCCTACGTTCTGAAGTGCGAGGACCTGGTGCGGGCGGTGCGGGTGCTGGGTGCCGGGCTTGAGGAGTTTTCCCGCCAGCGACGGTAACCGAAAGGATACCGATGCGCATCTGTATGGTCTCGGATAATTACTATCCCTATATCGGGGGTATCGCCGAGCATATTCACCACCTGGCGGTGGAATTACGTCACCGGGGTCATACGGTAAAAATACTCACCACCAAAGTGGGCGGCAGGACCCTTGCTTGTCTGGATCGGGTGCCCGATGAGGACCAGGTATTCCGGGTTGGCCGGGGGCTGGTGATTCGTTCCAACAAGTCTTTTGCCCGGTTGCCGGTGGCAATTCGCCCCTTTGCCCGGGTGAAGCGGTTTTTTGAAACGGAGCGGTTTAACGTTGTCCACCTCCATGGCTCGCTGGCACCAACGTTGCCCCTGGTAGCACTGCAGGTTTCCCGGGTGATAAATGTGTTTACCTTTCACGCCAGTCACGATAAGAGTATCGGATACGCACTTGCCCGTTCCCTGCTGTTGCCGTATTTCCGAAGGATTCACGGGCTGGTGGCGGTTTCTGAGGCGGCGCGCGTATCTACCGCTAAGTATTTTCCTGGTGATTATCGAATTATTCCTAACGGTGTGGACGTTAATTTTTTCCGACCGGATGTGGCGCCGATTCCGGAGCTGGCAAATGGTCGCCCGAAGATTCTCTTTCTGGGGCGGTTTGAGCCGCGCAAGGGGTTGAAGTATTTGCTTATGGCATTACCGGAGATTGTGCGGGAGGTTCCCGATGTCCAGCTGGTGGTTGTTGGCACCGGGCTTTTTGGTTATGCCTACAAAGGGTATCTGGACAAAGAGATGGAGAAGCATGTCTACTGGGCCGGGTTGGTGCCGAGCGAGGACCGTCCCCGGTACTACCGGAGTTGTGATGTGTTCTGCTCGCCGGCGATCGGGTACGAGAGTTTTGGGATTGTTCTTTTGGAGGCGATGGCAACCGGTCGGCCGGTAGTGGCATCAGACATCACCGGCTATCGGCAGGTGTTACAATCTGGAGTTCAAGGTTTTCTGGTGCCCCCCCGGGACCCTTCGGCACTGGCACGGGCAATTGTTGGGATTTTAAAGGACCGAGCGCGGGCAGAAAAGATGGGTGCGGCGGGAAGACAGCGGGCGCTGGATTTTTCTTGGGCAAGCGTTGCCCGACAGGTAGAGAGTTTTTATCAGGAACTGCTTGCCCGTTATCCGGTGCCGAGGTATCATCAGGTTTATCATGGAGAGTAAGACGCCGATAGCGGATACCGGTTCTGTGGTTGTGCCGGAGAAAAAAAGTCAGTTATTGCCGGTGCTGCGGATTCCCGAGTTTGTGGTGTTTTCAATTGCCCAGGCTTTTTCCCTTTTCGGCGATAAACTGGACTATATGGCGCTGCTGGCGATGATCGCCTATTATGCCCAGCGGTTTGGCTGGGAGAGTGCGCGGGCGATATCCTATCTGTCGGTGGTGGTGGCTTTACCAACGGTGCTGTTCGGTCCGCTTGCCGGGGTTCTGGTGGACCGCTGGGACCGGCGCCGGGTGATGGTGGTCTGTGATGGCGCGCGCACGCTCCTGGTGCTGGCAATACCGCTGCTGGCGGTGACAACCGGGCAGCTGGTGCTGGTCTATACCATCGCCTTTCTGGTATTTCTGTTCGGGCTGTTTTTTAACACCGCCCGGATGGCAATTATTCCGAATCTGGTTGGGCAGGAGAAGGTGCTGGGGGCAAATTCGTTTATGAATATCGTGGGTCGGCTGGCGACGGTAGCGGGAATGATTCTCGGCGGTTTAATTGTTGACTGGAGCGGCTGGCTGCGGCTGGGGATAAGGCCGGTATGGACCGCCGGGTTCTACATTGACGCCCTGACCTATTTTGTTTCGGTGGTCTCGCTCCTGGTGATATTTAAACGTCTGGCCAGCAGTAGCCACCGGGTAAAAAATAACGGTGCCCCGGAGGTGGAACTTTTTATCCGCGAGCAGTCACGGATGATTGAAAGTATCAAAGGGTTGCTGCGGGTGATAAAGAGGGAGCCGGCGGTGCTTTTTGTTTACTCTTCGATTTTTCTGATGGTGTTGCTGGGGGCGGCGGTGGTAGTTCTCTATGTACCGGTTATCCAGTCCAGCCGGGAACTGGGCGGTGTCGGGCTGGGCACCAAGGGCGTTGGTTATGTGGCAGCGATTGGATCGCTTGGGCTTTTATTGTCCTCAACGCTGTTCGGAGTGCTCGGCCATCGGCTCCAGAAACACAAGGTGATGCTGGTCTGTTTTTTGGTGATGGGGCTGGTGACGGCCGGACTGGCGGTAGCAAAGACATTTGCCCCGGTGGCGCCGTTGATTTTTGTTGCCGGGCTGGCGCTTTCGCCGGTTTATATCGGCATGGATACACTTCTCCACGAGGCGGTGCCGGAGGAGGTGCGCGGCCGGGTGTTTTCCACCCGGGACTGGCTGTTACATCTACTTTTTGCCGGCGGTGCGCTTTTAATCGGGCAGCTGACCAATTTCTTTTCTGCCCGTCGGCTGTTATTTGGTTTTGGTGTGCTGGTGGTGGTTGCCTGTATTGCCGGTTTTGTTCTCACCCGGCGTAAGAACATAGGTTAAAGCAAAAGGAGGAAAAATGTTTGATCCCAGGATTGAGAAACTGGCCAGGGTGATGGTTCATTACAGTGTCGGGCTGAAAAAAGGGGAATGGGCGGTGATTTACGGTCCCTATAACGCCGAGCCACTGTTGAAGGCGCTCCAGGTAGAGGCGCTGAAGGTGGGGGCGAATGTTACGCTGCGGGCGACCCTGGCCGATGCGAGTTATCTGTTCTTCCGCTATGCCGGTAAACAGCAGTTGCGGTTTGTTGCGCCAACCGAGTGGCTGGAGGTGGAGAAGGCGGATGCGCTGTTTTTTATCCGGGGCGGTTGGAATATGAAAGAACTGACCACCATTGCTGCGGCGAAAATGGGCGAGTTTCAGAGTGCCAGAAAGGGCCTGCTCCAGCGTCGGCTCCAGCGGGAGGCGGCGGGTAAACTGCGCTGGGTTCTGACTAACTTTCCGACCGATGCCCTGGCCCAGGAAGCGGCGATGTCTCGGGTTGAATACGAGGAGTTTGTGTTTAAGGCGGGAATGCTGGATAAACCGGATCCAATCAGGGAGTGGCAGAAGGTGTCCCAGTATCAGCGCCGGCTGATCGCGAAACTGAACCGGCTCAGCACGATCCGGATCGTCGGGAATGACACCGACATCACCTTTGGCGTCCGGGGCCGGAAATGGGCAAACTGCGATGGTCACAACAACTTCCCGGACGGTGAGGTTTTTACCGGTCCGGAAGAGGATAAAACCGAAGGGGCGATTCGTTATACCTTCCCGGCAATCTACCAGGGCAAGGAGGTGGAGAACATCCGCCTGGTCTTCAAAAAAGGTAGGGTGGTGGAGGCATATGCGGATAAAGGCGAGGACCTGCTGCGGGCGATGATCGCCACGGACGAGGGGGCGAAACGGGTGGGCGAACTTGCCTTTGGCACCAACTACTCAATTCAGCGTTTCACCAAGGACATTCTCTTTGATGAGAAAATCGGTGGTACCGTTCATGTGGCGCTCGGCACCGGTTATCCCAAGACCGGCAGCAAAAACCGCTCAGTGATTCACTGGGATATGGTCTGTGATACCCGCAAAGGATTCACCGTTTACGGTGATGGCAAGCCGATAATGAAGAATGGGAGATTTTTGATATGAAGTATCAGCATCAACTGGAAGAGATAAGGCAACTGGTGTTGTCAAGTCAGCGTTCCGAAGACGCCCAGGCACGGGTGGTGCTGGCAATTAAAAGGCATTTTCCTGAGTTCAACTGGGTGGGCATCTTCCGGCTGGAGGGCAAAGAGCTGGTACTTGGTCCCTATCAGGGCAAGGAGCCAAAAGGTTTTGAGCGGATTCCGGTAGGGCGGGGGGTCTGCGGTACCGCGGCGGTGACGATGCGCACCGAGGTGGTGCCGGATGTTGGCGCCGATGCCCGCTATCTTACCTGTTTTTCCGAGACCCGCGCGGAACTGGTGGTGCCGATAATCAAAGCGGGCAGCCTCTGGGGTGAAATTACAATTGATGCCGAAAGGCCACATGCCTTTACCCGCGACGAGGTGGCGCTGATTGAGGCGATAGCCCAGATTTTAGCCGAACGGGTTTAGCCGCTCCGGAGCATCAGTTTTACCCCCCGGTGCCGGAGTTCCCGAATGTAGAGGGTGCCGGGAATCACCTTTTCTTGAGGCAGGACCCCTTTTGATTTGACCTTTCCCCGCGCCAGCATCAGTGCGATAACCGCGGCGGAAAAACCGGTGGTGCGCATCATTGCGGTTAACCCGTTTTCCTTATCGGCATAGTCAATTAACTGATAGCGAATGGTGCGTATTCTGCCCGCCTTCTTTCCCTTTATCACCACCCGCAAAAGCACCACGTCATCAGTTTCAAACCCGAGGGTTTTCTCCAGGGCGCAGGCAAGTGCCGCCCGGGGAAACCGGCGCCAGTTGCCCACCGCCGCCTTCAAAAGCAGTTGGAATATTGCCCGATGACCGGGATAGCGGATGGTTTTGTAGTCAAGGGTTTTTATCTTTCCCCGATAGGTCTCGGGCAGGGTTGACGAGCCGCCCGAGGTGTGAAACGCCTCCAGCCGGCCAAACGGCTTTGGGAAAAGCACCGGTTCGGGCTCGGTTAACGCCGGGACCGTTGCCAGTTTGCCGTGGCGCAGGACCAGGCACGGCTCGGCGTATTCGTTTAGAAGCCCCTGGGCGGAAAACACCAGCCGGTAGAACAGGGGTGGTTCAGGAATCCGGGGCAGACCACCGACGCGGATGTGCACCACCTCGGTTTTGTCCAGCCGGCGAACACCGTCGGCAACCAGGATATTGGTCATTCCTGGTGCCAGACCGCAGTCTGGAATCACGGTTATCCCTGCTTTTTCGGCAAGCGGGCACAAAGCCAGTTGCCGGCGGACAATTTTATTGTTACCGCCCAGGTCGCAGAAGCTGGTCTGCGCCCGGATGGCGAGCCGGGTCAGTTTTAAGTTGTGGGTATAGGGAACGCAACTTACTACCGCCGCACAATCCCGGAACAGAGGGATCAGTTCTGGGTCGGTAGCGTCGGCAACAACCGTTTCCAGTTTTGGGTTTTTCAGCCAGTTTCGGAGCAGTTGCAGTCGGTGCCGGTCAATGTCTACGAGATAGATTTTTTCCACATCCTTTTGACGGGCAAAATCAAACGCCACCGCCCGCGCCATCAATCCGGAGCCAAGAACGGTTAACTTCATAAACTGGGTCCTTTCTTTTTCCTTGCCTGCGCGGATATTTTTTTAATGGTAACGGAAATTACACCGTTGGCAAATCCGGGGCAGGCAATTTATTTTATGATTTATGCCGGGGTTCTGGTGCGAGGGGCGAGATATCCGGACCTTCAGGAAACCGGCCGTGTCCATATCGTTTAGAGGCCAGAGCCCGGGGAGAATTAACGGAGGAGATGAGGGTGTTAAAGGGTGCGGTTGGCTAAGTTGTATTTTTGCGATATGTTGGCGATTTTCCGGGCATCAGAGGAGTAGAAGGGGTAACGGTGGAGGGGACCGTCTCCCGGGCTGGTGGTGCTGTTGGTCGTGGGTAAGTGGTTGTTATTTAATCAGTTTCTGATTGTGTTGCAGAGAAGTTTTCTTTCACCATTGTTTTTATACAACTGTATGCGTTTTGAAAGTGCTGAAAACCGCAAGGAGGAGTAATATATATATAATGAGTGGGGGGCGAGGACAAGGATGCAAGATAACAAAAAACAAAGATAAAAGAGAGGTATAAAATGGACTGGGAGAGTGTTTGGGCTATCGTCTGTTTTATAGTAACGGGGATAA
>CAYPNB010000013.1:22945-40362 GCA_964412225.1 uncultured bacterium | reverse complement strand
CCTCCCGGGGTCCATCAATACTCACGGCGGTGTGAACCTCGTTTCTAACAAGGCCATTGAACAAGTTTTCGTTAAAAACAAAACCGCTGGTTATTAGGCTAACTTCAAGTCCAGTGTTTTTTGCGTAACCGATGATCTCAAAAATGTCCTTTCTGAGGAGAGGTTCTCCACCACTAATCCCGAACCACGGAGAGCCAAAATCGTAAATCTGATCAACAATCTTAAAACCATCTTTAGTGCTAACTTCTTCAAAATCACTAAATTCAGGATTAAAGCTGCAATAGGAACAAATGCCTACGCATCTTCTTGTGCAACGCCACGTAATCATATAAAGCGGCGCTTTTCCAGATTTCATGGTCACACCTTTCTTTTAAGTGAGATGTTCTTCACGATATAAGTGTTTCTTACACACCCTTAAATATTTTAAACATAATTCTTTCCTAGAGTAAATGACGAATTGGTGAACTACATGGAAAGGATAAAGTTGGGCAGGAGACTATCATATATACTTGTTTTCCTTTTGGGAGTAGCCCTTTCATCAGTTGTATGGGCAACCTACCAATTCTTCTTCTATAGGAATTTAAGCATGAGGATGAGCTACGATTACATCATTTATAGTGACTTGAAAAACGTCATCGTTAAGAACGGATTGACCGGATTCATTGATTTTATTGGAAAAAACCTCTCCGACGCGATATATTTCGTGTTAGAAAGGAACGGCCTAAATATTTTCTTAAAATCAGGTCGATATAATGTTTCTTCTAATATTTTACTCATAAATTTAAGCGGCTTAAAAATAGTTAGTGATGGAGCGGAACTACGATTTAATGGTGGATCCATAATTTTACAGGGGGAAGATTATGAAAAATCTATGAATAACCTTATTGAAGGTTTAACATTGATTAATGGAAGCATAATTGTGGAAAACTCTTTCATGACAACTATCAGAGAATGCACTTTCAAAGATTCTGACGCGGGTATAGTCGTTTTAAACACAAACACTTGGACAGAATGCACCTTAATTGAAAACTGCTATTTCGAAAACGTGAAAAGGAGCATCGTGTTTAAAACCCCCATTATAAATGGGACAGAATCTTACGCAAACACCGAAATCAAACGATGCAATTTTAAGTTAATAAGGGAAGGAAGTGTAGCAATACACGTTGAGGAGATAGCTAATTTTAATGAAGGATTAATTCAGAACGTAAGAATTTGGTTAGGAAACTTATATGAAACTAATCAGGTTGGAATTCTAATTGAAGGAAGCATGCTTAACACCGTGCTGCATAATGTAGTGTTTGAATCCTTTGCCAAAACTCCAAGCGAAATCTATGGAATAAAAATAGGGCAAAACGGCGAACCGCCAATTCTCGGTCAAGGAATAGTATTCCTAGGAAACTTAACAAAGAATATTGATAACTCGTTCAATAGATGGTTATATGGCATTGGAGGCAGCTTTAAATTTGAAAACATAAGCCTCTCTATAGGTTTAAACAATCTCTACGGTGATGTTTGTGAAATAACTCCTCCAAAATACCTTCACTTCTCAATATCAACGCTTCATCTAAAAATTCAAGTGGAAGGAGATTTTTTAGAAAACGAAAATGTCACTGTAAGGCTGAAACTGAAATTTTTCGACGAGTCCTATTCTAAGGATTTAACGAAAACTTTCAATTCTAATATCACCATCTGGCTAGATCATGACGATTTATTTAGCATATGGCCGACTATGAGCATAATTTCATCGTTAGTTTTGGATGCTAAGACAAATGTAGCGTCTTCCAATATCAGAGTTTACATATCGATATACGGCCAATTTAATTGATAAAAAAGTGGATGTTGGACGTTTATTTGGCTGTTCTCAGAGACGCCTTAGCCCTAAGCGTGAGGGCTCTTAAATCTATTCTTGCTGGACAAACGAAGCTGCAGTTTCCACACCCCTCGCAGAGATCTGCCCGCAGTTTCTTCAGAGTCTCCACGTCTCCCTTTTTAAACGCCTCCATTATTAAGGCGGGACTTAATTTGTGGCAGCAAACAACCATGCAAGCTCCGCATCGTATACACTCTGTAGCTTTAACCGTTTCAAAGCGCTTAGCTTTTGGTAGTTTCACTTCTATCTTTTCTTCAATTGGCTTGAGCAATCCCACTTTGTCAAGTAAAGGCGAAGTTAAATTCATAATAATAAGCGCCAGAATTGAGCCTCCAAAGAAATTCATGTACGTTTGAATTAGAACTGTTAATACACCCAAGCCTATACCGAATATCAATTGTCCCCTATACGTTAGCGGTGTGGTCGCAGGATCAGTAGCCATGAAAAACGCTAGAAATATTGAGCTCCCAATGAATATGTGGAAAACTAGTCTTAACAGAGGATCAGCATCACCATATACGAGGCTTAAAATAAATGCAAGCAATGCAACTGTCACGAGGTAACTCGTTGTTATTCTCCATTTGATATATCTGCGGCAAGCGACGAATAATCCAATCCCAACAATGATAACTGCAAGGCTAGAAGCACCGCCGATCCACCCGTGAAATTTCTGCACTATCAAAACCCAGAATACGTCAGATGAAGTAATGGTGGCAGGAACAGGAACAGAAGGATTGCCAAAGCAAGATATCATATAAGTTGCAAATGATTGCAGACCATTTTCGCCTATGATGGTATATCCTATCGGACCTGCTAGTGCAGGTAAGCCAATACTACTTGTAAAGTGATCTTTGGCTAACAACACTGTATTAAAGAAAGGAAGCATAACCACAAGTTTTGCGGCTGCAGCGGGATTCGCATATTTTCTGCCGCTCAAGCCTTGAAGTTTCTTGAACAGCACCATGCCCACCGCGGAAATAACTGCAACGTAAAGATACGCGTCTGGCGCTCGTAACGGCAACACTTCTATTGAGTGCATCGCAGGTATTCCTAAAGAATATGAAAGAGCAACAATCAAACCAAATACAGCTGCAGACATAGTGTTTAATGGCCCTCTATTTTTCATTACCAATGAAAGCAGATAATCAAGAGCTACAGCGACTACAACCGAAACTATGGATGCTATAATAGAGGTTGGCCACCAAGAAATAGCTGACACAGCGGCGAGTATAGCAAGTGCAATGAAGGTATACGTCATTAGCCGATCCTTCGTCATATACGAATATTCCTTCGACAATTCTCATCCACCCATCTCTGAAATGGATATCTCTACTCAAAGATAAGATAAATAAAGATTTCTAATTAAGTTAGCAAACAAGAAACATAAGTTAAGATCATGTAAGAATAACTAGATTAATTATGGTAAATTATTGTTGGCACTCTAGTTGCTAATCACATGTAGTTTTGAAAGGACGGAAAGCGAGATTGAAGAGGTACGAAAGGTTGGCATAAATTTATTGAACCTATTTTCTGCAGAAAATGTAGCGAAGCATTGTTCGGGATCAAATTGTCAACTGTAGGAAATTGGTGTAAAATTATTCCTGCAGCCCTACTATGGATATAGTTCCACTTACTGCATGGCCTTTACTGAAACAGCATAAAGGCTATATAAGAAAAGAGTCCTTTCAGCGAATTTCTTTAAGTTTTTCGATACTTAATCCTTCTATTTTGTTGATTAAACGCTTCCTTAAAGCCGTGTAGGTTATAATACTTGTAATCAACGATATGATCGCTACTGCTATTAAGGCGAGCCACAGCGGAGTCGGCGACTCCCATATGGAAGGCCTAGGTTCGCCGGCCAATGCAAAGTAAGTTAAATGAGTAACGATAGCTTTAGCGTAATTTTCATCTCTATTAACAAATGTTTCTAATGGAAACCATTCACCATTTTCCATGTCAAAGTAGTATATTTTGAGTGAACTTTCATCGATTCCTAAAAGATTTAAATCACTTTCATCATAGTTTATTTTCAAATAAAGATTAGGCCTGGGAGTACGCTGCATCTGATTTCCAAGTAGTTTCCAACAAGTTTTAGGTTTTAAGGAAATTTTGGTCCCGTGAAGCCCATCATAACAATTAAGCTACCGTTACCTGCAGCCTTTAATACCTCAATTTCAATTTTGGTAGGCGCTTGAATATTTATCACCTGACTTGAGGTTTTAAGCTCTGTTGTATTTAAGCTGATAGTTTTGATGGTTGTGGCGTTAAAAAGTTCAGGATGTAGGAGGGTAAGCATTACTTCAAGGCCATCAAATAGTCTTGGCCCTGGTCTGGCAACCAAAGATTCATCGAGAAAATACACCTTCTCATTTTTTATTGCCGAAATTAAATTCCATCCAGGACGCCTTTTCAGAGTTTCCAGTGTTTCAAAGTAGCCTGGCATGCCGCGAATACTTATAATTACTTCTGGATCCTTCTGCACAACCTCTTCGTCGTTTGTGCTGACCCATTTCGTCGGAGCGTCTCCGAAAATGTTTGTTCCACCAGCAATCTCAATTAGGGAATGGGGCCACGAACCTGGTCCAGCCGTTGTCGGTGGGGGATACCAGAATTCAAAGTAGACGCGTGGTCTATAAGCCACATTACTCGTCAGATTATGTACATATTCCATTCTTTCTTTAAGGCTTAAAACTAGGACCTTTGCCTCCGAAAATTTTCCAGTAGAATTGCCTATAAGCTCTATATCTCTCAAAATGTTTTCAAATGTCCCTGGAATGATTGCGATTATTGGGAATCCAAACTCTTCAAGCGCTTCAATACTCGGGTCACCTTTGCCGTAAAACCTACATGACCACTAAATCCGGACTTAGTGCCGCTACTTCCTCAGGATCAGGATTTTCAATATTGCCTATCCTTTGCTTTGAAACTGCTTCTGGTGGGTAGTCAGAATATACGTCGACGCCAACTACTTTATCGCCTAAGCCCAGAGCATAGACAATTTCAGTTACGCCGGGGCTTATACAGACTATTCTCTGCGGCTGAGTAGTTATAGTTACTGTTCTACCTAAGTCGTCGATTACGGTTACCGGAAAGGAAGGATCCCCATGGGAAATGTTGCTTACGGCCAAGATTGCCGCTGATAAACATAAAAGACACAGTGTTAGGCTTTCCATTTTTATCAAAGTATTCACCATTGGATAGATTATCCATCCAAATGACTTATAAGGCTTATCTTCATAGTCTCACTCTTCAAAGTAAAATACGTTAATAGTCCTTGTTAAGAATATTGGGTATCCGTTTTGACTGTTGGGAGCTGCAGAGCACGCTGGAAAAGCTTCAGCTGAGTCTTAAATGTAGTGCCCTAAGAAAGTAGGCTAGTGAGGTTTTAACAGCCGACACTCCGTAAACTCCCCCAATTTTAAGCATTTTCACAACATAATTCGGCCTCAAATAGAATTGTTGATAAGCTTTTTCCCTTATCTTCTTTAATTTCTCCGCGCTGAGGAAGGGAGTTTCAAACACTGGAGTTGCGGTATCATATTTGTCGAAGTCCTCGGTTTTGAGCCAACCATTATTCTTAACTGTTTCATAAAGAGGAGTCCCTGGGTATGGAGTTGCGATATAGTAACCTATATCGTGGGGGTCTAAACTCTTAACAAAGTTTACGGTTTCCCACACGGTTTCTTCGGTTTCTCCTGGAAAACCTAAAATGACGCTTGCAACTGTTATTAATCCGACTTGTTGTGCTGTCTCAAAAGCTCTTCTAGTCTGTTCTATCTTTATCTTCTTGTGCATTCTATCGAGGATCATCTGAGAACCAGACTCTACGCCAAACCATACGGCTATGCAACCAGCCTTCTTCATTTTTTCAAGTAGACTTCTGTTAACCATGTCGACTCTAGTTTCGCAATCCCATTTTATGTCTAGTCCCCTCTTAACAATCTCCTCGCATATTTTCTCCACTCTTTTAGTGTCTACGCTGAAGGCGTCGTCGTAAAAGGTGAACTGGTCGGTTCCAAAGGTTTTATGCATGTGCTCGATTTCATCCACAACTTTTATGGGGTCTCTCATGCGGTATCTTCTACCAAACATCCTCACAGCGCAGCAGAAATCGCACCAATAAACGCATCCCCTACTCGTCATAACAGGGATAATCAACTTTCCATACTTTATGTAGAGGTTAAGCTTTAAAAGATGATGAGCTGGATAAGGGAGGGAATCCAATTTCTCTATATAAGGTCTATCCTCATTTCTTAAAATTTTTCCATTATCTCTGTAAGTAATCCCTTTAACACCGTCAAGTTTCTGTTTCGCCTCAATTTTATCCAGCAACTCAAGGAATGTTAACTCTCCTTCTTTACGGACAATAATGTCTATATTGGAACTTTCCCGTAAAGCATTTTCATCCCAGAAAGTCACGTGGCACCCGCCCAAGATGGTTACGCTGTTTGGAAATGTTTCCTTCGCAATTCCAGCTATTTTTAAGGCTGAGTTATATGTTAAAGTTGCTGAAGTTATCCCAATAACATCCGACTCAACGTCCTTCAATCTACGCCGAAAACCCTCTAGATCAAGCCTCTCAGCTTGACAATCTATAATAGAAACGTCATGACCATTCTCCTCGCATATTGCACCCAAATATCCTAAGCTTAAAGGAATAAGAGCTGGATGTTGATGAGCCCTCTTTGGATATGGTGGATTAACAAGCGTAACTTTGATGGTTACTAACCCCCGTACCGTACATTCTGTTACACACGTATTTATTTCTATTTTTATTCTTGTCCTATGTTCAGTTCATCACACTAAAAACTGAAGACCGGCGGATAAATAAAGCAACGGTACAACAATAAGTATTATGAATAAAATAGTCACCATATTTCTTATTCTCAATGCTCTAATAATGTCTAGGTGCGAAGGCATTATACTACCATTGTTTATAACATAATGACCTGGCTTCTCTAATCGGACATTTAGGGCACCAGCCATAGCGGCCATAGTCCAGCCGTGATTTCTACTGGGAACATTCTTGCGGTCGCGTAGAGCAATTTTCCAAGCCCTCTTATAATCTTGGCCAAGAATTGCTGAAGCCAAAATTATAAGAAGAGCTGCTATTCTTGTGGGAATGTAATTCACTATCGTGTCAAGGCTAGCTGAAAACCATCCTATGTTTATATGTTCGGGATCTTTAAACCCGATTACACCGTCTAAGGTGTTGATGGCTCTATAGGCCACAGCTCCGGCCGTCCCTAAGGCTCCATAGTAGAAGAGGGGCGAAAGCCTAAAATCCGCCAAGTTTTCGGCCATCGATTCGATGACTGAGGAGGCTATTTGTGGGCCGTTAAGGTTTGATGAATCCCTTCTTGAGAAATGGGCATATTTTCTAGCTTCAGCTAAATCGTTATTTTTTATAGCGTTTGAAACCCCATAAGCCCATTCAGTTTCAAGTTTAATGCAGATTGTCATTTTAAGAATTAATGCTGCAACAATTATGTAGATTATAACGCTGAAATATCCCTTAAGAATGGTCAAAATCAAATATGTGGGAACAGTGAACGATATTATGACAATTAAGGCGAGAACTGCGCCGTTAAACTTTTCAATCTTCGAGTTAGGATTCTTTAATATGGTTTTTAAGCGATAGGTAAGCTTGCCCATCCAAACGGTTGGGTGAACCTTGTAGCGCAAAGTCCACGGAGTGTTTGGTGAAGGATCACTTATTAAAAAGTCGATGGCCAATGAGAGGAGCAAGATTAGAAAGGCGGTGAGGAAGTTTAAACCCAAATTTTTAACCTCAATTTTATGCCGTTTTTAGGTTAGAATAAACTATCTTTCCACCAACTATTGTTAACTCAACTCCAATTTCATCAATCTTTTTAGGATTTGTTGCCAATAAATTTTCGGACAGTACTGTTATATCAGCGAGTTTGCCTCTCTCAATAGTTCCTTTAGCCTTCTCTTCACCCATGGCATAGGCAGCATTCAGCGTATACATCTTTAATGCTTCATAGACGGTTATCCGTTCACCTAATGCCCGTGTTGCTATGGCTGTTTTAATGTGGGAGAAGACGTTTAATGGTTCCATTGGGCTATCTGTACCCCCCGCCACAATTATCCCCCTCCGAAAAAGCGTCTTTAATGGAAAAAGCCATTTTGCTCTCTCACGGCCTATACTTTCTACTGCTTTCCAAACGTTAAGTTCAGAATAAGCCATGTATGGTTGAACAGAGATAACCACCCCCAAAATCGCTATTTTTTCAACAAGTTTAGGCGTCAGAAGCGCCGCGGTCTCTAGGCGGAATCTAACATCTTTGAACATGGGGGTCTTTGAAACTTTCTCTATGGCTTTTAATGTTTCTTTAATGGCCCTATCTCCCATGGCGTGAATTGCAACTTGTAAACCTTTTTTTCCAATTTTTTCTATAAATCTCCTTATGTTTTCGGCGTTATAGAAAAGTTTACCCCTATTTTTTGAATTTTCATACGGCTTTGTTAGGGCAGCAGTTTTAGAAGCGAGATAGCCATCTACCGAAAATACCATCCCTCCAACTTTAAAATATTCGTTTTCGATTGCTTTAAGTTCATGCAACACATGGGGATTTTTTAAAATACTCATCGGAAGCATCAAGAATATTCTTAGTGGAATTTCCTTGCTTTCAATTGCCTTCTTTATTGCATAGAGTTCTTTGGGTGAGGAAGCTATCCATTGGACTGTTGTTATTCCCATCTCCAATATTTTATTGCATGCTATTTTTATTAGCTCCGCAAGTTCTTCAACACTTGTTTCTGGGATAAGGCTCCAAACGAGGTCTGTTGCTGAGTTACGTAATATCCCGCTTGGCTTTCCGGTTTGTGAGTCTATTTCTATGTTTCCTTTTTTCAGTTCTGCTGGGCTTATAGACTCGCTGATCATTTGTAGTGCCAAGCTATTAACAACACATACTCGGCCTTTCGCCCTATAAAGGATTACTGGATTCTCCGGAGCTACGTCGTCTATGTCTGAGGCGTTAGGCATTTTTTTCTCGACTAGTTTTTCTTCGTCCCATCCCTTACCAATTATCCATTTTCCTTTCGATGTTTTTTTCACACGTTCGTTAACTAGTTTTTTAATCTCTTCTATTGAATTTGCTCCTTGGAGGTCTATCCAAAGAAGAGTTTTAGCAAAGTCCGCGACATGTATATGAGAGTCTATTAAGCCGGGAATAACTGTTTTTCCATCTAAATCTATTACCTTTGTTTTTCTGCTTATATATTGGGTGAGTTCGATATTTTGGCCAACCTTCATTATCTTATTATCTTTTATAGCTACCGCTTCAGCAAAGGGCTTAGCTTCACATAAGGTTATTATTTTACCATTAAGCAGAACTAGATCAGCATGCATGACTACAACCCGAAACAGACTAGGTGAAGCCTTTATGTCTCATTTTTAGCTTCGTACAAGTTCTTTCCTTTTCTAAGTTCCAGAATGTTTGTGGCCTGTGCACATGTGTGTAGGGAGTTTTGACTCGTTGCTAGGGGTACATAGGCGCATGCATTGTCCGACTCAAACCAGTCGCCTGTGTGGGCGTAGGCCCTTGTTCTGCAACCTCCACATATAAATCTGTACTCACAGATTCCACATTTGCCTTTCAAGTTGTCCGGGTTTCTAAGCCTCTTGTAGAAATCGGAGTTTTGAACTTCTTCCCACATTTCTTTTAGAGTTTTCTCTTTTATATTTCCTATTTTTAGGCCTTCTGAGTAAAAGCATGGTATAACATCTCCATTTTCAAGGACGCTTAGGTAGCCTCCAAATAGGAAATATATACATTTCCCGGTGAATTCGTTATTAAACCATTCCCAAAATCTTGATGGATCCCTATCTTTAAAAATCCTTGCAAAGAATGGGCAGTGAATGTGAAAGTCAAACTTCCTCTTATAGGTTTTATGCATTAAATCATATATGTGATTTAGAAACCATTCATACTGTTCAGAAGTAGGCTCAAGCTGGGATTCCCCCCTAGCCCTCCCGCATGGAAGCAGATGATTGAACCACACAAACCTTGCTCCGTACTCTTCGGCTAGAGCAACTATATGGTCAGCTTCCCTATAGTTTATGGATGTTATGGCCATTGATAGCCCGTTCAGAACCCCTACTTTTGAAAGTTTTTGAATTGCTGAGAAGGCGGCGTCGTAAGAGCCTTCGCCTCTTAAGGCATCGTTGGCTTTCTTGGGTCCATCTATGCTTACCGATGTGTAAACCTCGTATTTCGCAAGGTTGTTTAAGATTTCTCCGTCAACGAAATACCCATTTGTTAGCAAACATACGTTTAATCCCAATCTTCGCGCATAACTCATTATCTCAAAGACGTCTTTTCGCATCAGAGGTTCTCCGCCTTTCAAACCGAACCATTCTGAGCCGAATTCGTAAACTAGATCTACTAGGCGGAGAGCCTCTTTGAGGCTTAATTCGTCTGGAGCTGGCGTATTTTTAGCTTCAACGTTACAGTAAACACAGTCCAGATTGCAGGCTCTTGTGGCTCTCCACGACGTTATTAGCAGAGGCCCATTTCTTCTCGTGGACATATAGGACTCCACTAGGTTATTTTTGTTCCTATTTAATAAAGTTTGCAACTTGAACTGCTCTCTCAGCAAATATTTCCTTATAATTCGTAATATTCATATACCTCAAATATTGCGAGAATTATTACTCCATCCATTTTCTTAGAATCCTCTTTTGAACATTTCAGAAAAGAGATTTTACTCTCCAAAAAATGTGGTTCAATGCAACTCTTGCAAGTATTCGGTTGTAGAAGCCTCCTTTTAACGTTTGGCGTAGTACATATGTTGGTGAATAGAACCTGTGGTAAAATTTCTCTCTAAATTCTAGTAGTTTTTCTCCAGGTATTAATGGATTCTCGAAAACCGGGGTTAATGTGTCATATTGACTCCAGTCCGGCGACATCTTCCACCCTTTCTCCTTTATGATGTTGTAGAGTTTTGTCCCTGGATACGGGGTTGCTATGCACACATAAACGTCGTCAGGTTTAGCTTTAGCCACAAAATCTAATGTGCGCTTAACATCTTCTAGCTTTTCTTCTGGATAACCTATTATAAGCGAAACGACAACCGAGATTCCTGCCTCTTTAATCATTTCTATGGCCTTTTTGTTTTGTTCCGGTGTTGTTCCTTTACCTATCAATTCTAGAATGTGTGGAGAGGCTGACTCCACTCCCATTGTTATAACTTCGCAGTGGGCTTTTTTCATGCTAACCAAGAGTTCACGGGAGATTCTGTCAGCTCTTGTTTGGCAGTCCCATGGTAAGTTAACCTCTCTTTTTATCATTTCCTCGCATATTTTCTGAGCCCTATTTATGTCAAACGTGAACGTGTCGTCAAAAAAACTGTAGGCTTCAGCTCCATACTCAACCTTTAACCATTCCAGTTCATCAACTACGTGTTTAGGGTTTCTAAGCCTAACGCTTTTCCCGAAAATTCTAGAAGTTACGCAAAATGAGCATTGGAATGGACATCCTCTACTTGTCATTATCGGCATTATTTTTCTACCGAAAACTCTGTATTTCTCAAGCGGGAAATGTTTAAAAGATGGGTGGGGAAGACTCTCAAGATCCTCGATTAACTTTCTGTTTGGCGTTTGGAAAATTTCCCCATTTCTCCTCATAGATATTCCTGCAATTTTGTGTATTTCCATTTTTCCTTCTAAAGCGTAGGCTATTTCTCTCAATGTTTGCTCCCCCTCGCCGCGTACAACAATGTCTATGTTGGGGGTCTCCGAGAGAATTTCCCTATCCATGAAGGTTGCATGGGGTCCGCCGAGAACCACAAGCGATTCCTGACAAACTTCTTTTGCTTTCTCTGCACAAATTAACGCTGACTCAATGGTTGGAGTCATAGCTGTTATTCCTACAAGATTCGGATTCAATCCTTCCAGTTTATCCTTTAATTTCGAATGGTCAATATTAAGTGTTGGACAGTCAATTAGGGTGACTTGATGACCATCAGCTTCTAAAACTGCTGCCAAGTAGGCTAGTCCTATTGGAAGATATGGTTGGTGACGGTACCTTTCCTTTAAAAGTGGAGGATTAATTAGTGCTGCATTAACCATTCTATCAGCCTTTCCAAAATAGGCTGTTTAAACCTTAAAAGGATGTCGCCAAAAGAAAGGCTTATCCATGCGACTTTTCTACTGTTAGGAGTCTGTTACGCTGTTGTCACCGCTACTTTCACTGCTATTGCAAGAATTGATAAACCTTATCCTACACATATCCCAAAACATTTTATTGCGGCGGGATTAACGCTTTTTTTGCTAAACGCCTTAATGGGACAGTTGGGGTCTGACGCCAAATAGTCGCTGCTTTGGAGCCACGCCCTCGCCCTACATCCGCCACAAATTTCACGGTAAATGCATTCTCCACATTTACCTTTTAACAAGTTTCGATCTCTAAGCTCATTAAGGATCTTTGAATGGTACCAAATGCTGGTGAGGCTTTGCTCTCTGATGTTTCCAACATTTAATTGTAAAAATGGACATGGATACACGTTTCCGTTGGGTCTCAAGTTTAAATAATGAATCCCAGCGTGGCACCCCACTTGAGAATCTATTAAGAAGTTTTTCAGCAATTTATTTGGAGGTTTAGTCCCATAATTTTCATGCATTTTCAGAATAATTCCTGGATGGAGAGGATTTCCCCCAGAAATGAGAAAAAACATCTCTCTTTCTTCCTGAATTCTATAAAGATGGTCTAGAAGTTTGACGCGCTGTTCGTCCTCCATCATGAGGTCACCTACGTCTTTCCCTCGGCCTACAGGGATAAAATCGTAAAGAACAGCTTGTTCCACGTTTAAATCGGCTAATAGATTCATCAGTTTTGGAAGTTCATCTATGTTGTCTTTGAAGAGCATGGTTGTGACCACAACGGTTAAGTCTGCGTTATGGCAGACTTTGATGGCTCTTATGGCGCTTTCAAAGGCTCCAGGTGTGTTCCTAAGTTTGTCGTGCCGCTGGGGGATTACATAATCCAGCGGAATGCCAACTGCCAACATTCCAGCATTCTTAAGTTCCCAAGCCGTTTTGGAGTCAAGTAACGTTCCATTGGTAAGCATTGCAGGCATTATTCCTAAGTCATTGCAGTATTCTGTCAAGTTCAAAAGTAAATTCCTTTTAAGGAGAGGTTCTCCCCCGCTGAAGATTATGACCTCTGTTCCAAGCTCAGTCATTTCATTTATAACTTTTCTAGCTTCTTCGATGGTGAGTTCATTTGGCATGGCTTCTCCAGCACTGGCGTGGCAGTGGATACATCTAAAGTTGCATGCGCTGGTAACAGTATACGATACTATCTGCGGAGTAAGGGATTTCCCTTTCATTCCTTTACCCAAGAACGTTTGTCTAAGGAAAAGTTCAAAAATTTTGATTCTAGTGTCCATAGAGGATCCGTTTCAACTGCCTAGTTTTGACATTCCCCATGTTTGTATAACTCTTCTCAGCAGCCAAGCTATTGCGAATATTAGGGCTGCTATAATTATGGCTAACTTTAGGTTGGGTCCTATATCAATTTCTGTGCGAGAGGCAATGATTCCGGAAGGACCGCTTAAAAGAAATTGTGATGGTTCCAGAGCAACATCGCATATTCGAGGTTCATCTATAATTATTTCTGCGTCGTGTCCAAAAATAATCGCCGTGCCTATTATTGTTTTACTTGTTGGATTTCGCACTCCCCATGTTACCTCTACCTCTTTCTCTTGTCCATCTACGTAGAGGTGCATTCCTGTAGCCAAGCTGCGTGTGAATGCTACATGAACCCATCTTCTTAATGGGATAACTGGTTCTTTGGTGACTATTTCATTGAAATGCTCTTTATCAGTGTACACGTAACCCCTTAGGAAGCCTTGTTTAGGCCAGCTGTTTTCTTCTGGGTAGCTTGGGGTAACGGCAAGCCCGCATATGCGTGTTGTTGTCTGCCATGCGAGACCGACACTTTGGCATATTACTATGATGTTATTATAAGTTGTATTTCTAAACGCTTTTAGGTATATCCAAGCCTCAATTGTAATTTCATCTGCAACATAGAGGGTTGGATTGAAGGGTACATACACGAAGTTTTCGCCGTCAAAGTCTAAGGCTTTGCCAAATTTTCCTTCAACGAGTGTTGGAGGAGGGTCTCCTCCGAGAATTCCGATGTTATCTTTTCCAGTGGCATCGGGAGTGTACACTTCGTCAAAATGCCATAGGGCAATTGTTTCATTGAAACCATTTTCCTCAGCGCTTGCAAAGTTTAAACTTAGCGGGGTTAACATTCCTACTAACAATATGGCCAATGTTGGTATGACATATGCTCTTCTTTGCAGGGTTTATTCCTCCTTAACAGTGAATTAGAAATTATTCTAAGATATTTATTACTTGTTTCTTCTATTGGCAGCATCTTGATAAGTTAGTAACGAGCATTTGTTGGTCGATTTTGAAAGGTGTTTGAGTGCAAGGTTGGTGCAAAGCCTTTTCAGCTTCTGTGCTTCCGTTTTTTTCGTTTGTAGGCGAGTATTGCTATAGATAATAATGCTATCGTTGCAACTGTTGCTAATGTTAGGATCCCTAGGAGGGGGGAGGGATTTTGATCTGTGGATGTGCCTTCAGATGTTACGTGGAATTCCATTATCTTCCAAACTAGTGATATGTTCGCGTCTGGAGCATTTTTGGGAATTTGTGTAATACGCCATTCAAGCATTACGCCGGTTTCTTTGTCGAAGTACATTTCATGGGAGATGAGGACGTACTCGTCTGAGCTGGTGTTGTTAACTACTGCGCGGAGCACTGTTCTCTCGCCGAAGGTGTAGTTTTTCACGAGCTCCTCTTTTAGGAGGAAGTAATGGTTTGAATCTCCCATATGGTATGCGAGTTGGTTAGGCTTGAGGTTTGGTGCGATGATGAATCCGAATCCGTTGCCTTCTCCATTGAGTATATTTACCCAAATCTGTGCATTGATTTCTGTTCTGTTTTTAAAATGCGTGGTTGTGTTCATAGTCACTATCGGCCCGGCAGTATTATGAACTATGATTTTAACCCATTCGGTGTTATTTAGCTCTGCAACGCTTGCTGGGGCTGCTTGGTCTGGGTCTGGGGGGTTCCAGAATACGTTAAAGGTGTATAGGAAGGTGTCGCCAGTTGATACTCCGGGTTTAAATTTTTCAGAGCAAAGGGCTTGGGTTAGCATTGTAAAGAATAGGAATAGAAGGCAGATGGTTGCTAGTTTTAAGTTTTCCTTCATTATTTGCCCTATGGTTAATGAACGCGTCCTTTATTTATGCTTTATTCAGAATTTGCCCAGAATGTGTAAAGAAGAAGGTGGATTTAGTTTTGGTTTTAACTCATCCGTCTTGGGATTATGCCGTACCATGTGAATACTTTGACGATTATTGGGATTATGATGCCGTAGACTATTCGGGGTGTCAATGTTATGAATATTGTGTATGGGTCTAGGGTTGATATTGTGCCTGGGATTGGTGATAGTATTCCTGCTGCCACGTAGAAGCACCAGCCCACTATTGCTGCGATGATGCCGGCCACAACCATTCTGATGAAGGCGAAGGATCCCTTGCTGAGGGCTCCTGCAACGTAGCCTATTAGCATGCCACTCAATATGTATCCCATTAAACTTACGTCTGTTGGAGAAAGCTGATAAGTCACGTATTGTACGCTCCAGTATAAAGCGTAGAGGGTTCCTAGGAGGAATCCGGAGACTCCTCCTGCCCACCGGTTCCAGAGCAAGCCAAAGAGCATGGGTATGGCTATTATCATTATGGCTTCTAGGAAACCGTCAACTAATATTGCGTTTAGGGTGTATGAGGGGTCTATGCCCATAAGTGCGGGGGCCACAACTGTTGGCCAAGCCAGTATTAGGAGGCCAATGATTGCTGGAACTATTAATCCATAGATAAAGTCGCTTATTTTCAGTTTTTCACTTTCCGAAGCCATTTTTTCACCAGTTCTGATTCTATAAAGTAAGCATTTATATTTTTCTACATGATATGAAAATTTCAAAGATGAATTTGCCATCGCATAGGCTTGGAAAGAAGAGAAAAAGAGGGGGAAGCTTATTTCTTGAGTTTTCTGTGGTCGTAGATGCTGTAGACGCCTATTACTATTGCCATGATGACTGCCACCATTATGGCTAGGTCCATGGTTGTGTAGGCTGGGGCTGCCGGTGCTGTTGGTGCTCCCATTACTGTTATGCTTGTTTCTGCGAAGGATGGATAATAGCTCTTTGAGCCTGGGAATGTGGCTAGTATTGTCCATAACCCTTCCTTTGGTGGGGCCCATGATACTGTGAAGAAGCCTGCAGAGTCTGTGTGGGTTCCGCCTATGTCTATGTATTCGCCTGTGTAGACGTTTATGGCGTCAAGCTTAACCCAAACGCCTGTTACGCCGGATGGTCTTGGGAACTGCTTATACACGTAAAGCATCCAGTCGCCCATAGACTCGTCGGACACTGCTGGAACACCGTTTGGAAATCTCATTTGGATGGCGGGATCTTTTGTGCCTGGGGAAACGTCCATTACTGTGCCTCTTATGACGATGCTGGTGCCTACTGGTACTCCTGTGTCTGGGGCTGTGACGGTTGTTGCGCTTGGGCCTCTGCCGATTGCGTATACGCGTTGGTCGTAGGTGTCCATTGTGGCTATTATGCTGTCGCCTATTATTGCCATTCCACCCCACCAGGTTTGGCGGATTAGGCCGTCAACTCTGAAGATTTCGTCGCCGGTTGTTGCGTTTAAGCAGATGAAGGGTGCTCCTCGTGGTTTGGGATCAACAGGTGAGTGTTCCATAGAGCCAAAGTATATTTTTCCGTCGGTTATGAATAGTGGGTGGAGCCACCAATCAGTGCTCCATAATATTTCATGGTACGGGTCATGTGCCCTGTAAGTCCATAATAGTTGTCCGGTTGTGACGTTGTAGCAGTAGACTATTCCAGAGACGCCTGTGGAGTATAGTCTTCCGTATGCTATTAGGGGTGCACGTTCTCCGACTAGTGGCAAAATTATCCATCCGTAATAGTTTAGGTAGTGTTCTGATGGTGTTGGTCCCCATAGCTTATCGCCAGTTTTAGTGCTAAAGCCATAATATTGACGGTTCTCTTTTGTGCGTATCACGTAGACGCCGTATTCAGCGCTTGCGATGTTAAATTCTGGTGTGAGGTCGCCCTCTTCCCATTCGGCTGGTGGGGTCCAAGTTTTGTTGTAGAGGGTTGTTCCTTCTTGTCCGGGTTTGAGGCTTATTCCCCACACAACAACTTGCGATCTTGTCAATAGGCCGCCCACAGCCCTATCCAGGCCGAAGTATTGATGGACGCTTCCAGGCAGCTTATCTATCGTCTTATTCCACATGTAACCCTCAGTTCCATCAACAACTTTTCCGTAAGGTCTCCAAGAATGCACAAAGAATCCGGCGCCCCTTAACGAGGATATGTGTGACGAGTTCCATAGGGTCATCCAGCCTTGTTGAAGGTTTATAGTGTAGACAAGTATCTCACCTTTAGGACCGAACTTTAGTCTGTCTGGGACG
>CAYPNB010000013.1:0-22845 GCA_964412225.1 uncultured bacterium | reverse complement strand
TATAGTGTAGACAAGTATCTCACCTTTAGGACCGAACTTTAGTCTGTCTGGGACGCCCCAGAAGAGTTCAACTTCGGATATAGGTGCATTTTGTATGGCAAACACCCAATCTCCGGTGAATGCGTCAAAGGCATGCCATGTGGTGCCTTCCACCACCCATAAGTAGTCGTAAACTCCATGGTAGTTCATTGTGCCCCAATACATCACTTGACCGAAGGCGATAGTTTTATTATCAAGAAACGTTTTTCGCCATATCTCTTCGCCTGTGTGAAGATCAACACAAACAACTCTCTGCCATCGCTCGTTAAGAGCTCCGTCTTGATAGTATAGCCTCCCAGCGAGTATTATACGGCTTCTCCATTTACCTTCATAAGCGTCACCAATTTCGAATCCATGCTCACCCATAGGGTCGCCGACTAGACCCCCCATTGTTAAAGGCTTCGTCCAAAGGACGTGGGGAGATTCAGGAGCATAATCGTTGCCGGCGACAAATACTGGTTTTCTGTGGCTTGAATCCAGCCAGTTTCCCGCCACACTGTGCCATTCTCTTATTTGCGAGTCTATTGGGCGAGTCCAATATTCCTGGGGCAGCGGAAAACCTGGATAAGAAGGCACAGGGGTCTCCAGCACAACAAGGGTTAAAGGATCACTGTAGCTTTCAAGCATAACTGTGCCTGGCGGGTATATTCCTATCTCCCAACTTCCGGCAATTTTTGTGGGCGTAGTCACCTGCTGTGGAAAGTGGGCCTTCAATGTATAGTTACCCGCTTTTTTGGGCGTATATGTAACGCCAGTTCCACCAGTAGAGTCAGTTCTGATGCCGGTGATTTTTTCTGTTGTTTTGTCAGGTTTTGTAATGATTACTTCAAGATTTTCCCAGCCCATTTCAGCGCTCAGCAATGGCATCGTTATTCCAACGTGAAGCAGAACTTCCTGGTTAACATCCACGGGATTTGGAATAGCGTTAATAAAGCAGTATGTTTTCACAGTCTCTTTCGCATTTGTTGGGAAGATTGTAGCAACCATTAAGACTATAATGAAAAAGCGCAAAAACTGAAACACAATTCAGAAGCATTTTACTTTTTTCCTCCTTCTAAACATTGTTTTCAGCCTACTTGAATAAAAGCTTTTTCTAAGAAATATGCAAAGGCCCACACTAATTCCTCGAAAGTTTTTAAACTAGCTTAATTAATTACGTAGCGAGTAAAATGGCCAAGAAAAGCGGGAAAAAGAAAAAAGGCTGGAAAGATAGGCTACGAGAGAAGCATATGAAACACCAAAGGGCTATAGAAGTCCACAAAATGAAGATGGAGAAAAAGCTCACAGAAAAAAGGTCTAAAAAATGGCGGAAAAGCAAAATTTTTTTGGCAGCCTGCCTATTCATCATAATACTTAGTGTTTATGTCGCATGGGAGTACACCAAACCACCAGCCACAAGCCCACAGGAGCCAGAAGGTTCTCAGCAAACCCCAGAGTCTCCATCGAGAGTCATATACATTTGGCAAGACGGACGGGTTGACCCAGCAACCGCACCTATCAACAAGGTAAAGGAATACTATTACAAGTTCACAGGTAATGTCACACTTCCAATAATAGTTTTAAAGAAGAATATTGTGATAGACGGCGCAGGCTACTTTCTAAAAGGAAACAGAACAATAGGCTCCAAGGGAATAGACCTCAGCTATAGAGAAAACGTAACAGTCATCAACTTGAAAATAGAAGGGTTCGATTACGGAGTATACCTCGACACAACCACCAATACAGTAATCTCCAACAACGATTTCATAAACAACTACTGCGGCATATGGCTCACTTCCGCCTCCAACAACAACATAACCGCAAATAATATCTCAAATGGAAGTTATGGAATATGGTTAAAAAACTCCACAAACAACTTCATAGCTGGAAATAAAGTCACATCCCACAACTATACTATATATCTTGGGTACTCAAGCAACAACACCATCCACAGCAACATCATATCAAACAACAAATTAGGCATATTCCTCTACTCATCATCAAACAACACCATCTCCCACAACAACATAACCAAAAATCGCGAAGGCATCCACCTACTCAACTCAACAAAAAACCTCATAACGCTAAACAACATAACACAAAATGATATAGGCATAAGCTTCGACGAATCCTCCAACAACACAACCCACCACAACAACTTCATTGACAACCTCAACCACACAGACGCCCAAAATTCAGCAAACATATGGGACGACGGCAAAGAAGGAAACTACTGGAGCGACTACAAGAATAAATATCCAGATGCTAAAGAGCTGGATGGTTCAGGCGTATGGGACACGCCATACGTTATTGATGAAAAGAATCAAGACAGGTATCCATTAACGAAGCCAATTTCATAAATTCCCTTTTACATTTTATAATTGAAAAAGGCAGGTTTTACAAACATTAATTATACGTTACCTAGCAAAACATTAACTCTTTGATGAAAGGGCAATGTAAAGCCCTAAGGGAATCAAGGTTACGCACCAGAGATCAGGATTATGCCCAGGACCCAACATCTCCATCCATATGGTTGGATGCGCATGATACCCTCCAAAAAGAAAGAATATAATCAGAATCGCAGTAAAGTATACTCCTAAACCTGTCATGGTAACACCAACACGTTTTAGACTTAGCAGCGACTGCTTTTTGGCAGCTGGAAGCAAAGTCAACCAACCATACAGCATAACAACCAAAAGAAAGAAAACAGTCAACAAGAAACTAGCTAAATCAAGGGGGTTCAGAAGAATTTCTATACCTGGCTGAGCTCTCGCACCCCAAGGAACAAGCGAAGCCAGCCAAGACATAGAGTAGGCAAACCAAAAAACGAATAAGTACACGGCTCCTGTAAGACATGCCCATTTTATAATTTCCCCGCTTGGAGATTCATGGACTATTTTAGATCTAAGCTTAAAAACGAATAAGGGAATAAGAATCACCATAGCCAGAGTTGCCAAACCGTTAAGCATAAAAACAACGATTCCAGGGGTTTCCCCATAATACCATAGATCTTCCATGAAAGGGTACGTGAACCCTGAAAGCACAGCGGGAATCATGGTCAGATAGTTCGCCCCCTCAAAAAACAAGGCGGCTCCGACTTTTCGCTGAACCGCAGGCGCAAATTGCCTTCCCTTTTTAACAAGAATTAAAGCCGAATACAACGCCAACAGAGACGAAAGCCAACGGAAAATTATGCCTGCCGAAGGCGTAACTTCTGTAGCATAAAATATGACCGTCCACCATCCCACCTTGGTCTGCTCTATGAAGAAGGACTTTTCTCCAATAAGTTGGGCAGTAGCTCTCACGGAAACAACAAACCAATACGAACACCAAACGAAAAACGCAGTGACCACTACAAGAACAAGCAATTTAATCTTTTGATTATCCCAATAAGAGGCTCCTTCGCCCATAGCACCACAACCAACACTGCTAATTTCAAGTCAAACTCACTATATTTCTTTTATGCTTTGTCCAAAAATGAAGACGAATCCCACCGTCTAGTTAAAGGTGAAAGTTATAAATCCTGCTACTTCAAACGTCTCACGCTTTCTCTTATAGACATGAACAGTGGTCGCGACTAACACCAGGATAGTTAATGAAGTAAAAAACACCATGTAATACAACAGAAAACTTGGGGCAAAATTGTCCCCTTCGGGCTTTAAGAAATCATCAAATGTTTCCATTTTCAAATTTTTAAAAATTATGATAGAATCCTTAATACTTGCAAGAATTATTACGAAGGTTTTCGCTGTGGTGTTATCCGCTGAAAAAACTTTTAAAGGAGCCCCGTTTATTTCGCGAAGTTCAAAGGAGGTCACATTTCCGCCAATCTCCAGAACAAAAGAATACCAGCTGTTGTCCCTTACGCTTGATGATGCATTAAGCACTAAAGCTTCACCATCATTTAATTGACTCATGTTAAGCACATCGTATAAACTAAGTCCCCTTACATAGACGCTATAGTTGTAGTCGTATTTGCTTAGAGTGAAAGCAAACGTGTCCCTCACTTTTAAATCAAAATCGTTAGGTAACCTCAAAGGCTCTAAACCTTCCAATATTTTTGACGACATCTGACTTTCGAGCACCGTCATAGACTCTCCCTTAAGCAGCATAAACTCGGCGGCAATTAAAATTCTGTCTCCCACCAACTGAAAGTTTAAGAATTCATCGGCTCCAACTCCCTTATAAACCTCATATTTAGATAAGCCAATGCGGCTGTAAATGTAATTAAAGCCTGGACCCGAAAACTGAGTTAAACTGCTCGGTCCAACAAAAAGCATAAGCACCGGGCTATCTGCCCCTGAGTAACCTTTGCTTCCATTCCAACTAACCCTGATGTAATATGTTCCGGGCGACGTTAAATTGCAAACTAGCGTGTACCTTCCAAGCTCATCTACCCAAGCCGCTGTAGAAAACTCCCAAGAAAATCCATTTCGGTTTACATAAGCCACCACTTTTACACCCGTAGTTTCAGGGATAATTGCGCCTGAAATCTGAACACTATAAACGTTATTAATTATAACCGGAGTTTGCGGAGGCAAATCTATGGATATTATCGATGGTTTGAGTGGAAAATTTAGGCTGGCGGAAACGCAGCTTGGCGATTCACCCCAAGAATCTATGGTAATCACCCTTGCCTTCGTGTCTTGTAGACTCTCCGGCTCATCCCCAACCCTCCAGTTAATCCAAGAAGGAGTACACTCAGCCATCCAGTATTTCTTCCCTTCATACTCATAACCCTTAGAGCTTACCCACCAAGTGTGGTAAATGGGTGCATGCAACAGGAAAACCCCAACGTTCAAATGTTCAATGTTATCTCCACTGTAGCGAAGTAAAACCACGTCAAGCCCACCAGCTATCATGATAGAAGCTGCAAGAAATGACAGCGCACTGCAATCCCCAGCATTTTCAACAAGTGTCTCAACAGGATATTTAGGGCCGCTCCTAACGTACTTCATTTTGTGAACCAATGATAGAACTGAATTTGCGAATTGTTCATCATCTCGAAAGACTTTTCTGAGTTCTTCGGCGATTGGTTTTACAGCTTCTGGAGTTATGAATTTGTTATAGCTGTTTACATCGTATAGTCCATGGTTTTTGCCTTTGTAATAATCATATAGAGAAGGAGTTATTGAAACATATAATTTCTGGACTAAATTGCCAGCTTGAAAGATGATGTAAACACGTTCATAATTAACGCTAACAACGAAAGATTCGGCTTTTACGGAAGGGGGCACGTAACTAATCAGTGTTAAGAGCAGAAGAACAATTAAAGCCAGAGTTATCGTTTTTTCGGCTCTCACTTGTTTCACAATAAATAGCTCTCAACCCTCTGCTAATAAGATTTACCCAATTTAAACATAACATAACACATCGAAAAGGTCTTAAGAAAAGTGAAGATACTAACAGCCTAAGTTGCCATTTTACTGAATGACACAACTATTGTATGTGTTGGAGCCCCTAGAGGCCCTAGACGCTTGACCTTATGTAAAGCAAAGAGTCCTTTGAGTACGCTCACAAGAGTATCCACGGCAAAATATTGTTTGTGGGTATCATAACGCAGTGCCTCCGGTCCCTCTAAACCGGAGATTATTAAGTGACCAGCAGGCATCAAAACTCTATGTGCTTCTTTCATAAAAACATTAGGGTTCCAGAGATGTTCGAGCAATTCCGCAGCTACAACCACATCGAAGGCTTCGTTGCGGAAGGGAAGAGTTTCTGCATCACCAGCTACAATGGAGGTGACACCAAACCTTTTTTTGGCTAGAACCGCCACTTTAGGCAGCTCCACTGAAATAACATGGTGTCCCATCTTTCGCAAAGACTTTCCGATGGACCCGTCCCCGCAACCAACGTCGAGAATTTCCAAACGGGTGCCTAACCCGTTCACCATGTCAGAAATAGTATTTATTCGAGCTATGTTAAGTGGACGGGTGTGAGACTCACGAGAGCCGTGCTGCGGCATTGAAGTGTACGCATCGTATATTTGCCATGCTGTCCAGCTCCACTTGTTGCGGTGCCTTTTGCTATGGAAAAGTTCTCTCATAATAATCCGCCCTAGTAGATAAGGTTGCGAAAGCAAGTAAGTTAGTCCTTGAACGCGCTGTTTTAAAGTAGCCCACATAAATTTTTTAGACGCAGAATGCTTCGACGGAGTTCCTACCATGCTTCGTCCTTCTACGTTAAAATTTTACAGTTGCTAACTTACTTAAACTATTCTCTGAAAGAAATAGGCAAAACAAATGGCAAAGGTAGAAAACGTTTAAGTCGCAACGGTGTATCTTAGAGAATCGGTCGGGAAAACATGAGGTTGCGCGTAACTCTCTTAAATCCTCCTTACCCCGTTGGAGCACACCAACATGCTCCATTCATATCTTTGGGACTATTATATTTGGCGGCAGTCTTGCGAAAAAATGGGTATGAGGTTGACGTAATCGACTGTCAGGCTCTTGGGATATGGTACGATGATGTGAAGAAAGAACTTGAAAAAAGACAACCAAATATAGTTGGGATAACCTCGACAACCCTTACTTATAAGCCTGCCCTGCGTATCGCTAAAATAGCGAAAACAGTATGCCCAGACGTTATAACCGTGCTTGGAGGGTGCCACGTAACCTTCTGGGATTCCGATGCTTTGCATGAGTGCCCCTATGCAGATATTATCGTGAGGAAGGAGGGAGAAATCACGCTGTTGGAGATAGCAAAGAAAGTGGAAGCAGGGGATAGCCTTCACGATGTTTTAGGCATAACTTATAGGAAAAGTGGAGAAATTGTGAGAACTCCGGATAGGCCATATATAGAAAACTTGGACGAGTTACCTTTCCCAGCACACGACCTTTTACCCATCGAGCATCTGCGAAAGACTGGAACCCTTATATTCCCTGTGATAACAAGTAGAGGCTGTATTTTTTGGTGTGACTTCTGCACCGCTGTGAGAATGTTTGGGAGAAAATACAGAACTAGAAGCCCGAAAAATATAGCTGATGAGTTGGAGCTCCTAGAGAATAATTATTCTGCCGAGGAGGTGGCTTTTTGCGATGACCTCTTCACTCTTGATCAAACGAGGGTTAGAAAGCTATGTGGAGAGATAAAGGAGCGAAAGCTGGAAATAAAATGGACTTGCGGAACAAGAGTGGATATGGTTACCAAGGATTTGCTCCGTATTATGAAGGAGGCTGGCTGTATAGGTGTTTGGTTCGGAGTTGAATCTGGCTCTGAGCGAGTTCTAAAGGAAATGCATAAAGGGATTTCGGTTGCTCAAACAGTAAAAGCCTTTAGGTGGGCTAGAGAGATTGGGCTTAGAACTCTGGCGCAGGTGATCATAGGTTTTCCTGGTGAGGATGAAAAGACAGCGTGGGAAACGATAAGGCTTGTGGAAAAAATAAGTCCGGATGATGTTGGATTTTATAATGTTGCTACTCCCTTTCCTGGAACCCCGCTTTACGATCAAGTTGTGAAGAATGGATGGTTAAGGGTAACGGATTTCGAGAAATATGACACGACTAAGCCCATCTTCGAGACTCCATTGTTAAGCATGAGGGAGATTGAGAAAATTCGGCAACTGGCATTTCTACGGTTTTATCTTCGTCCGACACATATTATTAGAGCCTTTGCGAAAGGGTGGAAACAGGGATTTTCTACTTCTAAGGCAACCTTTTATCACTTGTTAAAAGCCATAAAGACTAGCTTTTAATTAATGTATGGAATTGTTGGTTTCATGCGAGTGTCTGATTCCACAGGAATATTTGCGCATATTTACGGTGGGCGTCTGCAAACTCTTCGTCTTCGTAAATTATGTTCAAGGTGCATCCATATTTTTCCACCAGTTTTAGAACATCGTTCCAAACTTTTTCCCCAAGACTGTCATGCCATAATCCCCATACCGTGTCGTTCTCCATCCTAAAGCCAAAGGCAAAGTTTTCCGGAATTAGGTAGGCTACATTACTTTTGCATGTTCCATGCTTGCCGGGATGAAGTTTTACGTAATTCCAGAACTTCTCGATGGCTTCAAAATGTTTCTCGTTCATTATGTTATATTCGAAAATAACCATGTATTTTGCTCCACCGTGATACGCCAGAATTAAGTCTTTGTAAAGTTCATCTGCAGATTCTAAATAAGGAGGGTTTGTATACGTCCATGTAATTATTATCCCCCATTCCTTTCGCTGGGCTTCAGCAGCTCCCCTACAAAGTGCCATTTGAACCTCTCTGGTGTGGTTCCATCCGAACTCGCAGAGGATTACGTCATAGCCAGATTTGTAATCGAACCAATACAATGCATAGTCAGCCGTAAACAATTTAACACCGGTTTGAAGGTATGGTTTTATGTGGATATTTAGGTAAAAGAGGTATTTTTCGGCAGCGGCATCCCAACTTTCAGCGTCTGAAACAAATCTGGTTGGCGCGTCGTCTAGCTGCCTTCCACCTGGTTCATCGAAGTAATAAACTCCAAAAAATTGGGAACCGTATTTTTGCATGGCTGCTACAACCCATTCGGTTATGTTATACGAAAATTTTACTGGGGAGGTTAGCTGGACGATAAAGTTAATTCCCTGTTCATATAGGTAGTCGCAAACTTGGTCGAGTAGGGTGGAGTCAATGCATATCTCCATGTCTTTGGATAATCCTACAACTATTAGGTTGGTGTAGCCTCTGGTTTTGTTGACAAGGTCTCTGCAGACATTCATGTCACCTGTGTATAGAAACTCCACTCCAATGTAAACTTCGGCAGGAGGAGAATCATTGGTAGCGTAAAAAACTGCTAGGAGCGTGCATATTATTAGGACTGTTATTAGCAAGCCAGCTTTTTTCTTCATAATTGAGGACGCCCAAGATTTTGTTTAGAGTTACCTATTAAGGGGTGTTAGATAAATTTTGTTAATTAAAAGTTCAATAGGTGTGCTGCACTTTTGTTACGTTTATGCCGCGGTGATCGTGACGTTTTCACTTCTTTACAGCTTTGTTTAATAAAATGGCTGACGTGGCAAGTAGAGCTATGTGAAATATGGCTATTGCTATTGTTTCGTTTAAGGAGCTGGTGTAGCCTAGTCTCCAGAGGCGTTCGCTTGGAGGTATGTATCCCACAAGTGCGGTTGCTGCTGAGGCTAGCATAAGCTTGAAGGATAAACTATATCTGTAGTTTAGTATTGCGATTAAGCCTAGGCTGAAGGATAGCGTTAAAAAAGTCATGGCAATAGAATGGGTTGAAGCCATATAGCGTATCGCCTCAATTGAGACGTCGGGAAGGACGAATATGTGTGCATAATAGATATATGTTGAGAAGGCTGAGAACCCGAGGCCTATGGCTCCTGTGAGGAAGGCTAGCTTATGTAAATGCGACAGACTTGTTGAGAACTTTTTAACGTTGGATAAGGGGTCTCCAGATTTCATGATGGCTTACTCCGCTGCAGCCATTTATATGCCCAATAGAGCATTAAGGAGATGGTGGCGCTGATAACCGAGTGGCCAAAATTAATGATCAAGTTTGTTGCTGCATCAACTTTTATGTGGAAAAGGGTGGGCATGAGGAATATTTCGTATAAAAAGTATCCTAGAATTAGGGTTAGGCAGCCTATGAGCAGCGCGCTGCTGGCCCACAAATATTTTGGAGATTTTCTGAAAACGACGAGAAACGAGATAGAACCTGTTAATGTGCCGGCGATTATCCAAAACCATTGGGGTATGTTTAGGCGGTATGCGTATAGGCCTCCGAATTTCATGATTTCCTCGCCTAGGAATAGGTCTTTGGTGTAGCCTATGTATGCTTCTCCTGAATATATGATTGTTCCCGTTAATGTGAAGAGTGAGATTAGGGTTAAGGTTGATGCTGCACTTAGAATTGGACGTGAATGGCGTTCGAGTTGGTTTATTTTTCCTACAAGAAAACCTGTTAGGGAGTTTACTGTTAGGGCTGCTATAATGTAGTGGGGATATCCGAGGAGGAAATTTGATAAGGCGAATCCGACTCCGCCGACGAATGCTGCATGAATTGGGCTTAGTAGGAGAGCTGATAGTAAAAATAATGGTTCGCTGAAGGTGAATAGGCCTAGGAGGTTTGATGTGAAGATGGATAGCCTAGATGTGAATAAAAAGGTGATTATGAAAGTCGCGGTTGCTATATTTTTTTTCAATTTGTGAAGCTGCCCTGTTTTTGTTTTCTTAATGCACATAGAGAAAAATAGGGGGATGGTGTTTATTTCTTTTTTAGTATGATGCATAGGTTGGCTATTCCTATTATGATGGCTATGACTACTGCTGCTATTATGGTTAAGTCTGTTGTTGTTAGGGCTGCCGGGGCTGCTGGTGCGGCTGTTACTGCTATGCTTGTTTGGGCGAAGGATGGCCAATAGGATTTAGAGCCTGGGAATGTGGCCAGTATGGTCCATAATCCTTCTTTTGGCGGGTTCCATGCCACTGTGAACATGCCGGCGGAGTCTGTGTGGGTTCCGCCTATGTCTATGTATTCGCCTGTGTAGACGTTTATGGCGTCAAGCTTAACCCAGACACCCTTAACGTTGGCAGGCCTTGGAAACTGTTTATAAACGTAGAGCATCCAGTCGCCCATGGATTCGTCGGCAACAGCGGGAACACCGTTGGGGAAACGCAGTTTAATAGCCGGATCATTAGCGCCTGGAGAAACATCCATGACTGTGCCCCTGATCACAACGGTTGAACCCACCGGCACTCCTACGTCAGGCGCTGTGACGGTGGTCTGTGTTGGACCCTTGCCTATTGCGAATATACTGTTGCTGTAACTGTCGAACCATATTATTATGCTGTCGGCGATTATCGGCTGGCCGCCCCAGCGTGTGGACCTAAGTAGGCCGTCAATGCGGAATATTTCTTCGCCTGTTGTAGCGTTTAGGCAGATGAATGGTGCCAGTCTTGGCAGGGGCGGGTTACCTGAGTGCTCCTGATGGGCTATGTAGATTTTGCCATCTGTGACCAAATATACTGGTGTTGGCCAGTTGCCCCATTTGAACTCGTTGTATGGGTCTGTCACCGGATATGACCATAGGTGTTTGCCTGTCTTGATGTCGTAGGCGTTTATCTCCCCGCCGTAGCCGGCTGTAAAGAGCTTGCCATAGGCCACTACTGCCTGTCCCCATGGGTATGGGTAGACTGTTGAGTAGGAGTGGAAGTCAGGCTCCTCGTGGGTTGTTGGGCCCCATATCTTTTTTCCAGTGTCAAGGTCGAAGCCATAGTGTTTTCTCACCTCTTTTACGGAAACTATAAACACTCGGTTCTCAGGGTCTACCGGCGGGGTTCCAAACAATACGGTTCCCCAAGGTCCTGGTATGTCAACATGTGTGTCTGGATAGGGCAGAGGCCATGACACGTTGAATTTCAGATCTCCTATTTCGCCAGGCTTGAGGCTTATGGCTGCGAATACGGGATTCGGTTGCTTGATGCCGCCTGCCCAGGCGGTGTTGCATATTAGTGCGGTGTCGAAGGGTATGAGGGTTTTAAGGCTGAACGCTGGGCTGAATCTTGGAATCGTCACGTTCCACATGTACCCCTTTCTACCATCAATTGTTGCGCCGTGGGGTCTCCACCTGTTCGCGTAGTAGATCTGGGCCGGGTCGCCAGCCCAAATGTCAAGGAAGCTCTGGTACGCGGCTTGTGTAGAGTTCCAGAGAGTCATCCAGCCTGCCATAAGATTTAAGGTATAGATTAGTATTTCGCCTTTCGGCCCGGCTACCCTGAAGCCCGTCGGCACACTTGAGATGCTGAACTCCCACCTGCCCGTTAATGGGTCATAAGCCTTATAGGTTGCGCCCACGACTGTCCATAGGTAGGCGAAGGCGCCTATCATGTTTTGGCTTTCCCAGTACATTATTTGGCCGAAAGCCAGACGCTCGTTGTCGCCGAGAGTCCTGCGCCAAAGCTCCTGGCCGGTGTGAATGTCAACGGCCACCACTGTCTGGGTTATTGTCACGCCCCCCAGCCGGGTCATCGTCGTAGCGTCCTGTGCAGGATAGAGGTTGTAATACAATATGCCGTTGATTACTACGGGGCTAACGAATTTGCCCTCATAGGCGTCGCCGTGCTCATAGCTTGCACATGAAAAATCGTCTCCGTAGAGGTAATCAGTTGCCGGATAGCCTGCCGTGAGCCCGCCCACGAGGCCACCATCGTCTAAAACCCTGCTCCACAATACATGTGGAGTCTCAGGGGCATAGTCGTTGAATGGGACCACCCTTGTGTACGTTTGCATGCCAAGCCAGTTCCCTGCAACTGAAGCCCATTCTCTGATCTGGGGGTCAATAGGTCTCGTCCAATACTCCTGCGGAGTTGGGAAGCCTGGATAAGCTGGTATGGGATCCTTCTGCACGACAAGCTCAATTACGCGGCTGCTGCTGGCCTTCATAATTGTGCCTGCAGGCTGACCCAGCGCAGGAGCTGTACGGTTCTGTCGTGGGAAGTGCAATTGAATCTTGTATACGCCGGTCATTTTTGGAGTATACGTTGTCCCGCCTATGCCTGTTGAGAACGTGTCAAACGTTAGGGTATCTTTTTTGCCATCTGGGCGTTGAATGGTGACTGTTATGTTCTTCCATCCCGGCTGCGGCCATGCAGTCTGGTCTGTGATTCCACCTATTATGAAGACTGTCTGGTTGACGCCGACGGGATTCGGTTTCACGGATATTACTGCGTATGTATTAACCTCTAACTGCGCATTAACTGGAAGCGCCACGAAGGCCATGGAAGCAGCGATGAAAAGAGCCAAAAATGTGGCTAGTACACGTTTCAGATGCATTTTTCCTATTCCTCCACTACTTAATACTACGTAGTGGGGATATTAATATAAAACTTTTGGACGCAATGGACAGCCTTTACCTCGCCCCGACCCAACGACACATGAATGCATATCAACAGCCTGCATAATAAATATACAGTTTACTTGTCAATTTTGTCTTCCCCTAATCCCACGTCAAAAGCAATCCTTGGAAATGTTTTGCCATTTAACGCTCAAAATTACCGTGGGTGACCCATGTGTGTCTTCTGGTTTATGTAGGCGAACCAGTTCGGTGTAGGCTTAATTGTTATAGAAATTTTTCAAGGTAAGCACTAGCTAAAGCAACAAAAAGAAGGGGGAATATGGGTTTCAGTATGTCAGCTAATTCTTCTCGGGATAACTCCGTACCAGTAGAACACCTTTACTATTACTGGTATGATAATGCCGTAAACTATCCTCGGCGTCAGTGTGATGAAGACGGTGTAAGGATCCAGCGACTCTATGGTTCCAGGGATTGTTGAGAGTATTCCAGCTGAGACGTAGAAACACAGCCCACTATTGCCGCTATGATTCCGGCTTCAACCATTCTTAGGAAGCTGAAGGAACCTTTGCTGAGCGCACCTGCCACGTAGCCTATGAGTATGGCGCTCACTATGTACCCTAATAGGCTTATGTCTGTTGAATCGAATCCAAATCCCACATACTGCACCGCCCAATACACTGCGTAGAGACTTCCGAGAAGGAAACCGGCTGCGCCGCCTGCCCACTTATTCCATAAAAGACCGAGGAGCATTGGGATTGCTATCACCATCAACGCCTCTAGGAATCCATCAACCAGAATGGCATTCAATGTGTATGAAGGGTCTATGCTTAAGAGCGCGGAAGGCAAATAAGCCTTCCAGACAACAATCAACAGCCCAATAATTACTGGGACAACTAAGCCATAGACAAAATCACCAGCTTTCAGCTTTTCGCCTTCAGCTATTTTAAACTTCACCAGCCCTCATTTTTGTTTCCATAGACATTTATGTTTATCGGCTTGAAACAAAACATCTGCAGGTTTAATGAATCAAAAGCCCACGTTGTTTCTTTTGAGATCTATTGTATAAAAGGGGGAGGAAGAGTTATTTCCTCTTGATATACAGGATCAGGTTGGCTATTCCTATTATGATGGCTATGACTACTGCTGCTATTATGGTTAAGTCTGTTGTTGTTAGGGCTGCCGGGGCTGCTGGTGCGGCTGTTACTGCTATGCTTGTTTGGGCGAAGGATGGCCAATAGGATTTAGAGCCTGGGAATGTGGCCAGTATGGTCCATAATCCTTCTTTTGGCGGGTTCCATGCCACTGTGAACATGCCGGCGGAGTCTGTGTGGGTTCCGCCTATGTCTATGTATTCGCCTGTGTAGACGTTTATGGCGTCAAGCTTAACCCAGACACCCTTAACGTTGGCAGGCCTTGGAAACTGTTTATAAACGTAGAGCATCCAGTCGCCCATGGATTCGTCGGCAACAGCAGGCACACCATTCGGGAACCTGAGCTGGATCGCCGTGTCTTTGGTTCCCGGAGAAATATCTATGACTGAGCCTTTGATTACTATGGTCCCTCCCGCGCTTACCACGTCGTTTTGAACGGTGACAGACGTGGCAGTTGGGCCTTTGCCCACGGCGTAGATGCGCATGTCGTAGGTGTCCATGCTGACTATGATGCTGTCGCCGATGATTGCCGGGCCTCCCCAGCGGGTTTGGCGAAGTAAACCGTTAACCCTGAAGATTTCTTCGCCTGTTGTTACGTTCAGGCATATGAACGGTGCGCCACGTGGGAGTGGGTTGTTTGGGGAGTGTTCAGCATTACCTATATAGACTTTTCCGTCCGTGATAAACAATAGTGTTAGGGCCCATGCATCTCCGGCGAACTCTTTTTGCCACATCTCGCTGCGGGCATATGGATCTTTGGCTGTGTAGTTCCATAGAAGATTTCCAGTTTTTACATCGTAGCAGTTTACCATACCAGCGAAGCTCACTGAAACTATAAGTTTTCCATAGGCAACTGCGGCGAAAAATCCGTAAATGCTACGTTGGTCCATTGGTTTTGTTGGTCCCCATATTTTCTGTCCATTGTCCATGTTGAAGCCGTAGAGCTGCCTAGTCTCCTTGACTTCGAGGACAAACACCCGCTCCTTATCGCATGCCGCAATTCTTTTAACAACTGTGTCTCCGGGCGGCTTCTGCCACGTAATATTGTATTTTAGGGTTCCTTCTCTTCCGGGACGAAGGTCTATCGCCCATAAAACAATTGGCATGTCACCGATAACCTGCCAGCTGCCCCATAGCTGGTTGCCGATCACTATGTCGTCGAGATAGACTTTCCATACGCTTCCAGGCAATCCTGTTGGTATTGTCTTGTTCCACATTATGCCTAAAGTGGCGTTGAGCTTTTGACCTCTAAAGTAGTTGTCTATCCAGCTGCCGTGCGTCATCCCCGTTGGTCCAAATTGCTGTTTTTTCAACGTCGTAACCACGTGGGTTGAGTTCCACTTAGTCATCCATCCCTTGGCAAGGTTGATAGTGTAAATTATTATTTCGCCTTTGGGACCATACAGCATAGTGCCAGTTGGCACATTTTGATAAGCGAAGGCATATCTGCCCGTCGAGGCGTCGTAAAAGTACCAATCTTGTGCGCGCACTGAAATTAAGTAGGGGAATACAGCGTGGTAGTTGAAGCTATCCCAGTAGAAAAGTTGGCCGTACATCAGAGTGTAATTGTCCCAGTTTCTTACCCATAGCTCCTCACCCGTGCGAATATCGACGGCTACAACCTCTTGCTCGACGCGCGTGCCGCCGGCAGCCTTGTACCGGTTGAAGTAGAGCGTCCCTCCAAGTATTATTGACCGAGTAAAGTATGGAAATCCTTGGCCAAACAAACCTTCGTAAGCGTCTCCTGTTTCGAATCCATGATCATCGATTGTAGGCATATATTCATATACGCCTCCTGCAAGTCCTGCTCCCGTTGCGGTTCCCACGCCTAAAAGATGTTTAGCCCATAGTATGTGGGGAGTTTCAGGCCCCTTGTTGAAAGGTGCATAGTAGTTTTCTGGCACTGGGCCAAGCCAGTTTCCGGCAACTTGACTCCACTCTCTTATCTGGGAGTCAATTGGTCTAGACCAATATTCAGTTGGAAGCGGGAAACCGGGGTGATCTAACAGGGGCTCTGACTGTACTGTTAGCGTTACTTCTTCGCTTTCGCATGGCTTATAGTATACTTTACCATAACACGTTGGATCAAAGAGCGGCCGAGAAACCCAAGTATAGTACTGTCCCGGGAAGTAGAGCTTGAAGCGGTAGGTGCCTGTCATGGTTGGCTTATATCTGTCGCCAGTCGCGCCTGTTGAGTCTGTTTTGTAGGGGCCTAGGGTTTCGATTTCATTATTTGGCTTCGTTACTTTGATCGTTACGTTTTCAAAGCCCTCAGGCCACTGGTAAAGATAGTCAGTTAATCCGAATATGAGCAAAACGTCTTGGTTGACTCCCACCGGATTTGGTGTCACTATTATGTATCCATAGGTTTTCTTTTCTCGAACCTGTGCAAAGACGAGTCCAACGGAGACAGACAGACCCAAAAGCATTGTCAAAGCAAACATTATGCCCATAGTTTTTTTCAAGTCCATTTTTTTCCCTCAAACTTTGTCGAACAGATAGTTATTACGTTATAACTTTAAAAGATTTTCTCCATGAATATAAAACGGTAGAGATTTGTCCAAACTTTCAAGCGCCTCTAAGTAAACATTGAACATTTTCTCTGCAAAAGTATCCCACGAGAAGTTTTCGCAAACAAACTTTCTTCCAGAAACTCCCATCCTAACTCTCAACGCCTCATCTCCCAGAAGTTTAAGAATTGCTTCGCCAAGCTCAAAACCATCAGGTTTAACAAGCAAGCCGGTTTCTCCATGCTTAACACACTCCCTAACCCCACCAACATCAAAAGCTACTACTGGTTTAGCAGAAGCCTGAGCCTCCAACAAAGCTATACCCTGCCCCTCCTGCAAAGAAGGCAAAACAAAAACATCAGCACAATTGTAAATTAACGGTAGAACACTATCATGAACATTTCTAAGAAAAACGAAATTTCCGCGGACACCAAGCCTCTTTGAATATGAAATCAAGAAGTTTCTGAGAGGTCCATCACCAACTACGAGAAAAACCACGTTACCATCGTTCCTTAACACGTATCTGGCTGCCTCAACAAGAAAGTGAACCCCCTTTCTAGGGATGAGATTTCCAACAAAGAGCACACAATACCTTCCCTCAATCCCTAAACTCTTCCTGAAAACACCCAGTTCTTTTACGGGCTTAAAAACCTCAGGGTCAACCCCATTAGGCACAACTCTAATTTTATCCTCGTCAACTCCATAAAGCTCAACGACTTTCCTCAACGAATAATCACTAACGGTCACAACCAACATGGCTTTTTGAGCGAGTTCCATCTCCAACTTGGATATGTAACGCATAAGCTCTTGAGAAACTTTTGTTCTTAGTGTTGGATGGATGCCCTTAAAGGTTTGAGCATACTCATCGGCAAGAACCCCATGCACAACTTCAATTAGAGGTTTCTTAATCTCACGCTTCTCTAAGGCTTTAAGCACCCCATACCCACTTACAGTATGCACTTCGTAAATATCCACTTTTATCCTATCGAAAGCCCGGCAAATCGTCCTATTAAAAAACCAATTATCCATTGGGAAAAAAAGATCCGTTGAAAAGCAAGGCACAATTTTCACTTTAAGAAAGGTGCAGGCTTCTCTGAAACCACCCTTAGTCCCACAATACACAGTTACATTAACCCTTTCAGAAAGCCTCTTCGAAAGCTCCATTATTCTCCGTTCGACACCGCCAAAAAAAAGATGCGGAGGCTGCGTGTTAAATATTCCCAAACTAAACATTCGACTCTTACTTCCAAAATCTACTCATTACGCTATTCAAAGCGTTAAGAATCACTCTAGGGTTTCTGACAGCCCTCTTAAACTTCTCAAAAGTAAATACAGGGTTTACAGCGTAAGCCCTCTCACAGAGTCTCCGTAAATCTTCAATAGTAAACTCGTTAGTTTCTATAAGAGGCTGAACCGCCGATAACGCATCATCACTAAAACCTTCTTTAAGGAATCCTCCATCAACTGCTTGCTTGTAAAGCTCTGTTCCATAAAGGGGCATCGCATAACTAAAGTAAAACTTGTCTGCACCCAGTTGCCTCAGCCTATACGCAAACTTAATAGTCGCTTCAATGTCTTGCTTCGTCTCCCCTATTAATCCAATCACAAAGAAACAAGCCACCTTTATCCCCATTTTTCTACATAAAATCACAACTTCCTCCACCTTCTTAAGGTCAAGATTCTTCTTTATTATACCATCTACAACTTTCTGAACACCCGACTCAGGCGCGACGTATATCCTCCTACACCCTGATTTTCGCATCCTCCTTAATAGATCCTCATCTAACGTATCTGCTCTGACCCCGTTAGGCAGAAACCATTCTATATCCAAACCCTTTTCACCAATTAAATCGCATATCTCTGCAACTCTATTTCGATCTAGCGTCATGTTATCATCATGAACGTCCACCTGTTTAATGCGGTACCTATCAACCAAAAACTCCAACTCTTCAACGACATTTTGGGGGCTTCGTCCACGCCAAACCCTTCCTCTAACAAGATGAGTTGTGCAAAAAATACAAGAGTAAGGACACCCTCTGCTAGTTATCAGCACCGTCCAGGGCTTATTAACCTCCCCCCTCAAAGGATTTCTCTTCACTGCCTCAAAGTATATCTCCATTGGAAGTAAATGCCTCGCTGGAAAAGGCAGAGAATCAAGATTTTTAATAAGCGGCCTAGGTTCCGTGAGGATTTTTTGGCTCCCGCTTTTAAATCCTATACCGCATACACTTTTGAGAGCTTGAAGGCTCACCCCCTTCTCGATTAAGCTGGACAGCTCCATCCAAGTCTTTTCAGCTTCCCCAATGATTACATAATCAACATTTGTGTTTTCCAAACAATTCACGGGTCTTGCAGAAGGATGGACTCCATCTAAAACAGTAATTATATCTTTATCTATGTCCTTCACTAGGGAGGCAACCTCGAAGGCCATCCTTGACCATCCAGAGAACGGAACGTTTATTCCAACAAGGTCAGGAGACCAATACTTGATTCTGCGAGCAATCTCTTCATTTTTCAAACCTACACGACATCTAGTAGCGTCTATATCCTCCACATTTCTCCAACCTTCTCCCGCCGCATCCAAAACATGCACCTCATGCTCAGATTCAAGAACCGCCGCCACATAGGCTATTTCTATCGGTTGGAAAACGTTTGGTCTCCCCCAAGATTTTGGATGAATCCGTGGAGGATTAATCAAGCAGATACGCAAGCGCTTCACCGCAACCGTCTTACTCTCTCAATAATTTTCTTAATAATCCTTCTAGGAGAACTATGAAATGCCTTGTGAAAACATCTTTGAATCTCCAGAAGTGACTCATAATCAAAATATTCCGTTTTAACATAGAGTAAGAAATCGTCCCTACGGTTGTAGAGCCCTTTTTCAAGCACTTCTTCGTATAGACCGCTTCCTGGACAAGCGATAAAAATGTTGAACTGACACCAATCCGGGTTCAATTTCATCGCGAATTTCAAGGTGGCATTCATATCTTCAAATGTTTCCCCAGGTATTCCAAGCATGAAGGAACACGCAACCCTTATTCCTTCTTCTCTGCAAAGCCTAAATGCTTGAATTGCTTGCTGGAGGGTAATCCCCTTATCCAGCTTTCTAAGAATGCGAGGGGAACCAGACTCCACCCCAAACCATATAGTTCTACATCCAGCACTTTTCATAACCCTTAGCAGATCCCGCGAAACTAAGTCAACCCTTGTATCACAAACCCATTCAACATCCAACTTATGCCTTCTCATTAGATTACACAACTCCTGCGTCCACTCTCTATTAATTGTAAAGTTATCCCCAACAAAATACACCCCTCTAGAGCCATAATCAGTGATTAGATGCTCCATTTCCTCGACAACCCTAGATGGACTAAAAGTGCGGAGGTTCGAACCCCAAATCCTCTTAGTTTCGCAAAATTTACAATTAAATGGGCAGCCGCGTATCACATTCATCGTGTCAACTGGTTCAACATTCAAAAACTCAATTTTTCTATCATACTTAGGCAGTGGAATGAGATGCCTAGCAGGAATGGGAATCCAATCTAAGTCATCGACAAATCTTGGCGGATTCTTTACAATTTTCCCGTTACGTTTATACGCGATGCCTGGAACCTTTGCGAGATTTGAGGGCTCTCCACCGATAATATGTTTAGCCAATTCCACAATAGCTAATTCTCCCTCTCCCATAACAGCGAAGTCCACCTCTTCGCAGCTCAACATGCTTTCGGGCATATATGTTGGGTGTGGCCCCCCAACAACAACTTTTGATTCAGGAACGGCCTCCTTGACAACTCGGGCAATTTCAATGCTGTTTTTGTAAGTAACAGAGTTGCAACTTATCCCAGTGATTTCTGGATTAAGCTTCTTAACCAAAAACTTGACATAGTCGATGGGTTTTCTGAACAAGTAATTGTCAAAAATTTTTACTTCAAAACCTTGTTTTTCAAGTGCTGCCGCGATATAAGTCAATCCAAGCGGTGGAAGCATTTTCGAAAGTCCCCATGGTGATTCAGCTGGCAAGTGAGGGTTAATGAGTAAGATCATCTTATTTCCTCACAACACGCCTTAACATTATAAAACATTTATTTAGGTTTACGCTTCCAAGGAGACAATTACATACCGCAATTATTGCAGAGAAGAATTTTTTGGTTTAAGAAAGAATTTAATAGGTTTTAAAAGGAAGACCGAATTTCTTTGCTCCTTTTCAAACTTAGATATTTCGATAACGTCTTTAAACATCGGCGCGTCAATCAACATTGTGTGATATTCTCCAAACTCCCCACATGGATCCATTCCGAATTTTCCTTCCAGCTCTTTCAACTCCTGGATGCAAACATCATCAAGCACACGTCCAAGCCAATAATCGTTAAACCATGGCTTTTTAACGCATGTGAACATTGCCTTGAAGCCTTTTGAAACTAGTTCTTTTAGGATATGGTAACGGTTTAAATTCCATAATGGTCTGATGAGTTCTACGTTAAGCCCGTCACACACATTCTGCATCCAATCTCCATGGTAGCTGTCTGTAACTGATATGTCGCCAGTAACTATTCCTTCTATTCCGTACCTTTCTCCAAGATGGCTCACGGCTCTTCTGTATCCCTCGAAATAGGGCTTTTCAACTTTTACTTTTATGTGTGGTGTTTTTATGGCTTCAGATTGAAGCTTCATGAGTCTTAGGGGATGATGAAACATAGGAGTTTCCCAAAGAAATGTGACCATGAGAGAGACCTCGTACCCTTTATTCATCGCCTTGTAATACGCAAGACCTGACTCCTTCCCTCCACTCCATGAAACTGCAACCTTCAACGTACCACCTCAAAGAAAAATAGCAGTGATATAGCCTTAAAATATTATGCCTAAACTTTAATTTTTAAGTCAGCAGCTTTATAGATGGTAATGCCCTTGCAGAAACGAAGGCTCGGTAGAACGAATCTCTGGACTTCTATTATCGGTTTTGGTGGAACATGGATTTCTGAGCTAAACATAGATGAGGCGAGGAAGGTCATTCAAATAGCTTATGAACGTGGCATCAACTATTTTGACACCGCGAAATTGGATGGAGACAGCGAAGAAAAATTAGGGATAGCCTTGGAAGGGGTGAGAGAAAAGGTGATTATAGCTACTAAAACCGGCTCAAGAGCCAGCAAGGAGGCTTTTAATGATATAAAATGTAGTTTACGCCGATTAAGAACGGAGAGGCTTGACATTATCCAGCTTCACGGGATAGATGACGAAAAAACCCTTAAGAAAGCTATAGGTCCTGAAGGTTCCTTGGAAGCATGCAAGAGGGCGAAGGCTATGGGATTGGTTGATTATATAGGTATTACTGGACATAAACCCTACATCTTACTCAAAGCGATTGAAACAAATGAGTTTGACACGGTGCTTGTGCCTATTAATATAGTTACTAGACAGGCTTTAGAAGAGCTTGTGCCATTTGCAAAAAGCATGGATGTCGGCGTCGTGGCGATGAAACCCTTTTTCGCAAAAACATCAAACTTGATAACATGTTTATACAAGCCTTCCTTACATTTGATTTCAGATGAGCCTGAACTGAAAAGCCTCCTCGGGAAAGACAAATTTTCCATGGTGCGGACCGCTCTAAGGTTTGTTCTTGCGCAAGACGTCTCTGTAGTCGTAACAGGTTTTAGATCAGCCGATCAAGTAGAAATGGCTGTTAACGTAGGAGAGGAATTTAAAGGGCTAACAGAAAGTGAAGAGGAAAAATTCAGAGTTGAATTTGATGAGTATTATTGCAGAGACTGCGGTCTCTGCCTACCATGTCCCAATAATTTAAATGTTCCAGCCATACTTAGATTCTATACGCTCTCATCAAATTATGGTCTGAAGAAATGGGCTGGAAAACTATACAAAGGTCTGGAAGTTGGAATTGATAATTGTAATGAATGAGGCGAATGTGAACTAAAATGCCCGTACAAACTACCTATCGTGCGCATGCTTAAAAAAGCCCAAAAAATTTGGAGTCTGAATGAGTGATCAAGAAAATTGAGTGCCTTTTGGTGAGAAAAACTTTAAGTTTCATTTTCCCATGGAAGAGTCTACTGGAGTATTTATTTGCCTTGTTCATTACGGCTAGCTTTTTCGCACGCGCCTTCAATCACCTCAAAGAATCAATGGTTCAGTGGAACGAAACTTTAGACCTTTATTGTCGGTTTTAATGGAACATGGATTTCTAAATTAAGTGCGTAAAGACAAGCATTTTTGTTTAGCCACATGCCATTAAGATTTCTTTAAGTGTATCTATAAGTGTTAAATTTTCTTCAGTCTTTCTGACAGTGATTCTGAAGTAACTTTCGTCAAGCCCTGGAAAATCTCCACAATCTCTTATGAGAATACCTCTTTCCGCGAGTTTCTCTTTTA
>CAYPNB010000012.1:0-57107 GCA_964412225.1 uncultured bacterium | reverse complement strand
TGGGCGAAGGGCTTTCAGTAAACATCCCTGATTAATGGGTCGTGCAGGATTCGAACCTGCGGCCACCGGGTTAAAAACCCGGTGCTCTGCCTACTGAGCTAACGACCCAAGCTCTTTCTCTGCCGGCAGGATATGCCGGAGGCCGGAGTCGAACCGGCACGACCCTAAACGGGTCAAGGGATTTTAAGTCCCTTGCGTCTGCCTATTCCGCCACCCCGGCACAAAAGGCGGCACGGGGATTTGCACCCCGGAATTGCGGTTTTGCAGACCGCTGCCTTGCTGCTTGGCTATGCCGCCAAAAAAAGCGGGAGACGGGATTTGAACCCGCGACCCCCACCTTGGCAAGGTGATGCTCTACCAGCTGAGCTACTCCCGCAGACCAACCACCGGGGTCAGGAACAATGGCCCCAACCGGAGTCGAACCGGTGCCTTCACCTTGAAAGAGTGATGTCCTAAACCGCTAGACGATGGGGCCAGTTGGCCCATCACCCGTTTATAAAATATAAACATTAAACCCCCCATCTGTCAAGCGAAGGGGTCAATAACCTCGCATCGCCCGCCAATCTCTTGTCTCAGGCTCTTCAGTAAGTTTTTGCCACAACTCGTTAAAAATCTGCTGTTGCTGCTGTTCTAAATACTTCTCGGCGGTAATTGCCGGCTGTTCGCTCGGCCGCTTGTCATCACAACGGATGATATAACAACCCCAGCGGGTTTCAATCGGACCGGCGGTCTGGCCTGGTTCCAGGGCCAGCGCTGCGCCAACAAACTCGGCTCCGCGGCGTCCCCGCACCATGTAATCGTACATCCCGCGGACCTCTTCTTGAATTAACTCCACACCAGGGTTCGCTGCGGCATACTCCTCCATCTTCGTACCCTGGTTCTTTAACACCGCCGCAACCGTTGCCGCCCTCTGGCGCCAGATTTCCTTTTCTTTTTCCTGCTTCACCCGCCAGCGGATGACATCCTTTACCTGCTCCAGCGAAGCCGGTTTCGCGGGCGTAATCTTTGATAACTGGAAAATATAAAACCCGTATCGACCACGGAGCGGAATATCCAGTATCTCCCCTTTTTTTGCCGAACTGGCCCATTCCACCAATTGGCCCGGGTTATATATCTCCACCGCCCAGTGCAACTTCTTTTTCCCCACCACCCGGGCAGGAGTCGGTGCCACCGACAGCCCGAGCGCCGCAGCGGCGGAATCAAAATCAGAACCGCTTGCACGGTCAACAAACTCTTTTATCCGATCAAGAACCGCGATCTCCCGGGTATCATCCGGTTTAATCCGGGTGCGAATCCGCCGGACCCAGAAGGTATCTTTCTTGACGCTGTCCAGAAGAACTATCTGCCAGCCGTTTTCTGCTTGTAGCGGCGGCGAGAACCTCCCCGGTTTGAGCCGGCGAACAACCGACTCGGTCGCCGGGAAAAACTGCGCTCCGGTAAACGCCACCGAGGCGGTTTCGGGCTCGTAATCGCCAAACATCAACGCTGCCATCTCAAAACTGTCCCGAAAACTTGTGCTATCCGCGGCGAGGAGCCGGCGATAGGCTTCCTCAATACGCTGCCTTGCCGCCTGCGAATCAGCGCTGGTTACCGAAAGGGGGAAGAATACAAATCGCAACTCCCGGATTTCTTCCTTGGGTTGGTATTCATGGCGGTGTTTCTCGTAGTACGCCCGGATCTCGGCCTCGGTTGGCTCTGCCTTCCGTTCCTCCTCAGTCAGGGAACCGGGCCCAATATAAACGGCGGTAACCGAAACTGTGGTGTTGGCCAATGCAAGCGCCTCTTGAACTTCATTCTCGTTGGGAAGAAATGCCCCGGCAACATACATCTGCAACTTCTGGGGCCGTAACTCCTCATAAAGCTGCCGGGCGTAACGGGCAAAGAACGGCCGGTTCTGGGGGTTCTGAAGCGCCTGGAGGTACTTGGTGGTATCAAACTTGCCGTCGGTAAGAAACTCCGGCCGGTTCTGGAGTTCCGGGGGCGGAAAACGTGTAATAATCCATTCCAGTTCACCGTCGGTAATCGCCAGCTTGGCCTCTTTAAAAATCTTGCTCCAGGTCAACTCCTGAACCAAATAGTTCCAGGTGGCATGTTCAATTCTTACCTCGTCCTCGTTGGTCAGATCCCGAAACAGACTGTCCTGACGATATTTCTGGGCGATAAACTCCCGGACCTGACGATACTCGTCAACACCAACCTTTTGTTCTCCGACCTGGGCAATCACCCCTGGTGGGGCGGCACGCCGGGTATCACGTTCATGGGAGCGGATTAACTGCCACACCTCGCTCAAAAGAAAACCGGCGATGAATGCGGCGGCGACGATGAACATTATAATCTTAACCCGTTTACGCATTGTACTGAGCATAATCTTTAGGATTTTACCCTATGTTTAAGCAAAGTCAATTTTAGTTTTATGCCGCGCTAATAAACCCCAAAGTGAATAAAACCCCTTTTACCTCGTAGACCACCACCCGGGCTTTCATCCGGCGGACATCTCCCCCCTTGATCAGTCCGTCAAACTCGTACTCCTCGGGTGCCGGCATTCCTTTGCTTCTTTGCGCCGCGTACTGAGTGATGCGCTCCCGTTCGTGGGGAGCAACCAGGTCCACAATTGGCTTGCCGAGAATTTCCTCTTCCTGATAACCGAATAAGCGGGCGAACGCCGCATTGGCATACACTATCCTGTTTTGCCGTTGGATGGCGATAGCGCTGGGTGTGTGTTCCATAATTGTCCTCAGGTGCGTTGTCAACCAATCCCGCTCCGCAGTCAACCGCAATAGCTCCCGGATGTCTTGGACAATCACCAAGACCGCTGGCCGGCCACTCCAGATAAACGGCGCGTTAACCACCTCCACCTCCACATAGCTACCATCCCGGTGTCGGAACCTTTCTATCACCGGCTTACCCGGCGTCTGCTCTTCCAGAACCGCTCTTATTCGGCTGAGCGCCAACGCCCGGTCATCAGGATGAATAATTTCCATCACATTTATACCGATCATCTCCGCGGGGTCATTGTAACCAAGCAACCGGGCACCGGCAGCGTTAACCATCACCACTTTACCATCCTGGTGGACACCAATACCCACCGGCGCGGTTTCCACTACCGTCTGATAGGCAAATGCCGCCTCCTTCGCAATCAGCTCCATCTCTTCCTGTTCGGTGACATCCTGAGCAACACCAATTACCCCTAAAATCCCGCCCTCAATATCCCGGAACGGCTCAAGCCTCGCCTGATATATCCGCCCTTCAAACTTGAAGTTAAAAACCGCCGTTTCACCGGTGAGCACCTGCCGGTGCCTTACCGGCAACTCGGTGCCGCCAAACAGCGTGACAACGTTTTTCCCCAACAGTTCACCCGGTTTTGCCCCCAGCCCAACCAACCCCGAACCCAGTGCGGAGGTAAACCGCAACTCCCGATCGGTTGTCCAGATCAGGGCCGGCACCTGCTCCATTAATACCCTTAGCCGCGTCTCATGCTCCTTCAGTTCTGCCAACCGCTCCCGTTCACCGGTAATGTCAGTAATCTGGGTGAGAATCAGGTTTCTGTCACTGAGGTGAAGCACATTACTCCGGACCAGCACCCAGAGCCGTTTTCCGTCGGGCCGGCGGGTAACAATCTCTATCTCAAAAAACCCTTTTTCAAACAGGGTTGTCCGCAATTCGGGAAACAGCCGCTGGACATCCGGAGGAACCAAATCGCGCAGGCGCCGACCAACAAAATCGCTGCGGGGTCTCGCCAACATCCTAATCGCCTGCTCGTTCACATCAATTATTGTTCCGTCCAGTTCTTCTAAAACCAGTGCCGCCGGGCTGACATCAAAGACATTCCGCAGGAGCTCTTCTGCAAAACGCCGCGCCACCGCGGTCTTTTCCTGCTCGGTAATGTCCCGGCAGACCGCGATCATCAGATTCGACGCAAATACCCGGGCCCGCACCTGAAGTGTCCGTTCCTCGCCGGTAAGGCCGCGGATTTTTATCGTCCCGTCATTGGCACCAAAACGAAAAAGTTTTCTCCAGAAACTCACCGCCTCCCGCCACCTTTCGGGCGGAATGAATTTTACCACCGTGGTGCCGACAATCTCCTCCACCGGTCTGCCGGCAATCACCCCTGCCGCTGGATTTGCCTGAATAACCTTGCCGGATTTTGAAATCACCACAATACCGTCCGACGACAGCCCGCTGACCAGTGCCAGTTTTCTTTCTGCCGTAATTGTACTTGCCTCCCGACCGATACAGACAATGCCGGTGCCGTCCTTGCCCTGATAGGATGTGGCATAAAAATAAATTTCTACCTCGCCGGAGTTTTTGCTGCGGGCGATAACCCGACTGTAAAAATTCTTGCCGCTCAGGACCGCCCTCAGATCCAGTTCTGACGAAAAGAAAATTTCCTGCCAGTGTTTACCTTTGACCTCGGATTGGTTGTACCCCAGGACCTTTCTTGCGGTGCGGTTCCACTTTACTATCCTCCCCCCGGGGTCAAGGCGAACGACTATGTCCGCCGGTTGAACCGAAACCTTTTCCAGCTTCAGCCCCGACCGTTGTCTTCGGTCCGCTCCGGGGTTCATTTTACACCGCCCAACCCATATTACCGGCTTTAGCGGTAACTGTCAATGAACAATCGGGCGGTAGTACTTGTTGAGAAACTCCTCGCGCACCCGCTTTAATTCCGAATGCGGGAACACCGCCAACAACTCCCAGCCCAGATTCAACGTCTGCTCTATTGTCCGGTTCTCATACTCCCCCTGGGCGATGTACCTTTCCTCAAAGGTGCGGGCAAACTTAAGGTATACTTTGTCCATATCGGTAAGTGCCGCCTCCCCCAGAATCACCTGCAGCTCCTCGGCCTCTTTACCGCGGGCATAGCAGGCGTATAACTGATTGAACAGGTCGGCGTGGTCCTCCCGGGTTTTACCCGGCCCAATCCCTTTATCCTTGAGCCGGGAAAGCGATGGCAGGACATCTATCGGCGGCGCCACCTTCCTTAGGTGCATCGCCCGGGAAAGGATAATCTGCCCCTCGGTGATGTAACCGGTAAGGTCGGGAATCGGATGGGTTTTATCGTCCTCGGGCATCGTCAATATCGGCATCATTGTAATTGAACCTTTGCGCCCCTTGATCCGGCCGCACCGCTCGTAAATTGACGCCAGGTCGGTGTAAAGATAGCCGGGATAACCCCGGCGCCCGGGAATCTCTTTTCTTGCCGCGGAAATCTCGCGCAACGCCTCGCAGTAGTTGGTCATATCGGTAAGTATGACCAAGACGTGCATCCCCAGTTCAAAAGCCAGATACTCGGCTGCGGTCAGCGCGGTGCGCGGGGTGGCAATTCGCTCTATTGCCGGCTCATTGGCAAGGTTCAAAAATATCGCGGTCCGCTCTATCGCACCCGAGGCGGTAAAATCCTGAATGAAAAACTCCGCCTCTTCAAAGGTAATCCCCATGGCGCCGAAAACTACCGCAAATTGCTCCCCTTCGCCCAGAACCCGTGCCTGCCGGGCGATCTGTGCTGCCAGCCGGTTATGCGGCAAACCGGTACCGGAAAATATCGGCAGCTTCTGGCCCCGGACCAGGGTATTCAACCCGTCAATTGCTGAAACCCCGGTTTGAATGAACTCGTTGGGATATTCCCGGGCATAGGGGTTTATCGGTGCACCGTTTATGTCTGCCCGTTGCTTAGGGATGATTGCCGGGCCCCCATCCCGGGGCTCTCCCAGGCCGTTAAAAACCCGACCGAGTATCTCCTCGGACAGGGCAAGCTCAATCCCCCGGGCAAGAAATCGCACCTTTGCCCGCGGCACATCAATACCGCTGGTGCCTTCAAAAACCTGTATCAGCGCCCGGTCCTTCTCCACCTCCAGAACCTGTCCCCGGCGCTTGGTGCCGTCGGGCAGGGTGATCTCCACCAGTTCTGCGTATTTTACTTCGCTCACCCCTTCTACTAAAAGAAGCGGGCCAGCGATGGAACGAACGGTCTGAAATTCTTTAATCATTCTTTTATCACCCCCTTAATCTCCGCCGCTATCTCTTGGCGCAGGGCCGCTATCGCAGTCGGTGCCTCGGCTTCGGCGATGTACTTCATCCGGGCGATTTTTTCCCGCACCGGCAGCTTCTCAATCCGGTTGATATCGGCACCTTTTGTCAGCACATCCTGGGCCTGGTCGTAAAAATAGAGAATGGTACCGATCATCGCGGCCTGTTTTCTTAGCGAGGTGTAGGTATCGGCATCGTTAAATGCGTTCTGGTGGAGAAAATCCTCCCGGATTGACCGCGCCGTTTCCAGAATCAGACGGTCCCCAGGGGCAAGGGTGTCCTTGCCCACCAGCCGAACAATCTCCTCCAGTTCCGCCTCCTTTTCCAGAAGTGCCAGGGCCCGGCGCACATCGGCGGGAAATTCTGGCGAACTCTGTTTGGCGATCGCCTCGGCAACCGCATCGGCATAAATGGAATAAGAGCGCAGCCAGGAGATCGCCGGGAAGTGGCGCTGGAAGGCAAGCTTGTCCTCCAGGGACCAGAACACCTTGACCACCCGCAGGGTCGCCTGAACCACCGGGTCGTTAAGGTCACCGCCGGGCGGTGATACTGAGCCAATCACCGTCAATGCGCCCTCCATCTCGTTGCCCTGATTGGTGCCCAGACAAACCACCTTTCCCGCCCGCTCGTAAAATTCGGCGATTCTGGTTGCCAGATATGCCGGATAGCCCTCTTCGCCAGGCATCTCCTCCAAACGACCGGAGATCTCCCGCATCGCTTCGGCCCAACGGGAGGTGGAGTCCGCCTGCAGCGCCACCGAATAACCCATGTCCCGAAAATACTCGCCGATGGTAATGGCGGTGTAAACCGAAGCCTCTCTTGCTGCCACCGGCATATTGGAGGTGTTGGCAATCAAAACGGTCCGCTTCATCAGCGGTTCACCCGATTTGGGGTCCTTTAGCTTGGGAAACTCCAATAGGACATCGGTCATCTCGTTACCCCGCTCACCACACCCGACGAAAATGACAATCTCCGCATCCGACCATTTTGCCAACTGATGTTGAATTACCGTTTTGCCCGAACCAAATGGCCCGGGGACACAGGCGGTGCCACCATTGGCGATCGGGAAGAAGGCGTCAATCACCCGCTGACCGGTTACCAGGGGCTTATCCGGAGGCAGTTTCCGTCGGACCGGACGGGGTTGCCGAACCGGCCAGCGCTGCATCATCGTCAGTTCAACGTTACCCCTGTCAGTCGCCAGGATTGCCACGGGCTCGGTAATCAGAAACTCACCGGTTTTGATTTCCACAATCTTGCCCCGCAACCCGGGCGGCACCATAATCCGGTGCTTCACCAGCACCGTTTCTTGCACCTCGCCAATCACTGTGCCCGGACCGACCTCTTCCCCGTTCCGACAGCAGGGAACAAAGTGCCAGCGGCGCTGCCGGTCCAGTGCCGGGACCACCACGCCCCGGGTGATAAAATCCCCAACCTTTTCCTGAATCAGGTTCAACGGTCGCTGGATACCATCGTAAATCGTCTCCAGCAATCCCGGTCCAAGTTCCACTGAAAGCGGCTCGTAGGTGGGATAAACCGGCTCCCCGGGTCCGATGCCGGCGGTCTCCTCATAAACCTGAATCGCCGCCTCATCCCCATTGAGCTGAATTATCTCGCCCAGCAGCTGCTGCCGCGAAACCCGGACCATGTCAAACATCTTGGCGCCGGCCATGCCACTCGCCACCACCAGCGGTCCTGATACCTTGACAATCGTTCCTGTTCTTTCCTTCATACCTCTCCTCTCGGCTTTTCGGTGAGCAGATCAGCGCCACACGCCCGGCGCACCGCATCCCGCAGGCGCTTCTCGGCTGCGCCGGTGCCGGTAAACGGCAGGGCAACCAGACAGGGCAGCGCCTGCGATTGATAGCGCTCTATCAGCGGCTGTAATGCGCCGGCAAGGTCATCGGTGAAGAATATCAGTTGATAACCCTGCTCGATTAGCTCCTCCACCTGCACCACCGGGTCCTCCCCCGCTTCCAGACCAAACACCGCCAGCCCGGCGGCACGGAATGGCACCACCACATCGCCCTTGCCCACCACCGCGACCCGGCCCGGGATAGACTCAGACGGCATAAACCACCACCTCCTGACACTCCTGGGGACCAAAACCGGCGATCTTTGCCGCATATAACTGGCGGAGATTGACAATCTCGTTCTCCCGCAACAGGTAGAAACGGAAAAGGGGTTCGTAACCAAGCGCCACATAGCGGGCGGTGTTGATATAATCGATCAGGATTTCCCTTGCCCGCCGTTCCAGGGGAAGAAACGAACCCCGGGCGCCAGCCGCGGTCCCCACCTGAACCAGAAAAGACAACCGCTCGTCTTTAACCTGAAGCGGTACCCTTTCCTCCTCCGGTTTTAGCAACCAGGACAGCCGGGGATAATCCAGCTCGCCACCGGGCAGAAACGCCAGGCGGAAAGTAGCCTCCCCTTCCTCCAGAAACCTCAACCGGAGCGCCGTCTTCACATTGGTAACGTCGGCGTAAAGCCGGTAATAACGATGGGCATAATCCTTCCCGGTGGTCAACGCCAGTGCCAGCTCCTGGCCAAAGCGGTCAAGGGCAAGGTCTATTAACGCCGGGTCGTTTGCCGCCCGCGCCTGCTGGAGCACCTCCAGGACGCGTCGCCTCACCGGGGCTAAACCCGCCGCTGCCTTTTTGGGTTTTTCTCCGGACTCCTCAACCAGAGCGGCAAGCGTTGCCCGGTCCCAGCGGCCGCCAGCAAGCAACTCACCGTCCTGAACCGGCTGTCCCAAAAAACGCCGTTTTAAAAATACCTTGAGGTTGAAAATGTCCGGAATGGACTGCAACAGCACCTGGAACCACCGGTCCACAGCGTACTCCTGGCAGAAACTAAAATTCTCCCCGGCGGCAAGAAGCAACCCCTGGTTTACCGAAACATCAGCGGTCAAAAACTGACCGTAGCGGGTTTCGCTTAAAACCGAAACAAACTCATTTGCCCCTTCGGTGCGGATCAGCCGTTCGTAAAACGAACGGTCAAGGAGTAATGTTTCCTGTGCCCGCAGCCGGCCAATTGCAAAACCATAACCCGGACATTCGCTCCAGTGGATGGAACCTGTCGTTTTCACAGAAGGGTAAAATATAACACCGATTTTGACAAAGTCAATTGCTGTTCAGTTTTTTGCCCGAGCCTGTTTATAAGTAATTTTAGAGAAAAATTACCTGGCCTTTTCTTGGCCCTGTTTCTCTTGTCGCCGAGAAATATTCTTTCCGTTAATAGACGCAGTTTGCAGAACCCAAAGCGGGTTTGTTTAACCGAACCGGTTTTTATTCTGATCCAACCCATTGGTCTAACAAACAAATAAAAACGACCCCAATCAATAATTTTGTTTTCGGACCGGATTTCAAAACAACACCCTGATCCACATTACCGTAAACACCCTTAAGTAAAAACAAAACAAACAGGGGAACAGTTCCCGTGGTGGGGTCAAATTTTTCTGATTTTTCGCCTAACACATTGAAAAACTTTCCATTGGACAATATTTTCCAACGATAAATAATTAGACATTTAAGTAGAAAAACGAGAAAACAAAAATAACAAACAAAGTATAACTATTTATAAACAGATATCTAAAAATAAAAACACATTTAACTGTATGGTGTTTGCTTTTATAACATAAACAACTATATGATTATATAAATAATGCTGTTGTTGTTGGCATTGTTGAAAATGGGGTTTTTTTAAAAACGCCTTTTAATTCCAGTGGGTTTTAATCTTTTGTTGTTGTGAAAAAACATGACGACAGGCGGTGGGTAACCAGCCGGTTTTTAGAAAGCGATTTTTTAACACACAAGTTTGCACATGGTTGTGCACAGAGTTATTGAAACATCCCGGGAAAGGAAACCGCTGGAAAATCCCTGGAGGAAAATTACCTTCCGTTGTTGTCCAGCAGGTTGAGCAACCGGTCTATCTGCCCTTTTAAACCCGGGTCTTCTACCAGAAGGCGTTCAATTTTTTCTATGGCGTGGAGTACGGTGGTGTGGTCTTTGCCGCCCAGTTGATAGCCGATATCCTTTAGAGAAAGGTTCAGCCGGCTGCGCAAAAGGTACATTGCAACCTGACGGGCAATGGCAATTCTCTTGGTACGAGACGGTCCTTTAAGTTCTGGAACCGGAACCTGAAAATGTTCCGAAACCACCCGGATGACCTTTTCCGCATCCATTGGCTCTTCTGGGTGGACCAGGTCGCTAAGCGCCTCTTCGGCTAGGGCGGTGTTTATTGGGCGGCCGGTAAGCGAGTGCATTGCCATTAACCGGACCAGGCAGGCTTCTAATGTCCTGACATTGGACCGGACCCGGTTGGCGATGTAACAGGCGATATCCTCGGCCAATTCAAACCCATCCATTTTTGCCTTTTGGAGCAGAATCGCTATCCGCATCTCCAGATCAGGCGGCTGGATGTCAACCACCAGTCCACTGCCAAGACGGGAAACCAACCTTTCTTGGAGGGTAGGAATGTCCTTGGGCGGACGGTCGCTCGTAAAGACAACCTGGCTGCCCGCATCCTGAAGGGCGTTAAATGTGTAGAAAATCTCCTCCTGTAAGCCCTCCTTGCCTACAAGGTAGTGAATGTCATCAAGAAGCAAAAGGTCCAGTCCGCGATACTTTTCCTTGAATTCCAGCCGGGTGTTTTTCTCTATTGCCTGGATTAACTCCAGAAAAAGCGCCTCGGCCGGCGTATAACACAATCTCAAGCCAGGCCGGAGTGCCAAAGCAGCGTTGCCTATCGCCTGGAGTAAATGGGTTTTCCCCAGTCCGACACCGCCATAGATGAACAGCGGGTTAAATACCTGGCCCAGGTTATGGGCAACATTACGCGCCGCTGCCCAGGCAAGCCGGTTGCTTTCTCCGACAATGAAGGTATCAAATGTGTAATGACTACGGAGCCGAAACTGGCCGGTAGTTCCAGCAGAAGGGCGGAATGAGAAAGCCTGTCGCTGGCCGGTATTCATCGCCGGAGCCGAATTTTCAGCCGGCGCCGGAACAAACTCCACCTCCAGGGTCCTGCCCGCTACCGTTTTCAAGGCGAAGAGAATCTCGCCCAGGTAATGGTGCTGGAGCCAGTCAGCAAAGAAATGGTTTGGGACCGCCACCCTAACCGTGCCGTTGTTCAACGCCAGGATCCGGGTCGGCGCCAGCCAGGTTTCAAACGCCTGGCGCTGAATCCGGGCTTTTAGAAACTCAAGCGTTGCCGCCCATAACTCATCACCGCTCATAAATTACCAGTTTTTCACAAACAATTGCCAGACTTTTCCACATACTTTTCCACCCAATATGGCATTGTAAATTGTGGACAACCAAAAGGATACAAAATAAAACCGAGATCTGTCCACAAACCGTCCTTTTTGTTTTTGCCGAGCTTGATAATATGAAAAATTAGTCGGCTGTCAACACAGTAAATGCGTTTTTAATAAACCGGCACCACCGCCTGTCCGGCCGCGATACCACCGTCGTTAATCGGTACCAGTTCATTTTGATAAACAACAACACCTTTTCTGGCAAGCAGTGATTTGAAGCCCTGGCGCAGAAGGTTGTTTTGAAAACTGCCCCCGGAAATGCAAACGGTTTTAATCCCGAGATTCTCTGCCAGATAGGTTAGGCTGTTGGCCAGAAGCCGGGCCATTATCTGGTGAAACCAGTACGCTACCGCCCCAGCGGAATAGCCAGCCAGGGTTAACTCCACCACCCCCCGGATGACCGGCCTGGGGTCTACTGTTGATTGAGAAACCTGAATTGGTTTCGTTTTAAACTCCGGGATTTTGCCCGCCAGAACCGATCGGGTTGCCGCATCCTCCAAGGCAATTGCCGCCTCTCCCTCAAATGTGGCCCGACGGCACACGCCGGTGATTGCCGCCACCGCATCAAAAAGCCGGCCCAGACTGGATGTTAATACCGGCAACTCTTCAGTCCAGCCCAGGTCTTCAAAGCATATACCAAGACGCCGTAAGGCGCCCTTTTCTATCCCTGATTGAAGGCAGTAAGCGGCCGCCACCCGGACCGGATCCGCCACCATACCCGCACCGGCATTGTGGCGCAGGTTGCCGAGACCGCCAACCTTTGCCCAGGACAGGTCCTTTTTTACCAGAATGAACTCGCAACCCCAGATAGCGCCATCAACCCCGTAACCAGTACCGTCGCAGGCAACCCCGAGAACCGGACCTTGCAGCCCGTGTTCAGCCATTACCGAGATTATGTGGGCGTAATGATGCTGAACCCGATAGAGTGGCACCTGCCACCGTTCTGCCAGCCGCTCTGCCAGGCGGACAGAGCGGTAATCTGGATGGAGGTCGCAGACCACCCGCTCCGGGACAATCCCGGTCCACAACACCAGCCGATCCAGGGTGTTCAGAAAAAACCGCTCCACCTGGGCAGATTCCAGGTCGCCGATATGGGGGCTCAGAAACAGCCGGTTGCCCCGGGCAACGGCAAACGCATTTCTGGTGTCACCGCCAACCGCTAGGGTGGGATGTTTCACGTGAAACAAATCGCAGAGATGGATTGGCTGGGGTGCGTAACCACGCGCCCGGCGGATCATTATCAACTCCTGGTTATCTGCAAAGACAACCGAATCATCACAGCGGTTGGCGATTTCCCGATTATGGGAGATGGCACAGGAGAAGCCGCCTTTAATTTCCCGGAACAAATCCTGGTTGGTGGTAACAATTGGTTCGTTGTGCCTGTTGGCGCTGGTCATAACCAGAACCGGTGGTGAACCCAGGAGCTGGCGCAGGATGTGAAAAATTAGCAGGTGCAGCGGTGTATAAGGAAGCATTATTCCAATAGCGGGGTTGTTCGGAGCAACAAAGGGGGATATGGCCAGCCCGGGCTTTTGTTTTTTGGGCAGCAGAACAATTGGCGCCGCGGGGGAAAGAAGCAGTTTTTCTGCCCTCTGGTTCAGGTGGCAGATGGCGCGCACCGTCTTCAGGTCGCCAGCCATAAGCGCGAGCGGTTTGCTGTCTCGGCCCTTGTGCTGGCGCAGCAGGTGCACCGCCTGGTCATTTGTGGCATCGCAGGCAAGGTGGAAGCCGCCCAGCCCCTTGATCGCCACCACCTTTCCAGCGATTATTCTCTTTGCCAGTGTTAAGATGGGCTGTTTTGTCTTTGTTCTCCTGCCGTTTTTGTTGATGAGCACCAGTTCTGGACCACATACCGGGCAGGCGATCGGTTCAGCATGAAACCGACGGTTCAGGGGATCAAGGTACTCATTTTCGCACGCCGGGCACATTTTAAATCGCCGCATGGTTGTTTTGTCCCGATCATAGGGCAACAGTTCAATGATACTGTAGCGGGGTCCGCACTGGGTGCAGTTGATAAACGGGTAAAGCCATCGGCGGTCTTTTGGGTTAAAAAGCTCTTTACGGCAGTCAGAACAGGTGTTCAGGTCAGGCAGAACCTCTATACCGCCCAGGCGGTCTTTGTCAGCACTTTTTATAATGGTGAAAGTTTTATAACTCTTTGTTTTTATATATGATATATCAAAAGAGCCAATTTTTGCCAGGGGTGGTGGTTGGGTCCTGAGGCGGTTGATAAACTCTTTTACCCTTTTTCCCTGGGCAATTATAACAACGCCATTTCCGGTGTTGGCAATGGACCCCCTGATACCCATTGCCCGAGCAAGGCGGAACACAAACGGGCGAAAACCTATTCCCTGAACCTGGCCACCAATTTTTATTCGGAAGGAGAAGGAACTCAAATATAACTGCTTGATTTTAAATAAGTTATTTTACTTTTCCCCTTCTGTTTTTCCTTCTGTGGTGCCTGCCGGTTCAACAATGTCTTCTTCCTCTTCTGGAACCGCAAAGATGTTTTTGTCATCTTTTTTCTTGATTATGGTGGCAATAGAAACCAGGTTGCCTGAAAACCATACTGATAGCCCGTAGGCGATTACCATCAAACCGATAGCGTAGCCAGCGATACCCAGGAGTGCTGCGCCAATGCCTGTGCTCCAGCTTGGGCTGAACCAGGGTTCAGGGGAATAAATCCAGGGAATGCCATACAGTTTTGCCTCCAGGACAAACATCTTATGGAGCGGGGCAAGGACCCCCCAGTTGGGGATGGTGACATTGAAGACAAAACCGGCTCCGGTGAGCATCTCCAGCCACTTTTCGCCCATAAAAGTTGCCACCACCAGAGAGCCGATCCGGCAAGCAAGGCTGGAACCAAGCCCGAGAAGAAAGGAGCCGAACTTGGCGAGAAACCCGACCAGGAATGTGTACCAGATAAGCCTTGCCGGCTGCTCGTTGATGGCGGAGAACACCTCAAAAAGGGTGTCAAAGGTGTCGTTGCCCATGCCGCCGACAATTACCGGTCCCAGAAACAGCGTGAACATAAGGACAATAAGGAGATAGACAATGAACAGTGCGGCGAAAAATGCCGGAAGGGCAAAAATGCCGGTAAACAACTGGCCGAAATGGGGGATGGCACCAAGGGCGCTTAAGATTAACCCCCCAATTACAATCAGGCCGATGAAGGCGATAAGCAGGCAAGGGCTGGTGATTACCGCACCGGCATGCCTGAGGGCAAAGCGGAATCCAGAACTTGCCCCATAAAATTCGTTTCCCCGCAGCTGTTCATAGGTAACCTTGGCCACCGCGGTGCCGGTAATGAGCATAGTACAGAGGAACCAAATTCCACCAATAGCATAGACCACCCAGGATATTAACGGGAAAGGCAGATCAGGTCTCGGGAACGGCAGGAGCCGGAATGTCTCCCAAATAGAGAGCCAGTCGTTGCCGGCGACGAGATGGGCGATATAGGCACAAAGGCTGTAACCGGTAAAAGCGAATAAAAGGCCGAGCATGACCATCCCCACCTTTTTGGCTGAGAAACCCAGCCGCAGCGACCGGAATATGTCTTTGTAATTGAAATGCAACCCGCTCATATTTGACTCCTTCTTTTTATTTTAAGAAGACCCTGATAACCCAGAAAAGCAAAAAAAAGAGACCTGCCCAGAGCAGCCAGAGGAGCCAGCGTAGCGGCAGCCGATACCGCCGCTCTGGGAAAAACCTGCGCCCGAAGCGAATCATTGATTAAGGTTATTTTCCATAAAACTCGTTATCTGTCAAGGGGCAACAATCACTTTGGTTCCGGGACCACCGGTTGCGGACCGGATTAAATACACACCTGGGCTTACCGGTTGTCCAGCGCTGCCGGTGCCATCCCAGATGGTTCTTCCTGGTGGTAGCTCCTTCACCCTACTGCCCGTAGCGCTGAATACAACTACTCCTGCCGTGGGCAGGGGGGACAGTTTGAAGGGCGGTCTTCCTACTACCGGATAGGCAGACAGAACCGCTTTGGTTTTGCCACCCCCGCGCTCGCCGATCCCGGTTCCGGGAAGGGCACCGGCGAACTTGGCGATTGTTGCCACCGCCGCCTTTATCGCCTCGGTTGCCATCAGCCAGTTGTTCGTGCCACAGTCCCGAAAGTACAATGGACCGATGGTGTCGCCGATGGTGTGGTACATGGGCGTGAAATCCCGCTCTATGCCGAGGAGGGCGGGATAACCCCGTTGCCAGAAGGAGTGGTGGTCTGATGAAGGGTAGGAGGAGACCAGCCGACGGCGAGTTTTTAAGGCAGTGTAGGCGTTGGCGTTAGCAATAAATGAGTCCACCAGCCAGGCGCAATTGGGATTGGAGATTTTGCCGACAACATTGAGGGTATCCCGGTTTTCCCGTCCATAGGAGATCATGTCAAAGTTCAGTGCTGCCCGGATAGAATCGCCGCGACGGTGCGCCCGGGCACAGAAACTGTCTGACCCCCATAGCCCCTGCTCTTCGCCCGAGAAACCGATGAAATAAACCGATGCCGCGAAATCAATTCCTTGGAAAACCCTTGCCGCCTCCAGTACCGCTGCGGTGCCTGAGGCGTTATCGTCAGAGCCCGGACACCGGTTGGGTGCGTAATCGGATGTGTTATCAATGTGTCCACAGATGACATAGATTTGATTCGGAGTGGACCTCCCTCTTTTTATGCCGATGACATTAGGGGCATAACCGGGGAGAAAGTCTTCCCAGATTAATGAGTCACAACCGTAGGCGCGAAGCATTTCACCCATCCAGGTTGTTGCCGCCCGGCAGGAGTCGGTGGTAGAATAGCGGGTGTAAAAGTTCTGCAGGCGGCGGATAAAGTTAAGTACTGAGTCGGCGCTCACCCGGGCGACAATTTCGGCAACCAGACTTTCTGGAACCGGTGCTGCGGGTGATGGTGGCGGAAGCGGGGAAAAACTTTCCTGCCCTTCGCGGGGAGGCGGGCAGAGTTCTATGGGCAGACGGTTCAGGTGAATTAACTGGTTTGGTTCGGTGACGATAACAACGCCGTTCTGGTCTTCGTTGATAACGGTTCCAAACCGGGAGATAAGGGAACGGTCAAAGTTAACCGGTGTCCAGACATAAAGGGTGCATTTTTCCTGGGCCAAAGCGATGCCCGAGAAAATACTTACTAAAACAAAGAGAGAAATTAATTTCTTCATACAACAATTTTAACCACACCGGTTAAGGAGTCAAAAGTGGTTAAGGGGTAATTATTACTTTGTGCAACTTTTGCTCGCGGTAAACAAAATAGACCCCTGGACCGGGGAGGTTATTTCTTATCCTCCTGCCCGCGGCGTCAAAAACAGCCTCCGGGTGCTTATCGTAATTCGCCGGCCCGCTGGTGATAGAGGAGAGGGGCTGGGAAGAGCCGGGCATCGGTACAAAAGGCGAGGCAAAGTATACACCCCGGGCAAACTGGGTTGCGTAGGAGCTGAATAAGATTCCCGGCGGTGAGACACGGCGGTAGAACAGATTGACCACCCTCGGACGGGCGCCATAGAAGCGGGCATTTGCTCTTGGTCCATTGACCCGGATTGGGCTTGACCATATTTGCGGGGCGTAACCGCGGCTGGAGCACCAGTAAACCGCGGTCGGGTCGTTTTCCCCTTGGCCACCCCGGTTATAAACAAGGTTGAGACCCAGCGGGTCCGAATTTAGTGCTGGCCACCAATCGTCAATAAAAGGTTCGCCAAGCCTCCCCGGAGGCGACCAGGATGAGCCGCCGTCGGTGGCGTAAGCGGCTTCAATATCAAGCATTTCCGTATCCCTCCGGGCCACCGTCCAGACCGCCCAGACCGTTGCCCGCCAGGGTGGAAAGGTATCGGCTTGAGCCAGAACCGGTTCTGAGCATCGCGCGGCGCCGGCACGCAGGACCCGGAGCCAGCTCCAGCGGTGTGGGGCGCCGTAGTGGTTGTTTTGGGTGTAGTGCACCTGGTAGCGGTCAGGACCATAACACCAGATGCAGTGGAGAACCGAACCGGTGCCAAAATGGAGCTGGGGCTGGAAGCAGTTCCAGAAGTCCTGCGGTAACTCCCAGGACCTGCCAAAGTCCAGCGAACGGGTGAAGTGGCCGTTCCGTCCGGAGCGGCGTTCGTTTGTATAGAGGCAGTAGAGGTAGTAGCGTTTGTCTTTGTCAATGGCGACGGAGAAGTGGTCAATTGTGTCCGGGCCAACGGCAATCGGAATGGTTTGGGTATCTCCGCGGTCAGGCGCGAGGCGAAAGAGAAACAGGTCGCCGGCACCGGCGGGCGAGAGACAAAAGAGAAAGACATAAGCCGAGTCACCCGCGCCAGCGAGCAACTGAACCCGGCTCGGGGTAACGCCAAAACGCGTGGTGATGACCTTTTCCCAGTCGGCGCCGTGGTCAGCGGAGCGATAGAGGGCGATATCCGTTGACGGTTTTGCTATTGCGACCCAGAGATTTTCATGTTGGTCAACGGTGGCGTCAAAGGCGACAACTGCACCGGTGTCAATTGGTATGACGACAGGTAGGCGATGGTATTGCGCGGTGGCAATCGGAGGCAAGAAGGCGGTGACTGACACCGGCTGGTGTTCGGCAACCGGAAAACCCGGGCCGGAAAAGGACAGGGTCAACAGGAGATAAAAAGCAAGACAGTTGAGCATAACAAAGCAGCGCGGCAGAACGCATCTGCCCCAGTTCATAAAGATTAGCGGAGGCGGAACGGTCTGTCAATGTCAGCCGGGGAGAAATCGGGGTGTGCAAGCAGTTGCGTCGGTTTTTTTCGGCAGTTATAATAATTTGATGCCAAATGTTAAGCACGAGCGTCCGGTGGTGCTGGTGGTCTATGACCAGCCGGCAGTTTTTTCGGCTTTGATTAAGGAGACGCAGAGATATGATGTGGGCAGGCTATGGCAGGAATTTGAGTTCGTTTACTGTGATTGCCTCGCGGCAATCAAAGGGTGGTATGAGAGAAACCGAGGGCGTTTTGTCGCTTTGCTTCTTATCGGAGCCGATTTTTCCCGTATTGACAGCGAAGAGAAGCTGGTGCCTTTTCCTACCGGGTTGAGGCCAGCCGGAAAAGTTACCGATATCCGGGCGATTCAGGGGTTTATAATATTTCAGCACCTGAGGCACTTTGACATTGACCGTCTGGCGCCGGCGGTATTTATCGTCAGCCCGCAGTTATTGAACGACCTCCAAAGCCTCACCAATTTGGTGCACTGTCCGGGTTATGGGGCGTATAACTTTTTGGTTACAGAGGCGGGTGACGAGATTAAAATGCCAGAGGTACTGGGTTATGTGGAAGGTTATGCGTTAAAGCCACTTACTGACGAGGAACGCCGGCTTTGGCGCGAACGGCACGAGATGGTCTTGGGGTATTCCCGGCAGATGGCATGGCTGGCGCGGGAGATACAACGGCTGGGCCCCACCGACAGCACCGTGTTAATCCTCGGTGAGCCCGGCGTCGGCAAAGAATTGGTTGCCCACGCCCTGCACCGGCTGAGTTTCCGGTATTCGGAGACGAGACCAGAACAAAAGGAGCCGGTAACAGTAAGTATGACTACACTGGAACGGAACATAGCACTTGATGAACTATTTGGCCATGTATCTGGTGCCTTTACCGACGCCCGAACCGCGCGGCTCGGGATACTTGAGACCGCCAAGGGATCCACAGTTTTTCTTGACGAAATTGGCGAAATTGACCAGGAATTTCAGGCCCGTTTGTTACGGGCAATTGAGTACCACCGGATAAAACCTCTGGGTAGTTCAATAGAAAAGACCGTTGATATCCGGGTGGTTGCCGCTACCAACCGGAGCATAGAAGAGTTACAGAGTCGGTTCCGGCAGGATTTTTACAGTAGACTGGTTCAGAAGTGCATTACCGTACCATCACTCGCGCAACGCTGGCAGAAGGAGAAGCCGACAACCGTTGAGGCGGATATTGCCGAGTTTTTTGAATTTATCACCGAGAGGAAGAACCGGAGCCCCTGGGTGAAGAGGAAAATTTACCCGGACCCCACGGCGGTGAAGCTTCTCACCAATATTGTACTTCAGTATTTGGAAAAGAAAAACAACATCTTTCAGGGCAATATCCGCACCCTGACGAGTTTAATTGAGGGGGCTTACGAAAGAGCCCAGCATGAGAACGCACCCACGGTGGGCATTGGCCAGATCGCCTCAACACTGGCAAGGCTTTCTGCGGACAGCCCGCAGGTGTTTTCAGACACACCGCCGCCCGGCCAAAGAAAAACCACAATCGAAACGGTGGTTGGTAGCCTAAAACTGGCCGACATAGAAAAGATGGCGATAAAAGAGGCGTTGTCCATTACCGGCAACAACCAGACTCGGGCCGCCCACATTCTGGGAATTCATCGCGACACCCTGAGAAAGAAAATGCGCTTATACCGGATTGAGTAAAAAGCCGTTTTTTTCTTCGGTTACAGCCGAATAAATCAGCACATATAAATTAATTATTTTAGTTGTTTTTTTCTGATATTTTTTATTTTTATAACCTTAGCAAATTTTGATGTTTGGCATATATTTTGCTATAGTGATGTGTTGAGGAGGTGTGTGAATTTTTGACCGAGCCAGACAGAGGTTCTCTCTGAGGGCTGTCGCGCTCACGGCTTCTTATCACCAGTCCAACACTCTCAACGGGGGCCTAATTGCACGGTGTGCCAGCGCCTACGGCACACCGTGCAATTTTTAATTACCAGTAAGGTTTAATGGCCGATGGGGCGAGAAAGAGATTGACAAAGCGATTTATTTTTTTTATCGTAAAAGCAGCGATGAAACCGTTTCTCCGGGAAATTCTGGACGGTCTGCTTGTAGATTATGTCGATGTCCGGATAGAGGAAAGTGAAAACACCCGGATTGTCTATCGGGGAAAAGAACTGGATGAACTGAGCCGGGGCTTTGAACGTGGTGGGTGTTTGCGGGTTTTTCATCAGGGGAACTGGGGGGTGGGCACATTTAACGAGATTGACTTGGCGAGGTTAAAAGAACTGGCGGACGATGTTGCCCGGGAGGTGATGGCAATGCCGCCCCGGGAGGGTGAGCTGGTAAAGTTGCCGGCATTTGAAGATGTGATTCATGTGCCAAAAGAGATTGACCCGCGCCGGGTACCGCTGGCGGAAAAGCACGAGATGATTCACCGCTATAACAAAATTCTCCTGAATACCACCGGGGTTGTGAGCACCGTTTCAAGTTATCATGATAACTATCGGAAAATCTACTGGTTTTCAAATGAGGACCGTTACATTGAGCAGGAGTTAGTCTACACCGGTTTTTCCTGTCGGGCAATTGTCCGGGATGGCACCAATATCCAGGACTACGGCGAATCCTTTGGTAAGAGCCAGGGGATTGATTCCTTAAGAAACAAAGAGGCGATGGTGGAACGGGTGGCGAAGATTGCGGTTGACCTGCTCCGGGCAGAACCGGTTGCGGCGGGTGTTTGGAGGGTGGTTATTGACCCGCTTCTTGGCGGTGTTTTTGCCCACGAGGCGTTTGGGCATTTAAGCGAAGCGGACTTCATCGCCGAAAACGAACGGTTGCGCCAGATGATGCGCATCGGGGCCAGGTTTGGGGTTGATGAATTGACGATAGTGGACGACGCCACCCTGCCGGGAGAACGGGGCAGTTTCCGCTACGACGACGAAGGGACCCCGGCAGAACGCACAGAGCTGATTCGCAACGGGGTATTGGCGGCCCATCTTCATGACCGGCAGAGCGCAGCGCAAATGGGGGAGCCGGTTACCGGCAACGCCCGGGCGATTTCTTACCAATTCCCCCCAATCGTGCGGATGAGCAATACCTATATTGAACCCCGGGACAAACCACTGGAGGAGATGCTTGCGGAAATGGACCGCGGGCTGTACGTGGTTGGCAGCCGGGGAGGGATGACAGAGTTGGAGGCGTTTACGTTTTCTTCTCAGTATGCCTATTTGATTGAAAAGGGGAAGAAGACCAAAATGCTTCGTAATGTTACCCTGACGGGCAATGTCTTTGAGACCCTCCGGAACATAGAGGCGATTGGTAATGACCTGGTGCTTTTTGGTGGTTTAGGTGGCTGCGGTAAAGGGGGGCAGGGGCCGCTGCCGGTGGGAACAGGAGCCCCGCACATCAGGATAAAAAATGTCATTGTTGGCGGAAGGTAGGGAAGAATGAGACAGGAGATTGTGGGACTGGCGAGACGGAAGGCGGCGGTGGAGGTTTTTGAAATCCGGAGTGACCTGATTCAGGTGGAGTTCCGCCAAGGAAAACTGTATGCTCAGGAGACAAAACTTTCCCGGGGCTGGGGAGTGCGCGTGATTCACGAGGGCAGGCTCGGGTTTGCCTACAGTACCGATCCGGAGCGATTGCCGATGACGGTACAGGCGGCTTTAGAAGTTGCCCGCTACGGGCAAAAGATCCGATTCAATTTTCCCGGACCCGAGTCTCGGCAAACGGTTAATACCTTTGACAACCGGGTGATGCTCATTTCAGCCCAGCGGATGGTGGAGTGGGGGCGCGACCTGGTTGATGCCTTTGCCGCCCGCTGTCCGGAGGCAAAACTGGACATTCAATTCCATCGTATGTATCAGGAGATCGGGGTGACGAACACCAGCGGGATTGACGAAAGTTTTGAACGGGCGGTTTTGGATGTATCGGTAACCGCGCTCCTGGTGGACGAAGGAATCTTCTGGCTTTATGAGTATGTTAACCTCTCCAGCGGACAGGAGTTTCCGCTCGGTAATGTGGTGGAACGGTTGAGCACGCTGGTGAGACTAGCGAAGAGAAAGGCGCGGGTACAAAGTGGCGAGTTGCCGGTGCTGGTGATGCCTACCGCCCTGAGAGAGTTGCTTCTGCCGCTGGAGGTGGCGGTGAATGGCAAGCATCGGGAGAAGGGGACGTCACCTCTCCTTGGTCAGGAGGGCAAGCAGGTGTTAAGCCCGAAGATTACCATTGCCGATAATCCGCTAAAGGGTTTCGGGTTGAGTTCTGCACCATTTGATGGTGAAGGGGTTTCAGCGCGCCGGAATGTGCTTTTTGATAAAGGGGTTTTTAAGGGTTTTCTATTTGACACCGCTACCGCTGCTGCCTGTGGTAGCGAGTCTACCGGTTCAGCGGTGAGGGGTTATGCGAGTTTACCAACCCCGGGAACCACCAATACCGAGGTGGCCCCGGGTGACGGAGAGCTAAGCGCGGTGATGCGGGAGATAAACCAGGGTTTGTTGATTTACAGTTTTATCGGAGGCGGCCAGTCCAATGTTCTCGGCGGCGATGTGGCACTCAATGTTGCCTGCGGGTTTAAAATTGAAAATGGGCAGGTGGTCGGGAGGGTAAAAGACGTGAGCATCGCCGGCAATGTTTACGACATTTTTAAAAACGTGGCGGTGGTCGGGAAAGAGGTGCGGGATTTGGGCAATGCGTTCTTCCCGTTTGTCAAACTCTCTAAAATGAAGGTGGCGGCAAGGGGGTGAAAAATGAGACGAGGCGTTTCTCAAAAGGGTGCCGGCGGTGAGAAATTTCGGGTGCCGGTTGAACAGCTTACCTGGCGGTGTACGCTTAAGGGGTTAAAGTTTCAGACAACCGAAGACCTCAAGGTTGTTTCGGACATTATCGGGCAGGAGCGGGCGCTCCGGGCTTTACAGCTGGGGGTGGAAATCGGAACCTCCGGTTACAACATTTTTGTTACTGGCCCGGCTGGTACCGGCAGAACCACCACGGTCCAGAAACTCCTGGAGAAAACCAGACCGGCGAAAGAACTTACCGATAAGTGTTATGTAAACAACTTTCAGGACCCGGACCAGCCCCGGCTCCTGGTGCTTCCTGCCGGTGAAGGGAAGCGGTTACAGAAGGAGATGGATGAGTTTGTCTCCTATCTGGTGAAGAATGTTCCCCGTCTTTTTGAAGCCGAAGGGTACGAGAATGCCCGGCAGGGGTTGATTGACCGCTTCAAGGAACAGGGGGCAACACGGGTGCGGGAATTTGAGAAAAAGGTGGCGGCAGAGGGGTTTGCTTTGGTCCAGACCGCGCCTGTTGCCCGGCCGGAACTGGCGCCAATTGTGGAAAAGCAACCGGTTGACGTGGATATTCTTGACCGGCTGGTGGAGGAGGGCAAACTGACCGCTGAGCGGGCAAAGGAACTGAAATCCCGGTATCGGGAGTTGAGTGCGGAATTGGTTGCCATTTTCAAAGAGATCCGGGAGGTTGAAAGGCAGGCGCGGGAGGCGCTTACCCAGCTGGACAAAGACATTGTTAACACAGTTCTGGAGGAGCGGATTGCCGAAATTCAGGAGCAACACAAGGACGGCAAGGTCCGGGAGTACTTAAAAGAGGTGAAGGAAGCGGTTCTCGCCAACATCGAACTCTTCCGGCACCGGCCGCCAGAGGGGAAAGCCGGGGAGCAGGTAGATCCATATCTGCCATTTCGGGTGAACGTGCTGGTTGACAACTCAGGGGTGAAAACCGCTCCGGTGGTTTTTGAGGCCAACCCCAGTTATCGGAATCTTTTCGGCTCAATTGAAAGGGTCTGGGATAAATCCGGACAGGCGCGGACAGATTTCACCCATATCAAAGCGGGTTCGCTTTTGCGTGCCGATGGTGGTTTTTTAGTGGTGCAGGCGCTGGATTTGCTGATGGAGCCCGGGGTATGGCCCAATCTCAAGCGCGCCCTGCGCAACCGGCAATTGGAAATCGCCGCCTACGACCCATTTACCGCCCTTTTTGGTACCACGGCATTGAAACCGGAGCCGGTGCCACTGGATTTGAAGGTAATTATGATCGGAGACCCGTTGATTTACAATCTCCTTGTCGCCTATGATGAGGAGTTCAGAAAGATCTTTAAGGTCCGGGCGGACTTTGACTGGGTGATGCCCCTGAATCAGCAGGCGATTGCCGAGTACGCCCAGGTAATCAAGGCGCTTGTTGACAAAGAGGGGCTGAAGCCGTTTGACCGCTCGGCGATAGCCCGGGTAATTGAGTACGGAGCCAGACTGGCAGGCAGACAGAATAAGGTAACCACCCGGTTTAATATCATTGCCGATGTCCTGCGGGAGGCTGATTACTGGGCAGGCAAGGCGGGTTTCAGGGTGGTTAAAGAGGAACACGTCAAGAAGGCGATTGAAGAGCGGCGCCAGCGGGTTAAACTCATAGAGGAGAAGTTGCAGGAGAGCATTCGGGAAGGGTTGCTTTTCATTGATGTAAAGGGGCGGGTGCGGGGGCAGGTTAACGGTCTGGCGGTTTACGACCTCGCCGAGCACGCCTTTGCGATTCCGGTTCGGATTACCGCCAAGGTCGGGGTTGGTTCAGCGGGCATCGTCAGCGTGGAAAGGGAGGCGGAACTGTCCGGACCGATTCACGACAAAGGGCTTTATATCATCAGCGGCTACCTGCGCAATCGGTACGCCGCAGACCAGCCATTAATTCTTTCCGCTTCTATTACATTTGAACAGTCCTACGGCGGGATTGATGGGGATAGCGCCTCCTCTACGGAGTTATATGCGCTCCTGTCAGAACTTTCCGGATTGCCATTGCGCCAGGACCTGGCGGTTACCGGTTCGGTTAACCAGAAGGGCGAAATTCAGCCGATCGGCGGGGTGAACGAGAAGATTGAGGGGTTTTTTGACGTCTGCCGGGAGCGCGGGCTTACTGGTACCCAGGGAGTGGTGATACCCCGGGCAAACCTGGGTGACCTGATGCTTCGTGAGGATGTGGTAGCGGCGGTAGGGCAGGGTAAGTTTCACATCTATGCAGTGGAGACAATTGATGAGGGGATGGAGCTTTTGACCGGGGTGCCGGCAGGAAAGCCGAACCGGAAAGGTGAGTATCCCGCGGGGACGGTGAACGCCTTGGTTAAGGCAAGGTTGAAGGAGTTAGCCGAGGCTTTTCGGCGATTTCGCCCCGAGGAAGGTAAGCCGGGCCGGTAAAGCCAAGCCACCGGAAACGACAAATTTTAATCCCTCCTCAATGCTGAGGTCGGTTTCCACAACGTCTTCCTCGGGCACGAGCGCCAACCAGCCGCTGGTGGGGTTGGGCGTGGTGGGGAAGAATACCAGATAAGCCCGGCGGTTCGCTCCCAGGAGTACCGGTTCTTCACTTGTCAGGAAGCCAATGGCATACAACCCTCGCCGGGGGTATTCAACAAGAACCGTTTTGCGCAGGGAGCTGCGTTTGATAAACACCGCATCGGTCAACTGGCGGGCAGCGGTGTAAATGGAACGGGCAAGCGGAACCCGCTGGATCAGGCGTTCCAGCCAGTTTACAAGCCCTCGCCCGATGAACCCCGAGCTCAGGGCGCCGATACCGGTGATCGCAAGCAAGAGCAGAAGGAAGCTGATAATGGTGGTTAATGCCGGGGGCAGCCGGAGGACCCAGGGTTGCCAGACGATAAGGGGGCGGAGGATTTTGCCCAGGCTGGTGACGACAAACCAGAGCACAAACGCGGTTAAGCCGACCGGCAGGATAGTTGCCAGTCCGGCGAGGAAATGACGGCGCAGGCGAGAAGCCAAAGGAGCCCTCCGTTGGTAGAAGATTACTCCTCGGACCCCGGGGCAGAACGGAGGACCGTGACGACGTCGTCTAGCGCCCTGAGCAGCTGTTTGTTCTGGGCCGGGGTGCCAACGGTTATCCGGAGGGCGTTGGGGAAGTTATACTCTTTTACCGGGCGGGTGATAACACCCTTGCGCTGCAGTGCCTCAAAAACGATTTGGGAATCAATCGGGAAGTTGACGAAGACGAAGTTGGCAAAACTCTCCAGGTAGAACAGCTTCAGCCGCTTGAATTCCTGATAGAGCGCCTTCTTTCCCGCCTCGTTTGCCCTCCGGCTGCGCTGGATGTGGCGGTTATCGGTGAGTGCGGCAATTGCCGCACTCTGAGCGGCGCGGTTGACATTAAAGGGGAGCCGGGTTTTCATCAAGGTCTGGATTATCGCCGGCTTGGCGAAGCCGTAGCCGACGCGGAGCCCGGCGAGTCCGTGGATTTTTGAAAATGTGCGCAGGACGAGGACGTTGTAATTCTGGTTGTAGTAGTCAACGCCGCGCGGGTAATCCCGGCTCGTGATGTACTCGGCATAGGCCTCGTCAAGGATCAGGAGAATCCGTTCCGGCAACCGCTTTATAAACAGGTCCAGTTCCTTTTTTGTGACGATGGTGCCGAGGGGGTTGATCGGGTTGTCAAGGTAGATGATTTTTGTTCGGGGGGTGATTGATTCCAGGATGCGGTCCAGGTTATGGCGGTAGTCAAGATGGGGGACCTCCACCAGGTTGGCGTTCATTATCGCGGTGGCGATGCGGGGAGCGATGAAGGAGCCGGTGGTCTGAATAAGTTCGTCGCCCGGTTCAAGGTAGGCTAGGGCGGCCATATAAATAATGTCAACCGAGCCGTTGCCAACAACAATCGAGTCATAGTCTACCTTGTAGAACTCGGCAAGACGGCTGCGGAGGTAGTAGCAAGTATCTTCCGGGTAGTAGTGGAGTTGAGGCAGGTGTTTGCGCAGGGCGGCGATCGCCTTCGGTGATGGGCCCAGCGGGTTTTCATTTGATGCCAGTTTGATAACCGGCCCTTTCAGTCCGAGTTCCCGCATCACCTCCTCAACCGGTTTGCCGGGCTTGTAGGGGGTTACCCGGTCAATGTTCGCTCTTGGTGAAGGTAACAGCATCAAAATCCTCCTTACTGGAATTATGATTTTTTCCCGGGCGGCGGGCGAAGGCAAACAGAATTCCGCCCAGGATGGCAAATACCAGGTCAATGGCCAAAAAGATAATGGCGACCGCCAGCGCCTGCTGGGCGCTGAGATGACCGGGGAGGTAGCCGGGGGTGAAAAACAGGACAAACGCCGCCTCCCGGACGCCGAGGCCGCCGATGGTGGGTATATTGACAACAATGTTCAGAATTGGGATGAAGATAAAATAATAGCCAACCGGCACCGTTGCCTGAATTGAGCGGGCGGCAAAAAACCAGGCAAGGGACAGTGCCGCCTGGACGCCGATGCCGGAGAGAAAACTTTTCGCCAGTGCCCGGGGCTGATGCCGGAAGGCCTTTACCGCCTGGTAGCTGCGGTCCACCATTTCGGCAATCCGGCGGGGTCCGCGCTGAAGGAGCCGGTTGGCGAACCGGTGGCAGGTGTCGTTAAAGAGAACCGCGGTGAACAGGAAGAGGAAAAGGAGGACAGCAAGAAGCAGGAATACAACCCCGGGGCCGCTCCATTTACCGGCGGCGATTTTGACTGTACTGCCGCCGGTGAAGAGAACGAAGAACGCCATTATTACCGCCAGAAAGGTCAGCGACTGGAAGCCGAGCAACCGGTCAAGGAGCGTGGCGGAGAACGCCTCGGCGGTCTTGCCGGGGCGGGAGGTATAAGCGATGCGCATCACATCACCGCCGATTGAGGTGGGCAGGATTTTGCAGAAGAACAGGCCGATGGTGAAGACCCGCGCCAGGTAGGGGGTGGAGAATTTCAATCCCCGGGCGGCGAGGAGCACCTGCCAGCGCCAGGCCGAAATCCAGATAAAGAGGACGTAGGTGAAAACAGTTAGCAACAGGAAATAGGGGTTTGCCTGCCGGATGGTTATAACACACTCGCCGAGACGGGAGCGAAATAGATAAACGAGCAGCCCGAGTAGCCCGAACGATATGAGGATGCGGATTAACGTGGTGAGGAGGCGTTTCACTGCTTACGTTTTTCATCTTCTTCCCCTGCCCGGATGAGGCGCGCCAATTCTTCCAGCCGTTCGTTTAGCGAAGCGAGCGCCTCGCCAAGGAATCCGGCCGCAAAAAAGAGGAGCCCGGCAAGGACAAGGAGAATTACCAGATAAAGGAGGGGACGAAAGCCGTGACCCAGAAGACGGAGGAGAATGGCAACAACGGCGGCGATGAACCCGGCAATCAGGCAGATAATACCGCTGGTGCCGAAGTAGAGCATCGGCTTGCGCATAAAAGACACCTGGAAGCCAACCGCCAGGAGGTCAAGAAGACCGACGATAATTCGCCAGGGGCTGGAGTACTTTGGTTTGCCCGCATAACGGGGGCGAAGTTGTACCGGCACCTCGGTGATGAGAAACCCCTTTGCGGCGGCAAGGGGAACAATATAGCGGTGCCAGTCTTTGCGCAGATTCATCCCCTCCAGAATTTTCCGGCGGAATGTCTTTAGGGCGTTGATGTCGTGGACCTTCAGGCCGAACAGTTTGCGCGCGAGAAAGTTGTAAATGCGGGAAATGGTGCGTTTCTCATAGCGACCGACCTTTCTGCCGGTAACCAGATCATAACCACGGTCCAGAACCTCAACCTGTAGTTTTATGTCTTCGGGAGAGAACTGCAGGTCAGCGTCAAATATGGAAATGTACTCACCCCGGGCGATGGCAAAACCGGCAAGGACCGCGGCGGTTTTGCCCTGATTTTTGGGCAAACGACAGACTCGCAGGAAAGGGTATCGGTCGCGCAGGGAGTCGGCCTTACTGAAGGTACCGTCGGTGGAACCGTCGTCAACAAGGATTACCTCATAAGCGGGGTCAAGTTTTTCCGCCAGTTCTGCCAGGAGCGGCGCAACATTTTCCACTTCGTTGAACGCCGGAACAATTACCGAAACCCGGGGATGTTGGTTAGACCCCATTTGCTCTTGAAATATACCAGATTTGGCGAGTTTGTCAAGAGGTGCGGAGGGGAAAAACGGCTCCAGCAGAGGGCAAAAGGGCGGTTTTAAATTGTAAGCCCTTAATTTAAAATTACTTACAAACAATTGATTTCTGCTGATAATTGGGGTAAAATGTTTATTAAATAAAAAGGAGTTTAAAATAATGAGAAAAACGGTTCTGTTTCTGTTGGTGTTGGCGAGTGTGCTCCTGGCCCGGGATTTTCTCGGCGTTGTGCCCGGGGTTAATCCGGAGGCGGTTGCCGGGAAGTTTCGGGTTGTTGGTCAGACCGGGAGCGGGGTTCTGGTTATCGGTTCGGACCTGGTTTCATTTACCGCCCGCCGGGGTCGGGTTCTGGACTGGGACCCCGGGGAGAAGGTCTATTATCGGGTTCGTCTTTTTGACTGGGGTCTTCAGGACCAACTTGCCAGCGTGGCAAAGGTCCTTGACTTTGACGGCGAGGAGTATCTGGTGGCGGTGACAGCCGATGGGGTGGAACGGTTAATGGGGTTGCGGGCATTATTCGCTCGGGTAAACCAGCGGGGATGGGTTTTCCGCCCGGGTGGGGTGGCATTACCGCCGGTTCTGTCCAATCCGTTAATTGAGCAGATGGTGGCGGCGGTGTCGGCCGATTCGGTGCTTTCCTGTGTCCGGCGGCTTCAGCGTTATCGCACCCGTTACTCCACTTCCGATTCCTGTCGGGCAGCAGCAGAGTGGATAAGGCAGAAGTTTATCGCCTACGGCTGCGACACGGTGATAATGCAGAACCACACCGCGGGTCATGCGCCCAATGTGGTGGGGATAAAATTTGGCACCCTGGGTCAGCGGAATCCTTATGCGATTATCTGTGGCCATTTTGATTCCTATGCGCCGACCAATGCGCCTGGTGCCGATGACAACGCCAGCGGCACCGCCGCAGTGATTGAGGCATGCCGGGTGACCCAGGGGTATCAGTTTACCCATGACCTGCGCTTCATCGCCTTTTCCGGGGAGGAGTTTGGGCTTTATGGCAGTGAGTATTATGCGGAACAGGCGCGGGCGCAGGGTGATTCCATCCTCGGGGTGCTGAACTTTGATATGATTGGCTATGTTGATGCGGTGCCGGAAAATCTGGATGTTCTGGGCAAGATTGCCAACCCGGCCTGTGAGCCGTTTGTTGACTGGTTCACGGCAATCGCTGACACCTATGCCACCCTGCCCATTTACAAAAGGATGGTTAATGACAATCAGAACTCTGACCACGGGCCGTTCTGGAATAACGGCTATCTGGCGTTTTGCGGGATTGAGGATTTCTGGCCCGGGAACCCCTACTATCACACCCCGGGTGATTCCATAGGTGCGGGGTACAACAGCAACGAGTTCTGTACCCAGGTGACCAGAGCGGGTGTTGCCGGTCTGGCTACGCTCGGTCAGCCGGTGCCGTTGAATATGCCGCTGCTCGGACTGCTGGGCACCAGGATTAACGACGGGGTGGGCAACAATAACGGTTTCTGGGACCCGGGTGAGAGTATCGGGGTGTTTCTGGTGTTGAAGAACTTCGGCACCGTCGCGGCCCATAATGTCCAGGCCAACTTAACCACCACCGATACCTTTGTTACTCTGTATCAGACCGGCGCCTCGTTTGGCGACATTGCCGGTGGCGATACCGCGGTTAACAGTCAGCCCTATCTAATGCGGGCGGCATTCAATACCCCCCGTGAACACATCGTCACCTTTAACCTTAACATCAGCGCGGTTGAGAGTTCCTACACCACCCAGTTCAACCTTCAGGTCGGCCCCTATCTTGTCACCGACCCGATTCCGGATAACGGTGAGCCGCCGCGCTACTGGGCATATGATGACATTGACACCAGCTATGTCCCTCATCCGGTTTATAACTGGATTGAGATTAACGCGGTTGGCACCCGTCTTAACTATCCTCACAATGATAGTGTCAAGGTTATTCGGTTGCCGGCGGGATTCGGCCCGCTTCGGTTTTATGGGCGGGAGTATGACTCAATATCAATTTCTGCTGATGGCTGGCTCTGCCCGGGTTCTTACCGTCAACCAAGTTATGCCAATCAGCCGCTGCCGGCACCGAACACCCCGCCCGGTGTGATCGCGGTTAACTGGGACGACCTTTACCCCAATTACAACAACACCGGTTTTGTGTTTTACTTTTACGACACCAGCCGGCACTGTTTGATAGTTGAGTATGACAGCGTCTGCTATTACACCCCCCGGTCCCTGCGGGATAAGTTTCAGGTGCTGATTTATGACACCACCGTTACCACGCCGACCGGCGATAACGTAATCGTTTTCCAGTATCTTACCGCCAACGGCTACAGCAGTTCCACGATTGGCATTCAGGACCCGACCCGGCAGATTGCAATTCAGTGTCTTTACAACGGCACCTATACCCGGGGTGCGGCGCCAGTCGCTCCGGCACGGGCGGTGAAGTTTACCACGATTGAACCCACTGGAGTGGAAGAAAAGTTTGCTCTGGAGGCGGCAGGAAAACGGGCGGTTTTCTGCCCGGGTTTGGTTCGGGGTGTTGCCCGGATTCAACTGGGCACACCGGAACAGCGGGTTTTGGTTTACGACCGGGCGGGCAAACTGGTGGGCTCGCTGCAGCCATTTCCAGGAGTGCGGGTGGTTGACTGGGACACCCGGCGTCTGGCCAGCGGGGTCTATTTTCTTAAACCCGCTCTTGGCAGGGAGGTGTTGAAGGTGGTGCTGATAAACTAAAAAAGTAACCGCCGGGCCGAACTGGATAATCAGGGCGCCCCGGTTTTTATTTTCCTCGCGTTTCAGTTGGTGGTCATATTAACACGATATAAATCAAAATGTTTTCGCATTATGCCGGGAAGTAAAAATCGGACAATTTTGCCTTCCCCCGCCCCCGTTCCCCGGGTTGTTCAGAAAACCGGTCGGGTTTTATCTGATGACGGTGATTTTTGCCCGGTAGTTCTGGTCTGGCGGGATGGCGAAGTTGAGGAAATAGATACCGGGCTCAGGGGGTGAGATGTTAAATATGTGCTCGCCCGCGGCAATGGTACCGGTTTTGATGCGGGCGACCTGTCTTCCTGCCTGGTCAAACAGGAGCAGCCGGACCGGCGCCGATTGGGTGATGCTGAAACTGATCTGGTAGCCGTCGGGTGTCGGGCGGACGGTCAGGGGGGCGGTTAAAAGGGCGGGGTGGTGTTCAACGATCGGGACGCCGTTGTTGGTGGTAACCATCATTGAATCAATCGCGGTGTTGCCCGCGATATCACCGGTTCTGACGATAATCCAGTAGTTGCCATCGGGTACCGCAGCGGTTGCCCAAGTGCCGGCGGTGTCGGTTGCCTCAATAAGGCTGTCACCGTCGCTGTTGGTGATGATATAGTAGTAATCGCGGTTGCTGTAGTCGCCCCGGGAGCGGCAGGTGTTGTCCTGTTTGTAGACCACGCCGACCAGGCTGGCGTCAAGCTGACCGGCGAAGACAAGCGCCGTGCACCAGGGGATAACGGTGGTGCCGCCCGCGCTTTTGACCGAGTATTCAATAAGGTAGGGCGCCAGCCGGTCCCAGATGGTGTCGCCGGTGGTAAAGCCGGTTTTGTCGTAAATTTTGGCGATGATATCAACATCTCCGTTCAGGGCGGTCGGGCTTAAGTAGGTTGATGTGTTGTTGCGGCAGAAGGCGAAGCGCTGTCCGGGCCGGGCGTTTAAGAAAACCGGCGGTGATAGGTCGTGGTTCGGGGTGATCAGGGTGAGGGGGTTCTGAATGAACCACCAGGTCGGGTTAGGAAACCGCTGCCAGAAGGCGCCGGTGTCGGAGATGCGAGCGAAATGGAGGTGGTCAAATCCGGTTACCGGCCAGGGGACAAGATATCCGATAAGTTCGCCTTCCCCGACCTCGTCGCCGAGGTTTTTGTGGTAGCGGGCGGGATCAATGTGGGCATAGAGCCAGCCGGGTGCCCGGCCGGTATAGGTCGGGGGTGAGTCGCACACCGCCAGGCGGTAGTGGAGTTCTTCCTGGATTGTGCCCCAGGCTTTGACCCAGCCGTTGGCGACCGCCCGGACCTCAGCCCCCTGTTGGTGGGGGGTGATGATGTCAATACCGTTGTGAAAATAACCGCCACCGCCGTAGTTCTGGTAATTGCCCCAGTTGTTGCCGAGGGGGTGAACCGAATCCAGCGGCGGAATAGGCCAGAAGATGGCCAATGCCGGCGTGATGATAATAAAGAGCAGGGGCAGGATGCGCACCGCTTTTATTTTATTCAGGAAACGGTGGTTGTCAAAGCAGGAGCGTTTTGACAGAGGGAGAAGGGTAGTTATATTAAACTAAGCGATGGCCGGAGTTGCTAAACCATTCAGTCGTTTTGCCCGTCATTACGACCGGTTTATGATGAAGTACGTTGATTATCCGGGCTGGGTGAGCTACGTGCTCCGGATTTTTCGGCGGTTCCGGGTGGCGCCCAGGGTGATACTGGACCTGGCCTGTGGCACCGGTATTCCTACCATTATTTTGGCGGAAAAGGGTTATCGGGTAATCGGCGTTGACCGATCTCCGGAGATGCTGGCGGTGTTGGAGTCAAAGCGCGGAAGTTTGCCGGTGCGGGTGGTGTGCTCAGACATCCGGCGGTTCCAGCTGGATGAGGTGGTGGATGCCGCGATATCGCTTTATGACAGCATCAACTACCTTTTGACCGAGGAGGACCTGGTGGACTGTTTTCGCTGTGTGCGCCGGGTGCTGGCAGCACACGGGATTTTTGTTTTTGATCTCAACACCCTCTATGGGCTTGCTGAACAGTGGGGTTCAAGGACCATCACCCGGGAAACAGAGGACATCGTCTCGCTGTGGCAGAGCCAATTTGACCCCAAGACGCGGATTTCTACACTCCAGCTTACCTTCTGGGAGAAAACGGCTGACGGCAGTCCGGGCGAGCGGTTTTATGAGGTTCACGAGGAGCGGGCTTATACCCAGCGCGAGGTGACACGGGCGTTGGCCCGGGCCGGGTTTGCCGAGGTGCATTTCTATCATCACGGTGGGTTTTTACCGGTGACGCCGTTAACGGTGCGGATGATGGTGGTGGCAAAAGGGCAGATTTGAAAGATGGCTTTTGGGCATTAGAATAGGCTATGCGTTTTATTGCTGATCTGCATATTCATTCCCGATTTTCTCGGGCGACAAGTCAGGATATGGACATACCCGCAATTGCCCGGGCGGCAAAACAGAAGGGAATTAAACTTGTCGCCACCGGGGATTTTACCCATCCGGAGTATTTTAGGTCTCTGGAAAAGAACCTGGTGGCGGTGGGAAACGGGCTTTACCAGGCGGGCGATGTTTACTTTATCATTAACACCGAGGTGAACAATATCTATTCCGCTGGCGGGCGGTTGCGTCGGATTCACAATATGATTTTTGTGCCCAGCCTGGAGACCGCCCGGGCGGTCTCAGATATGCTCGCCGGTTATGGCAAACTGGAGGCGGATGGCCGGCCGACTGTGAGCATTAGCAGTTATGAACTCCTGGCGCGGGTGCTGGAGATTGACGCCCGGGCGTTTATTGTTCCGGCGCATATCTGGACCCCCTGGTTTTCCCTTTACGGTGCCAACTCCGGTTTTGACTCATTTGAGGAGTGTTTTGGCGATTTGAGCCCGGAGGTTTTTGCGGTTGAGACCGGTCTTTCTTCGGACCCGCCGATGAACTGGCGGCTTTCTGAGCTTGACAAGAAAACCCTGATATCCAATTCCGATGCCCATTCGCCCAGCCGGTTGGGTCGGGAGGCAAATGTGTTTGACTGCGAACTTTCCTATGATGAAATCCGGGCGGTGTTGAAGACCGGGGACCGGCAGCGGTTTCTCTTCACAATTGAGTTTTTTCCCGAGGAGGGCAAGTATCATTACGACGGCCACCGGAATTGCGGGATCAGGCTGGCGCCGGCAGAATCAATTCTTTCCGGCGATGTCTGTCCGGTTTGCGGCCGGCACCTGACGGTCGGGGTGCTGCACCGGGTGGAAAAACTGGCTGACCGCGAGCCCGCGGCGGTGCCCCAGGACCGGATTCCGTTCAAGCACCTGGTGCCCCTGGAGGAGATTATCGCCGAGGCGCTGGGTGTCGGGCGGGATACCGCCGGGGTGGCGAAGAAGTATGAGGAGCTGATTGCGGCGCTGGGTAGCGAGTTTGATATTCTTATGGATGTGCCGGTAGCGGATATCGCCCGTATTGACGAGCGGATTGCCCAGGGGGTGGAGCGGATGCGGCAGGGAGAGGTGCTGTTAGAACCGGGTTATGACGGCGTTTTTGGTCGGGTCCGGGTGTTGCCCGATGCCCGGCCCGAGCCCCTGGTGCGGGACGGGGAAAAGGGCGAGCAGTTAAGGCTTTTCTGACGATGAAACAGCTCTGGGCGCCCTGGCGGGTGGAATACATTTACTGTGTCAATGAGCGGCGGGGAAGAAAGGGGTGTCTTTTCTGTTCACTTAAGCGGGCGGCGAACGATGCGGACAATTTAATTCTTTTTCGGGGCGACCGGTGTTTTGTGGTGATGAACCGGTTTCCCTATAACAGCGGTCATCTGATGGTCGCGCCCTATCGCCATGTCGCCAGTTTGACCGGGCTCCGGGACGAGGAGGGTCAGGAACTGATCGCCCTGCTCCGTCAGGGGCTGCGGGTTTTACAAAGAGAGTTCAAGCCGCAGGGGTTCAACGTCGGTGCCAATCTGGGTGCGGTAGCCGGGGCGGGTGTTGCCGGCCATCTGCATTTTCATGTTGTGCCGCGGTGGCAGGGGGATACCAACTTTATGCCGGTGCTTGCCGAGACCAAGGTTGTGAGCGAGCATCTCCAGGAGACCTATCGCCGGCTGCAGCGGCGATTTAACCGCGGGTAGCGTTATGGTCAAGGCGGTGGTTTTTGATGTGGACAACACCCTAGTGGATTTTAACAAGTGGAAGGAGGCGGCGGTTGATGCGGCGGTGATGGCGATGATTGACGCCGGGCTGGACCTCGCTCCCGAGGCGGCAAAGAAAAAGATTTATGCGATATATCAGGAAAAGGGGATTGAGTATCAGGAGGTTTTTAACGATTTTCTCAGCGCGGTGCTGGGGTATATTGACTACCGGATTCTGGCCAGCGGGATAATTGCCTATCGCCGGGCCCGGGAGGGGGCGCTGGTTCCCTATCCCCATGTCCAGTTGGCGTTGTTAAAGCTGTTTCGGATGGGGCTGAAACTGGCCGTGGTCTCCGACGCCCCGCGGTTGCCGGTCTGGATGCGGCTGGTTTCCCTTGGTGTGGACCGGTTTTTTGATGTGGTGGTGACCTTTGACGATACCGGTAAACGAAAGCCGGCACCCGAGCCGTTTGCCAAGGTACTGGAACTTCTGGCGGTGGCACCAGGGGAGGCGGTGATGGTTGGGGACTGGGCTGAGCGGGACATTGTTGGTGCCAAGGAGTTGGGGATGATTACTGTGTTTGCCCGGTACGGAGACAGTTTTGGCACCAGGGTTTCGGGCGCTGATTATGAAATTAACGACATTCTGGAGTTAATTCCGGTGGTGGAAAGGCTCCAGCAGCAGGGGTAAGGTGGCGGTATTTGGGGTCGGAGTTGATCTGGTAAATGTGGGCCGGCTGCGCCGGGTGATGGAGCGGTTCGGAGAACGGTTTGTCCGGCGGATTTTTACCCCGGATGAGGCGCGGTTTTGTGCTGGACTTGCCGATCCCTGGCCATCATATGCGGCCCGGTTTGCCGCCAAGGAGGCGTTTGCCAAGGCGCTCGGTACCGGTCTCCGGGGGGTGATTTCTTGGCAGGAGATTGAGGTGCGTGACAATGAGCGCAGCCGGCCGACGATCGCGGTTTCCGGTCGGGCAAAGGAGCGGCTGGGGAATCGCCGGGTGCATCTAAGCCTGACCCACCTTGATGATTACGCCGCGGCAGTGGTGGTGATTGAGGATTGAGCCGATTTGACATTTAAGGCCGTTTCGCTATTCTAAACCGCCCGGATGGCAGACAAAAAAGAACTTCTAATTGTGGAGTCGCCAACCAAGGCGCATACCATCAGCGTGCTTTTGAAAGGAAGGCTGGATGTGCTTTCCTCCCAGGGGCATATCGTCGACTTGCCCAAATCACGACTTGGGGTTGATGTTGAGAATGGGTTTGAGCCCGAGTACATCAGGATTCGGGGTAAGGCAAAGGTAATAAACGAGTTAAAGCATGCTGCCCGGAAGGCGGCACGGGTGTATCTGGGCTGTGACCCGGACCGGGAGGGGGAGGCGATTGCCTATTCAGTGGCGCAGGAAATCAAAAATGGTGCCGAGATTAAGCGGGTCCTTTTTTACGAGATTACCCCCCGGGGAATCACCGAGGCGTTCTCGGCACCCGGAGAGATTGACATGAGAAAGGTGGACTCCCATCGGGCGCGGCGGGTTATGGATCGCCTGGTTGGCTATCTGGTTTCGCCGTTGCTCTGGCATACGGTGCGGGCGGGTCGGTCAGCGGGCAGGGTGCAGACAGTGGCGCTGCGGATTCTGGTGGAGCGGGAGCGGGAGATAACCCGGTTTGTGCCCGAGGAGTTCTGGGTTGTCCGTGGTGTTTTTGTCCGAGAAAACGGCGAGCGGTTTGAGGGGAAATTGGTAAAGATCAAGGGAGAGGCGGCGAAATTAAAGGACAGTGCGGCGGTAGACCGGGTCCGTCAGGAGTGCACCGGAGTGCAATTTAAGGTCAGCCGGGTTACGATCCGGGAGTGGCATAAAAGGCCCCTGCCACCGTTTATCACCGCTACTCTGCTCAAGGAGGCGGGACAGGTTCTGAAATTCTCGCCCTCCCGGACGATGCGGGTGGCCCAGCAGCTATTTGAAGGGGTTGATATGAAAGAGGAGTCGGTTGGCTTAATCACCTATCCCAGGACCGATTCCTTCCGGATTGCGAATGATTTTCAGGAGACGGTGCGGGCGTGGATTGCCCGGGGTTATGGTGAGAAATTTTTATCTGAGAAACCCCGGCACTATCCGGACCGGAAAGGTACCCAGGGCGCCCACGAGGCGATTAGACCTACCCGCATAGACCTGCCGCCAGAGGCGGTGAAAGAGTTTCTTACTCCGGACCAGTTCAAGCTCTACAGTTTAATCTACCGTCGGTTTATTGCCAGTCAGATGGCGGATGCGGTTTATCGGGTTACCGATGTCCTGGTGGAGAACCAGAATTACACCTTCCGCAGTGATGCTGTCCAGCGGCTGTTTCCCGGGTTTGAGCAGGTTTACGGTGAGCCAGAAAAGGAAAGAAAACTACCGGCGCTTAAAGATGGGGAGCCGGTGGCGCTGGTTGAACTGAATGGAGAACAGAAGTTTACCCAGCCTCCTCCCCGGTATACCGAGGCAACCCTGATCAAACGACTGGAGGTAAATGGTATTGGCCGACCGTCAACCTATGCGACGATCGTGTCCACCCTTCTGGAAAGAAAGTATGTGGAGCACAAGGAAGGAAAGCTTGTGCCGACCGAACTGGGGATAGTAGTGAACGACATTCTGATTCCCCGGTTTGCCAACGTGTTTGAGGTTGGTTTTACCCGGGAGATGGAAAAACAGCTGGACCTGATTGAAGAGGGCGAGAAGGACTGGCGGGAGGTGGTGCGGGTTTTCTACGTGCCGTTTCAGGAGGACCTGAACCGGGCCCTGGCAGAGAGCGGAGAAATAAAGGAGGGGCTGGTTCAGGAACTGGCAGAGCACTGTCCGAAGTGCGGGGCGGTATTGAGCGAGCGGTGGGGGCGGTTTGGAAAGTTTGTTGCCTGTTCTAAGTATCCAGAATGTGATTATATCAAAAAGACGCCGGGTAAACTGCTTGCTGAGCGATGTCCGAAATGCGGGGAGCAACTGGTGGAAAGGCAGGGCCGATACGGTAAATTCATCGCCTGCTCCGGTTATCCGAAATGTGACTATATCCAGCGGCCCACCAAAGCAACACCCAGGCTGCTGGAGGAAAAATGTCCCCAATGCGGGAAGCCGTTGGTTGAGAGAACCGGGCGATTCGGTCCGTTTGTTGCCTGTTCTGGCTATCCGGAATGTCGCTATGTGAAAAAGAAAGGTAGGGGGCAGAAAAAGGAGGAGGCAAAGGAAGAGAAATGAGATGGCGGCGAAGTGGTAGTTTTTATCAGTTGAGGTTGGAGCGGGGGGAAGAGATTGTTCAAACGGTGGTGGAGTTTGTCCGGGCAGGGCAGATTAGGTCTGGTGTTATACTCGGGCTGGGTGCTGGAACCGATATCACTCTGGGGGCGTATAACCTTAAGCAGCGGGTGTATCACCGGCGGCGGTTTCGGGGTGAGTACGAAATCTGTAGCCTGGTCGGCAACATCGCCTGGGACGGGACAGAGCCGATCTGTCATATCCATGCGGTGATAAGCAATGAGCGGCTGGTAACTTATTCCGGTCACCTTTTTGCGGGTAAGGTGGCGGCGACCTGCGAAGTTAACATTTTACCCGGTACCGCAAAAATCCTTCGTGCCCTGGAGTCGGATTCCGGGCTCAAATTACTCCAGCTTTAAACTTTACTGACCGCGACAGTTAATTTGTGATCTGGTCGCGGGGTACAAGTCTCTATATTCCAATCGCTAACAGCGCAATGCCGTTTTCCGGTCAAATCAGGGATTGGGCATGGTATCGGAACAAGAAATGGTTGATGGTTTTAAATGCCAGGGGGTTAAGTGTTTTAGAAACCAGCGGGAGATGGGAAGAAATTCGGGCACGGGGTGTGCTTATTATTCTGCGTGAGGGTGTGTATGGCGCTGGATATTTTGATTCTCGGTTTTGTGGTGGTTTCCTTGTGGCGTGGTTATGCCTCGGGTTTGATGAGGGGGTTTTATTCGCTGGTCTTGCCGGTTATTGGTTTAATGATCGTGCTTAAGAATTGTTCGGTCATCGCCGTCGCTTTCAACCGCCTCCTTCATAACTATCCCGCTGCTTCGTTCATCGCCCTTCTTCTTCTCCTGGGCAGTACCTGGCTTGGGCTCGGTCTGGTCCGCAATCTACTTCTAAAACTGGTTGATTGGAGCCGCCTCAGCAATCTGGACGCCTTCCTCGGTGGAGTGTTTGGGCTGACAAAGGGACTAGCACTGGCCTGGGCTGCCCTCGCCTTGATACTTATCCTGCTGCCGTCCAGCGTTCGGGTGATCCAGAGTTCTGCGGCTGCGGTACGGATTCTGGCACTGGCAGAGAGGGTTGCTGACGCGCAAACGATGGCAGGGCTGGCGAGTCAAGCGGCAGGGGGGAAAATCGCCCCCCTGCCGCGGTTCTGATGCGGATAGCCCAAGCAGAGTTTTAGCCTCTTCCGGGCCGGCTGTTATCACTTGCACAATTGTATTTTATTATTTATACTTACCCCTTGAGTAGAAACCCGTTAACAAATCCGATGGAAACTAAAAACTTCCGGAGTGTTTTGCAGCACAGGAGGATGTAATGAAGATATTTATTGATTCCGCAGATATAAAAGAGATTCAGGATGTGGCAAGCTGGGGAATCCTTGACGGGGTAACCACAAACCCTACGCTCGTCCGGAAAACCGGCCGACCATTTAAGGAGTGTGTGGCCGATATCTTGAAAGTGGTTGATGGTCCGGTTTCGGTTGAGGCGGTTTCTCCGGAGGCAGCAGGAATGGTGCAGGAGGCAAGGGAGTGGGTGACCCTAGATCGACATAAGGTGACGATTAAGATACCGATGGGGATTGAAGGGCTGAAGGCGGTGCGGCAGCTGTCAACAGAGGGTATTATGACCAATGTTACCCTGGTGTTTTCTCCGAATCAGGCGCTTCTTGCCTGCCGGGCCGGGGCGACCTTTATTTCTCCCTTTGTCGGCCGGTTAGACGATATATCTCACGACGGAATGGAACTGGTGCGGGATATCGTGGGGATGATTGAGTATTATGATTTTTCCACCCAGGTAATTGCCGCCAGTATCCGCCACCCGCTCCATGTGGTGGAGGCGATGCGCGCGGGTGCCCATATCGCCACCATCCCCTATGACGTTCTGGTGAAGATGGTGAAACACCCCCTGACCGACGCCGGGATTAAGAAGTTCTATGAAGATTACCAGGGCATACCAAAATCGAGGTGAAATATGCCAATATTAGATTCTAAAACCGGGAAGGTGCGCAAGGAGTACTCTACCGCCGAGTTGATTCAGGCGGCGAATCTGATGCGGGGATACAATCTGATTGCCCTGTGTGCTGCCGGATCCGGGCATGCGGGTGGAACGCTTTCCATTATGGATGTGACCGCAGCACTTTATCTCCACGTCGCCCGCCATGACCCGGAAAACCCCACCTGGGAGGACCGGGATCGGATTATCTGGTCAACCGGGCACAAGGCACCGAGTCTTTACCTTGGTCTCGGTATGGCGGGGTATTTTCCGGTTGAGGATGTGGTCCGATTGCGCAAGTTGTACGCGCCTTATCAGGGGCATCCCCACTGGTTAAAGCTTCCCGGAGTGGAGATATCTTCTGGTTCGCTGGGCCAGGGGCTTTCGGTGGCGGTGGGTATTGCCCTTGCCGCGCGTCTGGATAAGAAGAACTACCGGGTTTACTGTCTTACCGGCGACGGCGAACATCAGGAGGGGCAGATCTGGGAGGCAATAATGGAGGCGGGCGCCTATCACCTGGACAATCTTTGCTGTATTTTGGACAAGAACCGGTTGCAGATAGACGGCTGGGTTAAGGATGTGATGCCAATTGACCCGATAGTGGACAAGTATCGGTCTTTTGGCTGGAATGTGATTGAGATTGACGGCCACAATATGCACCAGATTCTTTCCGCGTTTGAAAAGGCGTCCCATCATAAAGGTCAGCCTACGGTAATTATCTGTCACACTACCAAGGGCAAGGGCGTCTCCTTTATGGAGAATGTGGCGGGCTGGCACGGTAAGGCGCCGAATAAGGCGGAGATGATCAAGGGACTGCAGGAATTGGGGTTACATTACCGGCTGGATTACGAGAAACTCTTAAAGAGGGCAGCGGATTATCAGGCCGAGGCAACCGCCAAATTGATGGCAAAGGTGCCGCGCTTCTCGCGCAATTTCTTCTGGAATCAGCAGGAGAATATGAAGGTGGAGATGAAGGCAACGCGGTTCGGCTTTGGCGAGGCACTGGAGGAATCAGGGTCAGACAGCCGGATATGCTGTATCGGTGCAGACATCTCCGGTTCTATTACCATCTCCAAATTCTACGAGAATCATCCCGAGCGATCAGAACGATGGTTTTCGGTTGGTATTGCCGAGCAGTCAGGAACCAACGTCGCCGCCGGGCTTGCCAAAGAGGGGAAACTGCCGGTGTTTGGAACTTACGGGGTGTTTGCCGCGGGACGGAATCTTGACCAGTTGCGGACCACGGTCTGTTACGGTAATTTTAACGTTTTGATTGCCGGGGCGCACGGCGGGGTCTCGGTGGGTCCGGATGGCGCTACCCATCAGGCGCTTGAGGACCTGTTTCAGATCTGCGGCCTGCCCAATATGCACGTGAGTGTTCCGGCAGATGCCCTGGAAGCCAAGCGGGCGACGACGCATCTTTTGTTTGAAATTAAGGGTCCGAAGTACATCCGGTTTGCCCGCGAGGCAACCCCGGTGGTTACGACTCCAGATACACCTTTTGTGTGGGGGATGCCCAATGTTTACCGGTACCGGGGTGAACGGGAGAATTTTATTGAGGCGTTTGAGGTTAAGACCGCGGACCAGTACGAAAAAGAGGGCGAGCAGTTGACCATTGTTGCCTGTGGCCCGATGGTGCCCGAGGCGATGCGCGCGGCCTGGATTTTAAAAGAAGATTTTGGCATTGAGGCGAGGGTGCTTAACCTTCATACCCTGAAGTCACCATCCACCCACCCCGATGAGGTAATTCCCAACCAACGCTATCTCATTCAGGCGGCAAAAGAGACAGGGATTGTCCTTACTGCCGAGGAGCATCAGATTGGCGGTCTGGCGCACCGGGTTGCCTATGTTCTACACACGGCACCCGAGCTTTACGGAGTGCCGGTAGCGTTCGGTGCCATCGGGGTGAAGGACCGGTTTGGTGAATCAGGACAGCCGTGGGAATTGATGTGGGAGTTTGAGGTTTCCGGCGAACACATCGCGGCAAAGGCAAAAGAGATTTACGACCGGGTGCACGGCGGTGCTATTCCAGAAGAGAAGAAAAAGGAAAAATTGGTGCGGAAACCACGGGTAACGAAGCCGAAGGCACGTCGTAAGCAGTCGGAATAAATGCGGGAGTGAAAAATGAGGCTGGCACGCCGAATGGAGCGGTTGGGGACCGAGACTGCCTTTGATTGTCTGCGTCGGGCAAAGGAACTGGAATGTCGGATGGACGTTATTCACCTGGAAATCGGGGAGCCCGATTTTGCCACACCAAAGCACATTGTTGAAGCGGCGAAACAGGCGCTGGAAGAGGGCTGGACCCATTATGGACCGGCAGCGGGTTTACCGGAATTACGGGCGGCGATCGCCGAGTATGCCGGTAAACTCCGGGGGGTAAATTTCTTTCCTGAAGAGGTGGTGGTAACACCGGGTGGTAAGCCGGTGATGGCATTTGCAATTATGGCCCTGGTTGATACCGGAGATGAGGTAATTTACCCCAACCCCGGTTTTCCTATCTACGAGTCAATGATTGAGTACATGGGTGGCAGGCCGGTGCCGATTCAATTGCGCGAGGAGCGCAACTTCCGACTTGATGCCGAAGAATTGGCAGCCAGGGTTAATCCCCGGACCAAATTGATTGTCATCAACTCACCGGCCAACCCTACCGGGACAGTTTTGACCCGGGAGGACCTGCGGGTAATTGCCGAGATGGCGGTAAAACACAATGTCTGGGTCCTGGCGGACGAAATTTATTCGGAGATAGTTTACGATGAGCGGTTTGAGTCTATCGTTCAGTTTCCCGAGATTCGTCCCCGCCTGATAATTCTGGACGGCTTTTCCAAGACCTTTGCCATGACCGGCTGGCGTATTGGTTATGGCATCATGCCCGCGGATATGGCGGAGAAGATGGCCCGGATTGAGACCAACATTAACTCCTGTACCGCTACCTTTGTCCAGCGGGCGGCGATCGCCGCACTCAACGGACCGCGGGAGGTGGTGGAACAGATGCGCACCGAGTTCCAGCGGCGGCGCGATTTTATTGTTGCCGGGATCAATCAGTTGCCGGGGTTTTCCTGTCAGAAGCCCCAGGGGGCTTTTTATGTATTTCCCAACATTACCCGGACCGGTATTGACTGCCGGGTGCTGGCGGACCGGCTGCTGGAGGAGGAAGGGGTTGCCTGTCTTGCCGGGACCTGTTTTGGGAAGTTTGGTGATGGGTTTCTCCGGTTCAGCTATGCCAACTCGGTGGAGAACATCGGCCGGGCATTAGAGCGCATTGACCGGTTTTTGCGCCGGGAACTTTCGGGCGGGTAACTTTTCCGAACCGATTTCGTTCAGGATTTCAACAGCCAGTCGGGCTGCTGACAAAGAGATATCCGGCGCAGGCGGTCAAACTGCCGCAGCAACTCCTGGTTGATCCGCGCTATTTCTTGCTTCAGTTCCTGTCCGTCATCCGGCACCCTTGGTGGCGGTAAGATTGGTTCGCCCACCAGTACGATGATGTTGCGGTTCAAAAGGTTGCCCACGACCGAGAAAAATCCCTCCCATGCTTCGGTGAGCCAGGGTCGGGAATAAGGGGCCGGACCCAGCTTTAACCCGCTGACATACACTGGCAAAATCGGCACCTGCGCGTGGAGCGCCAGCCAGGCGGTGCCGTTGTGGACATGGTCAACGCCGCCCTGCCGGTTCAGTTCGCCTTCGGGATAGATGCCGACTTTCGCCCCGGATTTAAGTAGCGCCAGACTCTGCCGGAGCGTCGCGACATTTTCCGGTGCCACACCGTTAATCACCGGCATTGTGTCACAGAGGTTTTTCATCCAGAAGCCAACAAATCGGGAATGAAACCAGCGCGCCCAGGCAATGAAGAAAATCCGGACTCGGAGGGCGATCTGAATTACGATGGAATCGGCACCGGTCAGGTGGTTGGCGGCAACCACCACCCCGCCGCGCAAAAACGGTGTTACCCGTTCCCGGCCGATGACCCGGATGCGGACAAAAAGACGGTAAAGCGAAAGCAGAAATTGTTTAGTCTTTACCCACAAAAATCTTTCCCGGCACATCAATTACTCCAAGTGAATTTTAAAGACTGGTGTGGTTATAGTCAAGGGGTTACAATGGTACCGGGGCGGCTGGGTCAGCCAGCCGGTGTGTGGTTTGACTTTGGGCTTATTTTGATTACAACTTTTAAGCATGAAGAATCCATGGGCATCCCGGCTGCAGCGAATCCCCCCCTATCTCTTTGCCGAGCTGGATGAGATGAAGGCAAAGGCAAGAGGGGGGGTGATTGACCTGGGCGAGGGCAATCCTGACCTCCCTCCACCCCGGCCGCTGCTCACCGCATTCCAGGCGGCGCTGCGCCAGCCGGAAAATCACCGTTATCCGGAGTATAGCGGTAAGCCGGTTTTCCGTCGGGCGGTGGCGGCGTGGTACAAAAGGCGCTTCGGGGTGGCCGTTGACCCGGAACAGGAGGTGGTGGCGTTAATCGGTTCAAAAGAGGGGGCGGGTCATTTTATCTGGGCGGTGTGTGACCTGGGGGACCGGGTGGCGGTTTGTGACCCGGGATATCCCGCGTATCTTAACCAGGTGCGTCTCTGCGGGGCGACGCCGGTGGTCATTCCTTTAGAGGAGAAGAACGGCTTTCTGCCCGACCTGGATTTTCTTGCCCGCATCGCTCCGGGATTAAAACTGCTCTGTCTTAACTTTCCCAATAACCCCACCACCGCGGTTGCCACGATTGATTTTTACCAGGAGGTGATCAACCTTGCCCGGAAGTTTGACTTTTATATCCTCAACGACAACGTTTACTCGGAAATCTATTTTGACAGTCCGCCGCCGAGTATTCTCCAGATTCCCGAGGCGCGCGCCCGGGCGGTGGAACTGCACTCCCTTTCCAAAACCTTCTCCATTCCCGGCTGGCGGATCGGTATGGCGGTGGGCAACCACAATCTGTTGCGCGCCCTTCTGAAGGTAAAGATGAACACCGATTCCGGTCCTTTTGGTGCGGTGCAGGACGCCGCCGCATTCGGGTTAAAAAACAGCCAGCGGCTGGCAGTGCTGGTGCGCAACCGGTACCGGCAGCGCCGGGATGTTTTCTGCGGGTTGCTGGCGGAAAGTTTTGTCCACCTTAAGATACCCACCGCGACGTTTTATGTCTGGACAAAACTGCCCGCTTCCTGGCGGATAAAACTGCGCGGTTCCACTTCCTATGCCTTTGTGGTGGAGATGTTGAAAAATTGCCGGGTTCTTGCCGCGCCCGGCGTTGGTTTTGGTAGCCACGGTGAGGGGTTTGTCCGGTTTGCCCTCATCGCCGAGCCGGCGCAACTGAAAACGGCTGCTGAACGCATTAACTCCTGGCTGAGGAAAATCTGCTGATGGCGCTGGTGGTTCAGAAATACGGCGGGAGTTCGCTTGCGGACATCAACCGGATTCAGGCGGTGGCGGAGCGCATCGTCCGCCAGAAACGAAAAGGGGACCGGGTGGTGGTTGTGGTGTCGGCGATGGGCGAGACCACGGATCGGCTCCTTGCCGTTGCCCGTCAGGTAAACCGCCAACCGGACCCCCGGGAACTGGACATGCTCCTGTCCGCTGGCGAAAGGCAGACGATGGCGCTCCTTGCCCTGGCGATAATGGGCCGGGGCGAGAAGGCGCAGTCCTTTACCGGCTCTCAGGTGGGTATAATCACCGACCAGTTTCACTCCGATGCCCGGATTCAGGAGATTCGTCTGTTTCGTATTACCGAGGCGTTACGCCGGGGGAGAATTCCGATTGTTGCCGGTTTCCAGGGGGTAAGCGAGGCGCGGGAGATAACCACACTTGGCCGGGGCGGTTCTGATGTAACGGCGGTGGCGCTGGCGGCGGTGTTGAAGGCGGACCGGTGTGAACTTTATAAAGACGTGGCGGGCGTGGGGACCGAGAACCCGGGGGAGTTTCCCGGGGCGAAGGTGTTAAAGACAATTACCTTTACTGAACTTGCCGAGTTGGCGCAGGCGGGTGCCGAGATCATCCATCCCCGGGCCTGTGCCCTGGCGGAAAAGTACCGGGTGCCACTTTTCATTCGTTCCTCTTTCACCAATCAGATGGGCACCGTTGTTACCGATGAAAAGGAGGTCACGATGACGGCGAAAAGAAGATCGCTGACCAAAGACCGTGGACTGGAGAAGGCCTTTGTCCGGGCGATAACCCATCAGCATCACCTGGCCCGGATTGCCCTCCTGGACGTCGCGAAAAAACAGCGCTGTCTCCACCAGGTGGTTACGGCATTGAGCGAAGCCCGGGTTCCGGTTTTACTTTTTAACCACGGGGTTGTTCATGGCGAACGGTTTGACCTGATATTCTATATTCCGGCGGCGGACCTCGCTACTGCCGAGCGGGTTCTTACCGCTCGGGCAAGAAAAATAAAGGCGCAGCAGATTGACATTGCCCGCAACTTTTGCTCGGTGTCGCTCGTCGGACCCGGGGTGGGCACCGACGCCACGATTATCGCCGATACCTTTGCCACTCTGCACCAGGCACACGTTCATCTTGATGCGTTTTCCCTTACCGCCACCCGGCTCACCTGCTTTATCCGCCAGGAGGACTTGCGTCTGGCGACGACCGCTCTGCTCACCCGTTTCCGGCTGACGAAGAAGTGAGGGGACCCGATGGCTGAGGAAATTAAACCGGTCAAACCGGACCGTACGGAAAACCTGGCGCCGGTGGTAGAGGCGTTGCTGTTTGCCGCGGACCAGCCGCTTACCCTTGCTCGGCTGGCCGAAATTACCGGCGCCGATGAGGGCGATATTCAGCTGACCATCGCCACCCTGAACCAGAACTACACCGATACCGGTCGGGTGTTTCGCATCAACCGGGTGGCGCATGGCTACCAGCTCTACACCCTGCCCGAATATGCCGACTGGGTGCGGAAACTCTACGCCCATACCCGGGTCCAGCGTCTTTCCAATGCGGCGCTGGAGGTGCTTGCCATCATCGCCTATAAGCAGCCGATTACCAAACCGGAGATAGAGAAACTGCGCGGGGTTGACTGTTCGACACCGCTGCTCACCCTGCTGGAACGCGGTCTGGTGGTAACTGCGGGGCGGGCGCACCGGCCGGGCAACCCCTTCCTTTACCGGACGACCAAAGAGTTTCTGCGCTACTTTGGGCTGGCATCGCTTGACGACCTGCCCAGTCTGGAAGAACTCGGCGCCTTTCTTGCCGCCCGGGAAGAACGAGAAGAACAAAGTGGCTGAGAGGGGAAAGCCCAGCCGCCTGATTGTGGGCATTCTCGCCCGTTCATCAGAACTGCTGCAGCAGGCGGAGTCGCTGCTTGCCGGGCGGTTCGGTCCAATCCTGCTCAGCAGTGAGGTGATGGCGTGGAACTTCTCCCGCTATTACGAACCGGAGATGGGTCCGGGGCTAATCCGGCGCTGGGTCTGCCATGTTCCGCTGCTGCCCCCGGTTTCGGTGCTAAACTTCAAGAAAGAGGCGATGCTCCTTGAGGCCCGGCTGCGCGACGCCCGGGGAAACCGGCAGGTTAACCTTGACCCGGGGATTTTAACCCTGCACAACCTTATCCTTGCCACCACCAAGGACTACGCCCACCGGATTTACCTCGGTGAAGGGGTTTATGCCGAGGTTACCCTGATCTTCTCCCGGGGTCAGTTTCAGCCCTTGCCCTGGACCTATGCCGATTACCGCACAGCGGTCTGCCTTGACTTTCTCAACCGGTGCCGGCAGGAGTTGCTATCGGTAGGCGGCGGCGGGCGGGGTTTATCTCATTGACCGGGGGCAAAATCTTCTCTAAAATCAAATTCAATGCTCAGCGAGATTCTGGCTGAAGTTGCAGCGGGCAAATTTCGGCCGCTCTACCTTTTGTTTGGAGTGGATCCGGTTTTTACCGATGAACTCATCTCCCGGTTAAAGGAGAAACTGCTTGCTCCGGGTCTGGAACTGTTTGATTATGAGAGCATTAACGGTGATGACATCCGGGGCGACAGCGCCGGCATTGCGCTGGTGCTCCAGCGGGTCCGGCAGGCGCCGGTTGCCAGTGTCCGCCGGCTGGTGCTTATCCGCCATCTAGAACGGCTGGAGCGGAAGGCGCTGGAACGGTTGGGCACCGGACTGGCGCAGTTACCGGACACCACCACGGTGGTGGCGATCTGCGCTTACAGCCGGGAGTTGACCGGGGTCTGGAAGAAAGCCGGTTTAGGTGAATGGGTGATTGCCCAGCGGAAATCAGCCACCGGCGCGGTGGAACTGGCACGGTTGATTACCCACTGGGCAAAGGCGAACCAGTTGACCTTTGAGCCGGCGGCGGTTACTCTTCTCCTTGAGGTGGCGGGAGAGGACACCGCGTTGCTGAAAGGGGAGGTGGACAAACTTGCCACGGTGCTCGGGCCGGGTGGCCGGGTTACCCCAGAACTGGTCCGGCAGTATGCCAGTTCAACAAAGGTTTTTGAGTTGCGGGAGTTTGTCAACCTGGTGGCACAGCGCCGGGTGCCGCTGGCGCTCCGGGTGTTGCGCCGGCTGGAGGCGGCGGGTGAGGAGCCGATAACGATAATCGCCTGGCTGACCCATGCCCTTATGGACATCCTGCGGGTGAAGGCGGGGCTGATGAGCCCGGCCGCACTCTGGCGGGTGCCGCGGGACACTCCCCGGCTCTGGGCCGGGGCAAGCCTGGACCGGGCGCTCAACAAACTCTATCAAATGAATGTGGCGATTTTGCAGGGCTATGCGGAGCCGTTTGCGCTCCTTGATATGTGGACACTGGGAATTGCGCGCACGCCGCTACCGCTGAAAAAGCGGGCGGCAAATCGGTGAAAGGAGAGGGGAAGATGAACGAGTATCCGGCGCGGGAGATTGAAGCCCGCTGGCAGCGGTTCTGGGAAGAAAAAGGGGTATTCCGGACCAATGCCAACCCGAAAAAGAAATACTACGTGCTGGTGATGTTTCTCTATCCGTCAGGCGATATGCATATGGGGCATGCCCGCAACTACTGTATTGGCGACTGCATCTGCCGGTTGCGCAAACTCCAGGGTTATGACGTCCTCCATCCCTTTGGCTGGGATGCCTTTGGTTTGCCGGCCGAGAACGCGGCGATTGAGCACAACATTCCGCCCTGGGTCTGGACCTTTGACTCCATCAACCTGTGCAAGAAAAACCTGAAACTCCTCGGCATCGGCTATGACTGGGACCGCGAGGTGACCACCTGCCTGCCTGAATACTATCGCTGGAACCAGTGGCTGTTTTTGCGATTTTACGAACGGGGGCTGGCGTACCGTAAGGAGGCTTATGTCAACTGGTGCCCGAAGTGTCAGACCGTTCTGGCTAACGAGCAGGTGATTGACGGTCACTGTTATCGCTCCAGTTGTGCCGCGCCGGTGGAGAAAAAGAAACTGACCCAGTGGTTTTTCAAAATTACCGATTATGCCCAGCAACTCCTGGACGGGATTGACGAACTCACCGGCTGGCCCGAGAGCGTGCGGGTGATGCAGCGCAACTGGATCGGTCGGTCCGAAGGGGTGGAGGTGCTGTTTCACCTTGATGACGGCACGCCGCTGCCGGTTTTCACCACCCGGCCGGACACCCTTTACGGAGTAACATTTCTCGCCCTGGCGCCGGATGCGCCCCTGGCTGAGACAATTGCCCGGGGGACGCCCCAGGAGGCGGCGGTGGCAGAGTTTTGTGCCCGGGTGCTGATTCAGCCGGAAATTGAGCGCACTGCGACGGACCGGGAAAAGGAAGGGGTGTTCACCGGCAGGTATGCGATTCACCCGCTCACCGGTGAACGGTTGCCGATTTACATTGCCGATTTTGTCCTTGCCAGTTATGGCACCGGTATAGTGATGGCGGTGCCGGCGCATGACCAGCGGGACTTTGAGTTTGCCCGCAAGTACAACCTGCCGCTCCGGGTGGTGATTATGCCTCCGGACCGGCAACTTGCGCCCGCGACGATGACCGCGGCGTACACCGCGCCCGGGACGATGGTGAACTCGGGTGAGTTTGACGGCACCCCATCGCAGGAGGGGATTAACCGGATGATTGACTATCTGGAAAAGAAGGGGCTGGGCCAGCGCAAGGTGCTTTACCGGCTAAAAGACTGGCTTATCTCCCGCCAGCGCTACTGGGGGACGCCGATTCCGATGATTCACTGCCCGCAGTGCGGAATCGTGCCGGTTCCCGATGACCAGTTGCCGGTGCTTTTGCCGCCCGGGGTCAAGGATTACAAACCAAAAGGCAAGTCGGTTCTCGCCGGGGTTGAGGAGTTCATCAACACCACCTGCCCGAGATGTGGCGGTGCGGCACAGCGCGACCCGGACACAATGGACACCTTTGTTGACTCCTCCTGGTACCACCTCCGTTACACCGACCCGCACAACGACCGGCTGCCCTTTGCCCGGCAGGAGGCGGACAAATGGCTGCCGATTGACGAGTACATCGGCGGAATTGAGCACGCCTGCGGCCACCTGATATTCTTCCGGTTCTTCACCCGGGTTTTACACGACCTGGGCATGCTCGCGGTGTCTGAGCCGTGCCGGGTATTGCACACCCAGGGGATGGTGTCGTTGGACGGCAGGACGATGTCATCTTCCAAGCGGCACGGCGTCTGGATCGGTCCGTTTGTTGAGGAGCACGGTGCTGACTGTGCCCGGCTGGGGGTGCTTTTTGCCGCCCCGCCGGAAAAGCCTCTGGAGTGGTCCGACGACCTGGTCACCGGGGTAAAGCGATTTCTTTCCCGGGTTTGGCGGCTGTTCACCGCCGAACCCTTGCCGGTGCCGCCCGAACAGGTAGCGCCCGAGAGGTTTAACCCGGAAGAGATGAAACTTTTCATCCGGCTGAACCAGACCCACAAAAAGGTGGTCCGGGATGCCGAGGGTTTTCAGTTCAACACCGCGATCAGCGCCCTGATGGAGTTTCTTAATGAACTGTACCTGTTTGCGGACCGCAATTCGTCGGTGTATGCCTTTGCCCTTAAGCGCTTCACCATTCTTCTTGCGCCGTTTGCGCCCCATATTGCCGAGGAGTTGTGGCACCGGTTTTATCCGGACCGGGGCTCCATTTTTGAGGAGCGGCTGCCAGACCCAGACGAGCGGTTTGTTCAGTTTGACACGGTGGAGGTGCCGATTCAGGTTGACGGCAGACTCCGGGGCCGGTTGGTGGTCAGCCGGTCGGAAACTGAAGAGGGGGTAAAAAAGGCGGCGCTTGCCTGCCCGGCAATTGCCCCCTATTTAGCGGGAAGGCGGGTGGTAAAGGTCATCTATGTCAAAGATCGGGTGGTGAATATCGTCACCCAGTAAGGAGGTGGGAATATGAAGGGAATGTTCTGGTTTCTAATTTTGGTTCTGGCGGTGCTTTTTGGTCTGCTGATTTTCAACTTTACCCGTGAGCGGACCAAGCAGGCAGGGCTGGTGGTGTTTGAGTTGAATGCGGACTCCATCCGGGCTTATGAACTGCGGGTGGAAGAACTGGAGCAGAAAGCCGGGAAGGTGCGCGACCGGATTGCCCGATCCGGACCACTTGAGCGGTTAGTTATGGAGCGCCGGCTCGGGGTTCTGGAAGGGCAGATCCGGGATCTGAAGACGGCGATTGCGCAGTGGCGGGCGGCGCGGGAGTCGAAATCGGCGGCCGGGATATACCGTCAGTGCATCCTGCTTTACGGCAAGGCTTCCGGGATATGTGACCTACTGATGGTTGACACCCTGCCCCTGACCGACCGGCAAAAGTAGCAAGTGAACCGGGTTTTAGTTCTTGACTTTGGCTCCCAGTACACCCAGTTAATCGCCCGCCGGGTCCGGGAACACAAGGTTTATTCTGAAATTGTCCGGTTTGATATTTCCCCCGCGGCGGTTCTAAAAAAAGGTGCCGGGGCGCTGATTCTCTCCGGCGGACCGGCAAGCGTCTCCACGCCGGGTGCGCCCCTGCCCGACCCGGCGCTATTCAACCTCGGCATTCCGGTTCTCGGCATCTGTTATGGAATGCAACTTATCGCCCGGCTTCTTGGTGGCCGGGTAACGCCGGGCGGTGTCCATGAGTACGGCAGGGCAAGGTTCCAGCGTTTAAAACCGGATCCGCTTTTTGCCGGCCTGCCGGTTGGTTTTGCGGTCTGGATGAGTCATGGCGACTCGGTTACCCGAATGCCACCGGGATTTGTCAAACTCGGGCAGACCGGTCAACTGGCGATTGCGGCGATGGCGGATGAGAGCCGGCGCATTTACGGGGTGCAGTTCCATCCCGAAGTGGAGCATACCCCGTTAGGCAGGAGGATACTGGGCAATTTCCTTTTCCGGATTGCCCGGTTAAAACCGGACTGGACAATGAAGGAGTTCATCGCCGAGAAGACCGCGGAGATAAGGCAGCGGGTGGGAAAAGAAAAGGTACTCTGTGCGGTATCAGGCGGGGTGGACTCCACGGTGATGGCAACCCTGCTTTATCAGGCGCTGGGCAAGAAACTGGTTGCGGTGTTTGTGGACAACGGGCTCTTGCGCAAAAACGAACCCCGCACGGTTCTAACGCACCTCCGGCAAATCCTGCCGGTACGGTTTGTGCCGGCGGCGGACCGGTTTCTGGCAAAACTGCGCGGGGTAACCGACCCGGAACGCAAACGGCGCATCATCGGCAACGAATTTATTCGGGTTTTTGAGGATGTGGCGGCGCGTTTCGGACCGATTCGCTTCCTTGCCCAGGGCACGCTCTATCCGGACCTGATTGAGTCCCGTTCCGCGTTTGGCGGTCCGTCGGCAAAGATCAAGACCCACCACAATGTCGGTGGCCTGCCCCGCGACCTGAAGTTTGAACTGGTGGAACCGCTGAAAGAGCTGTTTAAAGACGAAGTCCGGGTTCTCGGTCGGTTCCTCGGTGTGCCGGCGGCGATTCTCAACCGGCACCCGTTTCCCGGTCCGGGCCTGGCGGTCCGCATCATCGGTGCGGTGACCCCGGAGCGGCTTGCGCTCCTGCGGGAGGCGGACGATATCTTTATATCGGAACTCCGGCGCTCCGGTTATTACCACCGGGTCTGGCAGGCGCTTGCGGTGCTGCTGCCGGTGCGTTCGGTCGGAGTGATGGGCGACCGGCGCACCTATGAAAACGTCGTTGCCCTGCGCGCGGTTACCTCAACCGATGCGATGACCGCGGACTGGGCAAGACTGCCCACGGATATCCTGGCGCGGGTTGCCAGCCAGATTACCAACCAGGTGCGCGGCATCAACCGGGTGGTTTATGACATCTCCACTAAACCGCCCGCAACAATTGAGTGGGAATAGCGGCTAAAGCGCGCGCTCCATCACTCGGTACTTCTTGTAAACCTCGGCGCCCAGCTCCCGGTCAAAGTCGTTAATCAGGCGGTTGTCCTCCAGATTCCAGGACAGTTCGCACCACTGATAGCCCTTTTTCCGCATGTACTTTTCGGTCTCGTAGAACAAAAGCACGGGCAGACCAAGGCGCCGGAACTCCTCCTTGAACCCGAAGACAATCGCCCGGGCACCGGTGATCTTCCGCCGGTAGTAGAGAAACTTCACCATCCCGACCAGCCCCAGTTTGCCGTTCAGATGACGAAGCACCTGGTTCATATCCGGCAGGGTGATTGACAGCCCCGCGGGCTTGCCGTCGTAAAACGCCAGAAGGACCATATTTGGGTCGGCAAAGGTCTTCAGGTTAGTGGCGAGGTTGTCCATCTCCTTATCGCTCATCGGTGAAAACCCCCAGTTTTTCTGCCAGGAGGCGTTGTAGAGGTCGCGGATGATCACCATCTCCGTCTCCAACGCGCGCATATTCACCGGTCTTACCGTGATGCGGGGGTTTTTCCGCAACCGCTCCGCCAGCGCGGTCAACCGCTCCGGCATTGGCGTGGGCGCGTATTTAATAAAGGCGAACAGGTCCTTTGCCTTGCCCAGTCCCCAGTTTTCGGCAAGGCGCAGATAGTACTCCGGGGTATAGGGCATCATCAACACCGCGGGTTTATCAAAACCTTCCAGCAAAAACCCCCACTCGTCATTTGAAGAAGGGCTCATCGGACCGCGCAGCACGGTCATCCCCCGCTGCCGCACCCATTCGGCAGCGGCATCAAAAAGGGCATTTGCCACCGCCTGGTCGTCAACGCACTCAAAAAAACCAAAGGCGCCCAGTTTCTCCTGCCAGAGGTTATTGTAGTTATGGTCAATCTGGGCGCTGATTCTGCCCACAACCCGTCCCCCTTCTGCGGCAAGAAACAGCGCGCCCACGGCATGCTCCCAGAAAGGGTGATGCTGGAAATCCAAAATCGCCGCCACCTCCTTTTTCAGCGGCGGCACCCAGTTCCGATTGCCCCGGTAAAGAAAAAACGGCAGGTCAATGAACGCCCGCAACTGCGCGGGTGTTTTGACCTCAGTGATGGTAACCATCGCCATCCGGCGGCAGGGCGTTCAGCGAATCAACATACGCCTGGGTCAGCCCGGTGGAATCGGTAATCATCCACACCGCCCGCTGCACCAGACCCAGATTGTCGCTGATGTCCTTATCCGCCACCAGTTCTGCCACCTGGAGCAGTTCCTGGTTATCGGTAAACGGACCGAGGGTAAAACTGTCCGCCTCGGCGGGAATCTGGCGATAACGGTTACAGCAGAACACGCCGACCGCGAGCCGGGTTTTAGCGGTGTCAACCACCAGCCGGTGCGGTTTTAAAACAATTACATGCTGGGTCAGATTTCTTTTTGAGGTGAACAGCAGACCGGCGGGCAAAGTGTCGGCAAGCGGACCGGTGCCACTGGCACGGCAGACCATCTCCAGCGTAAAAAGCCCGTGCGGACTGAACAGGCTCCGGCTGCCGGCAATGGCAACAACGCCAATTCCGGGGTTAAGCGAAAACGGCGTGCCGGTGGGTTGAAAATCATTGGGCGGAAAAATGTTCTCGCATGCGCCCAGCAACAACAGCAAAAACAGAACCGCGCGCCGGTGCTGCCACCTCATGGCAGATTTTCCAGTTTCTGGCGGGTAGAGTCGGTCAACCCGGCGCCGTCGGTAATCTCAAACAGCGCACTCTGGGCAAGGTCCACCGCCTCCTCGTAGTCAAGACGCTTATTCCGCACCAGGTCAAAAAGTTCGCACAACTCCCGCTCCCACACCTGAATATCAATAGCGTAAAAAGACTCCTCATCCGGCTCGTCCAACCCCTCATTACAGCAATAGGTCGGCAGAAAAACGGTTGTCTCCTGCTCGGCGGGCACACTAAAGGCAAACTGCTGCAGAATCATCATATACTGATAATCAGGATTGTTCGGGGTGAAGACCAGCCCCGCCGGCATCTGGACATTGATCCGGCGGGTGGTGTTGTTCAAAACCGAAAACGCTAAAGGCAAAAAAGAAGTCGGGATTTCATCCTCGGCGCCGATGATATAGCGCACGCTCAGGCCGTCAGGCAGGTTATAGGGCCTGCCCCCAATCGGCTCAAAATGGCCCCTTTCCCATTGCCGCTCCGGCAACTTCCCGCACTGTCCGGCAACCGTGATCAGCCCCAGCGCGGCGACCAGGACCAAAAGATAAAGTTTCATAGCGACTAATAATGAACCCAAACCGGCAAACTGTCAAGCAATTGTTAAACACAATTCATCCTGTTGCAATTACCGTTATTTAACCCTGTCCCTGCCGCTTAACCCCGCCGGTTTAGTTTATCCATTCTCCGACCCGGGCACCTCCCGGAGCGGTCCCCTCCACCGTTACCCCGACCGCCATTTTAGCGCCGGGTAGATTTTTAACCCATCGCCAGAAGAAAACTTAAGCCTGCTGCCGCCAGAATCTGATTGTTGGTGCTGTGAAAAACAGCAAAAACCGGGGTCTAAAAGAAAAGGAAGAACGCCCTTTCCTCCGGCAAAGCAATGGCGATTTTCTTATTGACAAACCGGGGTTAATACACTATCGCCTCCGGCAGATTGATGAAGAAATTGATTACCTAAAAATCGGCACCACCCGATACAAAATTACCAACAAAAAACTGTTTCTGATAGATGACAACTTTGGCACCGCGGTGCGGTTTATCTCTTACACATTTCTCACCCCCTGGCTCGCTCGGAATGAAGAGAACCACGAGAAGTATCAGTGCCTTGGTTCCGGGGGGAAGCGGAAGGAGTTGCTGGAGAAAATTCTCAGCGGAAAAGTATAATCAATATAATA
>CAYPNB010000011.1:0-66785 GCA_964412225.1 uncultured bacterium | reverse complement strand
GCCCGGATTCAAAATTCGCCACCGTGTCGGCAAAAACCGGCGCGGCAACCGCCGATCTAAATAAAAATAAAAGCCCGAACAAAAAACCCATCGCCTTAGCTAGCTATTGCCCGGCCGCGCCGCTACCCTTTCAAGTAATGCACACCCCGGTAGGACAGCCGCCGGAAAACTCCTCATCAACGGTCAAAAAATCACCGGTCGGTGGTTTGACATACAAAACCTGTTCTCCGCGCGAACCATACCGAAATACGGTAATCCCCTTACAGCCAAGACGCCAGGCAAGGAGATAAACCGCCCGGACCGTCTCCGGCGAAGCCGAATAGGGCAAATTAACCGTTTTAGAAACACCGTTGTCAACAAACCTTTGCCACGCCGCCTGCATCCGCACATGCCACTCCGGGGCGATATCCAACGCGGTAACAAACAACCGCCTGGTCTCCTCATCCACGCCGGCAACATCCCGGACGCTCCCCTTCTCCGCTACCTCCCGCATCAACTCCGGATTAAACAACCCCTTCTGCTTCAAAAAAGCCTCAAAATATTCATTCGTCTCCAGAAGCCGGTGCCCACCCATCACCACCCGCACATAGGAAAGGGCAAAAAGCGGCTCAATACCAGAAGAAACCCCGGCGATAATGCTGATACTGCCAGTAGGAGCAATGGTGGTAACGGTGGCATTACGCACCGGCGGCCCACCCTTGAAGACGCTGGCCGAGAAATTCGGGAAAGGACCCCTGCGTTGCGCCAGTTCCTCTGACATCCGCCGTGCCTCCCGGGTGAGAAACTCCGCCACCCTTGCCCCAAACTCCAGCCCCGCCTCTGAGTCATATGGAATTCCCAGCCGCAACAGGCAGTCGGCAAACCCCATCACCCCGAGACCAATCTTCCGGTTTCCCCGGGTCATCTGTTCAATCGCGGGCAGCGGAAACTTATTGGCATCAATCACGTTGTCCAGAAAATGCACCGCCCGATGAATCACCTCTTTAAACCGTGCCCAGTCAAACCGCCCGTTCCGCACCATATTCACCAGATTGATTGAACCGAGATTGCACGACTCATAGGGCAGAAGCGGCTGTTCCCCACAGGGATTAGTAGACTCAATCCGCCCCAGTTCAGGGGTCGGGTTCGCCCGGTTAATTGCGTCCAGAAAAACCAGCCCCGGGTCGCCATGCGCCCAGGCGTTGTAACAGATTAAATCAAAAACCTCCCTTGCCTTCAGCCGGCGCACCACCCGTCGGTTCCGGGGGTTGATCAGCTCATACTCTTCATCCCTTTCCACCCGTCTCATAAAATCGTCGGTTACCGCCACCGAGATGTTGAAGTTGCTCAATAGCCCCCGCTCTCCTTTGGCGCTGATGAACTGAAGGATGTCCGGGTGGGTAACCTCCAGAATGCCCATATTGGCACCCCGGCGCCGACCGCCCTGCTTCACCACTTCGGTAGCAACATCGTAAACCCGCATAAAGGAAACCGGACCCGATGCCACCCCCTTGGTGGAACCGACAATATCACCCTCGGGGCGAATGTGGGAAAAGGAAAAACCGGTCCCACCGCCAGATTGATGAATCAACGCGGTGAACTTCAGGGTGTCAAAGATCCCCGGAATGGAGTCCGGCACCGGCAGGACAAAACAGGCCGAAAGCTGGCCCAGCGCCGTGTTCGCATTCATCAATGTCGGTGAATTGGGCAAAAACTCCAGGTTCACCATCAACTCATAAAAATCCCGGCAAGAAGCCTGCCAGTCCTCACCGTAAATCCTGTCCACCTCGGCTATCGCCTTCGCCACCCGCTTGAACATATCCCGCGGCGTCTCAACAATCTCACCCGCCTCATTCTTCAAAAGATACCGCTTGCGCAAAACCGTAACCGCATTCAACCCCAGTTTCAGGTCGTCCCTCACCCCCAAAAGATACTTCGCCTCCCGTAACTCCTGGCGGCTCTTTCGGTAAAGAATGTACGCCTTGGCGGTGTCGGAAAAACCCTCCTGAATCAATACCCGCTCCACAATATCCTGAATCTCCTCCACCCCGGGAATTTTTCCCGCTGACTCACATCTTAAAACCTCCTCCACCTGCAACGACAACCGCCTTGCCAAATCACGATTATCAGTGCCGGTGGCAAAAAGCGCCTTATGGATGGCGTTCTCTATCTTGCTCCGGTCATAGGCAACAACCTGCCCATCCCGTTTTCTAACCTGCTCGATAAATCCTCCAGAAAAGACTTTCTATTAGGATAGCATCTTTATCCGCGGTGTCAAATTGAATCCTATCCACTCTCCGTTGCAGAAAACCCAATAGAAAATTTAGACCCCGGGAAACAAAAAAAGTTAACGCCCGTTTCGGTAAGTTTTGATTTTTAATACATCTACCAGAAAAGGGAGCCACCCCCGGGGTGACCCCCGGAGTCGCCGGGAAACCAGAGTTCAGAACCGATAATTGAAACGCACCGATTTAAAAAATCGTTTTAAAATCCATCCCTCCTTGACTTGCCCAAACGCCGGCTTAAACTGAGTCAGGTGATAGCAAAAATCCTGACGCTGTTTCTCCTGCTTTTTCTGGGGGTGGCTGGCGCCCGGGAGCCTGTGCCCACCATTCCTGATACCATCCGGTTTGACGAGTGGCTGATTTGCGGGCCTTTTCTCGTCGGCACCCGTGAGGGGATAACCGAGGCGGTGCCTGACCCGGCAGAACTTGACCCGAAAGAAGGCGACTCTTTACGCTCATCCCTGGTTACAGGCGGTGTGACCATCTGGCGCCGGGTGAAAACCGACTCCTCGGGCTGGCTTAACACCGACTATCCGGATGTCCCGTGGGACTCAATTCAGGACTATTACGGCATCAGCGGCATCGTCACCACCGGCTACGCCTTTGTCCGTTTTTATCATCCCCGACCGGCGCGCTGTCTGGCAGTGGCAACAAGGTTGGGCGGGTTTATATTGAACAAACGGACCTATCTCGGTGATGTCTACGGCAACAACTGGTTTAAAACACCGGTGCTCATTGACTCCGGTTTTAACCGCTTAACCCTGCGCCTTTCCGGTTACGGTGACCAGCGGGTGCGGTTTCTCCTCATCCCCGCCCCGGACCCGGTATTTGTCGTAAAAGAGGACATCACCGCTCCGGACATCATCGCCGACTCGGCAGCAACCCCCTTTGCCGGCATTCCGCTTTTCAACACCACCGAAAAACCGGTTGACAGCGTGGTGTTAAAGTTGACCCTGGACACCATTGTGCTGGCCGAAACCGTCGTCAACAACATCCCCGGCCTAGGTGCCAGAAAAGTACCGGTGCGATTGCATATCCCCGGCCTGCCTTATGACACCACCGGCTACCGGACCGCGGTCACATTGCGCTGGCGGAATTATGAAAAAAAAGACAGTTTTTCGCTCCGTTCCCGGCGTATTGACCAGCCCCACAAAAGGACCTTTGTCTCCGCCCTGGACTCCTCCTGTCAGTACTATGCGGTACTTTACCCCCGCGATTATAACCCAAATCGGCGCTACGGATTAATCGTTTCACTCCACGGTGCCGGTGTTGAAGCGGATGGCCTCAGCCACTGTTTTAAGCCCAAAGACTGGGCATTTGTCGTCTGCCCGACGAACCGGCGCCCGTTTGGTTTTGACTGGCAGGACTGGGGCAGAATGGATGCAATTGAGGTGCTGGAACAGGCGCTCGCCAGCCTGCCGGTTGACCCGGACCGGGTAGTGCTCACCGGCCACTCCATGGGCGGACACGGCACCTGGCACATCGGGCTGACCCATCCCGACCGGTTTGCGGCAATCGCCCCCGCAGCCGGCTGGCCATCACTGCCCCTTTATATCCCGACATTTCTCCAGCGCAGCGTTATCTTCAGTGAACCGGCAAAACTTGCCATCCGGGAAATGGCGCACCGTCCGGACAACGTACCCGCTTTTATTGAAAATGCCTTAAACCTGCCCGTATTCATCCTCCATGGCGCAAACGACAACAACGTCCCCCCAGTTCACGGCCGCAACTTTGCCCTCTGGCTTGAGGCCATGGGTTATAACTACAGGTACAAAGAGGTCCCGGGAAAAGAACACTGGTGGCAATACGACGACACCACCTTCTGCGTTGACGACCCGGACCTGATCGCCTTTCTGCGGGAAGCCCGACGGAATCCCGGACCCCGGCATATTCGCTTTCGCACCGCCGACATCAGCCAGTCAAACTCCTGCTACTGGTTGAAGATTGACCGGGTCCAGACCTGGGGCAGGGATGCATTTGTTGCCGGATTTGCCGACGATTCGGTCATCCGGTTGAAAACAGACAACGTCACCCAGATAACCCTTTTCCTTGACCAGCGGCTGTTTTTCCCGGCTACAGTCCGAATTGAAATTGACCGGAAAACCGCTGTTAAAACATTTTACCCTCCTGGTGTCATTACCATCCGCCGCACAAAAAACGGCTGGCAACCCGGACCGGTAAAGAAGGGCAAACTGTTCAAAAGCGAAAAACAGGCCGGACCGGCAAAAAGGGTGCTGATGCAGCCGTTCACAATCATTTACGGAACCCAGAACCCGGAACTAACTGACCTGCTTCGTCACTACGCCTGCCAGGAGGCATTGCGCTGGCTGTTAATCGGCAACGGTCAAACCGAGATCCTGCCCGACACCGCACCCGGGATTAATTTTAACCGCAACCTCATCCTCCTGGGCGGACCGGCGGAAAACAAAATCACCGAAATGGTTGCGCACGCCCTGCCGATAAAACTCCATCCTGACCGGGTGGAGATAATGGGTAAAAAGATTGCCGGTGACACCCTTGGGGTCATCCTCACCTATCCCAACCCGCTCAACCCGGAAAAACTCCTCCTGGTCCGAATGGGTACCGATCCGGGTGGCACAAAACTGTCCTTTTTCTGGGGGGTGATTGGCTCCGGCACCGGCATTCCCGATTTCATTGTATTTGACCCCCGGGTGCGTAACTCGGGCTGGAACGGCGTCCGCGCCGCCGGTTTCTTCAGTCCGGACTGGCAGCTTGACCCCGGGTCAACTTTTATCGGCAACTGAGTGGAACACATCACCGTTTCTGCACCGGCAAAAATCAACCTTGGTCTGTGGGTCGGTAAAAAAAGGCCTGACGGTTTTCACGAAATTGTCACCATCCTTGTCCCCCTCGCATTCGGTGACCAAATAAAAGTTACCCGGACCAAATCGGAAATCACGCTCCGGGTCACCGGCATCAAACCGCCCATCCCCCCGGAACAGAACCTCGCCTTCCAGGCAGCACAGCGCTTCTTCAGCGAAACGAAAATCAACGCCGGGTGCCGGATTGAAATTACCAAACGAATCCCCCCCGGTTCTGGTATGGCAGGCGGCTCCTCCAACGCCGCCAGTGTCCTTCTCGCCCTGAACCGGCTCTTCGGTTACCCGCTTCCCCCACCGGCGCTGAAAAAACTGGCCCTGGGTCTGGGCAGCGACGTGCCCTTCTTCCTCCAGCAAACCGCCTGTGTTGCCCGCGGCCGGGGGGAAAAACTGCGCCCGGTAAACCTGCCGGCTCTGAACTTTTTTCTCCATTACCCCGGTTTCGGAATTGCCACCGCCTGGGCTTACCGGGAACTTGACCGCCAAAGGCGAAAATTGACACCACCCCCATTTACCCCTAAAATTCTTCTTCAGAAGTTGCGGCGTGATGAACTGGCAGGGGTGGCAGAACTGCTCTTCAACAGTTTTGAAGCGGTCGTCTTCCCGCGTTACCCCGAACTGAAACGGGCAAAGACGCAACTGTTAAAGTGCGGTGCCTATGCTGCCAGCCTGTCCGGTTCCGGCAGTACGGTCTATGCGCTGATACCGGCTTTAGACCCGATGGCCGAGTTGAGGAGTTGTGGGCTTCCTGGCATTCTCACCCGGTCAAGACCGACTGTCCGCAGACGACATTAACTTAATTGGGGCGTCGTCTAATCTGGTAGGACACAGGACTTTGGATCCTGGCGTGAAGGTTCAAATCCTTCCGCCCCAGAAACACTAACGGAGGAAGAGAAGAAATGAAGATGGCTTTGAAAATTTTTTCCGGCCGGGCAAACCGACCGTTGGCGGAAAAAATCGGCGCTCACCTGGACATCCCGCTCGGAAAAGCGGAAATAAGCAACTTCGCCGACGGCGAAATCCGGGTCAGTATCAACGAAAATGTTCGGGGTGAAGACGTCTTCGTTATCCAGCCCACCCCGCCACCGGCGGAAAACATCCTGGAACTCCTCCTCATGATTGATGCCCTGCGCCGTGCCTCTGCCTGGCGGATAACCGCGGTCATCCCCTATTACGGCTACGCCCGGCAGGACCGCAAAGACAAACCCCGGGTTCCGCTATCGGCGAAACTCATCGCCAACCTCCTCACCCGGGCCGGCATTGACCGGGTCCTGACCATGGACCTTCACGCCGAGCAGATTCAGGGCTATTTTGACATCCCGGTAGACCACCTCTACTCCACCCGGGTGCTCGTAAACTATTTCTGGGCCAATACCGACAACATGGTCGTGGTAGCGCCCGACACCGGCCGGGCAAACCGGGCCCGGGGCTTTGCCCAGCGCCTGGGCGACTCTGTGCCGCTGGCGGTAATTGACAAACGCCGCAACGCGCCCAACCAGGCGGAAGCGATGCGGGTGGTGGGTGATGTGGCGGGCAAGGATGCGCTCATCTTTGACGATATGATTGACACCGGCGGCACCCTCCTGGCGGCAAGCGCTGCGCTCCTCAACGCCGGGGCCAAGACGGTCCGGGCCACCGCCACCCACGGCATCTTCTCCCGCGACGCAATTGACCTCCTTGCCAATTCGCCATTAATTGAGGTGGTGGTCACCGACACAATTGAACAGAAACCAGAAAAACGGCACCAGAAAATCAAAATCTTGTCCGTCTCCTCGCTCCTGGCGGAGGCAATCTTGCGCATCCATCGCGAGGAGTCGGTCAGTTCTTTATTTATCTAAAGGAGAATTATGGCAAACATCAAGGCAACAATCAGAAACGAAACTGGCAAAGCAAAAATTAAAAAAATTCGCCGCACGGGCAAATTACCCGCGGTAATGTACGGTCACGGTGACCCATCCTTATCGCTTACCGTTTCCACTGCTGATTTCCAGCAACTGCTCAAACAGCTGCGCGGTCGGGCACCGCTCGTTGATGTAGAAATTGAAGGGCAGAACACGGTCCGCTGTATTATCAAAACTATTCAACGCAACCCGATTGACGGCACCTTCCTTCACGTTGACTTCCAGAAAGTCCATCCCGAAGAGCGCATCACCATCGCGGTACCGGTTATCATCAAAGGTGTTGCCGAAGGGGTGAAGCAGGGAGGAATGCTGGAACAAATCCTGCGCGAAATCCCGGTGCGGGCAACAATTGACAAAATCCCGGAACACTTTGAAATTGACGTCACCACGCTCAAAATGGGCCACAGCATCCATATCGCCGACCTGAAATACGAAGGCATTGAGTTTGAACTACCTCCCGACTCGGCAATTGTTACCATCCTCACGCCGAGAAAACTGGCGGCGGTAATTGAAACCCCGACCGCACCCGCTGCTGCTGAACCTGAAGTAATCAAAGAAAAGAAGGAAGAGGAAGCACCGGCGGAAGAAGAGGGCAAAGAAGGCAAGAAGGGTAAAGCGGCCGAACCAGCGGAAAAGGGCAAGGGAAAAGAGAAGAAGGAGTAAAAGAAATCAAATGACCATCTTCGGCCTCGGTAACCCGACTCCCCGCTACGCTGCTACCCGACACAACATCGGCTTTATGACCGTTGACACCATCGCCCGCCGCCTGGGCATGCGCTTCCACCACCACGCCGGCAGATTTCTTGCCCGCACCCGCTGGGCGGGAAAGAACCTCCGGCTGGTGAAACCGCTCCTCTATATGAACGAATCGGGGGTCATTGTCCGCGAACAACTCGCCGCTGAACCGGACGAATTTCTCGTTGTCGTTGACGACATCGCCCTGCCCTTCGGGCAACTCCGCCTTCGTCCCAGAGGCTCGGACGGCGGACACAAAGGTCTCGCCTCCATCATCTACCACCTCAACACCCACGACTTCCCCCGGCTCCGTATCGGGATCGGGACACCGGAGGCCGTGGATGCGGTGGAATATGTCCTCTCCCCGTTCACCCCGGAAGAACAGAAAAGCCTCCCGGCAATTCTGGAACGGGCGGCAGACGCCTGCCTGACGGTATTAACCGAGGGAATGGAAAGGGCAATGAACCGCTTCAACGTCCCCGGACCAAAAAACCCCGCGCCAAGTGGGTCATCGGCACCAAACCGCTTATGAAAATCGGCATCATCGGCCTGCCCAACGTCGGCAAGACATCGCTTTTTAATATCCTTACCGGCGCGGGCGCCCGGGTTGACCTTTTCCCGTTTACCACCATTGAGAAAAACGTCGGGGTGGTGACGGTACCGGACCCACGACTGGAGGAAATCGCTCGGGTGTTAAAACCGCGTAAGGTGACACCGGCGCACATTGATTTCGTAGACATCGCCGGGCTGGTCCGCGGTGCCAGTCAGGGTGAAGGTCTCGGCAACCGCTTCCTCGCCCATATCCGGGAAGCTGACCTCCTCCTCCACCTCCTCCGCAGTTTCACCAGCCCGGACATCCCCCACGTCCTGGATACAATTGATCCGGAACGCGACCGCGAAATTGTAGAAAACGAACTGGCAATCGCTGACCTCCAGGTAGTAGAAAAACGCTTGGACTCCTGCCGCAAAGAACCCCGCTCTCCGGAAAGAGACACCCTCCTTACCGCCCTGGAGAAACTGCAGCCCGCGCTCGCCCGGGGATTCGCCGCGCCCGAACTTACAGCTGACGAACGCCGGGCGGTCAGGGGACTAAATCTGTTTGTCCTCAAACCGGTGGTTTATTGCCTGAACGCCCCCGACTCCGAATCCCTTGACCCCGCCCGTTTCCCCCGCCTTGCCGCCCGCAACTTTATCTCCTTCTCCGCCGCGCTGGAAAACGCGATCACCGACATGCCTGAGTCTGAGCGCCGGGAACTGCGTGCCAGCCTGAACCTCACCCCGGAAGGTCCCGCCGCCCTGGTCACCACCTGCTTTACCGCACTCAACCTCATTCGTTTCTACACCGTCAAAGGTGAAGAGTCCCGTGCCTGGTCGGCTCCTCACGGTACCACCGCCTTAACGGCAGCGTATATGATTCACACCGACATCGGTGACGGCTTTATTAAAGCCGAGGTGGTCCGCTGTGATGACCTCATCACCCTCGGTGGCTTCCATCAGGCCCAGACCGCCGGCAAGGTTAAAATTGAAGGTAAAAACTATCCGATCCAGGACGGCGATGTCCTGTTGATCCGATTTAAACCCCATTAAACAAGGAGGAAACTTGAATAAAAAATATGAAATGACCATTATCCTCAGTCCCGACCGGGAAGAAAAGGATGTTGCAAAACTAACCCAGGAATTTACCACCATTCTGAACAATTACGGCGCCCAGGAGATTATCAATATCCGCACCGAACGGCGTGCCTTTGCCTACCCGATTAAAAAACATTCCGAAGGCACCTATGTCTTCATTGACTTTCAGGGACCGCCAACCCTTCCGGAAAAGGTCCGTCAGGAACTCCAGCACCGCGAAGAAATTCTCCGTCTCGCCTTCTTCTGCCTCCCCCACCAGACCGAAAAACCGGCAACACCGGTTACCCCCACCAACCTGCCAACGGCCGACGAACAGCCGCCGACAGTAAAAGATGAACCCCAAGCCCGCGAGATGTCAAATGAATAAACTGCCCCCTACCGGAGATAAATCACCTGCCGGCCGCTCCGCACCGTCCCCACGCAACTTCGGCAGTAATCTCCGACTTGGCTATCTCAACAGCGTCTTCCTCCTCGGCAGACTCACCGCCGACGCCGACCTCCGCTACACCCCTAAAGGCACACCGGTCTGCGAATTCCGGGTCGCGGTAAACCGCCGCTACCCCAAAAAAGAAACCGGTGAATGGCAGGAAGAAGCCTACTACTTCCCCATCATCATCTGGGGCCAGCTGGCAGAACGACTAAGCGAAAGGCTGAAAAAGGGCACCGCGGTCCTGATTCAAGGCGAACTACGCAGCCGCGACCGGGAAACACCCACCGGAGAAAAACGCTTCTTCCTGGAAATCTTCGGCCGCAGCGTCCAGATACTGGAAAAAACTGCCGCATTTGACACCCCCGAACCAGAACCGGATATCATCCCACCGGACGAAGAACCTGACATCCCCAAAGATCAATTAGATGACATCCCGTTTTAACCCCGACCGCCAGAATTGACAAATGACAATAATTCTGGTATAAAATCTGTTACAATGAAGACATTTTGCGCCCGACCGAAGACGCTTAAAGGCCAGTGGTACCTGGTTGACGCTAAAAACCAGGTCCTGGGCCGGCTTGCCTCTCGTATTGCCCGGTTATTGATGGGCAAACACCGGCCCGAGTACACCCCTCATGTTGATGCCGGCGACCATGTGGTAGTAATCAACGCCGGTGCTATTAAGGTCACCGGGAATAAAGCGGAACAGAAAATCTACTACCGCCACTCCACCAAACCAGGACAACTTAAGGCTCGCACCTACCGGCAGACGGTAACAAAATTCCCCACTCGTCCGCTCCAGCTGGCTGTTCTCCGCATGCTCCCCAAAAACCGCCTTCAGGCAAAACGCATTCGCCGGCTTCATATCTATACCGAAGCGGAACACCGGCATCAGGAACAAAAACTCATACCCGTAACAATAGACAAATAATATGAACGCAAACTATTTTGCTACCGGTTCTCGTAAAACAGCCACCGCCAAAGTCTGGCTGGTTCCCGGCACCACCGAAGACCTGGTCAACGGCAAAAAATTGGAGGCTTACTTTGGCAGAACCGAGCTGACCCAGATCGCCCTGGCGCCCCTTGCGGTAACCGGCACCCGGGCCAATTTCGGCATAAAATGCACCGTCAGCGGCGGCGGCTTGTCTGCCCAGGCAGCAGCAGTCTCCCTGGGATTGGCCAGGGCTCTTCTTATCTACAACCGCGAACTACGCGGCCCACTAAAGGCCGCCGGCCTTCTCAAACGCGACCCGCGCGAAAAAGAAAGAATGAAATATGGCTTGGCAAAAAGAAGGAAGCGATTCCAGTGGACCAAACGTTAAACATTAAACAATTACTTGAAGCCGGGCTCCACTTCGGCCATCACTCTCGCCGGTGGAACCCAAAGATGAAGCCATTTATCTTCGGCAAAAGAAACGGCATCTTCATCATTGACCTGGAAAAGACCTTAGAACGACTCCGCACCGCCTACGACGTAGTACGGGCAATAACAGAAACAGGAAAAGAGGTTATTTTCGTTGGCACAAAACCTCAGGCACGCCCAATAATTGAAGAAGAGGCAAAACGGTGCGGTTCGTGTTATGTCACCGTGCGCTGGGTAGGCGGTCTTTTAACCAACTTTGAGGTGGTCGCCACCCGGATCAACCGACTGGCAGAACTGGAGCGGCTCCTTGCCAACACCCAGCTCAACACCAGTAAAAAAGAGACCCTCCGGCTCCAGCGCGAGTACCAAACTCTCGGAAGACTCTTTTCCGGCCTTCAGCAACTGGACCGGCTTCCGGGGGCAATCTATGTCGTTGACCCGGTCCGGGAAGCCACCGCTGTCGCTGAAGCCCGGCGGATGAAGATTCCCGTTATCGCCCTGATTGACACCAACGGCAACCCAGAAGTCATTGACTACCCGATTCCGGGCAATGATGACGCGCTCCGTTCCATTCGGCTGGTGACCGGTGTCATCGCCAACGCAGTAATGGAAGGAAAAAAGCAGTTTGAGACCGAAATCACGCCCGAGGAAGAAACAAAGGGAGGAGAATGAATATGAGTCAACCGATGGAAAAGGTCATTGAACTGCGCCGTCGCACCGGTGCTGGTGTCATGGATTGCAAAACCGCGCTCGAGGAGGCAAACGGTAACATTGACCAGGCGATTGAAATTCTGCGCAAGCGGGGTATCGCCAAGGCGGCGAAAAAGGCTGCTCGTCCTACCGCCGCCGGCGTTATTGAAGCCTACATTCACCCAGGTGAACGGCTGGGGGTTCTCCTAGAAGTAGACACCGAGACCGACTTCGTTGCCCGCAACCAGGAATTTCGCCGCTTCGTCCGCGATGTCGCCATGCATATCGCCGCCTGCGACCCCATCGCCATAGACCGCTCCGGGGTCTCCGCCGAAGTCCTGGAACGGGAAAAACGCATCTACGAGGAGCAGGCAGCACAATCCGGTAAACCCGCGGCGGTGATTGAAAAAATCGTCCAGGGAAAACTGGAGAAATTCTACGCCGAAGTCTGCCTCCTGGAACAGCAGTTTGTAAAAGCACCAGAGAAAACGGTCGGCGATTACCTGAAGGAAACCATCGCCAAATTTGGCGAAAACATCGTCATCCGGCGTTACGCCCGGTTTAAACTGGGTGAGTAAAACCTTCCCTCGGGTTCTCCTGAAAATATCGGGCGAGTGCTTTCTGGATGAGGCGCTAATCGCCTCAGTGGTAAACCAACTTACCCGCGCCGTCCGCGCGGATGTCAAAGTCGCCGTGGTCATTGGTGGTGGCAACATCATCAGGGGAAGAACCGCCGCTCTTAATGACCCGGTTGCTGCTGACCGCGCCGGGATGCTCGCCACCGTCATCAACGGCATCAGGCTCACCCACCTGTTAAATCAAAAAGTCCCTGCCTGCCATCTCGCCGCCTTCCCGGTCGGGGAATTTATTGAAGGCTACCGGGTGGAGCGGGCCCGGGCAGAATTGACCGCGGGCAAGGTACTGGTTCTCTCTGGTGGGACCGGCAACCCCTTCTTCTCCACCGACTCCGCTGCCGCCCTCCGCGCTGCGGAACTGAAAATGACCGCAATCCTCAAAGGAACAAAGGTCCCCGGCGTCTTCTCTGCCGACCCGGAGAAAAACCCAAAAGCCCGCTTTTACCCCCGGCTCACCTATGAACAGGCGCTGGCCGAAAACCTTCAGATAATGGACACCGCTGCCTTTGCCCTGTGCCGGGAAAAACGGATCCCAATTGTTGTGTTTGACATCAAAGAACCCGATGCTATTCTCAAAATAATCAGAGGTAAAAAAATCGGGAGTTGGATATGTTAGAAAAAGTTTATTCCGAATGTCGTGCTAAAATGACCAGGGCGGTTGAGGTCCTGGCGGCGGAATTTGCCCGCCTCCGCACCGCCCGGGCCAATCCGGCAATTCTTGAGGGAATCAAGGTGGATTACTATGGCACCAGCACGCCCCTGCGCCAGGTGGCGACTATCTCTGTCCCGGAACCCCGTCAACTGGTGGTACAACCATGGGATAAAACTCTTCTCCCCGAGATAGAAAAGGCAATCCTCAAAACCGAACTCGGTCTGACCCCGAAGATGGAGGCAAACCTCATTCGCATCCCCATCCCGCCGTTAAGTGAAGAACGGCGCCGGGAACTGGTAAAACTCTGCGCCAAACTCGCCGAGGACTCCCGGGTGGCGATCCGCTCGGTCCGGCGCGAACTTAACGAAACGGTCAAAAAACTGGAAAAAGACAAAAAAATCTCCGAGGACGAGGGCAAACTGGCCCAGAAAAAAATCCAGGAAATAACCGACGAGTTCATCAAAAAGGTTGATGAACTCCTGGACAAAAAGCAGGCCGAGATTATGGAAAGGTGACGCGGGCCCCTCCCGCCTCCTTTATTTTTTATTCCGATGTCCGGACTAAAAATTCCCGCTCATATTGCCATCATAATGGACGGCAATGGCCGCTGGGCAAGGCGACGCGGCCTACCCCGTTCATTGGGCCATCGCCAGGGAGTGAAATCGCTCCGGACGGCGGTGGAGGTCTGCGGTGAACTGGGGGTAAAATTCCTCACCGTTTTCGTCTTCTCCACCGAAAACTGGCAACGCCCGCAAAAAGAGGTGGAAAACTTAATGAACCTCCTTGTCCGCGGTGTTGACGAACAGCGCGCGGACCTGCAGAAAAATCGCGTGCGGGTCCGGGCGATCGGCAGACTGTACCAGCTTCCCAAACTGGCCCGGACAAAAATTCTGTCGCTCATTGACGACACCAGCGGAAATACCGGATTGACCCTCACTCTGGCTTTAAGTTACGGCGGCAGACCGGAACTGTTAGACGCTCTCCACCGGGCATGGCAGCTCTGGCATGAGGGTGAATTGAAATCGCCCCCGGCATCAGAAGCGCAGTTTGCCCGGCTTCTCTATGACCCGGAACTACCTGATGTTGACCTCCTCATCCGCACCGGTGGCGAACGCCGCATCTCCAACTTCCTTCTCTGGCATATCGCCTATGCCGAACTCTACTTCACTGAAACCCTCTGGCCCGATTTCCGGCGCCCTCAACTGATGGCGGCGATTGAAGACTATTCCAAACGCCAGCGACGCTTTGGACGTGTGGAAGAAAAATAGCCTTGCCGGACGGCTGGTCATCGGCACCGTTCTTACCCTCCTGGTAACCGGCACTATCCTCTTTACCGGCAGCGGCATTCTCACCCTCCTGGTCGCGGTGTGGGTCAGCTTTGCCACGATGGAATTTATCCAGCTCCTGCGCCGGGCAGAAATTGTTCTCCCCGCCTGGTTCACCCTCATCCTCAACCTCACCATTGTCCTTGCCGCCTGGCGCAACTGGCTCCCGGGCTTTCTCATCGCTCCCATCGGAATGGTCTTTCTCTTCGCCATCGCCCGCCGTCCGGCGTTACCCCGAATCCCGGTCTATGGAACCTTCACCCTGATTTATCTTGGCTTCCTGCCCAGCCACCTTATTTTATTACGCAACCTTGCTCAGGAAAAACAACTCTCGCCATTGCTGGTGCTGTTTCCCCTTGTCCTCACCTGGGTTAACGACACCGCTGCCTTTGCCCTGGGCAAAATCCTGGGCCGCCACAAACTCGCCCCGGCGCTTAGCCCAAGCAAAACTCGGGAAGGTTTTCTTGCCGGCCTGGTATTCTCCGCCCTGCTCAGCGGAATCTGGCTGCCCCGGCTCAAACCCTTTTCTTCTCATCCCATCTGGTGGCTGGCGCTGGTGGGAATCGGGCTGGGGGCAATAGCGCAAGCCGGCGACCTATTTGAATCCATCTTCAAGCGGGCGGTGGCGGTAAAAGACAGTTCCGCCGCCCTGGGCGAACACGGCGGGTTCCTTGACCGGGTTGACAGCCTTCTCTTCACCATCCCGGCATTTTATTACCTTGCCTGGTTTCTCTGCCGATGAGAATCCCTGACCGTGTACTCATCCGGGAAGGACCGGCGGTCTCCCTCATCTGTGTTGCTGTGGACTCCTTCGGTGTCAAGGGGATGTGCGTACGGATTGAAACACCCGATTTAACCGTCACCGTTGACCCGGGTGTCTCACCCCAGACCGCCGAATTCCCATTGCCGGAAGAACGCCGTAAGGAACTGCAGGCAAAATACACCCAGGCGGTAATTGAATCCTGCATCCATTCCCAGGCAATTGTCATCTCCCATTATCACCTTGACCATTTCCTTTCCCAGCGGGAACCCCGCGTCTATACAGATAAAATCATTTTTGCCAAGGATATCGCCGACCTGCCCCAGAAACAGCAGGAGACCGCCCAGCGGTTCTTCCGCGCGATTGACGGCCTGCCCAAAGAAATCATCTGGGCGGACGGCCGGCGTTTCAAGTTCAAAAGGACCGAAATCGGCTTCTCACCGCCGCTCTGGCACGGTCGGCTTGCCGCTGAACCCGGAAAGGTGATAATGACCGATGTCAAACGGGGAAAAGAACGGGTCCTGGTCTCCTCTGATATCGCGGGACCGGTTGACGAAACCACCACCGACCGCATCTGCCAGATTAACCCCCGGGAGGCGGCAATTGACGGTTATCCCTCTTCCCTCTCCGATAGCCCGGCAACCGACCTGGAACTGCTCAAAAGCATCATCAACATCAGCCGCATCCTCCATCTGCCCGGATTGAAAACCCTGGTCCTTGACCACCACCTTGCCCGCGATTACCGCTACCCCGCCCTGTGGCAGATCGTCTATCGTAAGGCGGCAGAACTGAAAAAGCGCTTCGGCACCGCCGCCGAACTGAAAGGAGAAAAAAGCCTGGTTCTGGAGGGACTCCAGAACTACGGCACCACCCGCTACCACCGCTGGCAACCGGTTACTGCCGACACCGCCCGGGCCCTGCTGGCAAAAAAGGTAACGGAGGGTAAAATCGCGGCTGACTGGCTCACCGCCTTTGACCGTTGGGTCCGCTGACGCCACCGGATAACCACATTTGACAGTCGTCCCCCGATTCCTATAATAAAAGCTGCCTGTGGCTCTGCCGGGGTGGTGGAAATGGCAGACACGCATGGTTGAGGGCCATGTGCCTCACGGCATGCAGGTTCAAATCCTGTCCCCGGCATTAACACCCCTATGAACTACCCCCGGATTATTATTCTTGTCTTAGACGGAGTTGGCTGTGGTGAACTGCCCGATGCCAGCCAGTTCAACGACACCGGCTCCAATACCCTGGGTAACCTCAGCCAGGCGGTTGGCGGTCTATCCCTGCCCAATCTTGCCCGGCTCGGACTCGGCAATATCATTCCCATTCAAGGTGTCCCGCCCGAGGACCAACCCCAGGCGGTTTATGGTCAAATGGCCGAGTTATCCGCGGGCAAGGATTCCACCATCGGCCACTGGGAGATTGCCGGCGTCATCACCACCGAGCCCTTCCCCGTTTTCCCCGCTGGCTTTCCGCCGGAACTCATCCGGGAGTTTGAAAAGCAAATCGGCAGACCGGTTCTCGGTAACATCCCCGCCTCGGGCACCGAAATCATCAACCGCCTCGGCGAAGAACACCTTAAAACCGGGGCACCGATTGTCTACACTTCGGCAGACAGTGTATTTCAGATCGCCTGCCACGTTGATGTCGTTCCCCTGCCGGAACTCTACCGCTACTGCGCAATTGCCCGTGCCCTGCTCACCGGTAACTACCGGGTTACCCGGGTGATCGCCCGACCGTTTGCCGGCGAACCCGGCCGCTTTTATCGCACCAAAGACCGAAAAGACTTCTCCTGCCCGCCACCCCAACCCACCCTTCTGGACAATGTCGCAGCGTCCGGTCAGGAGGTGGTGGCAATTGGCAAAATTGACGACCTGTTTGCCAACCGTGGCATCACCCGCAATTACCACTCGGTCAACAACCAGGAGTGCGTTGACCGGCTCCTCCAGGCGCTGACGGAAACCCGCACCGGTCTCGTCTTCGTCAACCTCGTCCAGTTTGACACCGACTGGGGGCACCGCAACGCCGCCGCTGATTTTGCCCGGGGATTGGCAGAATTTGACCTCCGGGTGCCGGAAATCCTCGCCGCCCTCGGACCCGGCGACCTGCTCTTCATCACCGCCGACCACGGCTGCGACCCAACAACCCCCTCTACCGACCACTCCCGGGAGTACGTCCCGCTTCTCGGCTACGGCGCCAGGCTCTGGAAAGGCAAAAACCTCGGCACCCGGTCCACATTTGCCGATCTCGGACAGACCGCCGCCGATTACCTTGGGGTCAAACCTGTCCCCGCCGGCGCCAGTTTTCTGCAGGAAATCATTAAACCGGAAGAGAAAATATGAACGATAAAAAAACAACCACGCTCATCCGCGCCGCCCGGCGAGCCTGGAGGCGGTCCTATGCCCCTTATTCCCGCTTCCCGGTCGGCGCCGCTGTGCTCGGCAAGAACGGCAGAATCTACTCCGGCGCCAATGTAGAAAACGCCTCTTACGGCCTTACGGTATGCGCCGAAAGGGTGGCGATATTTAAGGCGATAACCGCCGGCGAAAAGGAACTGGTGGCACTCGCGATATTCACCACCACTAAAGACCCCGTCCCGCCCTGCGGCGCCTGCCTGCAGGTCCTCGGCGAGTTTGCCCGTAACCCGCTTGTCATCCTTGCCAGCCCGGGAAAAACCCAAAAGTGGCGGTTAAAAGACCTTCTGCCCTTTGTTTTTAAATTTAACAAAGAGGCTAACCCAGCCGCTCCAGGCCGTTGAGATAAGCTCGGAGTACCTCGGGCACCACCACCGAACCGTCCTTTTGCTGAAAGTTTTCAATTAGTGCCACAAACACCCGGGGTAACGCTAGCGCCGAGCCGTTCAGGGCGTGGGGATAAAACGCCCTGCCCATCCGGTCCCGGGCCCGAATTTTACCGCGCCGGGTCTGAAAATCCTCACAGTTGGAGATGGAAGAAACCTCCAGCCAGCGCCCCACACCTGCCGCCCATACCTCCAGGTCATAGGTCTTTGCCGACTGAAACGCAATGTCCCAGGCGGCAAGCCGCTTCACCCGATAGGGCAGCCCCAGTTCCCGCAAAAGGCTCTCCGCCTCGGAACGCATCTCCTCCAGCTCGTCATAAGAACGCTCCGGAAAGGTAAGCCGTACCAGTTCCACCTTATCAAACTGGTGAACCCGTATCATCCCCCGCACATCCTTACCGTAGGAACCCGCCTCCCGCCGGAAACAGGGTGTGTAGGCGACCATCTTTACCGGCAATTCGGCGGCGTCAATTGTCGTATCCCGGTAATAGGCAACCAGCTGGGGTTCAGCGGTTGGAATGAGATAAAAACCGTCCTCGTTAATAAAGTACATCTCATCCGCCAAACCGGGCAACTGTCCGGCCGCGGTCAGGGTCGCGGAATTGGCAAGCAGCGGCGGCATCACCTCGGTATAACCATAACGCCGCACCGCGGTATCAAGAAAATAATTGAGCAAAGCCCGCTCTAAATACGCCCCCTGCCCCTTAAAAAGAACAAATCGGGACCCCGCCAGCCGAGCCGCCGCCTCAAAATCAACGATGCCCAGTGCCGGTGCCAGGTCCCAGTGCGCCAGGGGCGAAAAATCAAACACCGGTAAATCACCCCAGCGGGCAACCACCTCCTCCTCTTCGGTAACCGTCGGATGCAGCCGATTGGGTAGAAGCCTGGCCAGTTCCCCCTGTTCTGTCTCCACCGCCCGCAGTTTTGTCTCCACCACCTTCACCTCCTCGGCCAGTCGCCGTGCCTCGGCCAGCACCTCCGGTTCCTCCCGCTGCTCCCGTTTTGCCCGCGCGATCGCCTCTGACACCGCCCGCTGTTCGCGGCGCAACTCATCCCGGTAGCGAACCAGTCGCCGGCGTTCCTCATCCAGCATTAGGATCCGCTCCAGAGCAACCTCACTTCGGCGCCGGCGGAGAATCTGCTGCGCCTCATCCGGGTTCTCCCGCACAAACTTCAAATCCATAATGCCAATTCTATTTTTAAACCCCGCCGCGGTCAACAAAACCGGCTCAAAACACCACCCCGCCTTCCAGACCAACCCGCTTAAGCGCGGCAATCGCCTTTGCCTTTAACTCCGCAGCGTAATTTTCGGGTTGCCGTAACACCCGCTCAAACGCGGTGAGGGCTAAAGGAAACTCCCGGCGTAAACCCTGCCGCAGCACCGGCAACTTCCTGGACAGATAGTTCAACCGGTCAATTAAAACCCGCCTCACCCCGGTGCGGGCAATCGCCTCAAGCACCGCCACCATCTTATCTTCGCGGTCACTGAAGTAAGGCAGAACCGGACCGAAAAACACCGTTGTCATCACCCCCGCCCTTACCAGTTCTTCTGCCGCCGCCAGCCGGTTGGCAATCGGCGCCGCCCCCGGCTCAAAAAACGCCCGCACCCGCTCCTCTAAAGTGGTAACCGTCAACTCAACGCTGAACCCCGGGTAACGGCGTAAAAGGTCCAGGTCCCGCAACACCAGATCCGACTTGGTCAAAACCGCAACGGTAAATCCTGCCGAACCGAGAATACCCAGCACCTGCCGGCTCAACTGAAAATCCGCTTCTACCGGCTGATACGGATCGCACACCGTACCAAGCAGGACCCGGCCGGGCCGGCAACGCGCGGACCGCAACACCGCGGGCAAATTCACCTTCGCTTCAACAAACGAACCCCAGGGCGCTGCGATGTGGGTAAACCGGAGCATAAAACTGGCATAACAGTAAACACAGGCATGGGTACAACCTAAATAGGGGTTAACACAGAAATCGGCACCCGGAATGCCGGTCCTATTCAGTGCCGAACGACACTCCCGGGTGCCAACCCTTACCTTCCCGGGCAGCCTTGACCAAAACGTCATACTCAATGTTTACCCGCTCCCCGGGCTTTTTCATACCGAGGTTGGTCTCCTGTAATGTAAAAGGGATGAGATTGACAGTGAACTCACCCACAGTTTTTGCGGCAACGGTAAGACTCACCCCATCCACCGCCACCGACCCCTTCGCCACCAGCCACTGGCTGTTTTCTTTCTTCACCGCCACCACCATCAAAACCTCACCCGCCCGGCGCTCCAGCCGTCGGATTCTGCCCACCTCGTCAATGTGACCCAGAACGATGTGCCCGCCCAGACGATCCCCAACTCGCAGCGCCCGCTCCAGATTCACCCGCTCCCCAATCCGCACTTCCCCCAAATTGGTCGCCCGCAGTGTCGCCGCCACCGCCTCAACCTGAAACTCCTGTCGGTCTGTTCCCACCACCGTTAAACAGCAACCGTTAACCGCCACGCTTTCACCTAATCGCAACTCGTCGGCAAAATCGGCGGCAATAAAAAACCGCCGGTTCGGTCCCCTTGACTCAATCCGGGAAACCCGACCTACCCGCTCAACTAAACCGGTAAACATAACCCTCGGTCAGAATATCGTCACCCAGTTCAATATGACGCACATCCTTCAACACCAGGGCGGTCCCCAGGGAACGTGCCTTCATCCCGGAGGAAAACGACCGCCCCGGTCCGATAATCTTCGGCGCCTGAAAGAAAAACGCCTTGTCCACCACCCCGGCCTCAAGCGCCGAAGCCGCCACCCGCGCCCCCCCCTCAATCAACAGACTGGTTATCTCCCGGCGATAAAGCTCGGCGAGGATGTCCTGCCAAGCCAGCAATCCGGATGTTTCCCTCCGCACCCGCACCACCTCGGCACCTAACCGCTCCAGGACCCGGGCCCGTCTACCATCACTACTGGCGGTAAATATCACCACCGGACCGGCAACAGAAAACAGCCGGCTCGCCGGCGGCGTCCGCAACGTGGAATCCAGCACCACCCGTAAAATTCGCTTCTTGTTGTTTATCCGGCAGGTAAGCAACGGGTTATCGCGCAGCACCGTTCCCACCCCGACCAGAACCGCATCCGCCCATAGCCTTAGCTCCTGCCCCAGCGCCCGCGCCCGCTCCCCGGTAATCCACTGTGACTCTCCCTCACCGGTCGCCATCATCCCATCCAGACTCACCGCCACCTTCAACATCACAAACGGACGGTGCTCGCTCATAAATGTCACATAACCCTCGTTTAAGCGTCTCGCCTCCTCAGTCAGTAACCCGACATCAACCCTGATACCCTGCCGCCGGAGACAGCGCACACCACCGCCATTAACCCGGGGGTTTGGGTCCAGCATCGCCGTCACCACCCGCCCGATTTTCGCCCGGACAATCGCATCGGTACAGGCGGGTGTCTTGCCCTCAAAACAGCACGGCTCCATCGTCACATAAAGGGTGGCGTCCCGGGTTGCACCCCGCGCGTCTCGAATCGCCTCCACCTCAGCATGGGCAGAACCAAAACGGCGGTGATAGCCCCTGCCCACCACCCGACCGTTTCTAACCAGAACCGCCCCGACCATTGGATTGGGTGAAACCAGGCCGCGCCCTTTAACCGCCAGCGCCAAAGCCTCCTGCATAAAACGCCGGTCCGCCTCAGAAAACCTCCCCGCCCTCTTTACCGGCATAACCCCTCCTTAATACTCTATCTGAAAATCGTCAAACTCATGCTGATACTCGCCCCAGTCAACATAAATTTCCTCCACCACCGCTCCGGGCGGACCAACCTGCAACCGTGCCAAAAGCTTCTCCAGCTTTGCCCGCTCCCCCTCTACCCGGACCTCAACCCGGCCATCGGGCAGATTTCGCACCCGACCACAAACACCCAGCGCCCGCGCCTCCTTCAATGTCCACATCCGAAAAAACACCCCCTGTACTCTTCCGGAAACGGTGGCGAATAGATAAGCCTTATCGCATTTGTCGTCCATAACTCAAAATAAAACGAGAAACCCATCCTGTCAAGCATCATCCTCACCTGCCCGATACCAATTAAACACCGCCCCCGGAAACCATTGCGCCGAAAAAAACGCACCCCCTTTCTGCGCCAATTACCATCTCCCTTTTTCACCACCAGCCAAAATCCCCCCTGTAATCATCACCTGAACCAAAACCAGAAACACCAACAACCCCGGGAACGGTGGAGGGGTATACCCCCTCAACAGCGGGTAAAACCAGCTAACAATCGGAATTCCGGCAATATACACGGAAGCGCTGAAGAAGACAAGTTAATTGCGGTCAAACCCGGGGTCTTAATAAAAGAAAGAGAGAAAAACCCTCTATTTCTGTTTTCTGCCCGCTGCTGTTTATCTGACGGTTATTCACAAAATAATTCTCTTTCCGGTCGCGCCTTCTTTCCCTTGACCGAATAACCGGTTCATCCTAAAATTCTCTGATGTCGGGAGAAAAAAATTCCTGGTTGCGGCCACTGCTTATCCTCATCCTTGTTCTCGCCGGTGTTGCAATTACCCTGCTCCCCCACTGGCTGCGCTCGGGTAGAACGGTTGGCCAGCCGGTAATTCTGGAAGGCTCGGGCAGTTATTCTGCGACACTGCCACCCGATTCCCTGTTCATCGTCAACCGCCTCCGGCAGGTGATTGACCCGGAACTGGGTGTTGACATCATTCACATCGGCCTTCTGGAGAAATTGCACCTGGACAGCGCGGGAAACATTGAAGCGGTTTTCTCCCTCACCACCCCCTTCTGCCCATTTGTCAAAAACCTGGCCCGAACAACCTTTGACACCCTCATCACCACCCCGGGTGTCCGTCATGTCCGGGTCAAATTTGACCCCTCCCTCCGGTCCCGATGATTCCCCTTATCAGCCGGGCGCTCGGGCTCGGGCTTGCCAGTGGCATCTCCTGTTTTGGCTTCTGCCTGCCAGTCGCCCTACCGGTTCTTTTCGGCAACCGCCGGACCGGTTTTCCCCTCTCCCTTGTTAACCTCGCCCTTTTTCTACTGGGCCGGCTTGCTGCCTACCTCGCCTTCGGCGTGGTTTTTGGCGTCGTCGGCGCCCGGCTGGGCAATTTTATACCGCTGCGCACAATTATCCTGCCCATCGTCTATCTCATCCTCTCTTTATCCCTCATTGTTTACGGCCTCACCGCACTTGACCCCTTCGCCCGGCTTCATCTCTGCCATCGGCTAAAACCCGTCTCTGACTCTGGCTGGTTCCTCCTGCTCCTTGGCATTCTGGTTGGCACCACACCCTGTCCACCTTTTCTCCTCGGCATCACCACTGTCATTGAGTTGGGCGGCATCAAAAACGGCGTTTTGTTCTTCCTCTTTTTCTTTCTCGCCACCTCACTGGTCTTCCTCCCCCTAACGCTTGCCGGTTTTGTCAACCGCTACCAGGAGGTCCGCAGCGCCAGCCGTATCCTCGCGGTCATCACCGGAGCCTATTTTCTCCTGCTCGGTCTCCGCCTCATCAAAGCGTTGACTTTTACTTAAATTGGGCTATAATATAAAACTAAAAATTGAAGACCGACCGATTTCAAAAAAGATCGTTCATTTCGGGCGTGGTGCTTAAGGAAGGCAAACCAGAGTGAACAAAAGGCGGCTCTTTTATCTGCCGGGGTCCCGGATAAAAACCGGACCCCGGATTGATTTTTGACATGACCGGAAAGCCCGACCCAACCGCACCGCTCGCCGAACGCCTGCGCCCCGCTGACCTTGACGGCATTCTCGGACAGGAGCACCTCCTCGGCAAAGACAAGCCATTCCGGCGGATGCTGGAACGGGGAGAACTGCACTCAATGATTTTCTGGGGTCCCCCGGGTTCGGGTAAAACCACCCTCGCCCGTGCCATCGCCAATTACACCCGGGCCGAATTCCTGGTCATCTCTGCGGTCACAGCCGGCGTCGCCGACATCCGCCGGGCGGTAAAAATAGCGGAACAGAACCGCCAGCTCTTCCAGAAAAAAACAATTCTGTTTATTGACGAAATCCACCGCTTCAACAAAGCCCAGCAGGATGCGCTTCTCCCCCATGTCGAATCCGGACTCCTTGTCCTCATCGGCGCCACCACTGAAAACCCCTCCTTTGAGGTCATCGCACCGCTCCTTTCCCGCACCCGGGTTTACCTCCTGAACCGGCTCTCGCCCGCTGACCTCAAAACCCTGATGCACCGTGCCCTAGAGTCAGAAAACGGCCTTGCCGGTCTTAAACCGCTGGTACCGGACGAGGTACTTGACTACTTTACGGTAATTGCCCAGGGTGACGCCCGGGTGGCGCTCACCGCCCTGGAGATATCGGTCATCTCTGCCGAACCGGATGCCGGTGGCATCCGGCGCATAACACTGGCATTGGCCCAGGATGTAATCCAGCGTAAATTTCTCTTATACGACAAGGCGGGCGAGGAACACTACAACCTCATCTCTGCCCTGCACAAGTCGTTAAGGGACTCTGACCCTGACGCCGCCCTCTACTGGCTGGCAAGGATGCTGGAGGCGGGCGAGGATCCGCTCTACATCGCCCGCCGATTGGTCCGGTTTGCCTCCGAAGACATCGGCTTGGCCAACCCCAACGCCCTCCTCATCGCCAACGCCGCCAAAGAGGCGGTGCACTTCATCGGCATGCCAGAAGGAAATACCGCGCTTGCTCAGGCGGTCATCTACCTGGCGCTGGCACCAAAGTCCAATGCGGTCTACCGGGCTTATACGCTGGCAAAAAATGACGCCTTAAACAGCCTGACCGAACCGGTCCCATTACACCTCCGTAATCCAGTAACCCCCCTAATGGAAGAATTCGGCTACGGCAAGGGCTACAAATACGCCCACGACTTTCCCGACGCCCAGGTTGACCAGGAACACTTTCCCGAATCACTCAAAGGGAGAAAATACTATTTTCCTACCGATCGCGGTTTTGAAGGCGAACTAAAAAAACGGCAACAGAAACCAAAAGAGTAGATTGCCGATTTACCATCAGCAATCCGGTCACTCTCCGGCCCGGTCCACCCTGATTGATGAAATACACCTCCTGCGACCATCTTTAGGGAACGGACAGTGCCAGCGAGGAAGGTCAAATTACCCCTATCACAGCGGGCAAAACAGACCACCGGCACAATAGCGCGCGGCAGGCTCCTTCTTAAAAACCCCTGGGTTTTACCTTGCCACTTACTTATAACTCGCTTTTAAAACCCTATCAGGGAAACGCATATATTCCTCCGGATTACTACCCACCAACGGTTGACAGTGCGGGATCACCGACTTATAATAGTCTTGTCAGTAATAGCGGAAGTTAAACCGGTTTGGCCGATGGTTTTTATTTAATTGGCAAGCCGTAACTAAAAGGAGGCTATGATGAGAAATTTTATGCTCACGCTGATGGCCCTTGCCGCGCTGGGCTTTGCCGATACCCTGCTCCTGGAAACCTTTAACTCCCCCTGGACCCCGCAAAATCCGCCACCGGGCTGGAAAATAATTTACGATTCGCTCAACCCTCAGAATTATGCCGACTGGCACCGGGAGCCGGCAAACGCTGCCCCCTGGGTAAACCACCCCACCCCGTATGCGGCAATTTTCTGGCAGCTAAATCAGAATCAAACGCCCGACATGATCATATCGCCGGTAATTAACTGTGCCAACTACCGCAATATCGTTCTCACCTGCAGCACCTATTTCTCCCATAAACTTCCTATCACCTATACCGCCGAGGTTCGTTACTCTATTGACGGCGGTGCGACTTTCCCCTATCTCCTGCGCAGTTACTACGGCCAGAATGTCGGACCGGGTGTTCTGGAATCGTTAGACCTCTCAGCCGCTACCCGCCGGGACAGCGTGGTCATTGCCTGGATATTCCAGGGCGACCTCTTCAACATCAACTGGTGGATGTTTGACGATGTGGTTGTTACCGGTGAATCCATCCTTACCTACGACATCCGCTGCCAGCGGATTGTCCGCCCGAATTATCTGGAATTGCCCGGTGCCTTCATCCCCCGGGCAAGATTTCGCAACATTGGGTTAAATGACCAGTTCAATATCCCGGTCTTTGCCCTGTTGCTTGACAGTCTCGGCGATTCACTTTATGCCTGGGCTGACACCATTGACACCCTCCTGGCGATGACCGGGGAAAGGGTTTCCTTCTTTGACTCCCTGAGTTACCTCCTGACGCCAGGAAATTATGAGATTAAATTCTGGTGCGCTGCCGACTCGGATGAAAACCGGGCCAATGACACCCTGACCCGCAACTTTGTTGTCTCCAACTTGGAAGAACTGGTTAATGACAACGGCTCTCCTGCCGGCTATCGCACCTGGCCAGTTGGTCATTACGGCTGGGGTGCCCTGTTCTCCATCACCGACACGGTGTTTATTGAATCACTCAAGGTGTACCTCAACGCCCCGAGCAATCCGGCCTATGCCCGTTATCAACTTGCGATTGCCCGGGACAACGCCGGCATGCCCGGACCGTTCATCTATAAAAGCCCGGTGCTCTATGCGGGTGCCGGACCGGGTTGGAATTCGGTATTTCTCGCCGACACCGGCGAACAGATTCTGGTCAGCGGCAACTTCTATGTTTTCTATCTCCAGGTAGGCGAACCACCGGAATGCCCACAACTTGCCAACGACAATAGCCTCAATAATCTCAACACCTACTGGACATATTACCGCGACGGCACAATTCTACCGGAAACACCACCCGGCGACCTGATGATCCGGGTGGTAGTTAACCACACCCCGATTACCCAGGCAATCGCTGACGCCCGGGTGACATTTATTGAACACCCGCTTTATGAATTCATTCAGCGTCCCTTTGATGCCCCCTGCCCGATTACCGCCCACATTGAAAACTTCGGTACCGAAACCCTGGCCGGAGTAATAGCCACCTGCTCAATAATTGACCCCACCAACAACCTGATTTTCTCCAATGCCGTGAATATCGCCCAGCTTCTCCCCGGACAGGAAATCGCGGTAGACTTCCCCGGTTGGGTTCCGCTCGTATCCCAGCCCTGCTCGGTAATCGTCCATGTCGGATTGGTCAGCGGCGTTACCCCCTTACCGGACAGTGTTCCCCAGAACGATGACAAACGTTTTGGCTTTGCGGTCGTCAAAGGCGCCTATACCGGTCGCCATTCTGCCGGTTATGCCTGGATTGACTCCGATACACTGGGCGGACCGGTTTTCAACTGGATTGACACCGCCGGCTTTAACATCGCCATCCAGCGCGAAGACGATTTCCGCATCTTTGTTCCTATCGGTTTTAACTTCCCGTTCTCCGACACCACCTACGACAACTGTTATGTCTGCACCAACGGCTGGCTCTCTTTGGGCTATGACCCTCACACCACCACCCCCAACCCCAGAAAATTGCCCATTGACAGTCTGCCCAACGCCGGCATCTACCCCTGGTGGGACGACCTGATCCTCGGTTCCACCGGCAAAGTATATTATAAGACTCTGGGTGCGGCGCCGAACCGGAAATTTGTCGTCATCTGGCAGAATGTCAACCGCAAAAACACCGATTCCACCGACCTCTTGACCTTTGAGGTAATCCTGAACGAAAACGGCACCGTGGTCTTCCAGTACCAGGACGTTACCACCGGCGACCTCAACTACGACAACGGTAAAAATATCTCCATCGGCATTGAGAACAAAGCAGGAACCGCCGGCGTCAACTACCTCTACTCCCTGCCCCCAATGTCCACCGCGACAAACGACCCCGAGAACCGACTCACTACCGGCCGGGCAATTAAACTCTACCGGGAATTTCGTGACGCCGCGGCGCTGGATATTGTCCAGCCAGAAACCTATGTCTTTCCCGAAAGCATCAGCCCCCAGGTCCGAATCCAGAACTACGGCACGGTCGGTGATTCAATAACCGCCTATCTGCGGATTACACCCGGCACTTACTTTGATTCCATTCTCGTCACCGGCATCGCCCCGGGTGCGGAAACCACCGTTACCATGCCCAGCCGCTGGTTCGGCAGGGGAACTTTCACCGCTATTTGCTCCACCGCCATGGCGGGCGACCAGAGGCCGGCCAACGACGTTTTCAGCAAGGTATTTATCTCCTCCTCTTGGGTCCGGCGCGAGGACATTCCGATTGGCCCAACCCGAAGGAAGGTAAAAAATGCCGCGCTCGTTTACGCCCCTACCACGGGCAAGTTTTACGCTCTAAAGGGAGGAAATACCAATGAGTTTTACGCCTACGACATCGCCACCAACACCTGGGACTCCCTGGCCAGTATGCCCCTTGACCCCTCGGGCAAAAAAGCCAAGGACGGCTGCGACCTGACCTTTGACCGGTTCCGGGGGCCACTGGGCACAATCTGGGCAATAAAAGGCGGTGGTGTTGGTGACTTCTACGCCTATGACATTGCCACCAATACCTGGACCGCCCAGCGTTCAATTGGTGTTCGCGGGACCGTCATCCGCTGGCCCAAAAAGGGTGGCTGTATCACCTATGTCCCCACCCACGGTCCCCAGGGTGCGGTCTACTGCGCTCCCGGCAACAATACCCTCACATTTGTCCGCTTTGACATCGGCGCCGACACCTGGGCACGCTGTCCGGATGTACCTTTCAATCCTGTTCGCCGGCGCACCTGCCGCTTCGGCACCGACATGGTCTACGATGGTGACAGCATCATCTACCTCCTGAAAGGCAATAACACCACTGAAGTTTGGAAGTACTTACCGGCAGTTGACTCCTGGAATCTCCAGGGCCTTGACCAAGTCTCCTTAATCGGCAACCGTAACCGGCGGGTCAAAGCCGGTGGCGCGATCACCTTCCTCAACCCCAACCTTTACGTGCTCAAGGGCGGTAACACCCAGGAATTCTGGAGCTATCAGGTGGGCGGCAATGACACCTGGGTTCAGCGCTCTGACATTCCGATTGCTCTCACCGGCAAACGCCGGAAGGTAAAACAGGGCGCTGCCCTTGCCGCCACCGATTCCGCCATCTTTTGTCTCAAGGGCTCCTTTGTGTACGAGTTCTGGGAGTACCGACCCCACACCGATTCACTGGGCAACCCGCCTCTCCTTGAAGCAATACCTTCCCGTCAGGGGGTAATGGCAGACCGCAAAAATCTGCCCGCGGTTACGGCGCTGGAAGTCTATCCCAACCCATCCTATCAGAATCGCACCTCCATTCGCTACCATCTGCCCGCTGCCGGGCCGGTTAAACTCCGCGTCTACGACGCTACGGGCGCAATTGTCCGGAATATGGTTGAAGCGGCAATGCCTCCTGGCTCCCACACCGTCGGCTGGGACGGACTAACCGATCAAGGCACCAGAGCAGCACCCGGTGTCTACTTCGTTCGGCTCCATACCGACAAAACAATCCTGACGCGAAAACTTATTTTCCGGCGCTGAACTGCAATCGGCTGACCTCTTGGGGGGCGTTCTGCCCCCCTTTTTATTAAAACCGGTACCAGAGATAAACGGCAAGCGCAACCAGAATTACCGCAAAGGTGGTGATGGCAAAAGAAACACCGAAGGTTATTGTCGCAAACCCAAGATTGACAGTAAATGTCGGTACCCCTACGCCAACCGATTTAAAGAAAAAATCCCGCACCGGACCAACCGGAAAAATTCCAACCAGAAAATAGGAAAGCACACTGCCGGCAATTCCCGCAATAACAACCGCCAGAACCAGGAGCCCGATAGAACGGCCCGAACTGCGCACTCCTCTACTTTTCAAAACCTAACCTCCATATTGAAGTTAATATAACAATCCATTGCCTTTAATCAAGACTGGTTTTAGTGCGCAACTGAACCAGTCGGGCTAATAAACCGACCAAGGTGCCGGTTATAACCCCAAGTAAACTGAGCAGCGGCAGCAGCCGCAATAAAACTGGACTTGAAACCAGCAGGAACCGGGCCACGACCAGCTGCCCGATATTGTGGCAAACGCCGCCCGCGCAACTGAGCCCCACCACCGTAATATACCTTCTTCCCGCCAGTTTAAGAAAAGCCATTGCCAGCAACGCCAGCCCACCTCCGGCTGCCCCAAAAAAGAAAAAAGGGGTCAGAAACCTGCCCGCGAGCATTGAACCGACAACCAGTTTTAACAACAATACCGCAACCCCTGCTCCAACCCCCAGTTCATCCAACGCCAGAACAACCGCCATATTGGCGAGCCCCAACCTTAACCAGGGCAGCGGTGTCGGCAAATAGTTTTCAACTGTCCAGAGCCCGATCGCGAGGGCACCGTAAATTGCCACCCGCCCGGCTTTATCTGGTGATGGCATCAACCCCCTCGCCGTGCTCGTCGGCAATCTCCACCACTACCCGATTGGGCAGACATACCGCAATCTCTCCCGGTTGCTTAACCCAACCCATCCGCACGCATCGCCGGTGGCGGCAATCAGAATCGCTTATCCTCGCCCGCCCGTCCCTTATCTCTACCGTGGTGCTTCCCACCGGACCGGTCAAAACCAGGCTGGTATCCCGGGACAGAGAAATAACCGCCCGCCCGGCAGCAGAACTGACAACACAACTCCTTCCCGAACCCGGACGCCGCCACAATAAAGGCAACCCACCGAGACTGAGCAAAAAAAGAATACCGATCACCATCAAATCACCGGTTGTCAATAACCGTTTCACACGACAATATCCGCTCGGCGCCCGCACCGTTCACACCGCCCGGCATTTATTCCCTGCGCTATGCCCCGGTAACCACTCCGGTCAACCAGCACCGCCCCACACTGAGGGCAGGTGGTATCCCGAAACCCCCTTCCCAGATCAACGTTGCCCAGATAGACATAGTCCAGTTTCTTTCTTGCAATCGCCGCTGCCCGCAGCAATACTTCCGCCGGCGTTGGCGGCTCGGTCGCCTTGTGGCGAGGAAAATAACGGGAAAAATGCAAAACCGTGTTCCGCCCCAGACTGGCGACAAAATCGGTCAATTCCTCGATCTCTGGTTCACTGTCATTTTTGCCGGGAATAAGCAAAGTGGTAAGTTCAATATGGCAGACCTGCCGCGCCGTCCGGATGGTATTGAGCACTGTCGGCAGGTCACCTTTAAGCACATCGCGATAAAACTCCGGCCGAATTGATTTCAGGTCTATGTTCATCGCGTCAATCAACGGCAACAGCTCCTGCAGCGGCTCAGGGTTGACCATCCCGTTGGTCACCAGCACATTCTTAATCCCGGCCCGGTGCATCAACCGGCCCGTATCAAGGAGGTATTCAAACCAGACCAGCGGTTCCGTATAAGTGTAGGCGATAAGCGCAAGCCCCTGCTTCTGCACCTGGGTCACCAGCCCTTCGGGGGAAACAAATCGGGTGGAGGCCACTTCCTGGGAAATCTCCCAGTTCTGGCAGAAAGGGCAGAGTAGATTACAGCCATAAGTGGCAACCGAAAATATTTCTGCGCCGGGATAAAAGTGGTAAAGTGGCTTTTTCTCAATCGGGTCAACCGCCATTGACACTATTTCACCGTAATTAACGGCAAACAGTCGCCCATCCATATTCTTTCTGCCCAAACATCTACCCCGTTTCCCCGGTGCGATCAGGCACCGGTTCGGACAGAGAAAACACTCCACCCGTCCCCCTGCCGTCGCCCGCCAGTACTTCGCCTCTTTATTCATCACACCTCCCGACCTTCAGTTCCCGCACCGATCCGCCGACCACTGAGTAAATAAACGCCCCCAGCCCCGGTTGGCGCGCCACCAACTCCCTGCCTTCCTCCGGACCGAGCACAAAAACCGCGGTGGAAAAAAAGTCCGCCTCCAGTGCCGTAGGGGCAATAACCGTCACCGCCGCACACTTCCTTGCCGGATAACCGTCCCGGGGGTCAATGATGTGGCTGAACCTCTGACCCCCTTGCTCAAAGAACCGCTCGTAATCACCTGATGTTGCCACCGCCCGATCCCGCAACTTCAACACCCGGATTAATCCCTGTTGCCGGGGGTGCTTAATTCCGACCCGCCAGACCCGGTCACCAAATACCCGGATATCGCCGCCGGCATCAACCAGCCCTTCCTTAACACCGTCCGACTTCAGAATCGCCACCGCCCGGTCAACCGCAAAGCCGACCGCAATACCACCCAGGTCAATTCTAACACTGTCACCAAGAACCACCGTATCCCCCCGCACCATCACCTGACGGTAATCCACCCGCTGACGCAGTTGCACAACGGTGGCGCTGTCCGGCACCCGGCAACTATCATCGTAAAAACCCCACGCCCTTACCAGCGGCTCCACAGTAATGTCAAACACCCCCCCAGCCTCCTCACCCAGCGCCAGCCCTTTACGAATCAACTCCCGGGTCTCTTCCGTCACCAGTAATCGGCGCTCGTTATTCAACCGGACAACATCGCTGCCATTCGTAAACAGGGATAGGAGCGTATCCAGCCGGCGCATCTCGGCAAACGCCTCTTGCACCGCCTGGCCAACCTTTTTCGCATCCGCGCCCCGGGCCCGAATTCGGATATAACTACCAAAACCCATCTCGGTCTGGTCAACCTCGTGCATCCTTTGCCCGCAACCGCCCAAGAAAATCAACAGTAAAACCGGCAGAATGTGGCGCATGGGCAATCATGATAGAACCAACTGCGTTTAAGGTCAAGGACAATTTATTGCATTGGCAATAAACCGGTATATTATATCATTTATGCTTAAACTCCGCCCCCTCCTGGAACCGGCACCGGGCACCCCGGCCAGAAAGCACCGCTGGCGTCGCCTGCTGACTCTGGGCATCTCCTTTCTTCTGCTCATCCTCGGCTTCATTATTCTCTGGCCCCGACCGCGTAAAGCCGCCTCTTTATCCCCTGCCGCCCCCTCCCCGGTAACCACCACCAGTCTCGTTGTCCAACCCGGAGAGATTATGCCCTTTCTTTTCAATCGCGCCGGCCTTCCCGCCCCAATTGCCGACCACGCCATTACGGCGCTGCGCAATTTTGGCTTCAACTTCCGGCTCCTTCGCCCCGGCGATAGCCTCATCCTCTTCTATCGCAACGACACCCTGTTCCAAATTCAGTACTGGCAAAACTACGACTCCATCTATAAGATTGAAATTGATACCGGAGAATATCGCGTCTCCCTGGTCAGCAAAGAGGTGCATCTGGTGCCAACCCGCATCGCCGGTGTCATCACCAGTTCCTTCTATCAGGCGCTGACCGACCAGGGGGAGAAACCCGGTCTGGTTGCCGCCTACACCGAAATCTTTGACTGGGAGATTGACTTCTTTTCCGAACCCCAGCCCGGTGATTCATTTATCATCCTGGTGTCCCGGAAATTCGTTGACTCCATTTTTGTCGGGTACGGCCCGATTCTTGCCGCCCGTTACAAAGGAGTGGTGGGCGACTTCACCGCCTTCCGCTTCACCGACCCAGAGGGCACCACCGACTATTACAATCGAGAAGGCAAGTCAATGCGCAAAATATTCCTCAAATCGCCGCTCCGTTTCTCCCGCATCTCATCGTTTTTCGGCAACCGGTTCCACCCGATTCGCCGTATTCCTGCCCAGCACCAGGGAATTGACTATGCCGCTCCCAAAGGCACACCGGTATCCTGTGTTGCCGATGGTCGGGTTATATCAGCCGGGTGGAGCGGCGGCTATGGCCGGCTGGTCCGGGTCGGACACCGGGACGGTTTTGAGACCAGTTACGGCCATCTCAACGGTTTCGCGAAAGGGGTTAAAACCGGCATGCCGGTAAAGCAGGGACAGATTATTGGCTATGTCGGGTCCTCCGGGCTATCCACCGGACCCCATCTCCACTATGAAGTGCGTAAATTTGGCACTCCGGTTAACCCCCTGCGGCTCAACCCGCCCCGTGCCGGCGCGGTAAAACTCGCCCACCTCCCGGACTTCTTCGCTTTGCGGGATAGCCTCGCTGCCGCACTGAACTCCCCACCCCTGCCGCCACCACCAACCCCATAACCTCGGTTGCACCGGCACGCCGCAACTCACCGGCGGCAGAAGAAAGCGTTGCCCCGCTGGTCATTACATCGTCAACCAGAATCAACCGCTGCCCGGCAATTTTGATGTCCGCTCTGAGGGCAAAAACACCACGCACATTCTCAAATCGTTCCTTTTCAGCCCGCTGCCGGGTCTGCGTCCCGGTATTCCGGACTCGGACCAGCGGGTCAATTAGAGAGATACCGGTAGCCCGGGAAACAGCCTCGGCCAGCAGATAGGACTGATTATACCCCCGCTCCCGCAGCCGTGCCGGATGCAGCGGCACCGCACAAATCCCATCCGCACTCCGCAGCTGGGTATCCTGTTGTACCAGCAAAGCCAGGGCATCGCCCAGCACCGGCACCAACGCGGTCTTCGCCGAGTACTTCAAGGCGTAAACCAACCCCAAAAACGGTGCCCCATAAACGCCAATCGCCCGAATCCGGCTCAACGCCAAAGGCGGTTCGCAACCACCACAAACCCGTTGGTCAGGCAGACAAGGACGCCCGCAAACCGCGCAAACATCCAGTTCGCTGGTGAAAAGCAAAAGCCGGCAGGCATCACATATTAACCCCGCCGGGATCTCCTGGTCACAGCCGTAGCAGAGCGGTGGAAAAATAAAATCGGCAAACGGAAGCAGAAAAGGCTTTAGCCGGGTAAAAATGGCTGACCACCGGTTCATCGCCGGCGCAGAAATAAAATCAACAGAATCCCACCAAGTAGGGCAAGCCCTAAAGAGACAACCTGATTCCCCCAGAAGTTTGCCGCATTCTCGTAAAATCGGACAAAGTCAATACCGAATCGAAAAAGGGAATAGAGAATCAAAATGACCGCAAAGAGGACCCCGGGCTTCAGCCTTCGTCGTTCCAGCAGCAAGGCGATGCCAAAAAGGACAAAGCCCGCCAGAGATGAGTACAACTGGGTGGGGTAAATCGGTTGCCCTGGAAACTGGGCACCCGCCGCCGAATGGAGCGGAAAAACCACCCCACAACCTGACCCGGCCGGTTTACCAAAACAACACCCGTTGAGAAAACAGCCGATTCTCGTAAACCCCTCGCCCAGAACCAGCGCCGGCGCCACCGCATCCAAAAGTTTCACCACCGGCAACCGATTAACCCAGACAAATATCAGACCCGCCACAAATCCACCCAGAAACCCACCGTAGAACATCAACCCGGAAAGCCCAGGCGGATTTCCCCAGAAACGAATTATATCTATCGGCCGATAACGAAACTCATCCCAGTGAAATGCAACGTAAAATAGCCTTGCCCCCAAAACAACCGCGATCAGCACCCAGAGCGCCAGGTCGGTAATTTTCTTGGGGTCGATGCCCATCCGCTTTGCCCGGCTTTCAACCAGCCAGATGCCCAGCACAAAGGAGATAAACAGCATCACCCCGTAAGAGTAAAGCTGAAAATTGCCCAACCGCAAAAGCACCGGCAGCATCTGGCTATCCTAAACGCCCACCGCCAACTGTCAAGAAAATCCACCCTGTCGTCCACCAAACAAAAAAAGAAAAGCCCCACCCTGATAGATACCCGGCGCCATCTGCACCGAGAGTACAAAACAGTAAAAAATTTGCCGGTTAGGTCAAATTTTAAAAAGGAGAAAAAATTTCCTAATTAACAGCCGATCAAATTCTTACCCAAAATTCTTCCTTCACCCCCGTCTCCCTTGCTGCCCCCGCAGAGATAAAAAATGGTGACAGAGCCTTTGCTTTCCTTGTTTTTACCCGCACAATGCGGCAATAAGGGCATCGGTCACAATCGGCACCTCATCGCTGCGGATGGTCCGGAAATCCAACAGTAACTCTCCCCTGTCAACCCGTGCGAACACCGGCGGTTGGTAAAATCGCAACCGCCTTGCCAGTTCAGCCACCGCCATTTTACCGGGCACCACCGCCAGGGCGACAGACGGTAAACTCTCAGTTGCCAGAGAACCGCCCCCCACCTCGGCAACTGTTGGATGGACCCGCAACTCAGCCCGGTCACCAATTCGCTCCTTCACCAGCGCCAGAACCTCGTTTGCCTCCCTTTCCATCTGGGCGAGCGGTTTCAGAAGAATCTGCATCAGGGCATGCTCCTTGAGCGCCCGCTCCTCGTCAAGGAAGAGCTCCAGTGTCCGCTCCAGAACCGCATAGGTCAGTTTGTCACAGCGAAACGCCCGGGTCAGAGGGTTTTTCTTCATCCGGTCAATCAGCGCCTTTCTCCCGACAATCACCCCGGCCTGTCCGGCACCGATCAACTTGTCTCCGGAAAAACAGACCACATCGGCACCGGTGGCAATGGATTCGGCAACCACCGGCTCTTTGGGCAAACCGTAGCGAGACAGGTCAATCAACGCCCCGGAACCAAGGTCGTCAATCACCGGGATATTATGGCACCGACCAAGCGCCACGAGGTCGGCCAGAGAAACCTCCTTGGTAAAACCGACAATTCGGTAGTTGGAAGTGTGGACCCGCAGAATCGCCGCAGTATCGGGTGTAATCGCATTCTCGTAATCCCGAAGATGGGTCCGGTTGGTGGTCCCCACCTCCACCATCCGACAACCGCTCTGAAGCATCACCTCTGGAATCCGGAAAGAACCACCAATCTCTATCAACTGCCCGCGCGAGACAATCACCTCTTTACCCCGGGCGATCGTAGCGAGAATCAAAAGCGTCGCCGCACAGTTATTGTTCACCACCATCGCCGCCTCGGCCCCGGTCAACTCGCACAGCAACGGCTCAACGTGCCGGTAACGACTCCCCCGTCGGCCGTCGCTAAGGTTAATCTCCAGCGCACAGAAATTCTCACTTACCTCCTGCAGCGCCTCCTGGGCAACGCGGGAAAGCGGTGCCCGGCCCAGACCGGTATGCAAAACCACACCCAGGGCGTTAATTGCCCGCACCAGACCAGGACGCCGGTTCTCCAGCAACCGCGCCCGGGCCGTTTCAATACTGAACTCCACATCGGCACCGTCAAGCAACGCCTGGCGCACTTCGGCTAAATACTCCCGCAGCACCCTCTTGGCCAGCCGGGGGTGAAGCATATGGATAAACGGCAAAAGCCTTTCGTCACCCAACAGCTTCTCTACCGCCGGCAGCGCCCTTAATCGGTTCTGCCTTTCCTGCTCAAAAACACCCATCGTTTACCGCACCAGTTTCTGGCGAATGAACGTTGCCCGGCGCTCATCCCTTTCCGCCGGCGTCAGTTTTTCACCGAGAAGCACCTGGAGATTGGCCGGACGAATCAATACCAAAAGCTGTGACACCTCGCTCAGTTTCAACTCGTTGATGATCCCCAGCGCCACCCCAAACCGCACAGTCGCCAGAAGATTGGTTGCCTCCTCGGAAGAGATAATGCGCGCCCCCCGCAGAAGACCCAGCGACCGAAACACCTTGTCCTCAATCTCCACCCGCAGGTTATGCATCAAATACCCCCTCGCCTTCCGTTCATAGTCAATTATCTGCCGGCAGGCGCCGGTTACCACCTCAATTATTTCCGCTTCCGACTGGCCAAGCGTCCGCTGGTTTGAAATCTGAAACAGATTTCCTCGCACCTCACTTCCCTCGCCGTACACTCCCCGCACCGCCAGACCGATGGTCTGGGCACCACGCAAAACCTTCTCAATTTCCCGAGTAAGGACCAGCCCGGGCAGATGCATCAGAACCGACGCCCGCATGCCGGTGCCAACATTGGTCGGGCAGGCAGTAAGAAAACCCCATTCCGGAGAAAAGGCATAGGCAACCTGCTCCTCTATCTTCGCATCCATCTCCGCCACCTGTCCAAAGGCGGTAGCAAAATCCAGTCCGCTGACCAGCGCCTGAAACCGCAGGTGGTCCTCCTCGTTCACCATCAGCGAACGCGTCTCGTCAGAACTGACAAAAAGACCCTTTTTTCTCTTCGTCGCGACAAACTCCGGTGAGGCAAGATGCCGTTCCACAAAATAAAGCCCTTCCGGCTCGTCCAGCACCGCGCCGTCAAAAAACTGCCCCTGGCCAAGAATCCCGGTCTCGGTCAGCGCCCAGCGCAACGTCTCTAAAACCAGCGCCTCTTCCGAGGAGTTCATCTTCACCGCAAACGGCACATCAACAAGGTTACGAGCAAAACGCACCCGCGTGGCGATCACCACATCGGAATCCGGCCCGGCACCGGAAAGCCAGGCACCAACCTTTTCAGGTGCCAGTTTCATCGCCCGCCTTCCTCAGCAGATCACGCAGAGTTGCCGCCCGCTCATAATCCTCTGCCTTAATCGCCGTCTCCAATTCCGCCCGGAGCCGCTGTACCAGCAGCCGCTCCTGGGCCCGCTTTCGCCCCTGATTGGGAGTCTTTCCGATATGACGCACCGAACTGTGCAATCGCCGCAGTAACGGCTCCAACTGCTCCCGAAAAGTACTCCAGCAGCCGGCGCAACCCAGCCGACCTAACCGTTTGAACTCGGCAAAACTCATCCCGCAGTAAGAACAGACCACCTGCTGGTCCCGGTCCTCAACCCGCCGCTGCAAATCCTTCAACACCTCGGCTGCCCCGACCTTTAATTCTTCCCCGGCAGTAAACCCTTTTTTCCTTGCACACTCAAGACAAACCGCCAGGTCGGTCGCCTTACCGTCTTTATTCAACTGCCGGACCAAAAGCGTTGCCTCGTTCTTACCGCAGACATCACAGATCCTCATTTATCAACCTCCCTTCCTGGAGACGCAAACGGCGCCCGGCGCCCTGCGCCACCAGCGGATTGTGGGTCACCACCAGAATCGTCCTGCCTCGCTCTTTACTCAATCGCACCAGTAACTCCAGCAGACCGACGGTCGCTTTTGTGTCCAGATTGCCGGTAGGCTCATCGGCAAATACAATTGCCGGCGAATTAGCCAGTGCCCTTGCCACCGCCACCAGGGCACGCTCGCCCCCGGATAGCTCTGAAGGCCGGTGCTCAAACCGGGAAACAAACCCTACCTCGGCCAGCACCGCCTTGGCCATTGCCAGGGCCCGGCGCCGCTCCACGCCAGCAATAAACAATGGCAGCGCCACGTTCTCTAAAACCGTAAATTCCGCCAGAAGGTGATGGAACTGAAACACAAACCCCACCTTCTGGTTGCGTAACTCTGGTAACTTTGTTTCAGGATAACTGAAAATGTCGCAGGAATCAAGCAACACCCGGCCCCGGTTAGGACGGTCCAGCCCACCAAGGATATGTAAAAGGGTCGATTTGCCGGAACCGGATGGACCAACAATCGCCACCAGTTCTCCTTTCCGCACCTCCAGGTCAACCCCGCGCAAAACCTGCAGTCGCTCTGGCCCCACCTGAAAACTGCGCTCAATCCCCTCCGCCCGCAGCACCACCTCGCTACTCATGGCGAATTGCCTCCACCGGCTGAAGTCTTGCCGCCCGGAAAGCTGGGTAGACCGTTGCCGCAAAGGTAATCAAAAGCGCCGCGGCGCACACAACAACAAAATCCTGCCACTGCATCTGCACCGGGAGATTTTTGATAAAGTACACATCCCCGGGCAAATTGACAAACCGGTAACGATTCAAAAGCCACGAGACAACAAAACCGAACAACGCCCCCAGCGCGGTCCCAATCAACCCGATACTCGCCCCGGTAATCACAAATATACTGGTGATGCTTGCCGATTTGGCACCAATCGTTTTAAGAATGCCGATCTCCCGTGTCTTTCTGATCACCATCATCGTCAGCATCCCGACAATATTGAAAGCCGCCACCAGGACAATTAAAACCAAAACGATAAAAGTTACTACCTTTTCCAGCCGCAGGGCGGTAAAAAGGTTCCGGTTCTGGGCAATCCAGTCAATTGCCCGAAATGGCATCCCCAGCTCAATTGCAATTTGCCGGGCAACCCGTCCGGCATTGTCAACATCTGCTACCCGCACCTCATAACCATTAACCTTGCCGGGCATCCCCATAAAATCTTGAAGTTCACCAAGACCGGCAAACACAAAACTGCTGTTATACTCATACATCCCTGCGTCAAAAATACCATTCACCCGGAAAGCCCGGGTCCGGGGAAGATACCCCATCGGTGTTGCGGTCCCGCTAAAAGGCGAAGCCAGCATTAGGCGGTCACCAACAAACAAACCCAGATTCCTGGCCAGTTCCACGCCAATCACCACCCCGGCAGAATCAAAGGAAAACTCCCCCTCAATTATACTGCCTTTAATATCAGTCAGCTCCGCTTCCAGTTTCGGGTCAATCCCCCGCACTACACCACCCTCAACCATCCCTCCGGCCCGCATCAAAATCTTACTGTAAAGAAATGGCGCCACCTCCAACACCCCGGGCACCCGGCGAATCTTCGCCACCACCGTATCACTTTCACCGGTATAGTCAATCGGCTTATAACCGAACTGAGAAACAACGATGTGCGGCGAGGCGCCGAGTATCCGGTCCCGCAACTCCTTGTGAAACCCGTTCTGGACCGACAGGACGATGATGATTGCCGCCACCCCAACAAAAACACCGCCAATTGCAATGGCACTTGTCCCCGAAACCAATCCCCGGCGTTTGCCTCGCAAATAGCGTCGGGCAACAAAGAACTCAAAAGCCGATTTGGATATCACCCCTGTTCCCTCTTCAACTGCGGAAAAAGGATTACGTCCCGAATTGAATCCTGATCTGTAAACAGCATCACCAACCGGTCAATTCCCAGACCCAGTCCGCCAGTCGGTGGCATACCGAACTCTAACGCCAGACAGTAATCCTCATCCAGGGTGGCAAACTCCTCCTGCCGCTTCAGCGACTCCTCAAACCGCTGCCGCTGTTCCAGGGGGTCATTCAATTCACTAAAGGCGTTGCCCACCTCCAGCCCGCAAACCACCGGCTCAAACCGTTCCACCAACCGGGGGTCATTCCGATGCGGCTTGGCCAGTGGTGTCGTCTCCTTTGGGTGGTCAAGCACAAACGTCGGCTGGACAATGCAATCCTGAATTAAATCGCTGAACAACTTGTCCAGTAACTTTGCCCGCGACGTCCCAGGTTTTATCTCCAGCCCCAGCCCTTCCGCTCTTCTTTTCAACTCTCCGTCATCTAACTCCAGCGGGTCCGCGCCCAGTTTTTCCCGCAGGGCGTCAACAAACCGCAACCGCTGCCAGGGTTTACCGAAATCTATCTTCTGCCCGGCAAACTCAATCACGGTTCCGCCGGTCAGCTCCTGCGCCAGTAACTTAAACAGCTCCTCAACCAGTTGCATCATATCCTCATAGTCGGCATAGGCCTGATACAGCTCTAACTGGGTAAACTCCGGGTTGTGCGTCCGGTCCAATCCCTCATTCCGAAAATCCTTGCCGATCTCATAAACCCGCTCCATACCACCGACAATCAACCGTTTCAGGTACAACTCATCGGAAATCCGCAGAAACACATCCTGCTCCAGGACATTGTAATGGGTGACAAACGGCCTTGCCGCTGCCCCGCCGTAAAGCGGCTGTAAAACCGGCGTCTCCACCTCAATAAAACCCCGCTGATCAAGAAACTGCCGAATAAGCCGAATTAACTTCGTCCGCTGAACGAACACCTCCCTTGACCCTGGATTGACTATCAGGTCCAGATAACGCTGGCGGTAACGGGTTTCAATGTCCTTTAAACCGTGAAACTTCTCCGGCAACGGACGCAGCGACTTGGCGAGCAACACCAACTCCCGGCAATGCACCGTTTTCTCCCCGGTTTTCGTCTGAAAAACCTCGCCCGCCACCCCGACAATGTCGCCGATATCCAGCAACTCCAGCCGCTCATAAATATCACCCCCGAGCGTATCCTGCCGGAAATACACCTGTAATTTCCCGCTTTCGTCCTGGATATGGGCGAACTGGGTTTTACCGTGCTTCCGCCGCGCCATCAATCGGCCGGCAACCCGCACCGGATCTCCCGAACCGCTTAAAACCTCAAACTGAGCCAGCACTTCGCTAACCAGATGGGTCCGGCGATAAGAATAGGCATAGGGCATAATGCCCAATTGCCGCAACTGCGCCAGCTTCTGGAGACGGACCGCAAAGTCAATCGGCGCCGACCGTGGAAAATCGTCATTCATAGAAGTTAACTATAACCGCCTTTCCTATCCAAGTCAACATAACATCTCGCCAAGGGAAAAACGGCCGCTTTTCGGCTGGACACCACTTTGTCCTCAGATTATAATTTCCCCGATGTCCCGTGTCCTCTGCCTTGACCTCGGCGAACGCCGGACCGGCGTAGCGATCTCCGATGAAACCCGCACCATTGCCCAAAGCCTAACTACCATCAACCACCGCTCCGAAGAAGAACTCATCACCGCCGTCACCCAGTTGATTAAAACTTATCAGGTTAATTTGGTTGTCATCGGACTACCCTTAAGCCTGTCCGGCAAACCGAGCACCCGCTCGGAAAAAATCCGCACCTTTGCCCGCCGCCTGGGAAAAAAAATTTACCCGATACCGATTAACCTGTTTGATGAACGCCTAACCACTGATGCTGCCCGGCAAATTTACACCGAGGTCCACGGCAGACCATTCCGGCGCCATCTACCCGGACAAAAACACTCGGATTCACCACTTGACCGCATCGCCGCGACCATCCTTCTAGAAAATTACCTCGCCCACAAACGGGAACCGCAATGACCGCCGGCCGGTGCTTTCTTCTTGTCATCCGATATTTACCACCGCTCCTCCTTTTTTGTCTTGGCTGCGGAGAACAAATGCCGCCCCCGATTGCCGGTCCGAAAAAAGAGGTCTTGATCAAACCGGAAATGGGAATTGCAAACATCGCCGAAAACCTCCGTCAGGAGGGGATAATTAACTCCACCATTTACTTCCGGTTTCTTGCCTGGATTTATGGCGCCGAAAACAGAATTCAACCCGGGCGTTATCGGTTTGTTCCGCATACCCACCCGCAACTGGTACTGAAAATGCTCACCCGGGAAATCCCGGCATTTCTCATGGTCACCATTCCGGAAGGCAACACCACAGAGGAAATCGCCGAGCTATTAGAGCAACACGGCATCTGTCCAGAAGACAGTTTTCTCGCCGCCTGTACCGATACCAATCTATTGCGTTCCCTCAATATCCCCTTTGCCCGTGCCGAAGGCTATCTCTTTCCCGAAACCTATGAATTTCAAACCGGCTCCGACCCCCGGGCGGTTGTCCGCCGCCTCGTCCGCCAGTTCCAGCTTGTTTTTGCCAACCTGAAAAAAGAATCAACTACCCGGCTGACCGAACCGCAGGTGGTCATTCTCGCATCCATCGTAGAAAAGGAGGCAAAACTCCCCGATGAGTTTCCCGTTATCGCCGGGGTGTTCATCAACCGTTTTCAGCGCCGCCTGCCCCTTCAATCCTGTGCCACCGTTGAGTTCATTCTGCCTAAACGCAAAGAACGCCTCTCCTGGGCGGACCTGAAAACACCATCTCCTTATAATACCTACCTGCATCCCGGTCTTCCCCCGGGCCCAATCTGCAACCCCGGCGCCACCGCCCTACGCGCGGTGCTCCATCCTGCCCGGCACAATTACCTCTTCTTTGTATCCCGGGGGAACGGCAGTCACATCTTCTCCTGCACCCCGGCCGAACACGATGCGGCGGTCCGCAGTCTAAACGGCAATTAACCGCTTATCTCAACGCACCGACCTTGAATTAAGTTACACCTTCTGTAGCAGAAAGGTATAACGGAGAACCGTCCCGAATCTCCGGTAATATTTTTGCCGCGATTATCACCACAAAACTGGCACCCGGATGAAAACCGTCTTTAGGCTCCTCCAAAACTCTGGTCTCATCCGGTCCTTGAAAAAGCGTGGAAACCGTCCGGACAATCTTGAATCCGGCCTGCCGGGTTAATGCGACGACCTCATCGTAGGAGTAAAATCGGGCCAAGCGAAAAATAGGATGACCCGCCTTCGCCTTCTCAATATAACTTTTTCCCCATTTTCCTTCCCGGTCAAGATAGGCGTTGACCAACCTGCCGCCCGGCTTAAGCACCCGGTGAATCTCCCGTAAAACCAAAAATGGTTGTCTCAAAAACTCCCAGGTGGTAAGCAGAAATACCGCCCCGAAGAAGTCGTTGGGAAAAGGCAGATCTTCACCCCGGGCACGGAGCACCTTTATTCCTCGGCGCCGGGCAAACTCCAGCAGCCCGGCGGAAGGATCAATGCCAAACGGTATCCCCAGCGCCTGCGCAAACCTTCCGGTACCCACCCCCACCTCCAGATAAGGCTTGGGCAGGTCCGAAAGCAGCGGCCTCAGTGTCGTCAGTTCAATCTCAAACGCCAGCTTGCCCTTGGTGTCATACCAAGAATCGTACTTCTCCGCCCAATCATCAAATGGCGCGTTTTCCATTTACCAGACTAAAACCTCATAACCTTCCTGAAGATACCGGGCGACGCTCGGATGACCAACCATCTCCCCACCCACGCGTAACCCCTGTTCAACCACCGCTGGCATAACTGTATTTTTTCTTGCACACGCCTGACAGACACAATCAACCACTCCCGCCTGCTTTGCCTTCTGCCAGAGGTCGGCAAACGGCTTGGTTTCGTTGCGTAAAAGGGAAACCTGTTTGGTGGTATCCCCCTCAATAACTACCTTTACCTCCCAACCCCGCTCCTGCATATCCAGGGCGTTTAACAGGGCATGGGCAAAGACCACCGGTTCAGAATTAAATGTAAAAATGGCAACCCTTCGCCGTTCCATAAAAACTCCTCCTCTTTATCTGCCAATAGATTAAATCACCACCTGCCCGGTGTCAACACCGTCTTCCTTGCCCTTTACAATTTTTCCAGTTTTAATTTTACCATGCGCGCAATGCAACTACTCCAACCGGCGCCGGTAGAATCAGCCCCACTTAAACTGGTAGAACTGCCCTTACCCGAACCGGCGCCGGCTCAACTCCGTATCCGGGTAGAAGCCTGCGGTGTCTGCCACACCGACCTCCACGAAATTGAGGGCGACCTAAAGCTTCCCCGCCTGCCGCTCGTCGTTGGCCACGAGATTGTCGGTATTGTTGACCAACACGGACCGGGTGTAAATTCACCGCCCCCCGGCACCCGGGTTGGTATCGCCTGGCTCGGTGCCACTTGCGGTCGCTGCTCATTCTGCACCTCCGGTAGAGAAAACCTCTGTGAAGACGCCCGATTCACCGGCTTCCACATTGACGGCGGCTATGCCCGGTACACAATTGCCCACGCTGGCTTCTGTTATCCGCTCCCACCCGGTCTTTCTGCCCCGGCGGCCGCTCCACTGTTATGCGCTGGCGTAATCGGCTACCGGGCGCTCCGGCTCGCCCTCGTGTTCCACCGCCTGCCGGCAGCAGTTGGGCTTTATGGCTTTGGCGCCTCGGCCCATATCGTACTGCAGATTCTTAAACACTGGCACTGCCCGGTGGCGGTATTCACCCGCACTCCGGACCATCAGGAGCACGCCCGGGAACTGGGTGCAGACTGGGTCGGCACCGCCCAACACCGCCCCCCTTTTAAACTGGACGCCGGTATCATATTTGCCCCGGCTGGCGAACTGGTACCCCTTGCCCTAAACCATCTCAACCGGGGCGGAACATTGGCACTTGCCGGCATCCATATGAGCCAGATCCCCGCCCTGGACTACTCTCTTATCTACCAGGAACACACCATTCGCTCAGTCACCAACAGTACCCGGCAGGATGCCCTTGACCTTTTGCAACTGACCCAGGAAATTCCCATCCAGACTACAGTTACCACCTTCCCCTTAGAACAGGCAAATGAAGCGCTCCAGGCGGTAAAACACAGCCGTCTGAAGGGCGCGGCGGTGTTGCTCATTCAATAAAGTGCTTGACCGGCAATAAGAATTGGTAATAATTGAGGCGTGAAAAAAACCCATAACAACCATCAGAGTTATCTCAAGAAACTCCGGGCCTCCCTGCCCGTGCTGGCAAAAAAACACGGCACCCCCCTGTTTATCATCAGCCGCACCATACTTCTCGCCCAGCTCAATCGGTTCCGAAAACTCCTCCCCCGCGTAGAACCATTCTATGCGATAAAGGCAAACCCCACTCCCGAGGTAATTGTCCTCTTCGCCGCCGAAGGATGTGGTTTTGACGTTGCCTCGGAACCGGAAATAGCGTTGGCTCTCAACTCCGGTGTTACACCCGACCGCCTCATCTTCGCCAACACCATTAAACGCCCCTCCGCCTTGCGATTTGCCCATCGTCACGGCGTAAAGCTGATGACCTTTGATTCAGAGTATGAATTGGGTAAAATTGCCCGCTATGCACCCGGGAGCCAGGTCCTGGTCCGAATCAAGGTCCCCAATGTCGGCTCGGTGGTAGAACTGTCGCTCAAGTTCGGCGCCGAACCTGCCGATGCCGCTCCCCTGCTGCTGAAGGCACGGAAACTTGGTCTGGAGCCGGTCGGAATCGCCTTCCATGTCGGTTCCCAGTGCACCCATGGTAACAACTACCTGGAGGCAATGGAACTGGTAAAGATAATCATCACTGAAGCCCGAACCCGAGGGATAGAACTGAATACGGTGGACATCGGTGGCGGTTTTCCAATTCGCCATTTTGACACCGATGAGGACTGGTTTGCCGCTATGGCACCGGCGATGAATATGGAACTCTCCCGGCTTTTTGACAACCGTATTAGAATCATTGCCGAACCGGGTCGGGCGCTGGTCGGCCCCGCCGGGTTTCTACTTCTTTCGGTTATCGGAAAGTCCATCCGCAATAACAAACACTGGTATTACCTTGACGATGGCGTTTACGGCGCCCTTTCCGGCACCGTTTTTGACCACTGTAAGTACCAGTTCGCCGCGCTGAAGAAAGGACCAACTCAGTTGACCACCCTTGCCGGTCCCACCTGTGATTCACTGGATATTATCTCGCCTGCCGAGGAACTGCCGGAACTGGAATTGGGCGACCTGATCTACGCCAAAAACATTGGCGCCTACTCCATCGCCCACGCCACCAGTTTCAACGGCATTCCGCCGGCAAAGGTTGTTGTCGTTCCGTAAGGAGGCAAAATGAAAAAGTGCCATCGTTATCGCCCGGACTTGAGTAAACTGCCGGACTGGCTGCGCCAGCGGCGCTGTCCCCGAAAAAAAATCTACCTTTCGGGAAAACGGATTCTACCCAAAGGGATTACCGGAAAAGAAAAACTCACCACGGTTATTGACGAAACATTCCTCGCCTACAACTCTGCTCGACTCCGACAGGCGTGTGAACTTTTCGTTAAGAAAATGCTCAAACCCAAAACCATTGTCGGTATGTCCCTTGCCGGCGCCCTCACCCCGGCCGGTCTGGGTTGCTCCTGCATTATTCCCCTCATCAAAGCCGGCTTTGTTGACTGGATTGTTGCCACCGGTGCCAATATGTACCACGACCTGCACTTTGCCTTCAACTTCCCGCTCTATGTCGGCTCCCCGGCGGTTGACGATACCGACCTGCGCAAAAACGATGTCGTCAGAATATACGATGTATTCCTCGGCTATACCGACTGCCTCTGCGCCACCGACGAACTCCTCCGAAAGATCATCGTCCAGCCAGAATTCCAGAAGGAGATGGGCACCGCTGAATTCTATCACCATCTGGGGAAGTACGCCGCCGACTGGGAAGAAAAAACCGGTAACCGGGACGTCTCGGTTCTCGCTGCTGCCTACCGTTGCGGCGTGCCGATTCACACCAGCTCACCGGGCGACTCCACCATCGGAATGAACATCGCCGGACTGGAACTCAAAGGGCTAAAACTGCGCATCAACCCTTCCATTGATGTAAATGAAACCACCTCCTATGTGCTCTATGCCAAGCGCTCCGGCGGCGAGTCAGGGGTGCTTTTAATCGGTGGTGGTAGCCCGAAAAACTTCATCCTCCAGACCGAACCCCAGATTCAGGAAATCCTCATGCTCCGGGATGTCGGGCAGGATTACTTCATCCAGATTACCGACGCCCGACCCGATACCGGCGGTCTTTCTGGTGCCACTCCCCATGAGGCGGTATCCTGGGGCAAGGTTGACCCCAACCGGCTTCCTGACGCGCTTGTCTGCTACCTTGACACGACCGTGGCACTGCCCCTGTTAACCCACTACGCCCTTGCCAAACATAAACCACGTAAACTGCGCCGTCTCTACGACCGGCGTCCGGAACTGATCGAACGCTTAAAGAAAGAGTTTTTTGCCCACACCCGGATTTAACACCTTAGCGCCTTTTTCTCTGAACAGTCCGTAGATACAACACCCATCCAGAAACCGCCAGGAACGTCAGCCCCACACCAAGGACGATACCGCCGAACTTGAACCAGGAGTGCCAGGACAATAACTCCCAGAACCGGCCGGTAGCAAGAATCAGAACACCAGAAACCGCGGTTACCACCAAAAACGGTCCCATTATTAAGCCAATTATAATATGAACCCGTCGCAATGACATCATCTCACCTCTTTTCTGGGGACCGATACCGGTTGAGAAACACAATCTGTTCCAGGGGCAACCGCTCGGGACGGCTCCTTTCCCACTCCCGCTGCTTTTCCGAAAGAACCGGACTCATCTCTTCGGCATGTTTGCCAACGATGACCAGTGTAATGACATTGCACCGCTCGGGAATCTCCAGCACCGCGCGCACCTTTTTCGGGCTATAACCGGCAATCGGATGGGCAACAAAACCCAGTTCGGTTGCCCTTAGAATCAACAACGCGGTCTGAATCCCGGTATCAAAAAGATAGTACTCCCGGTCATGAATCACGCAGTCCGCCTCTTTCTCGGCAAAAACCGCAATCACCATTGAAGCGGCATAACACCACTCATTACCTTTGCTGAACGCGGGCCTAAGTTCTTCCAACACCGCGGGGTCGTAAACGAACACAAATCTTGCCGGCTGGTTGTTAAAACAGGTAGGCGCCAGTTGGGCATGGCGGGCAAGGTCGTAAATCAGTTCTTCGGTAATCGCCACCGGCGCCAGCGAGCGGTATGCCCGACGGCTGTGAATTACCTCAGTTACGGTCATCTTCGCTCCTTTCGTTGGTAGCAAAGTCTAACTTCTCTTTCAGAACGGTCAATTAATATTTTGAAAACAAATTAACAGAAAACATTTGTTTCAACGGAAAAATTAAATCGTCGTATCTCGCTAACCCTGAGGCGGAACTGGTAAATTAGGCAATGCCGCTAACAAACGCCAACCTCAAAGAAAGTCCGGGTTATTAATATTGCCCTTGTTGCCTTGAATAAGAACTTTTGTTATAATTATCGGGGGTAGAAATGAGGGGTGAGCGAAGACATCACGATTCTGACCGGCAACGGCAGCGGCGTGCCCAAAAATTGCGCAAAAGCATCGGGTGGGATCTTACTTGTTTTTTAACTCTGTTTCCGCCCGCTACCACAATATTCGTTTCGGAGTTACCCGCTCCAATCTCTGCTCAATTGAATCGGCAAGCAGGGGGAAAAAGTCAAAACCGGTCAACCTCTCCACCGAATCCACACTCACCAGAAATCCGGGCAGGTCCCGATCGGAACGCCGAATCGAGTCATTCGGAACAATGAAGGCAAAAAGTTTCCGTGATTGCTTTCTCGCCACCACACAATAACAAGCATGGGGAATGGCAACGTTCCTGGTCCCGAGCCAGCAGGTATCCCGGTCCGGGTAAAACAACGGACCAACCACCACCCAGACCGTATCCCGCCTTCCCGCCCAAAAGCGAATCGCCCTTTCCAGATGCGCCCAGATATACCGATTGGTATTGGCAAACTGGGGAACGATATTGGTCAGAAAATAGGTCTCCCTCTGCGCCTTTTGTCCCAGAACCTTAATTGCCGCATCCGGCGCCAGATGCCCACGGTCAATCTTATGCCGAATAAATCCGGGGATACTCTCGTAAACTTTCGGGAAAGCCGCCTCTCCCCGTTTCAACCGAAAGGTATCGGGAACAAACTTCCCCCGATACCGGCGCCAACCCGCATCCGGAGTATAAAAATACCGGTAAGCGACCCACAGGGAAAGCTTCACCCGGGGCAGATAACCACACTCAAACCCCTGATAACGCAAAACCTTCACCCTGCCTATTGACCTCTTTGCCACCGGCGCTCCCCACAGATGCAAACTCGAACCGCTCTGCCCGCCGGCATAATTCCCGTGGCCGCCGGCAAAAAGCACCATCAGCGCAAAGAAAAGCACCCTCCTCATTGTTCTAAAACAAAGTAACATCCCTTACCGTAGTGTCAATTTTCTCCTCCAATAATTGGACCCCAAAAAGAGTAAATATTAACCCCTGGAAAAAGAACTGAACCGGCAGCTATCGCTAACCTCTTTTTTGATGAATAGTTATAAACCAACCCCCTGAATTTTGTCAAAAAAAGGGGGGGTATACCCGGGGCTATTCCGGGGGTTGTCACTAAAGCAATGTCGGGGTAAAATTAAAAAGCACCGCCCTTGCCGAAACAAATTGACTATACAACCTACGGGGCTAAAATAGTCTAAACTATTAAATTGAAAGGAGCCCATTTTGAATAATCGGGAATATATTAAACTTGAAGAACAGTTTGCCGCCCACAACTATCATCCCCTGCCGGTGGTGCTCGCCCGCGGGGAAGGAGTCTGGGTAGAAGATGTTGAAGGCAAAAAATATCTTGATATGCTCGCTGGCTATTCGGCGCTGAATCAGGGCCACCGGCACCCGAAAATTCTCCGGGCGATGCAGGAACAATTGAACCGGCTCTGTTTGACATCGCGGGCATTTCATAACGACCGGCTGGGACCGTTCTGCCAGTTACTCGCCGCCGTCACCGGACAAGACCAGGTACTTTTGATGAACTCCGGCGCCGAAGCGGTTGAAACCGCTATTAAATGTGCCCGGCGCTGGGGTTACACCAGAAAAGGCGTCCAGCCCGACCGCGCCGAAATCATTGTCTGCGAGAATAACTTTCATGGCCGGACCACCACCATTGTGGGCTTTTCCTCGGAGCCGCTTTACCGGGATGGCTTTGGCCCGTTCACGCCGGGGTTCCGGGTAATTCCTTATGACGACATCTCCGCTCTGGAAGCGGCGATTAACGAGAACACCGTTGCCTTTCTGGTTGAGCCAATTCAGGGAGAGGGCGGCATTATTGTACCACGCCCCGGCTACCTCAACCGTGCCCGGGAATTGTGTCGGAAAAACAAAGTCCTCTTTGTCCTGGATGAAATTCAGACCGGTCTGGGCAGAACCGGCAAGCTTTTCTGTTACGAATACGAAAACGCCAAACCTGACATCCTGATTCTCGGTAAGGCGCTGGGGGGTGGTTTTATCCCGGTCTCAGCAGTCCTTGCCGCAAAGGAGATTATGAGTGTGTTCACCCCGGGCAGTCATGGTTCCACCTTTGGTGGTAACCCGCTTGCCTGTACCGTAGGTAAGGCGGCGGTAACGGTAATCATTGAAGAAAAACTGCCCGAACGGTCATTGGAACTGGGCAACTACTTTCTCGCCCAACTGAGTAAAATCAATTCGGAAAAAATCGCCGAGGTGCGCGGGAGAGGGCTGTTTATCGGGGTGGAACTGAAACCCAGTGCCGGTCCTGCCCGTCAGTTCTGTGAAAAACTCCTGGAGCTGGGCATCCTCGCCAAGGATACTCATGATACCGTTATCCGTTTTGCCCCACCTTTGGTGATAAAACGGGAAGAGATTGACTGGGCGTTAGAACGCATTGCCCGGGTGTTGAAATAACCTCCGGCCAATTAATCAGTTGGTCCGCCACCAAGAAGGGCAAGCGCCTCGCCGGCAAGATAAAACGAACCGGCAATCACAACTGGCAACCTACCGCCAGAAAGTTCCCGTGCCCGCCGGATAGCCGAAGCAAGGTCAGATGCTGTCTCGGCCCGGACCTTCAGCCGGGTAAAAATCCCTTTCAGAACCGTTGGTGCCATCGCCCGGGGTGAGTTTGGCGCCACGGCAATCGCACTTTCCACATACGGAGCAATCGGCAGCAATGTCCGCCTGACCAGTTTCTTGCGGAGAGAACCGTAAATTAAAATCACCCGGTGCGGAAAACACTCCTTTAGCACCCCGGCCAATGCCGCACCCGACTCCGGATTATGGCAGGAGTCAACAACTACGGGCGGATTTTTTATCACCAACTGGCACCGGGCCGGAACGGTCGTATCCGCCATCGCCCGGACCGCTGGTTCAAACTGAATTCGGGAATCATTCCGGGCAAGAACCCCCAGTACAGTCAGAGCAATCCGGCAGTTCTCTATCTGGTGTCGGCCCAGAAGTCTCAAACTCACCCTGCCCGCACCCAGTTCGGTAAAACAGGAAAAACCAACCCCATCGGCACCGACCTGCTCATCCCACACCCGGGAGCGTTCCTCAACCCACACCGCTTGGGCGCCAATCTGAGTTGCCGCCGCCTTCAACGCCAATCTTGCCTCCTCAACCTGCGGCCCAATCACCACTGTTCTGCCCGGGCGCATTATTCCCGCCTTCTCCCGGGCGATCTGGGAAAGTGTGCTGCCAAGCACCTGAATGTGGTCATAGCCAATCCGGGTAATCACCGACACCGCCGGATCACTCAAATTGGTCGCATCCAGCCTGCCCCCCAGCCCCACCTCTATTACCGGATATTCAATCCGCTGCCGGGAAAAGATTTCAAACGCCAGCGCGGTAAGTAGTTCAAAATAACTCACCGGCTGGCGCCTGACCAGAGGTTGAAAACGTTTAACCAGACGGGCAAACACCGCCTTTTTCACCAATTCTCCCTGGAGTTGAATCCGCTCCCGCACCGAAAGCACATGGGGCGAAACATAAAGCCCGGTCTGAAAACCGCAGCCCCGCAAACCCGCCTCAACCAGATATGAAACCGACCCCTTACCCTTTGTTCCGGCAATCAAAATTACCTTTCCCAATCGCTCCTGGGGGTTCCCAGCCAGATTTAATAGCCGGCGGATATTATCCAGTTTAAACTCATTTCTCGGCTTTGTCTGACGTTCGTAATTGACCAGCGAATCAAGAAACCTGACCGCGGAACGGTAATCCATAACTCACTCCTCCTCTGGACCGGTGCGCAGTTCTATCCCCCGGACCGAAGAACCGCAGAACTCAATCAATAACCTTATCTCCGGACAGGTGGTATCCAGCTCCTGTTCTATCCGCTTCAGCGCTGCGTTTAAAATCAACCCCGAGCGATAGAGCAACCGAAAGGCGGCAGAAATCTGGGCCACCCTCTCGTCGGACACTCCGGCCCGCTGTAAGCCGACCCGATTAACCCCCCGCACCCGGCAAGGCCTTCCTGCGGCAAGCATAAACGGCGGGATATCCCGGTTCACATAAGAATGGGCACCGACCATCGCGCGCGAACCAATTCGGCAGAACTGATGCACCCCGACCAGACCGCCCAGATTGGCACCGTCGCCGACCTCGGTATAACCACCAAGTTGCACACCACTGGTTAAAGTGCAGTTATTGCCAACCCGGCAGTTGTGGGCGATATGGACATAACTCATAATGTAATTACTGTCCCCGACTACCGTCATCTTGCCATCACCAGTGGCACGATGCACCGTAACGTATTCAAAGAAAACATTGCCGGCGCCGATTAAAACACCGGAATCTTCCCCTTGAAAGTTTCTATCCATCGGCTCGGTTCCTATCACCACGCCGGTACCGAACCGGCAATCCGGACCAACTCGGACCCTGCCGGTAAACCGGCAAAAAGGTCCCACCTCACACCCGTCCCCTAACACCACCCCCTCATCAACAACAGCGGTCGGATGAATTACCGGACCGCACCGGTTATCGTTGCCTCGCAAGCCAGTTCCTCGCCGGCAAAAACCCGGCCTTCAATTTTATATACCCCTGCCTTTGCCTGAAGAATCTGCGCCACAATCCGTAACCGCTCACCCGGCCGCACAATCCGGCGAAACCGCACCCGCTCAATTCCGGCAAACAGCGGTGTCTTTCCCTTCTGTGCCGGGTCCCGGGCAATGGCCAGAAGAATCCCCGCCTGGGCGATCGCCTCCACCATCACCACACCGGGCAGAATCGGATTACCGGGAAAATGCCCGGCAAAGTAAAACTCCTCCGGCTTAACCTCCCGCCACGCTTCAATTTCGTTCTCTGCCAGTCGTGCCACACCGTCAATGAAAAGAAATGGCTCCCGATGGGGCAAAAAATCCCGGACCTCAATAAAATCAGCCATCATACCTCCATTGCTCTTAATTTTCTGACCAGTCTCAAATTCAAACGGTGACCGGGTTGAAAGGCAAAAATTTCTGCTCGTAACTCCCGGCCAAGCAAACTGATGTCGCCAAGAAGGTCCAGAACTTTATGTCGGCAGAACTCGTTATCAAAACGAAACCGTACCGGAAACACAATTCCCGCCCGGGACTGTAACCGGAAACCAAGCCGGCGCTCCAGCCACTTAACCATTGACTCTGGCCAGAGTCCGAATGTCCGGGCCGGCGCCACCTCGCGGGTAAAAACAGCCGGGCTAATAGCGGTGGCAAAAAACTGCTCTCCTGTTTCTGTTCCTTTACCGGGCACAGTGGTCACAACACAGCTCACCCGTAATCGCTTCGCCGGCAGGGCAACAATCAACCGCTTTCCCTTCTTCACCCCGACCGGTCGGGACAACAAAAACGGCCTCCTTTCAGAAACTACCGGTCGGCGCCCTGCCCGCTGTAAAAACCGGACAAAAGGCAGCGCGCTGCCATCGCCGAACGGCATCTCTTCGCCGTCAACCGCTACCGCGATGTCGCTCACCCCCAGACCATAACAGGCGGCAAGAAAATGTTCCACCTGGGCCAACGCCCCAGCTTTGCCCTTCAACCAAGTACAGTTTTCTTCAACCCGGGCGAACTCTAAATCCGCCCTCAGCCCCTGATTGAAAGTAATGCCGCTGCCCGCTGCCGCCGGGGCAACTGTCATCCGCACCCGCCGGCGCGACCGCAATCCGAAACCGGCAAAAGCAACCCGGCGGGCGATGGTAAAACCGCTCATTTTTCTCTTCCGAACATCTGCCACAGCCTCGCCCAGAACCGCCGCATATCATTGAATGGCCGGGCCGGAATCCCCCAGTAATGGCTGTTCGGTGGCACAGATCGAAAAACCGCCGATTTGGCGTAAATCACACTGCCGGCACCAATCTCAATATGGTCTTTCACCCCGGATTGCCCGGCAATTATCACCCCATCACCGAGCACCGCACTACCCGCAATCCCACTCTGGGCAACGATAATACAATTTTTGCCGATCCGGACATTGTGACCGATGTGCACCAGGGCATCAATCTTTGTCCCCTGCCCGATTCTGGTCTCCCGACCCGGTTTTGCCCGGGCGATTGTAACATTGGGCCCGATTTCAACTTCGTCCTCAATCACCACCCAGCCGGGGTGCTCAATCCGTTGATAACCATCTGCCACCCTTTCATATCCAAACCCTTCCCAGCCAATCACCGTGCCGGGCCCGATTCTCACCCGCCGGCCGATTTTCACTCTCGTCCAGATAGTAACATTGGCGCCGATAAAACTGTCGGCACCAACCTCAACCTCCGGACCGATATATACAAAAGGGCCCAGCTGTGCCGACTCCGCAATCCTGGCGCCGGGTGCAATGTAGTTTTTGCCCAAGTTCCTGCCCTCCAGGACCGGGTTGCCTACCGTTACCGTTGGATCTTGCTGTAAAGCGTCTGCACCACCCGGCTCACCCGCTCCTGCAACACCTCGGGCCTTTCCGCCTCGCCCTCCTGGGATTGGAGCAGGGTGCCGGTACGGATATCAACAATTGTCAGTTTAAATTGAATCCGGCGGTCCTCTTTGCGACACTCGCCAAAAACCGCATAGTCCACATCCAGCGACCGACCGATATCCAGGGTCTGGTCAAATTGAACCTGCTGTCCGCGATAACCCCGGCTTACCACCACCTCGTCCACCTTACGGTCGGGAATCATCTCGGTATTGGGCTTGGTACCGATCAGGGTATTGACAAAACTCCGAATCTGGCTCCCGATTTTATCCCGCTGTGCCTGGTCGTTGCTTTCGTAAATCGGCATAATCGCGTAAACCTTTTTCACCGGACCGGTTGTCGGCATCGGTGCATAACGTCGGTTCAACTCCTCCAGCACCAGGGCGGTTAAATCCAACCCCGGCTCACTGTAAATAATTCCCGCCTTGGTCGCATCCAGAACCAGGACAACACCCTCTTCCTGTGCCACCTTGCTCACCGCTGAATCAAACTGCTGCACAATCGGCGCCAGCAACTCCTGGTTTTTCTGTTCAATCTTGCCGTTCTTACCATAGATCTCTTTAAGATAACTGTCATAGCGGCGCTTGCGGCTCTCCACTTCTGCCATTTTTGCCCGCTTGCCCTCCTCAGAAAGCGATAGTTGCTGGGACTCGTACTCCTCTTTTGCCTGCTCGTACTCCGCCTTTAAAGACTCCGCCTTTGCCTCATACCTGGCAATCTCGGCGTTAAGCTCCCTTTTCGCCGCTATCGCCGCCTCATAGCGGGAGATAATCTCTTCGGAATTCACATACCCGATTTTAACCTCTCGGCCGGTGGCCAGCGCCGCCACACTCATAAGAAAAATTAACGCCCGGGCTAAACTTTTTTTCATAAATCCTCCTGTCTCCCTAACAAATCTTCCCCGTGCACCTCAATCCGTAACCGAACCAGATGCCGGGACCGACATTTAACCCCTGCCAATTCCGGACAGAAAAGCCGCAGGTAGTTATCGGTAAGTGCCCGCCCGCCCGGCTCCAGCACCGCCTCCCGCACTGTCCCGTTAAATCGTCGGGCATAAGCCCACCGTCGTTCCCGGGCAAACTGGCGCAACAGGGCAACCCTTTCCGCCTTCACCTCCCGCGGCACCGGGTCACCATAACCGACCGCCAGAGTGCCCGGCCGGGGTGAATAAGGAAATACGTGAAGATAGGCAATCGGCAACCGCTCCAGAAACGCCTTGGTCCGCTCAAAGGAACCGCTGTCCTCACCCGGGAAACCGACGATCACATCAGCGCCGATATTGGCATCCGGTCGCACCGCCAGCAACCGCTCAATTAACCGGGCATACTGGGCACTGGTGTAATTTCTGCCCATCGCCGCCAGCAACTTTTCATCCCCGCTCTGCAACGGAATGTGAAAATGCGGACAGATCCGCTGGTCGCCAATTACCGCAAACAACCGTTCGTCAAAACTATCCGGCTCCAGCGAAGCCAGTCGCAACCGAAACCGACCCGGGACCTTCAACAAACTGGCGATGAGACCGGCAAGCCCAATTCCTGCCGCCGAATACTTCCCCAGATTCAATCCGGTGAGCACAACCTCGCCCACACCCTGAGCAACAAGTCGTTCCAACCGCTCCTGCACCATCTCGGGCGGCAGGGAAACCGGCGTCCCGCGCAGCAGGCTAACCACACAATACCGACAGCCCTGGTCACAGCCGTCCTGCACTTTGAGCAACGCCCGGCTCCGCACCGGCAACGGAAAGGCATCCACGATCTCCGCCTGCTTCCTCTGATTACTCCACACCTCATCCACCCCTGGAATCGCCGTCAGGCTATCACCCGCCCGTTCGGCAAGACAGCCCAGCACCACCACCCGGGGTTTGGGTGTAAGCCGGCACACCCGGCGAATCAGCGCCATTGAACTCCGGTCCGCATTACCGGTAACGGTACAGGTATTGACAAAAACAACATCCGCCCCGGCGGGCTCGTCGGCTATCCGGAACCCCCGGTCACGCAAAACACCCCGCAGACAATCGCTCTCTGCCTGATTGAGCCGACAGCCAACGGTAAGGACAGCAGCGGTCATCGGTGCGGATATCACCGCCCCCCCTCTCCTGACAAACAGATGATGGCGGTAACTGCCATCTCCCTGCCCGGCCGGAAAATCAAAAGTCCTTAAAATCTCGTAGATGGTCTTCCAGGGTGAACCTATCTGGCGGTGGTTCCTCGGGCGCCTTTTCCGGTTTCTCTTGTTGCTCCGGTTGCGGCTGGAGCGCCTTTTCGCTCAGCGTCACCCGCCGGTTATTCAGGTCAACCCGCAGCACCTTCAGGATCAACTCCTCACCAATTTGATAGTTCTCTTTCACCTTTTTCCCCTCACCGCGCGCCAGTTGACTCAGCGGCACAAACCCCTCAATCCCGTAGTTCAAACTTACCACCACCCCGGGTTTAGGAATATCAACAATCCGCGCCCGGATCTCATCACCCTCCTTCAACTCCTGACTGAGTCTATAGAATGGGTCCTCCTGGGTCTGTTTCAACCCCAGGGCGATCCGGCGGTTCTCCTTGTCAATCTCCAGAATGATGGTCTCAACGGTCTGCCCTTTCTTCAGGATATCCCGGGGGTGCTTCACCCGCTTGGTCCAGGAGAGGTCGTTGTTGTGAATTAATCCCTCAATCCCCTCCTCCAGTTCCACAAAGGCACCAAACTCCTTCAAAGCCTTCACCTTACCGCTCACCCGCTGCCCAATCCGATACCGCTCATCAATCACCGACCAAGGGTCGGGCATCGTCTGCTTCAATCCCAGCGATATCCGGCGGTTCTCCTTGTCAATATTCAGCACCACCGCCTCCACCTCCTGGTCTACCGCCAGAACCTGTGCCGGATGGTGAATTGACTTCGTCCAGGACATCTCCGATATGTGAATCAGTCCCTCCACACCTTTCTCCAGTTCCACAAAGGCACCGTACTCCGCCAGGGTTGTCACCCGTCCCTTCACCCGGGAACCAATCGGATATTTTTCCTCCACCTTCTCCCACGGATGGACTGTCAACTGCTTCAGACCGACGGTAATCCGACCGGTATTGGGGTCTGCCGAAAGCACCTTCACCTTCAACCTCTGTCCCACATCCACCACCTCAGAAGGATGAACCACCTTCACCCAGGCCAAATCCGAGATGTGGAGCAGGGCATCAACACCCCCGATATCAATAAAGGCACCAAACTCGGTAACCGTCTTAACTGTCCCCTCAACAACATCCCCGACCTGAATTCGGGAGAGCAACTCCCGCCGCAAAGCCTCCTGCCGCTCCTCCAGAAGCACGCGCCGGGACACCACGATGTTCTTCTTGTGCCAGTTAACCGAAAGAATCCGCACCTCAAACTCCTTGCCGACCAGTTCGTCTAAATTCGGCACCGGCCTGATGTCAACCTGGGAACCGGGCAGAAACGCATCCAGCCCGACAATCTCAACGGACAAACCGCCCTTCACGCGGCGCAGCACCCGGGCGGTAACCGGCTCCCCGCTCTCCGATTTCTGCTTGATCGTCTCCCAGGCCAACTGGAAATCCGCCTTCTTTTTGGAGATGACCGGGAAACCGTCCTTGTCCTCTAAGGCGTCAATGTAGACCTGGATTTTCGCCCCTTCCATCGCCTCATCGGGATTGCGAAACTCCTCCATCGGCAAAACCCCTTCTGCCTTTAACCCGATATCAACCAGCACTGCGTTCGCTAACCGCTTAACAATAGTTCCGGTAACAATCTCTCCGGCCCGGAATGTCGGAAAAGACGCATCGTAAATGCCACCCGTCTGAGCGGTGGTTGACCTTTCGTTAAACCCTTCTGCCATTATTAACTGACCTCCTTAAACTCGGTTGCCCTTACTTCCGGACAACCGGAATTTTTTAAAATTCGGGTAATTTCTGCTACCGCCGACGCCGGTGTAGAAGCACCCGCCACCACTCCCACGCGGGAAAACCGCCTCCACTGCTTCAGGTCCAGTTCTGCCGCGGTTGCGACATGAACTACCGGCTTTCCGGCCCGGGCAACAATTTCTGCCAGCCGGGTGGTATTGGCGCTGTTCCTGCCCCCAACCACAATTACCCCCTCCACCTTCCGCGCCAGCCACTCGGTTGCTGTCTGGCGGGCGCTTACCTCTGCGCAGACAGTATCAAAAACCCGAACTTCAGTATAGCGTAAATTCAGCAGGTTGGCAACTGTTGCCTTATACCCCTCCCGGCTTATCGTCGTCTGAGCAACCACCCCGACCTTCCCCCGCAGTTTTAAATTCGGTGTGTAAACCCGTGCCCCCTTTCCAGCCGCGGCTAAAATTGACCTCACCTCGGGATGATTCCGCTCGCCCACCACCACCACCTGATAACCCTCACCGGCAAGCCGGCGTGCCACACTCTGCACCCGCCGCACATAAGGGCAGGTGGCATCAATTACCGCGATCCCCTCCTTCTTACACCGCTCAATCACCGCCGGTGGACAGCCGTGCGCCCGGATCACCAGCGCCCCTCCGCGTAAATCCCGCCACCGGCGCATTGGCCTTATCCCTGCCGCTGCCAGTTCTGCCAAAACCTGGGGATTGTGCACAATCTCGCCATAGGTCCAGACTCGTTGGAACCGGTTCAAACCTGCCCTTGCCAGCCGGATCGCCCTTTCCACCCCAAAACAAAAACCGGTTGGCTTTGCCACCATCACCCGGGGCATAAAATCATCCCTCTCCGCCTGCCGCGAGCTGGCGCACCCGTTCCTCAATCACGGCGGTCATCTGCTCATAACCCTCCCGGTTCGCGGGAAAACCCACCGGGTCCACACGCTCGCCAAAACGCACCCTTATCCTTACGCAACCAGCGGGCTTCCTCCGCCAGCCCTGCCGGACAAAATCCCGGTCCACCCAGTAGGAAACAATTGACCGGCTCATCCCGCTGATATACGCCGGCACCACCGGTGCCCGGTTCATCACCGCCAGCATTCCGACCCCGGGCTTAAACCCGCCGATCTCGCCACTCCGGCTCCTTGTCCCCTCCGGAAACAAAACCAGCGTCTGCCCCCGACGCAGGACCGCCGAACACCGGCGCATTGCCTTTAAATCAACCCCTCCTCTTGCCACCGGCAGGGCGTTCCAGTTCCAAATCAACCAGGCAAACGGACGGTAAGAAAACAACTCCTCCTTGGCCAGAAAATAAATCTCCCTTGCCGCAGCCCAGCCGATAATCAACGGGTCAAAATTTGATGTGTGGTTCGCGGCAATGATCTGCCCCCCACTGCTCAACCGTTCTCTTCCCTCCACCCGCAGGGGAAGCAATAACCGCGCCAGCGGATAGGTCAAAAACCATGCCAGCCGCCACCGCAGTCTCATCCGGTTCCTGCCCGGCGGCGCCGGACAAGCGCACACACCACCGCCACCTGCTCCTCAATTGTCAGATGGGTGGTGTCAACCAGGACCGCATCCGGCACCCGGCGCAATGGGCTCAGCCGGCGACCGCTGTCAATCCGGTCCCGCTCAAGGATATTTTTCCTCACCGCGGCACCGCTCACCCCTTTCGCACCTAACCCCCGCAACTCCTCTTCCCGGCGCCGGGCGCGTTCCTCCAGATTGCAGTCCAGAAAAACCTTCAAATCCGCCCCGGGAAAAACCACGCTGCCAATATCCCGTCCCTCACAGACGACATCCCTTCCCTTTGCCAGCCGCCGTTGTTCTGCCACCAATCGCTCCCGCACCACCCGGAGCGCACTCACCGGCGAAACCAGCCGATTCACCGCCGGGCTCCTTATCGCCTCGGTTACATCCCGGCCATCCAGCCTCACCCGCAGTTTCTCCCCGTGCCACTCCAATTCAATCCGGGTACGGGCCAGAAGTTCTGCCAGCCGGCACCGGGAACCGGACAAAGGAAACCGGCTCTCCAGCAACTTCAGTGTCACCGCCCGATACATCGCCCCGGTATCAATGTAGAAAAACCCCAACTCCCGGGCACACAACCGGGCAGTTGTTGACTTCCCGGAACCGGCCGGGCCATCAATCGCAACGACAAACCCCGGCCCTGCCTGCTGCTCACCATCAGATTGGCGCACTCCGGCAGCCTCTTTTTTTGTGGTAATTCCCCGGGCGGGCATTGGTCTTCAGGCTTCGTCCGACTCCCGCAGCGCGTATTGCTGTGCCAGTTGCAACTGAATGTGCCGCAACCGCGACGCGATTGTCTGCGCTACCAGCCGCATCACCACATAACCCAACCGGGGGTCCTCATCAAACAACCGCTCCAGTTCCTGGACCTCAAACTCCAGATAGGTACAATCGGTAATCGCCCGGCTTCCTGCGGTATAATAAGGATTGCCGACCAGCCCTGACCAGGCAAACATATCGCCCGGTCCAAGAGTGGTAACCTGATAGGTCTGATGGGCCACACCAAAATCCAGGGTCAAAATCACCGCCAGCCGGCCGGAAACCAGAATATAAAACTTCTTTGCCGGCTCCCCCTGGACATCAACCGGTTCACCTGCCTTTACACTGCCCAGCCGGGCAATTTTTGCGATCCGCTCCAGGGCGCTCTCGTCCAGCGGCTTAAACCCGTTAATTCCCTTAAGAAAACTTTTAATATCCATCTCGCCTCCTAAAAACTCTCCTGAAAAGAAATGTCAATTGTCCGATTCAACCGGGTCCGCTCCTGATTGCCGAAAATGTCCCGCACCGCAAACCCCATCCGCAACCGCTCCTGAAATGTCCAGGCAAACCCGATGTTAAACCAGCCGCCCCGCCACTTGCCGTCCCTGGGCAGGTCATTCAACCCCGGGTCCAGTTCAAAAATCAACTCGCAATTGCCAGGCAGTAATTGATTCAACACAATAAAACCGTTAAACCCCTGCCACCAGTTTGCCCCCAGTTCACAATAAGTCCGGCTTGCCTCTATTGTCTTCCCCATCGCCAGAAAAACCCCCTTCTCCTTCACCGTAAACCGGTCGCCGTTACAGTAATCATAACCCTGGCTCTCAAACCCAAAAACCAGATCTGGCGCATACCCCATCTCCTTCAGAATTGCTATCCGCACCAATAGTTCCGGACGCGGTCGCGCCAGTTCCGGTGTCCCGCTCCCAATCACCCGATTAGCACTATAGGACATACCCATGGTTAACCGGTCAAAAAGCCCGACCGCAAACCGCATCAGCACCCCGCCCTCTCCCCACATCCTCAATCCGGCATAATACTCACCGTGGGCAAGAGAAATCGCCACCGGCTGGTCAACGTGGTAAAGCACCCCCCACGCCGGCAAAACGACCAAAAAAAGGCTTAAAATTATCTTCATAGTGTCAGAATATGTTAAATTCTTTACCAAGTCAAGAGGTGATAACTTACCCTGACCGCTCACTTTTTCCCCAACCGGTCACCGCATCGGCTTAAACCACTTCCGGACAACCTCGCCCGCCCTTTTCTGCTGCGGCGTATAATCGTCTAACTGCGCCTCGTGCTCATTATCAAGGGGCACCGGTTCGGTAAGCCACTTCCAGAAGTGAAAACCGTAAAACCAGGGCAACGGTCTCGGCTGGACCGGGTCTTTCCAGAATGCCCGGAACGCCGCCTCATAACAGTTTGCCTGCTCATTGAAATCAACCCGCATCCTGCCCCCGCTGGAAGTCTTGAGGATCATCCCGGAATCACCAACCGCAAAACCCACCAGGTCATAATACCCGGCCCGGGGCACCAGCCGGCACTGGACCGAACGCAATGTCGGACGGTGCCGCCCGAACAGATAAACCTGGAAAGCGCCATCCAGAGACCAATCGTCACCCGCCCGGAGAATAATCCCGTCTGTCCCGACAATGAACCGCGCGGAATCGGGCTCGGGCACCGAAACCGAGTAAAGGTTCCGGGTCCGGTCTCGCAGTTGATAAACTGACCAGCTCCTACCGCGGTCAGTAGTGTAAAGCACAACCCCGCTGTCGCCAACAATAAAACCGGTCCGGGAAGAAACAAACTCCACATCGTTGAGGTTCACCTTTACCGGAATGTTTAACTTATGCCAGGACACCCCGGCATCGGTGGTCCTGAGCACTGTACCCCGGTCGCCGACAACATAAGCCACCCTCCCCAGACCACCGCTGCTGCCGGAAACAAAACCAACTGAACGCAACCGCACCGTCTCCCCGGCGGGCAGCACTCCGACCAGCCGCTGCCAGAAATCACCGCTATCGCTGGTTTTCAAAATTACACCCCCCTCACCAACAACATAACCAAGGCGACCATCATCAGAAAAACCGACCGAGTAATAATCCACCTCCAGCCCCGCCACCGCAATGTTCTCATAACTGATCCCGCCGTCGGTTGTCCTCAAAATCACGCCATTCGCGCCAACCGCATAACCGGTATCCCGGCTCACAAAGTGCACCGAATACAAATTGTCCCCGGTCCCGGAACGGCAAAAACGCCAGGTAGAACCGCTGTCCGTTGTCTTAAGAATTATCCCGGAATCACCAACGATATAACCGGTAATGGTATCCACCGGAAAACAGACCGAGTAAAGCCTTTGCCGGGTAACCGCCTCGGTATCCGAAGGCAGTTTTCGCCAGCCATACCAGTAGTCATATGCCGGGTGCACCGCGGTGCTGTCCAGACTGCGATAACCAATCTCGGTAAACAAAACCGGCTTCTCATTAACTCGGTACCACCATTTCTCAATCCAGGGAATCCACCACCGCTGCCAGGAGTATTTGCCCCTTTCTACCAGGTCCTCAACCCCGGGACGCTGGTCATAAGCGGTATCAGCCGGATATTGCCCGGCATAATCAGAACCCGTCGCCAGCCCCAAATACCCCTGAACACCACAGAAATCCACCCCGTCCCAGAAATAAGGATGGACAACACTACTGGAAGCACCATAAGCCAGCGGTCCGGAATAGACCTGCCGCACCACCGGCAGAATCATCCGCCGCCACAGTTCCGCCTCATAGACACTGTCCATCGTTCCGTCTATCTCCAGCCCGACCACGAGCATCTCAACGCTTTCCGCCTCGGCAAGACGGGCACAATAACTCACATACACCGACTCATCCCGAAACCATTTACCGTTTCCATCTGGATTGTGCCTGCCACACCACACCCCGTTAATCGGAGCGATATAACAGTTTAAAGCCACATTCAACCCCAGCCGATGAGCCGAATCAATCACCGCCCGGATTGAGCCATCGATCGGCGATTGCCCGGCTACCGGTCTGATATACCCGTAGTTAACCCCGGTATCAGCCATCATCCAGCGGACATTTATCGCCACCCAGTTGGCGTGATGCTGAACCAGCGAATCCAGCGCCTGATAGGTCCGGGGAGAAAAATACACAAAGTCATCGGTACTGGGAAAACAGAACCCCCGATGCGAACCGATACTGGCATTCCAGCGCCGCAGCACCTCCTGCGCCCTTTTCTGCCTCGGGCTATAACTCAAATCGCCCGCCCCGCCCTGATCCGGGTCGGTTGTCCAGCAATACCAGAACCAGCCGGCAAACCAGAACTTTCCCAGCAAAGAGTGCAAAGCGGCGAGATAACCAGAACGCTGCTCCTCCTCATCAAAACTTCCGGAAATCGTATCCTCACCCGGATAGCGCCCGCCACCGGATACACTCCGGTAACCAATCTCGGTAAACACTATTGGCTTGCTTGAATCCCCCTGACCTTTCCAGAAACTGTCAATCTGCGCCACCCACCGCTTCCACCCCGCGGCAAAACAATTAAACCTATCGGACCACGTATCCGCCCCTCTCTCCGCCCCAACCGGAAAATAGCCATTGATGCCGATAAAATCCAGCAACCCCCAGAAAGAGATACTCTGATACATCCGCCAATCCGCGGCATAAACCAATTGCCCTGAATACCGCCGCCTCACCTCCCGAATCAAAGCCTCCCACCGCGCCACCTCCCAGGGCTCATCCGCAGTTCGATCCAGTTCGGTCCCGATGGCAAACATCTCACACCCGGTCTGTTGGGCAATCCCGGCGTAGCGCAAAAGAAAAACCTGGTAAGAAACAAACCAACTGCTATCCGGCGGGTCGTGCTCTCTCTGCTCCACCCCGCTGATACAGTGCACCTCGGGCTTCAACAAAACCTTAAGCCCGGAATCATGCGCCCGGCGAATAATCCGCCTCACCTCTCCATCACCTGGTGAACGACCGCTCAACCAGAAAACCTCAGCACTCCCGGTATCCGCCATCCACCACACCGGCACAATTGCCACCCAGTTAACCCCGGTTGCCCGCAACCGCTCCAGCGACTCATACGCCCGCTGTGAATCATAGGCGTAGTCAGCCCCGAACCGAATAAAATTCATCCCCTTGACCATCTGTTCTGGACCCGCCACCTGTGCCTGCGCGCACCAGACGAAAACCAGAACAATCGCCGACGCCCTGCTCATATCCGCCCTTCAGGTTACTACAAAAATCACCCCCCGGCAACCGCCGCTTGAATTACCCCTCCCGCTCAAACAGAAACCAGCGCCCCCGGAAACCGGTTACTGGTAATTGACCCCAATTGTTAAAAAAGAAAATTACGACTGCCCGATTAATTTAAACAACTTTTCCGGCCAGTTGCGATCATCCAAAAACAGCACATGGTGGTTTTCGTATTCTTCTTGATCACCACCGTTCGCCGTCCCCCTTCTTAATCTCTCCCAAGGAGTGGCCGAAAAAATAAACGACTCCAACCGGATATCGGCCCTTTTAAGTTTCCTCTCTATATCCTTAATCGATCGGGCAAATTCGATTTTCTCGTCATCCAGCCTCCTTGTGTGTTCTAAACCCTTGGGGTCTATAAAGACAATGGTTTGTTGCCCGCCCCTTTTTATCCACATAATAAAATCAGGATAGAATCCTGACCACTGAAGCTGAAAACCAACCCCAGAAAAGGGATAATTCCTTAAAAGATATACCTCAACCGGAAATTTATCTTTATGCCTTTTCAAATACTCCCTTAACCCTAGCACAAACTTCTGTTCGCTTTCCACTAAACCCGCGGGAGAGATTTTGTCTATTTTCTTACTTTGAAGTAATATCGGCACATATAAGTGTTTATCAAAATAAATCCGCGGTAAAGTCTCTGTATCTTCTTTGATGAGATTATTTATGTCACTTGCCAATTTTTTGATTTCTTTAATAAGTTCTTTTTCTCTCTTGTCAATCTGAAGAGTATAACAATACCTATCTCCAGATTTTTCAAAGGCATCAAGTATCAATTGTTTCCCAACAGTATCATAGCGCATGTTT
>CAYPNB010000010.1:0-69027 GCA_964412225.1 uncultured bacterium | reverse complement strand
GAAAATTAAAAGAAACTTAAAATACTGCCGGGGTAACGGTGGAGGGGACCGTCCCGGATATGGTCCCGGTTTTTCCTGCCGAATCAAAAACTGTGCGCGTTAAAGCGGGCAATTTGACTTTTCACCCGATTTTGGTAAATTGATTAAAAGACTTTTGAGAAACGGTTTATGATTCTGCGCTTGCAACCCATTCTGCTCAACAAAAGATGGTGGTCGCCTTCGATTTTGCTTATTGCCCTGCCGGTGATTATTTTTTCAGAAGCGCTCCTTTTTACCCAATGCGGTAAACCGGCGGTCTCCTGGCAGCGGGTAATAGAAACCGGGACCGATGAATCGCCCAGCGCTATCCTCTCTGATGGCGACCGGATTATTGTTACCGGAACCCAGGGAAAAGCGGAAACCGGACGCTGTGTCTGTTTCGCCCAGTTTCTTGACCGAAAGGGAAACCTGCTCGGACGGCGCAGTTTTGCTGAAGGACGGTTCAGTATCTGCAAACAGGCCTGCCTTGATAGTAATAACAACCTGCTGATCTGTGGTTATGCCCAGCCTTATGAAACCACCCTGGCATTGGTGGTGAAGATCGACCCGCAGGGTAAAACGATCTGGAAAAAGGGGCTCGTTCTCGGTGCTAGCACCTGGGCTAACGGCATCACCGCACCGGACACCGCCATTGTCATCTGTGGTGGGGTGCAGACTGGAGAAAAAACCGATGTGTTTGTTGCCCGTCTTGACCCTGATGGAAAAACCCGCTGGAGCCGGGGCTATCACCTGAACGCTCCAGCCGAAGGGAAAAGGGTTGCCGCCGACCCAAAGGGAAACCTAACCGTTCTCGGCATATTGAAAAAGGAAACCGATACCGATATATGTATTCTCCACCTGAAACCGAATGGCGATACCCTCTGGACCCGTTACTACGACTCCGGTGGCAATGACGAGCCGGGCGGTCTGGCGGTAGACCAGTTCGGCAATATCGTTGCGGTGGGCACCGCCCGGCTGACCGACTCGGTGCGCTGTGTTATTCTGGAGTATGCACCGGATGGGGGGGCGGTACGTAAGGTGGCTTACGGCGAAAACGCCCAGGCCGAAGGAGAGGATGTCTTTATCACCACAAAAGGAGAGATTTTTGTCGTCGGCAGTCTGATTGCACCTCGGGGACGCCAGGTGCTTCTTTATGAATATGTGCCCGGTGCCACCTCCATCTGGGAACGGCATATCACCATCGGTAAAGGTGCCCGGGGCCGGGGACTGCTTTTTGACCGCGACCTGTTTGTCGTCGCCGAACGGTTAAATCAGAATCAAAACCTGGTCGTCCTGCGGATCCCTTTCACCCGGGAGAAGAAATGAAACTTGCGGTCAGCGCCACCCGGATGGAACTGTTAAAACTGCGGCGTCGGCTCGCCATCGCCCGCCGCGGGCACAAACTGCTAAAAGACAAACAGGAAGAACTGATGCGCCGGCTTCTGGAACTCATCGCCGACATCCGTTCCCACCGCGCCCGGGTGGAAGAACAGATGCAACTGGTCCTCGCCCGGTTCGCGCTCGCCCGCGGGGCATTTGACCCCCGGTTCCTTGACGAAGCGGTCATGGCACCAACCCGGCAGGTAACGGTCCAGATAAGCACCAGAACCATTCTCAACATCCCGGTGCCGGTATTCACCAAAACCGTATCCGGACGCATCCGCTGCTACGGCTTCGCCTTCACCTCGGCGGAACTTGACCTGGGCATCAAAAAACTGGCAGAACTGCTTGACTCTCTGTTTCTCCTGGCGGAAAAGGAAAAGGCGCTGGAGATTATCGCCCGGGAACTGGAGCGCACCCGACGCCGGGTCAACGCCCTGGAGTTTGTGCTGATCCCTTCTATTGAAGAAACTGTGCGGGCAATAACCTTTAAACTGGCAGAGACCGAGCGCCAGGACCTGGTCCGCCTGATGCGGATAAAAGACATTGTCCGCGGAGAAAAACAGGGTGGCGCGTAAACGCACATTCAGCCGGGTACTCTTTGCCGTCTGGATAATATTCACCGTCATCGCCCTCTCCATTCCTACTGGCAAACCCCACCCGTTGCTCAAACGCGGTCTGGACAAGACTATTCACACCGGTATGTTTGTAATTATGGGCGTCCTGGGACAGGCGGCGCTGCCCTGGACAGGTATTCTGCTCAGTGCCCCGCTGGCATTCGGCACCGAGTTCATCCAGAAGTTCATTCCCACCGGCCGCGAGTACAACACCGTTGACCTTCTCTCCAACCTCATCGGTCTCGGACTGGGCATCCTGAGTTATGAACTGGCAAACCGATTAAAGTAGCCGTGCTCAAATCAGGTCGTCCCAAAGGCACCCAGGACTTTGTCCCGCCGGCCAGCGCCAAAAAGTTTCTGGTGGAGAACACCTTTCGGGAACTCGCCCAACTGTATGGCTATGAAGAGATTGTCACACCCACCTTTGAACATACCGAAATTTTCATCAAGTCTTCGGGCAGCGCCTCGGACATCGTTCAGAAGGAGATGTACACCTTTACCGACCGGGCAGGAAGAAACCTGACCCTCAAACCAGAAGGAACCCCCGGTGTGGTGCGGGCGGTGCTGGAAAACAAACTCCGCATCCCCTGCCGGCTGTTTTACATTACCCCCTGCTTTCGCTACAGTCGACCCCAGAAAGGCCGTTACCGGGAGTTCTACCAACTGGGAATAGAGGCGATTGGCGAAACGAACCCCCGGGTTGACGCCGAGGTCATTCAACTTGGCGGTCAATTTTTCCACCGGCTCGGAATCGCCGATTGCCTTGTCCGGGTAAACTCCATCGGCTGCCAGAAATGCCGTCCGGATTACCGGGCAAAACTGTCCCTGTTCCTCAGCACGAAAAAAGAAAAACTCTGCCCAGACTGTCAGAACCGGTTAACCGTCAATCCACTGCGCACATTTGACTGCAAAGAGACAACCTGCCAGGAGGTACTGAAGGCGGCGCCGATTCCGAAAGACCACCTCTGCCCGGAGTGCGCCGAGCATTTTGGTGAACTCATTGCCGCCCTGAAAAGCTGCACCTGCCCCTGGGAGATTGACCCCCGCCTGGTCCGGGGACTGGATTACTATAACCGGACCACTTTTGAGTTTAGCTCATCCCGGCTGGGCAGCCAGAACAGCCTGGGCGGTGGTGGCAGATATGACTATCTTGTCGCGGAGTTTGGCGGACCACCAACCCCGGCAATCGGTCTGGCGATCGGTCTGGAACGCACCCTCCTGGCGATGCCGGAAGGAAAAACCCCGGCCCGGCCACTGGTGTTTATCATCTGGACCGGACCGGATGAACTCAAACCGGCACAGGACCTCGCCAATACCCTGCGTACCGAAAAAATTCCCACCCTCATCTCCTATGACAGCCCGAAAATAAAACGTCAGTTTCACCTTGCGGACAGCGCCGGTGCCCGCTACTGCGTCCTGGTTGGCGGCGAGGAACTCCAACGCGGAGTCTATAGCCTCAAAGACCTCCAAACTGGCGAACAGACCGAGATCCCGATCCCCGAACTCCCTGCCCGGCTGCGCCAGCTCCTAAATATTTAATATCAATCGGTCCCTGCCAGAACAAACTGGGTAATGGCAAAATTGCCGCCCCCTTTGATAACCACCGCCGCTGTCCAGCGTCCTACCGGACTCACCGGCAGATCCAGCATCACACACCCCTCACCCTGGGCATCCCGCTCCACTTCCATCCGCTTTACCGCGGCAAAACCGTTCCAATCCTCGGCCCCCAGGGACTCCAGTTTCGGCTCCTCGCCTCGGGGCCAGGCAATCAGAAAAACGCTGACCTCGCAGCCGCCCCGCACCCTCCAATCATAGTCAAACACCAGCCGGCGCACCGGTCCGCGAAAAAACGGTGCTGCCACGACCGGTTTGTTCTCCAGGGCGGGCGCAAGATAGACCTCATACCCACGGGCAATTGTCTCGGCATAACTAACCACCGGCTCCGGTTCTGGCTCGGCCCGGGGCGGCTCTGCTGGCGCAGGGTTTGTAATAACACCAATCGTGGCGATTTCGTCACCGGGAAGGTAAACGTTGGCAGGCTCTTTTGCCAGTTTAAAGACCCGGACCCAATCGTCGTAATCTTGGTCGCCTTTGTCCCGGGCATGCTGAAAGCATAACGGAATCAGATTGTCAACGGAGATTTTTCCCCCCCGGGAGATTGGCTTACGCAGAGCAAGGGTGTTGTACTCGTGAAAACAGCCCGGTGCGGTACAGACGCTACCCCGCCGGGAAATTACCACCTGCTCCATCTCCGGGGGCCAGCGCTGACCGGTGATATAGGCAAAGTGGTCCTCGTCCGGTGTTGGCGGATAGTGACGGGTGCGACACTTCCGGCACTGTGTCTCCTCTTTATGGCGTACCCAATCCACCGCCATCGGACTACCACAAACAGGACAGTTATAATGCCAGGTCATCTCCACCTCCTTTAGAGCTCTTTAAAATATATCCCATACGATGCAATCTGTCAAGCACAATAGTTAATCCAATCACACCCCGACCAGCTAGACCGGCCACTGTCTTTGCTTGACATTAGAATATTATTTATTTAAGGTTAATTTGTTGTTAACAACAATGCTCTCTGACCACCGGCGGGGAAGAGGAATCCCCGTTATGTCATCCCGGCAGGGATGGACTTTGTCTTCTAGAAATGGCCGGGTCAAATTAACTTCTACCGGTTTTAAAAGTGATAAAAGGAGGCAAGCTGTGTGGAAAAATGTAACAAGCAGTTTGCTGGTGGCGACCGGCTTCATCCTTGTGGTCGTCAGCATTTTTGGCTGTGGCCGGATGCCGCCAGCCGAACTATGGCAACCCAATGCCGCAGACAGCGCGGCGATTGATTCAATAGTCCAGGCCAATATGGACTTGCTCAAGACCGATTTTGCCGAAAGAGACTCATCCGGAATACCAGGGTTTCAGTATCTGGAGTGGGTTGTCCCGGACTCGGTCTTGCGCAAGGCGATCCGAGACAACCCCTTCAAACAGCGCTACCGCTGCGATTCAATGCAACATCTCTTTCTCGGCGATTCAATTAAACGCATCATCCGGTTCATCGCTACCGTTGATACCGCAAAACAGGAAACCACCGCCACCGTCACCCTGTCCGAAACCATCCCCGGAACCCTGCGTCTGCACGTCACCAAATACACCCGCTATCTGAAAGACTCCATTATCATCACCCCATCGGAAACCCTCCGGCTTCCGTACTATGACACCCTCTTCACCGACACCTCTATGACTGTGGAAAAACCCATCCACGGAATTGCCACCGGTGGCTGTGTCCTGCGTAAGCAGGCGGGTGCCTGGCAGTTGTGGAAACTGGCCGGGGGAATAAGATTTTATGCCCCCACTCCCGAAGATGCACCGTACCTTCTCGCCGCTTATCTCTCCAATGGCAGGCGGATAGACACCGTCTCGCTACGACCGGACACCCTTCACTTCGGCATGCAGCGGCTTTACGAATACCCCGACGGTCTCCTGACCTATAACGCGGGCGATAGCCTCTGGGCTACTTCTCTCTACACCGCGGCGACCGATGCAATGAATTTCATCTTCTTCCAGGGAAAACGCTCTCGTTTGGCAGTGGCAAACAAGGCTCGGTTCACCCAACCCGGCTTTTATCGGTTCTATGTCGCCCAAATCCCCTTTTCGGTATTTTATGATTCCGGCGGCGAATTGAACGCCGTGGTTTGGGGAATTCCCATTAATGTAAAAGGAGGCGTCCAATGAGAACCATTACGCCGATGCGTCAGGGCATAGCGCTTGTTGCGTTATGCATGGCAATTTTAGCCGGAACCGCTCTGGCCGGGGTGGTGGGAACAATCCGTGGTCGGGTCACCGATAAACGAACCGGCGAACCGCTGATCGGTGTGAACGTCATCGTTGTCGGAACCGAACTCGGTGCCGCCACCGACGCCAACGGCGAATACGAAATAATTAACATCCCCCCGGGGCGGTATAAACTAACCGCCTCTTATGTCGGTTATAACGAAATGACGGTAACTGATGTCTTGGTGGTACAAGACAACATTACCATCATTGACTTCAAACTCAGCCAGACTGTAATTGAGGTCGGACCGGTTGAAGTTAAAGCCGAAAGACCGCTGGTAAACCGCGGTCAGGTTACCGTAGAGCGGGTAATCACCGACGAGGAATTCAAGCGGCTCCCGGTGGTCCAACTCTCGGAACTGGTTGGCCTCCAGGCGGGCGTAACCCAGACCGCGGGCAGGGGCTGGACCCACATCCGTGGCGGGCGCTACGACGACGTCGCCTATCTGGTGGACGGCGTCGCGGCGCAGGATGCGGTGATTGGAACCCTGTGGTCCAGCCCGAAACCAACCTCGGACGCCCTTGCTTCGGTGGTAGTAATTACCGGCGGTTTTGATGCCGAATACGGCTCGGCGATGTCCGGAGTGATTAAAGCGGTCACCAAAGAAGGTGGCAGCACCACCTCCGGACGCTTCCGTTACATCACCGACGAGGTTTTCCCCAACCCCGACCTCAACTTTGGCTACAACCGCCTGACCTTATCGCTGGGCGGACCAACACCGCTCTGGAACCGGCTCCGCTACTTCCTCTCCACCGAGTATTTCAAAACCGATGACGACCGCAACTGCCTGTACAAGGTTCGGCAACCCCGCGGCGAATATGCGGTGGAGGGCAAACTAACCCTGCAGGTGCCCAAAAACTTCTTCCTTACCCGCGAAGGGCTGAAACTCACTCTGGATGGCCACCACTCCAATTACCAGTGGCAGGCGTTCGCCAACTCCTATAAGTTCTGGCAGCGCGGACTCTATGCCAATCGGGTCCGTTCTTATAAGGGCAACGTCACCCTCAACCATATGCTTGCTCCGGACATGGTCTACGAAGCAAAAGTAGGCTATTTCCAGACCTCGCTCATCCGGTCGGTCCGCAACTTCTACGCCGAACAGGCAGACACCTCCGGCTTCTGGGGCTTTTTGCGAAAAGCCGGCATCTGGGACCGTTACTTCTTCCGGGCTGAAGACTGGGTTTTCAACAATCCCGAAGGCCTCTCCAAGAAAGAAGCGGTCTTACAACTGTGGCGAAGTTACTGGCTCTCACCGGCGGGCGAAACCATTTATGCCTACCCGGCACAGAAAAAGAACTTCATGCAGGCGTATGCACTTACCGACAACCCTTACGGCGTTGCCGGACTATTCGTTACCGAGGGTGACAACCGCACCTGGCACTATCGCTCAACCGAGCAGATGATATTCAAATTTGACCTCACCAGAACCGTAGCCAAAATCCACGAGCTGAAAACCGGTCTGGACATCACCCAGTACTCGGTGTCAATGTACGATAACTCCCTGCCCTGGGACCAGAACCCGTTCTGGGATGCCTATAACTACAAACCGCTGGTGGCGGCCGCCTATGTCCAGGACCGTGCGGACTTTGAAGACCTGGTGGTGCGCGCCGGCGTCCGTTTTGATTACCTGGACGCCAAAGCAAAGGTCCGAGCCTTCCCGGAGTCGCTGGGCTCGGTCCCGAGCATCGCCGACTCCTTCCTGCCGGTAGCCCCCAAATTCCGCCTCTCGCCCCGTCTCGGGATCTCCTATCCGATCACTGAACGGGTGAAGTTCCGCTTCTCCTACGGCCACTTCTTCAAGAACCCGGTTTTTGCCAACCTCTATGAATACGGTGGCCGGTCCGCCGCCGAACTGCGGGGTCGTGGTAATATCATCGTCGGCAACCCGGATATGAGCGCCGAAAAAACCATCGCCTACGAACTGGGCTTTGATGCTCAGCTATCCGATGTGTTTGCCTTTGATGCTACCGCATTCTATAAGGATGTTTTTGATTTGTCTGGCGTGCGGGTTGTCAGTGCCCTGCCCCAGCCCTACACGATGTACTACAATGTGGAATACGCCCGGATCCAAGGGTTTGAGGCAACCATGACCAAAACGCTCGCCAACTACTGGAACGCCCAATTTGGCTACACCTTCCAGATCGCCAAGGGCACCGCCTCCACCGCCACCGACCAGTACCAGCGGGAAACCCCGATGCAGATTGACTACTATCTGGACCAGGACCAGCGCCATTCCCTGCGCGGCAATCTCGGCGTGTCCTTCCCGTCGGACTTTGCCTTTGCATTGATGCGCGACCTTAACGCTTCCACGGTAGCATCATTCGCCTCCGGAATGCCCTATACACCAACCGATATCCGGGGCAACCGAACCGGTGCGGAAAACTCCGCCCGGATGCCCTCCACTTTCACAATTGATGCCCGGGTCGCCAAGGACATCAAACTCGGTCCGCTTAACCTCTCTCTATCCTGTGACATCACTAACCTCCTGAATGCCGCCGTTGTAACCAATGTCTATGCCGCCACCGGCAAACCTGATTTTGACGGCCGGATCTTCACCCCCGAGGAGTTCTCCCCGGGAATCCGATTCGGCGACCCCTACTACCATCCGGCGCGCGATTATAACCACGACGGTTTCCTCACCCGCTCCGAAATGTACTACTCCTATCTCCGCGCCCGCGAGGACTATGTCAAAACACCAACCTACTACGGTCCATCGCGCAAGATTCGTTTTGGTATCAGCCTGTCATTTTAAGGAGGAAAAGTGAAACAGCGCTTTCTCTTGTTTCTCACAATTGTTCTGATACTGGCCGCCCTGACGCCGGTATCAGCAAAAACCGCCACTCCGGTGCCGGCGGGGAAACGTATCTATGATATGAAGTGGTTGAACATCAACCGCTGGAAGTGTCCGTTTTACAATGACGGTCGCTACGGCATTGATGTCACCGTCGGGACCGGCGTTGCCGGCGGTTCCTGGCCTCAGCCATTCCATAACTGCTATATATTCGGCGCCGGAATGTGGTTTGGTTCTCTGAAACACCGGGCGGACGGCAAAATCGATACCCTTGTTTCTTTCGGCTACAACCCCAACTCTGGCGGAACTGAGTTAACCCCCACCACCATCAGCCATGTGGAAGAAGGCGCGGGAAGCAGTGATGACCGGATTTTCGTTTATCCGACCGACTGGCCACCCCGCCCCCGCAGCCGCTGGGAAACCGGCGACCCCCGGATGGACAGCATCCTGATTCCCTACGAAGCGTTCTCGCTACAAGATATGTGGTGTGCCTATTCGGATGGCGCCCCGGAAAACCACATCTCACCGGGAAAACCTCAGAATATCGACGTCTATCAGATGGTCTATGCCTGGAACTACCCGGCGAACCAGGACATCTTCTTCATCCTCTACTATGTGCGCAACTCTGGCGATGACACACTGGAACGCTGCTTTATCGGCGCGGTAATGGACCCCGACATCGGTGACGCTACCGATGATATGGTCGGGTTCATTCTGAACGAATCCATCCCCGGTGCCGGCTGGGTGAAAAACGTCGGTTATGCCGGCGACTACAACAACAGCGAAAGCCCTGGCCAAACCTGGGAATCCGGTACCCCGGGTGTTTTTGCCTATAAATTCCTGGACAGCCCGAAACGGGACTCCATCACCCCATCTGGTGACACGGTAAAGGTTCCGCTCGGCATGACCGCATTCAAAAAGTTCACAATTGACATTGACCCGGTAACCGACCCGGCGCAGTACCTGACCATGGCCGGCTACGACTACCGCACCGGCGTCTATTCTGCCTACGACTCAATTGATGTCACACCTGCGGACAAACGGTTCATCCAGTGTTCCGGGCCCTTCAATCTTGCCCCGGGGCAGGTAGAACGCCTGGTGGTGGCCGCGATCGGTGCCCCATTCGGCGGACCAAACCAGCCCTGGGCAGACCGACCTAAGGATTCACTGGTGCACCTGGCAAAGGTAGCGAACGCCGCTCAGTTCATATTTGACCAGGGCTGGCTCCTGCCCGGACCACCCCTGTCGCCTAACATTATCCTGATCCCCGGCGACAAGGTAGTTCGGCTCGTCTGGGACGACCTGCCAGAGCGCACCCCGGACCGCTACTGGGAAAAAGTGGCATCAAACCCGGAAAGCCCGGGATACGACCCCAACTACCGGGGCTATGACTTCCAGGGATACATTGTTTACAAATCAACCGATGGCGCCAACTGGAAAATCCTTGGCCAGTGTGATCTGGCTGACTCAATTACCTTCAACTACCCACCCGGTGGCGACTCCACCATTCCCGATAGCCTCTGGATAAAAGCTACCGATACCGGCATCTACTACACCTTAGAAGACAAAGATGTCATTAACGGCTTTACCTACTACTACTGTGTCACCGCCTACGACTGGAACCTGGTTACCAATCCGGATAGCACACTGGACACCCTTATCCTCCGTTCCGGCATAGTCGCCAACTACTATACCATCCCTCGCTGGAACCCCGCCAACTACGTTTCACCCCAGAACCGGATTATCTGCCTCGCCGGCGACACCATCAACAACGCCCTCGCCTGCTCTGTCAAGGTAGTTGTGCCATTTACGGTTAGCGCTGACACCTACGAACTTCGCTTCCTCGGACCCGGCTGGAGTGGCGCGACGGCTAAACCAATCTACTCTTACTATGTAGTCAACAAGAGCAGAAACGACCTCCTTGTCGTAGACACCACCACATTTACTTATACCATAGCCACAACCAGAACAACTAAAACACTGAATCTCCCGATATTCAACGGTCTGGGGGTAAAACTAACCCTGAGGATGGCGATCCCCACCGCACCCTTTGATCTGGTTACTGTGGAACGTGGCGCCTACCCCTCCGACTCACTAAAAATCGGCTCTGCACCGTCCCAGGCATACTGGGCATTCCGTGGCTCCGATTACCGGATTGAATGGACGAACAATAACGGCTACCTTACCGCCCGGGTCTACGACGTCACCAATGGCAACATTGAAGTACCATTCGCCAAATTCACCACCACTGGAACTGGACCGCAGAACGCCAACGGCTGGTGCTTCGTTGACCGAACCTTCCGCAATCCCACCGATACACTCAAGGGCACAATCGCCAATCTCTACATCTGCGGCGGCTATCTCGGGTTTAAACTGTCGGGCGACAGCCTCCGCAGCCTCCGGGACCAGATTCAGGACGGTGACATCTGGTTCATCACCGGCCACAGGGAACAGGGTGCCGCCCCCTTCTACAACATCTATCAGATAATCTCTACCCCGGGATACGCCGATACTGTCACCAAACGCAAACTTGAGGTGAAAGTTGTCCCCAACCCCTACATCGTATTCAACGGCTGGGAAAAGACATCCGAACAGCGCAACATCAAGTTCACCCACCTCCCCAGCACCTGTACCATCAGAATCTTCACCACCGCAGGTGACGTTGTCAAAGTCATCAATCATAAGGACACCAAAACCCAACCTCTGGACCAAGGTGGCACCGCAACCTGGGACCTCCTCAACGACTACCAGCAGCTGATCGCACCGGGCGTTTACATCTTCCACGTTGAGTCACCGGTAGGTGAATACACTGGCAAACTGATGATTATCCATTAAGGAAGGGAGGAGAAAATGAAAACGCTCAACCTATTAAGTGTGCTGCTCATAAGTCTCGCCCTCTGCTCAACGGGCTGGGCGGCGTTCAGCAAAGTGGCGACCACCGGTGCTCAGTTTCTGAAAATCGGAGTGGGCCGGGCTTCCGGCATGGGGGACGCCTTTACCGCCCTGGCCGATGACGCCGCCGCGAGTTATTTTAACCCGGCGGGTCTGGCCCATATCCAGCGTCAGGCGCAACTCAATCACGCCAACTGGTTTGCCGACATCAACCACGAATACCTGGTGGTAGTTTTGCCGGTAACCAATTTTGGCACTGTGGCGATCTCCGCCAACGCCCTGACCATGGGTGCGATTGAGCAGACAACAGTTGACGACCCCAAAACACCCCTCCGGGAAGACGAGGGGACCGGGCTGACCATCGGCGCCTCTGACCTGGCGCTCGGTTTGAGTTATGCCCGGATCATCACCGATAAACTATCGTTCGGGCTCACCGCCAAAGCGGTCAATCAATCAATCTGGGATATGTCGGCATCGGCGCTGGGCGTTGACTTCGGCCTCTTCTACAATACCGGTTTTAAATCCCTGCGTATCGGTGCTGCAGTAACCAACTTCGGCACCCAGCTTGCCTATGCCGGACCACATCTGGACTACAACTTCTCCTGGAACGATTCCGGACCATCACAACTGCAGGGCTCCTATAAAACCACTCCTGTCCCGCTGCCCACAACCTTCCGTTTTGGCGTGGCGATGGACATCGTGCAGACCGAACAAAACCGGCTAACCCTCGCCCTGGACCTCGTCCACCCCTCTGACATAAACGAGACGGTAAACATCGGACTGGAGTACGGACTCGCCAATATGCTCTTTTTGCGCGGCGGCTATGTCTTCAACACCGACCAGCTTTATCGGGACCGGCTCGGAGACCTCACCGGGCTGTGTGCCGGTGCCGGTGTTAAAGGCAAACCGACCGGCAACCTGGAACTGGGACTGGACTACTCCTTCCGGTACTATAAATGGATAAAGCCAACCCATCGGTTGATGCTCACTGTTGGCTTCTAAACTCGTCACCAGCATAATAAAGACAGGGGGATGGCTGATTGCCATCCCCCTGTTGTTGCCCGGCTGGGGTTCCGGCGCAGAATGGACCTTTGGTGTGTATATCTGTGCTGATAACGGCATGAGTGAACAAGCCTACGACGATATTGCCGAGTTAATGGCAGTAGGTTCAAGCGACGAGGTAAAAGTTGTGATTCAGGTGGACTTTGCCAACCGGGACACAAATCCAACCTGCCGGCGTTTTTTTGTGCGTCGCAACCATCTGGAACTACTCGCCAATCTCGGCGAGGTGGATATGGCGGACAGCGCGACCCTGACTGATTTCATCGGGTTCCTAGGCGAACGTTTTCCAGCCAAACGGTTCTTTTTGGTGTTATGGGACCACGGCAATGGCTGGCGGGCAGGATACGGTCCGGACCGGGCGATTTTAATTGACGAGTCAGCCGGGCATATGATGGGAGTTGCCGGTGGCGAACTGCGCCGGGCACTGGCAGCCGGAAAGACAAAACTGGGAAAGCGGCTGGAGGTACTGGCGTTTGACGCCTGTCTAATGGGGTCGGTGGAAGTGGCAACTGAAGTTCTGGGGATCTGTGATTTTCTTCTTGCTTCGGAAGGGGTGGTGGAGTGGGACGGTTTTCCCTATGACCGTTTTCTGGCACGGCTAGTCGCCCATCCAACCGCCCTTGCCGAGGAATTTTTGCCGGAGATGTGTGCCGATTACGTTGCCTCCTTTCCCGGGGCGGACGTCTGTCTCTCCGCCTTACGGATGCAACAGTTACCCCGGGTGCTCACGGCACTGCGTAATGCAATCCGGGACAGCGTTACCGTTCAGACGCCGGGATTGCGACTCGCCCGGTTTGGCGTCCAGACATTTGCGGAAAATGCGGTAAGTCCACCAAGCCGAGAAGACGAGCCGGTGGACCTGATCCACTTCTGGGAACTGGCACCCCAACAGGGCACCGGCGCGCTGCGCTCAAGTTTTCACCCCCTGGTGGTGGCTAATGCGACTGGTGGCAATTACGGTTCTGCCCGCGGCGTCTCGGTATGGTTCCCATTTTCTTACCTGCGGTTTAAAGAAAAGACAGCGGAGTATCAGGGTTTGGGATTTGCCGATTCGGTTCCGTGGCTGAGATTTCTTAATGACTATTTTGGCAAGGATGATGTGAAGCCAACCACACCCGAAATTATCGGCGCCCGCCTCGGCAAAAACGGCACCCTGCGGCTGTGGTGGTCACGAGGCGATGACCTCACACCGGTCCGGTATCATCTCTATCAAACCCAGCTGCCCAGAACCGCTTTCTTTGACCCGGCGGAAAGTCTGTCCAACTGGGAATCGGCGGGCTGGACCCTATCCACCCGCTACCGCCACTCCCAGAATTTCTCATTATTTTCCGGCTCGGTATCCAACCTAAACAACACCCTGACATTGACTACCCCCATCGCCCTAACCAACGGTGGTCTGCTTTCTTTTTATGCTCTGTTTAACACCGAGGAGAGCGAGGACAGTACCGGCAAAATACAGCGCGACGTCTGCTATGTTGACCACTCTTCGGACCGGCAACAGTGGGAAACACTGGACTCCCTCTATGGTTCTGGAGAAACCTGGCAGGAGTACCGTTATCTCCTGCCCCCTGCTGAACGGACATTTCTCCGCTTCCGTTATCTTACCAACGGCGAGAATAACCGCCTGGGGGTATTTATTGACGACATTACGGTACAGGACTTTGGCTCGCTTCATCGTTCACTTTCCACCACTGAAACCACCGCTGTTCTGTTTAACCTCGCCCGGGACACACTGGGTCACTATTTCTTCCTTGTCGCCGAAGACTCGGTGGGCAACCGCTCCTCCATCTCCCGGCTATACGGAGTGAAAATAGCAACCTGGGCCGAACCCTACACCCGGCCAGCGCCGTTCTCCGGTCCCTGCGATCTGGTACTGGACCATCCTGCTGAAGAGCCGGTTACCGTACGCATCTATACCCTGTCCGGCATCCTGGTCCGGGAATGGCAAAACGTGCGAGAGAAAATCATCCCCTGGGATGGTAAAAATCAGGCTGGAAAGGAACTCGCCGACGGGGTATACATCGTCCTGGTTCAGGGTAAGGAGTTCAAAAAACTGGGCCGAATTGCCCGGGTGAAAATCCGCTGAATACAACCCGCCGGTTAGGACAGGACTTTTCCGGGATTCAGAATGCCGTCAGGGTCAAGGCTCTTTTTGAGTTGCCTCATCACCGCAATCTCCTCATCACCGAGCCCCTTTCTCAAAAACCGCCGCTTTAATGAACCAACACCGTGTTCAGCGGTAATCTGTCCCCCGACGCCGACTACGAAATCAATTAGTTCATCAATCGCCCTTGCGCACCGCTGACGCCAGGTCCCCGGCCCCTCCCCTTCCCGGCAGAAGTCAACGTGGATATTGCCGTCGCCGATATGACCAAAAGGCACAATCACCAGAGAAAGCCGCCGTTCCAGTTCGGCAATAAAACTCACCGTCTCTGGCAACCGGGTAAGGGGCACAACGATGTCCTCGGCATGAACCTCCGGATAGATTTTCTTCAGGGTCTTGGCCAGAGAACGCCGGGCTGTCCAGAGCCTTGCCTGGGCGTTTGCCTCCGCCGCAATCAGCGGTTCACCGGCGCCAAAACCATTTGCCATCTCCGCCACCGCCAGCGCCTCATCAATTACCCGGTCCCGCTCGTTGCCCTCCACCTCCACCAGGACCTGCACCCCGGCATCACCAAAGGGCAGACTTTCATCCAGGACCCGGTTACAGGCGGCAACACCTTTACGCTCAATAAACTCAACCACCGCCGGCACAATCCGCTGCTGATGAACCAACCCGAGAACCAGCGCCACCCCCTGGGAAAGTTCGGCAAAAGGCACCAGCAGGTCAACCTGATACCGGGGTTTGGGCACCAGTCTTAGGACAATTTCGGTTACCACCCCCAGAGTTCCTTCCGCACCAATGAAAATTCGGTTCAGGTCATAACCGGTAACATTCTTACGCAACTTCCCGCCGTAGCGGATTACCTTTCCGTTAGCCAAAACCGCCTCCAGCCCGGTGACATAATCACCGGTTACACCGTATTTAAACGCCCGGGCGCCACCCGCATTGGTGGCGACATTACCTCCGATTGAACAGGCATCAAGCGACGCCGGATCAACCGGATAATAAAGGTTATATTCCAAACAGGCCTTTTGCAGATTGCCGGTTATCACCCCGGGCTGGGTCCGCACCATCAGGTTGTCCCGATCCACTTCCAGAATCCGGTTCATCAATTCTAGGGACAAAACTATCCCGCCCTGGACCGGCACCGAACCACCGGCCAGACCGGTGCCCAGGCCCCGGGGTGTAACCGGAACTCCTTCTGTCCGGGCAACCTCTATCACCCCCGCCACCTCATCAACGTCCAACACCCTGACCAGGACATCGGGCAAACAGGGTTTTTCCGGACCCTCGTCATGGCTATAGTCAATCAACCGCTCCGGTTCGGTAACCACCCGTTCTGGAGCGCAGATTTCTCGCAACCGTGATACCAGCCCGGGACTAACGCTCTTCAACTGAATCGGGGATCAGACTAAAAACCCGGCGAACTTCTCGCTTAAAACCGGTTCGGGCATCGCACCGATAACCCGTTCAACCTCCTTACCGCCCTTAAAAAGAATCAAAGTCGGAATGCTCATAATCCCGAAGCGGGCAGCGATGTTCGGATTCTCGTCCACGTTAACCTTCCCCACCTTCATCTTACCGGCAAACTTCTCCGCCAGTCGCTCCACAATCGGCGCAAGCATCCGGCAGGGACCGCACCACGGTGCCCAGAAGTCAACCAGAACCGGTAGCGCTGAATTATTGACCTCACTGTCAAAATTGCTGTCGCTAAACTCGATAACCATTTTCTTTTCCTCCGCCATATTTTTACTCCTTTATTTAAAATCGGGATTGAATCACAATGTCACCGTTGCTGGTGCCGATTTTCACCGGCGCGGCGCCCGAGCCTATCCGACCCCGGATGTACCGCTGGCTCTGCTCCTCGTACTCCACTGACAAACCGCTCACCACCACCGTGCCGTTATCGGTACTGGCGGTAATTGTTGCCGAAACATCCGGTGGCAACCGCAGTGTCACATCCCCGTTACTCGTCTCCAGTTCCACCTCCTTTACCGCCGGCAGGAAGGCAATGTCAGCGTCAATTGCACCGTTGCTGGTCTTCACCGTTAAACCACCAGAATGTACCTGGACCCTGACCGGCGCATTACTGGTAAAAACCGCCGCGTCGCCACCGGTACCGGTAAGGTTGACCTCGCCGTTGGAGGTATTTACCCTAACCCCCTCATTATAACCGGCAACCGTGACTTTACCGTTACTGGTGCTGATGGTCAAAGGAACGCGCCCCGGTGCGCTCGCGGTAAGGCTGGCGCCCAGGGGCTGATTGGTGGCAGAAACATCAACCCTGACTGTCCAGTTATCCCATTCCAGTGTATCCACAACAGTCACCCGCTCCAGCCGCTGCTCAGCGTCCGCCTTGCTTCTACCATAAGCGTAGCGGAGGACAACCACAGTAGCGATAGTATCATCAGTAACCCCGGCATCCACCGTCCCGTTATGAGTTGTAAGGTTCAAGGCGTTCACCACGCGGGTAGGCCGGCTCCGGCTCTCCCTCCGCTCCACCAGATAGGGGTAAATACACCCCAGGACAATCAGCAACGTTAGCAGGACAACAAAAACCAACCGGTTCATTCTTCTGTTATTACCTCCGGCGCCGGAATAATGGTGACCCCGACCGAAAACCAGGGACCGCCAATTTTCGTATCCGGGGTTCCGGTTACCTGTGACCCGTTATCCAGACGCCAGGACAATGAAAATGGCGAATACAGATAACCACCGCTCAGCGCAATCCCGTAGGTCCCCGCTTTAGTTCTCGCCATCAGATTCACCTCCAACGCCGCCAGGCCGGTTATCTTCATCCCCGGCGACAGGCTGACATTTTTCCCGGGTGACCGCAGCAATGTGTCAATTGACAAATCACCGGTAACCTCCCGGATGCGAAACGCTGGCTGGACTCCCCCTACGCCAACAAGTGGCACCACGGTGAGAAATTGAAACAACGGCAACTTCAACCCCAGTTTACCGAAAATGCCGAACGCCTCGCTGCGCAACTGAAAACTGTCGTTTGCCACATCGCCCCAGACCCGGAAATACATCGGCCCTATAAGCAGGTTTTTCCCCACCAGGGAACGAATCTCCATTCCCCAACCATAATGCCGCTCTCGCGCTACCGGCAGACCGTACTGTTTAAAAAGGCGATTAAAACCGGCGCCATCCGACTGGTAGCCGCAGGCAAATGGCACCAGCCAGCCCTCCGGCTCTTGGGCAAAGAGTGGCAGGGTTAAAACCAAAATCGCCAGCAACAAGCGCACTTTGAAAAAGTATAGCCTCACCTGCTCACCTGTCAAATCAGTTGCCCGGCACCCCGACCCCCTTAACCGCATTCCTTGACCGTAATGTCGGTTAATGTTATTTTATTAGAGATGAAAAAGGAGGCAAAATGAACCGGTTCCGGGCTTTGTTCGTGGCGTTGTTTCTATTTACCGCGGAGGTTAATGCCACTCCCCTTATCACCCGCACCGGCACGGTAAACAAACCCTTTCAGATCTTGGCTTGGGCAAACATCGGCTACAACCAGACAAACCAAACTTACAACTGGGAGACCGGCAACTTTGAAAAACTTGCCCCCGCCGTCAATACTCTGTCGGCAGAACTTACCGCCAGTGTTGGACTACCGGGAAAACTGGAACTCGGGGGTGTATTACCGGTAATGTCCCGAGAACAGGGAGAAAATCGCTCCGCCGGCATCGGCGACCTGTTCATCATCGGCAGATACGGTGTACTCCAGACACCCCCCCTGCCGGTCCGGGCGGCACTTGCCCTGGGTGTATCCCTGCCCACCGGCAACAAGGAGACAACACCCCGACTGGGTGATGGTTCAACCGACATTGGCTTCGGTCTGACACTGAACACAATAAAACCTACGTTCATCACCGCCCATCTGCGCGCCGCCTACTGGTTTAACGGTAAAACCGATGACACCACGAAGCTGGGCAATATGCTGGAATATATGGCTGGGCTTGACTTCCCGGTGCTGCCCCAACTGACCCCCCAGATCGCGTTTTCCGGTTACACCCAGGAAAAGAAATGGATCAAGGGCGTTGCCCGGGAAAACTCTGAACTGAGCCGGGGCATGCTCAACCTCCTTTTGCTCTATAAACCATTACCCCCGCTCACCGTGCGGCCCAAACTTGCCCTGCCGTTGAAACCGCTCTGTAAGGGAGACCGTATTGCCGACCTTTACCCTGGACTTGACATCTGGGTAACCGTACCGTAATGAAACCGTTAACAACCAAACCAAAAAGGAGGAAATAATGGGTAGCAAGAAAGGCGATATCCTTTACTGCAGTGAGTGTGGCCTGGAGGTCACCGTTTCCAAATCCTGTGACTGTGATGAGGAGTGTGTGATTCTCTGCTGCAACAAGCCGATGAAGAAAAAGGAAGAGGAGCATAAAAAACACTCCTGCTGCTGCGGCGGTTGATCCAACCTTCACCTCGTACCCAGTCAATGCCCGGTGCCCTGATGCCGGGCATCTTTTTGGCGCAATGAGGCAAACAAATCACCGCCCCGCTTTTGACCCCGCGGTTGCCCGCATTGTTGATGTCAACATCAACCGCCTAACCGAGGCGCTCAAGGTAATTGAGGACATCCTCCGTCTGGGCAAGGAGAAAAGGTCCCTCCTGCGTCAGGTCCGATCGCTGCGCACCGAACTGGGCAAAAAACTGAAGGACCTGCGCCGTCAGGTAATTAATTTCCGGGCCAGTAAAAATGACCCGGGCCGGGCGGAACGGTTTGACCGCCTGCCCCGCCGGTGCATTGACGATGTTCTCCTGGCCAACTTCAAAAGGGCAGAGGAATCCGCCCGGGTCCTGGAGGAGATGCTCAAGATAATCGCTCCGGAACTCGCCCCCCGGCTCAAGGCAACCCGGTTTCGACTTTATGAACTGGAGCAGTCGGCGCTGGCAAAATCACCTTGACCTGCCGCCGCACGGTTTTATACTCTTCCCGAGACAGTGAAATTAAAACCGGAGGTTTTTTATGGCAAAAGAGGAAAGATTACGGGCGCTGACCAACGCCCTATCGCAGATTGAAAAACAGTTTGGCAAAGGAGCGGTGATGCGTCTGGGTGAAGAGGGTGCGGTGGTCACAATTGAAGCCATCCCCACCGGCTCCCTCGGTCTGGACGCCATACTGGGCATCGGCGGCGTGCCCAAGGGCAGAGTTGTGGAAATCTTCGGACCGGAATCCTCGGGCAAAACCACCATCGCCCTGGAGATCATCGCCCAGTGTCAGAAAATGGGCGGCACCGCGGCGTTCATTGATGCCGAACACGCCCTGGACCCGCGCTATGCCGAAAAACTCGGCGTCAACATCAAAGAACTGCTGGTCTCCCAGCCCGACTCGGGAGAACAGGCGCTGGAGATCGCCGAAGCCCTTACCCGCTCGGGTGGTCTGGACCTATTTGTAGTTGACTCGGTGGCGGCGCTCGTACCCCGGGCAGAGATCGAAGGCGAGATGGGAGACGCCTTTGTCGGTGTCCAGGCCCGGTTGATGTCTCAGGCACTGCGTAAACTCGCTGGCGTCGTCGCCAAATCCGGCACCTGTGCTATCTTCACCAATCAGATCCGACAGAAAATCGGTGTGATGTTTGGCAACCCGGAAACCACCCCCGGCGGTCTCGCGCTTAAGTTCTACGCCACCATCCGCCTGGATGTCCGGCGCATTGCCGCGCTGAAAAAGGGCGAGCAGGTAATCGGCTCCCGTACCAAGGTTCGGGTGGTAAAGAACAAAATCGCCCCGCCCTTCCGGGAGGCAGAATTTGACATCATCTACGGCGAAGGCATCTCCCGCGAAGGCGAACTAATTGACATTGGTTCCGAGCAAGGGGTGATTGAGAAATCCGGTGCCTATTATTCCTTTGGCAATATCAAACTGGGACAGGGAAGGGATGCGGCAATTGAATTCCTCAAAACCCACCGGGATACGGCGGCAAAAATTGATGCCACACTGCGGGACAAAATGAAAATCGCCCGACCCAAACACAAAGATGAGGATAACCGGGCTCAAGCCTCAAAAAAGAAGTAACAAGCGACTGTCGGTTTTTGTTGATGGCGAATTCGCCTTCTCCTTAGACCGAACAACGGTCCGGCAGTTTGGTCTGAAGGAGGGCCAGCCGATTGATGCCCGGCTCCTGACCGAGGTTGTCCTGGAAGATCAGTGGCGCCACTGCCGCAACTACGTCCTCCTCTTACTTTCCTACCGCGCCCGCAGCGAAAAAGAACTGCGGCAACGGCTAACAAAAAAGGGCTACTCCCCGGGGGTGATGGAACGGGTGCTGACCGAACTGAAACAACAGGGTCTGGTGGACGACGAAAAACTCGCCCGGGATTACGTCGTCGCCCGGGTCACCATCGGTCACAAAGGGACACACCAGGTAAAACAGGAACTTTTAAAAATGGGGTTTAAACCGGAAGCGATTATCGCCGCGCTCCAATCCGCACCCGATGAAACCGAGGCGGCAAAAATGGTCCTGGAGTACTTTCTCCCCCGTTATCGCCGCCTGGACCCGTTCACCCGCAAACGCCGGCTCGCCGGACTCCTTGCCCGCCGTGGCTTCTCACCCGAAACTGTCGCCGAACTTCTATCTCAACTACCCGCAGAATAACGCCGGCGCTTGGGCGAAAAAATCAGGGCCAGCGCAAACACAAAACTGGTCACGCAGATTATCGTCGCGCCGGCACTCAGATTGAAGAACCAGGAAAAGAGAAACCCGACAAGTGCCGAACCAACCGCAATCCCAACCGAAAGCAGATACATCATCTTCAACCGATAGGTCAACTGATAGGCAGCGGCCGCCGGACTTACCACCAGACTGAAGACGAGCAAGCCGCCGATTGTATTCAGGTTAACCGTTACCACCAACCCGGCGAAAAAAAGCAACAGGAAAAAGAACGCCCTTTCCGGCACCCCCACCGCCCGAGCAATCTCCCGATTGAACAGCACCGCCTTTATCTCCTTACCGCCGGCAAAAAGAAAACCGAGGAGAAAGACGAGCACCACCGCCAGCAAAACCACATCCCACCAGGAAACCAGAAGCACATTTCCCCACATAAACCGCAGCACCTCGGTGCGCGGTCCCTTCAGCAAACCGATACCCAGAAACGCCAGCCCGAGCATAAAAGAAAAAACCACCCCCAGCGACACCCCGGGGTCCATATCCGCCCTTTCTGCCACCGGTCCCACCACCAGGGCGGCACCGAAGGCAAAAACCAGAGCGGTTATCAACGGGTTAATCCCCAAGAGCAAACCGCAGATGGCGCCGGCAAATGCCGAATGGGACATCGCCACACCAACAAAGGGAATCCCCAGCATCACCACCCACACCCCGACAACTCCGCAGACCGCACCGCCGATGACCGCCGCCAGCACGGTCCGCAAAAGCAAATGCGCCTCAATCGCCAGCAAACAGCGCCTCCAGCCGCTCCGTTCGCAACCCCTCCTCCCGATCTCCGGAAAAGACCACCCGCGCCCGCCTCATCAGCACCACCCGCGAACACACCGCCGGCAGATGCTCAATCTGATGTGTTACCATCACCACTGTCAACCCGAACTCCAGATATACCCGAGAGATCAACTCAATCAGTTCGCGCACCGAAGGCGGGTCAAGGTTAACCGTTGGCTCATCAAGCAAAAGAATCTTCGGCTCGGATATCAGTGCCCTTGCCAGCGCCACCTTTTGCATCTCGCCGCCGGAAATCTGTCCCACCGGCCTTGCCGCCAGCGGTTCAATCCGGAACAACCTCATCAACTCCTTGGCCCGGTCAATCTCCGCCGCACCCGGGGAACGGAAAAGCCCCAGCCGACCATAAACTCCAATTAAAACCGCATCAAAACAGCTGAACGGGACCCGCGGGTCAACCCGCAGCTCCTGCGGCACATAACCAACCTGGCTCCGCCAGCGCCGGATGTTACCCGCGGTGATCCTTTCCCCGAAAAGCCGCACCACCCCGGAATGAAGCCTGCCCAGTCCGTTAACCACGGTCAAAAGGGTAGTCTTACCCGCACCGTTCGGACCAACAACCCCAACAAACTCGCCGGCGGGAATTGTCAACCAGACATCGCGCAGGGCAATGTGCTGGTAATAACTGACCGTAACCCCTTCAATTGCAACCGCTGCGGTCACGGAATCGCCTGAACCAGTTTTTCGGCGTTATCAACCAACGTCCTGATGTAATCCCCGGTAAGAGGAAAATTGGAAAGGGTGACATGCTTAACCTTTGCCGCATCGGCAAGCGGCTTACCCGTCTCGGGCCCAGACTGCAGGTTATCAACCACCAGCCCCACCCCGGAATCAACCATCACCCGTGCCAGACGGGATATCTCCTGAGCACTCCAGTCCTCTGCCCGACCATAGGTGGCAACCACCGGAAAACCCAGGAAGCGGAGAAAATCTGCCTGCCGATCCGCGACAATCACCCTGGGCAAACTGCGATTGGCAAACATTCCCTGGACCACCTTTGTTACCGAATCCACCTGCCGGCGATACCGCTGCCGGTTCTGCTCATAAAACCGGCTACCCGCCGGGTCAACCCGACTCAAAATCGCCGCCACCTCATCTATCGCCTGCAGGTGCACCGGCGGCACCATCCAGTTTCCCTTCGTAGTAACGGTTATCTCCTCCAACCGGGGATTTTTAAGTGCCGAACGCAACCGCTCCAGCCAGGTTTCCCAGCCATGACTCAACATCAACCGTGCCTCCTCGCCGGCAACCAACACCGCGGGCGAAATGTCAAAATGACCCGGACAGAACCCGGCTGGCACCACCGCAGTAACCGCCACCCGGTCACCGCCCACCTCCTGCACCACCGCAGCCAGCAAAGTGGTGGAGGTCAAAACCTTCAACCGTACCTGCTCCTGGCGCCGACACCCGCCGGAAACCACAACAACCGGCAAAACAAATAAAATCAGGACAAGAAAAACCTTCCTTATCATCTGTACCTCCCTATCATTTCCTAAATTACGAACCAGTGTCCGCCTTCCGGGAAAAACACCGGAAAACACACAAAATTTGCCACGGGGGTCAAATTTTCTCAGAAAAGAAAATTGCGTTAACTCCAAAATTTTCAAAATCTTATTCAAAAATTTCCCCTTTCCACTTCGCCGTTCCCCCCACCACCCCCATTTTCTGCCCGGCTCCTGGTTTCTGGTACAACTTCAACCCGAAACTGCCAACCATAAGGTTGATAGCCAACCGCCCGGGCGGTATTGATGGAGGCGACATTGCGATCCGAGGTAAGGTATACTGGAATCCGGCCGCTTCTGAGCACCGCACCAGTGGTGCCGGAAAGGACGCTCTTCCCAAAACCCTCCCGGCGGCGCGCCGGAATAGTACCCGGCAGACATATGTCCGCAACCCTGTCCACCATATGGGGCACCTCCCAGGTTCCTGCCACCGCCACTGGCTCGCCATCAACAAAAGCCGCAAAGCAGGTCCCCTCGGCAACACTCTTCTGTAAATAATCGCCGTAAAGACCGGCATTCTTCAACACCGGAACATCGGCAAAAGTCACCTGCTTGCAGTAATGCTGTTCCTGGGGGTGAAATGTCCCGGGGGTGGCAAATAGCAGCGGACCGCTGACACCGGCAACTCGGGAACGATGCCCCAGTTTCGCCGCCACCGCTGCCAGGAGTGCCTGCTGCCCGGCGGGCCGGTGAAAATCGCCCAGTGCCAGCCGGTTCACCACCCGTTTCACCGGCTCCTCCAACACCCGCTGGACCGATATAACACAACGGTTACCGCTGGCAATCAACCAGAGGACAAAGACGTTGTCGTAATGGAGCTCCAGAACTTCCCGGCGGTCAGCCGGAATTACCCACACCCTTCCCGGCGCCACATTTTTAAGATCGCACTCTAAATAACGGGAGAAAAACTCATCCAGAACCGCCAGTGCGCCAGACATCCTCCAGAATTACTCCTCTTTGCGCTTCTTATCAAACAAGTCCAGAAACCGGTCCTCGTAGATTTTAAACAAACCCCAGCGGTCCAGCTCCTCCTTGAGTTCCTTTATCTTGCTGCGGTCCCGCTGCGCCTGCTCAAAGAGCATCTCAATATGGGCCATCAATTCGTGCGGCTCGGGCCGCTCACCGGACTCTCCCTCCTCCCGCTCCTCTCCTTCAAAACGTGCCTCGGCCTCCCGGCGCAGCGCCTCCAGCGCCGCCCCCACCCGACGTTCAAACTCGCCCATCACCTGGTCCACCTCCTTAATCCGCTCGTCAATATCTTTCATATCCACCGTGGTGTTGAAGGTCCGCTCCAAAACCTGAACAATCGCCTTGGAAGCCTTCGGATTCGGCGCCTCAATCGCATACTGGGGCATCGTTGCCAGAAAACAGGCGGCAGGAATTCCCCTTGACTTTGCCAGACCGAGAAATAAACCGTTGAGCCCGGAGATACGCCCCTCGGCAAGCGGCTCAACCCCCAGACTAATAAACCGGGAGCGCAGCGTCTCATCGGTGGCAACACCGTAAACCCGGGGCGCCTGGCGATAACTCATCGGCATCGCGAAGGCGGCGCCGGTATACACCGTCCCAACACCGGCGGCAACCGCGACATCCAGTAGTTCACTGGCGATTTTTATCCCGGGCTCACCCGAAATCTGCGCTTCCCCCTCAAAAATCAACAGCGGCGGCTCCGGGACAAAAAACACCATCTGCCGGGGCGGCGCTGGAATCCGACCAATGCCGTTTTCCACCTCAATCGCATCGGGCAGAAAATAGTGGGTGGCGTCAATCTCCGCATAAGGGGTCCCACCCAGTTTTGTCCGGAAATAACTCGCGGCCATAATTCCAACATGCCCCATACCGGGCCAGCAGGCAACCAGCGCCGGCACCCGTACCCGTTCCTCAGTGAAATAGCGAACTGGCATAGTTATATTTTAATTTTCTCGCTCCGCCGGTCAATAATCACGCCGGCCGGCAATAAAACTGCGCAGCGCCTCCGGCACCTCTTTCACTCCCAGCAACCGGGCCAGAAAGTAATAACCCACCAGCCCGAGACCACCGCAGACAAACACCTCCAGCAACGGGAAAATCACCCCGCCGGTGGGCAAAAAAAACTCATAGCCCCGGGCGGCAACCAGCGCCACCAGCCCTCCCCCAAGCGCCGCAGCCAGTATTCGCACCAGCACCAGCACCCCCTCGCCGATATCAAAAACCGCTGTCCGCCGGGAGAGAAGAAAAAACAACAGGGAAAAATTTAAAAACTGGCTAAGCGATGCGGCAAGGGGAAAGGAAAGAAAACCGATGAAACGCATCAACAAAAGATTCAATCCGATGTTAAAACTCACCACCACCAGCGCCACCAGCGCCGGCGTCCGGGTATCACCCAATGCATAAAAACCCGCCGCGCAGTTGCGGGTCGCGGCTGCGGGCCAGACACCTAGGGCATAAAGGGCAAGCGCCTGGGCGGTTAAACTGGTATCATGGGCGGTGAACTGGCCGTGCTGGTAAACCAACCGCACTACCGGCACCGCCAGGACCAATAAAAGTAACGCCGCGGGCAGGGTTAAAACCGAAACCAGATTGAACGCCTGGGTAAAACGCTGCCGGTCAATCTGCCGCGTTCGGGCGGCGCTACCAGAATACTCGGTCAGCGCCACCGTACCGATTGCCACACCGAAAAGCCCGGCCGGCAGATGCTGTATCCGGTAGGCATAACTCACCCAGGTAACCGACCCCTCAGGCAGAAAGGTCAACAGAAACGTGTTGACAAGAAAGTTCACCTGCCAGGTGGCAAGTCCGAAAACCATCGGCAGCCAGCGCCGAAAAACCTGCCTTAAGCCGGGGTCGGAAAAATCCAGCACCGGCTGATAACGAAACCCCCAGGAACGCAACCGGAGCACCGGTACCCCAAACTGCACCACCGCACCCAAGGTGACGCCGTAAGCCATCGCCAGAATCGGCTCCCACCCCTGCGTCCGGAAAAATCCGTAAAGGGCAACCGGCAGCAGTGCCGAAACCAGGTTGAACGCCGCCGGTGCCACCGCCGGGATAAAAAAACTGCCCCCGGCATTGAGAATTCCCGTCGCCCAGGCGGCAAGTGCCACCAGAAGGAGAAATGGAAACATTATCCTGGTCAGACTTACGGTCAGCGCCAGTTTCTCCGGGTTCACCCGGAAGCCCCAGGCGATAACACTGACCAGCCCCGGCGCAAAAATAATCCCGCCCAGCACCAGCACGCTAACCACAAGAAAAATGCTGTTGAACATATTGGCGGCGAACCGCCAAGTAGTCCTTTCATCACCGCGCTCGCGGTAGGCGACAAAAGTCGGGACAAACGCCGCTGAAAGCGCACTCTCGGCAAAAAGGTCACGCAGAAAATTGGGAATCCGAAACGCCACATTAAAGGCATCGGTTGCCATCCCGGCACCAAAAAGGTACGCGAACACCGACTCTCGCATCACCCCCAGCAACCGCGAAACCAAGGTGCCGACAGTAAACAACCCCACCCGCCGGGTGAATCTTGCCGTGTCCTGACCGGCGGTATCGCCATCTCCGTTGACCACAGCCGAGTATAAAAATCTCCGCCGGCAAAGTCAAAACCGCACCAGTTGATTTTCCCCTGCCGCCGGTTAAATTCAATCAATGGCGAAGGAAAAACCTCGGGTAATTGCTACCAGCCACGGACCGGTTGAACGCATCCGGGTAAAAACCCATGTCCTCAACAGAGGCGACGATCTGATCACCGAGGTCAAACGCTATGCTGCCCCCCTCCTCCAGCCAAACGACATTCTTACCGTTGCCGAAAGCCCGGTGGCGGCGGTCCAGGGGCGGGCGATTCCCATCACCACAATTAAACCCGGTTTCTGGGCAAACCGACTCTGGCGCTTTGTTAAAAAGGTCCCTTACGGCATCGGCCTGCGCAGCCCCTGGTCAATGCAGTGTGCAATTGACGAAGCCGGACTGCCCCGTATCCTCATCGCCGCCATCATTGGCGGCATCGGTAAACTCCTGGGCAAAAGCGGCCTCTTCTATCGCATTGCCGGAAAACAGGTGGCGATGATTGACGCCGCCCACACTTCGGGGGTAAAGGAGTTTTACGAATGTGTTATCCTCGGTCCCCGGGACCCGGACGGCGTTGCCCGGCAACTGGCGCTGGCGCTCGGCTGTCCGGTAGCGGTGGTTGACGCCAACGACGTCTTCGGCTGCACCGTTGTCGGTGCCTCTCCCGGCCTTGACCGCGGGCTCGTCTCCGAGGCGATGCGCGACAACCCTGCCGGTCAAGGGAACGATCTCACCCCGATTATCATCCTCCGTCGGGCCGATAAAAAATAACTTGACTTCTAAAATTTACCCGCTATAATTATTTTTGCTCTGGGAAGTGATGCGGTGAGGGAGAAGCCCGTCCGCCAGCGGGCAAAACAAGGAGGGAGCGCGATGAAACAATTGGCTACCGGGGGAGCCAATAAGAGACCTCTCCCGCAACAAAAGGACAACTTAACCCAAAACGACTCCCTACCGGCAGCGGGCCGGTAATGTCGCTATTGGCAACAAGGAGGGAAAATGAAACGCTTTATTGGGGTTATCGGCGCTGGCACCTGGGGGAAAAATCTCGTCCGGGTGTTTGACCAGCTCAATGTCCTCAACGCCGTCTGTGATAGCAATCCAACCGCCTTCAGCAACCTGCGGGTTGCCGCTCCGGTCCGTCAGGTCAACAACCCTGAGATTTTGTTAAACGACCCGGACATCACCGCCCTGGCTATCGCCACACCGGCGGTAACCCATTATCAGTTTGTGAAAACCGCCCTTCTCGCCGGCAAGGATGTGTTTGTGGAAAAACCGCTGGCCCTGGAACTGACCGAGGCCGAAGAACTGGTTCAACTGGCAGAAAAAAACGACCGGATTCTGATGGTCGGCCATATCCTGCGCTATCATCCCGCAGTTGTAAAACTAACCGAAATGGTGGAAAACGGTGAACTAGGGCGGCTGGAATACATCTACTCCAACCGGCTGAACCTGGGACGACTGCGCACTGAAGAAAACATCCTCTGGAGCTTTGCCCCCCATGACATCAGTGTCATTCTGGCGCTGGTTCAGGAACAACCGCTTATGGTTGCCGCCCACGGCGAGGCGTTTCTGCAGAAAAACATTCCCGATGTCACCCTCACCACATTAGAGTTTCCCTCCGGTATCCACGCCTATGCCTTCGTCTCCTGGCTCCACCCTTTTAAAGAACAGCGCCTGGTGGTGGTTGGCTCAAAACAGATGGCGGTGTTTGAAGACGGCGGCGATTCGCTCCTTACCTGCTACCCTCACGACATCCGCTGGCAGGGGGGAAAAATCCCGGTTGCCCTTAAGGCGGAACGCCGGGTAATTGAGGTCCCCAACGTCGAACCCTTGCACCGGGAGTGCGAACACTTTCTTGAAAGTATCGCCACCCGTATTCCACCCCGCACCGATGGCTGGGAAGGTCTCCGTGTCTTGGAAGTCCTCTCCTATGCCCAGGAATCATTAAAAAAAGGCGGCAAACTGATTACCGTCAATAACGCCACCCGCAATAACACCCGATCTCTCATCAACGTTCCTGCCTCGCACCGGGCTTATGCCGCGGTCACCGCCTCGGCATCGCCGAGCGCGGCTCCGCTCCCGACAACTGAACCCCTATCCGCGCCCGATAAAAACCCCGTTGCCGGGCCCGCTGTATTCATCCACCCGACCGCGGTTGTTGACGATGGCGCCCGTATCGGCGCGGGAACAAAGATCTGGCACTTTACCCATGTTTCCCGCGGTGTTAATATCGGCAAAAATTGCATCCTCGGCCAGAACGTATTCGTCGCTGAGGGCGTAACGATTGGCAACAACTGCAAAATTCAAAACAACGTATCGCTTTACAAAGGGGTGATATTAGAAGAAGAGGTCTTCTGCGGCCCCTCCTGTGTATTTACCAATGTCATTAACCCTCGCGCCTTCATTGAACGAAAAAACGAATTTAAACCCACTGTGGTAAAGAAAGGAGCGGCGATCGGCGCCAATGCCACCATCGTCTGCGGCACTACCATCGGCCGTTACGCCCTGGTCGGTGCCGGTGCGGTGGTCACGCGCGACGTCCCTGATTATGCCCTGGTGGTTGGCGTCCCGGCGCGCCCCATCGGCTGGGTATGCAAGTGCGGTACCACGCTGGTGGTGGAGGACCACCACGCCCGCTGCCCCTCCTGTGGCAACGAATACCAGCCCGATGAAGAAGGCGGAATTAAACCGCTAAAGGAGGATAGATGAAAATCCCGATGCTGGATTTAAAAAGAGAATATCTATACCTGCAACAGGAAATTGACCGCCGCCTCGATAACGTCCTTGAAAATCAAAACTGGATCATGGGACCCGAGGTAAAGGAACTGGAAGAAACGGTTGCCCGCTATATCGGCACCCGATTCGCCGTGGGCGTTGCCTCCGGAACCGACGCCCTGGTTCTGGCGCTGCGTGCCATCGCCTTCCGGCGAACCGGCCGGGATTTTTTCGTCCCGGGAGACGAAATTATTACCACCCCCTTCACCTTTGCCGCCACCGCTGATGCCATTCTCCGTGTCGGCGCCACCCCGGTCTTTGTAGACATCAACCCGGCAACGTTCAACATTGACCCAAAAAACGTCCGCGCCGCCATCACACCGAAAACGATTGGCATCATTCCCGTGCATCTCTATGGCCGAGCCTGCCCATTGGACGAACTGACCGCGATTGCCCGCGAGTTCAACCTCTTCATCCTGGAAGATGTCGCCCAGGCCTTTGGCGCCGATTACCAGGGAAAGAGATGCGGTGCCTGGGGTGATGCTGCCGCCTTCAGCTTCTTCCCGAGTAAAAACCTCGGCGGCTTCGGTGACGGGGGCATGGTAACAACCGATGATGAGCAGATCGCCGAATTCGTTGACATCCTCCGCCGGCACGGCGGCAAAGATAAATACAACGTGGAATATCTCGGTTACAACAGTCGCCTTGACACCATCCAGGCAGCAATTGTCCTCGCCCGGTTTTCTGCCCTGCCGGTTTTCAACGACCGGCGCCGGAAGATCGCCGCCGAATACAACCTCGGCCTCAGCGACATTGAACACATTACTCTGCCCGCACTACCCAAAAATGGAGAACACGTCTTCCATCAGTATACCATCGCCACCCCCCAGCGTGACTGGCTAAAAAATTTTCTCGCCGAAACCGGTATTGCTACGATGGTCTACTATCCTATTCCTCTCCACAAGATGAAACTGTTTGCCGAACGCTGTCGCATTTCCGGCCAGTTAACGCATAGTGAGCGGGCAGCGGAAACCGTCCTCTCGCTCCCGATTGAACCGCTCCTTTCGCCGGACGAAATCAGATTCGTAATTGAGAAAACCCGGGAAGGCATCGGCCAACTAAATCGTCAATCCGCCCGAGCGATGGCAACCACAGAACAGTGGCGGGTGGCAAAAACCACTTCTGCTTGAGATTATGAACACGGTCCGGGAAGCGCCTCCCCTCCCTTTGCCCAAGACCGAGGGCACCATAACGCATCAACGCCGGAGCCGGGAACACAAGCCCTTCGCTTTTCTTGAATTCTGGCGCCCCCAATCCCTTGCTACTGGCACAGTCCTGGTTACCGTTGGCACCGCCACATCCAAATTTCTCGGATTTATCCGGGAGGCGCTCCTTGCCCATTTTTTCGGCACCAGCAGCATCGTTGATGCCTACCGGGTGGGAGAAACTATTAGTGCCGTTAGTGCCGGACTCGGCGCCAACACATTTGAGGTTGCCGGCATTCCGTTACTGGTGGAACGCGAAGTAAAAGGTGGCACACAGGAATGCCGGAAACTGTTCGCCTCCTTGTGGACCGTTGCCCTGCTACTTGGTATTGCCATCACCTCCCTTGTCTTTCTCGCCGCCCCCCTGCTGGTAAAACTGTTTGCCCCCCGGATCAATCCCGCCACCGCTCAAACGGCAGTTCTGACCACAAGAATTATGTCCTTTGTTGCCGGTGCGGTAGTAATGATTTCTGCCTCTGGTGCCTATTACAACGCCCGGCGCCGATTCACCATTCCCCGGCTGGTAGATCCGACAGTAAACGTCATCGCAATCCTCTTTCTCCTGAGCTGGGGTAACAGTCACGGCATCAACGCCTTAACCACCGGCTGGACAGTTGGCCACTTTGCCGGGCTTATCCTCGCCATCTGTCCCTTAATCCTGACCGGACATCGCCTCATCCGCACCATCCGGGAACCAGGAATAAAGGAATTCCTTCGCCTTTCTATTCCCCTCCTGGGGCTGTTTCTCGTCCGCCCCTTAAACCTGGCCCTTGGACGCGCCTTCGCCTCCTTTTTACCAGCCGGCAACATCGCCATTATCGGTTATGCCGATCGCCTCTTCGCCTTTCCCTGCAACATTATCACCGCTGCCGTAGGCACAGTCCTCTTCACCCGGATGAGCGAACTGGCGGCGTCAGGGGCGGTTGACCTACTTCGTCATCGGCTTCAAACCTTGCTCCGCTGGGCAGGTGTGGTCCTGATCCCGGCGAGCCTTATTCTCTTTATCGTTGCCCAACCGCTGGTCAACCTGCTCTACCAGCACGGTGCCTTTTCCCCTGCCGACAGCAAACTCACCGCCACCGCCCTGCGTCTACTGGGACTGGGTATCTTCCCCTTTACCGCAATCGCCCTCCTTGCGGCTTTCTTCCGGGGAGTTAAAGACACCAAAACCCCGGTTCTCGGTGCCCTACTCGGTGCCGGTACCACCGCACTTTTTGACATTTTTTCTCTTAATCACTTAGGTGTTGCCGGACTAGCTCTGGGGTCAACTATCGGCTTGCTGACCAATATGGCCTTTCTCTTAACCGCATTTTATGTAAGAAGATGAATCCGCTTATTCCCCCACTCCTTCTTGCAATTGTCCTTTTACCCCTCCTGAGGTTTCCGGAAATCTGCCTCGCCCTTTTTCTATTCTCCGGCACATTTAAGAGCCTTTTCTTCCAAATGTTCCCCGACCTACCCGATATCACAGTGGTCCTCGCCGTCGTCCTTTTTGCCGGTATCCTCTTAAACAACCGCCCGGCACCCGCTTTCCAAACCGATTCTCTTGACACCACCCCTCATCAACCTGCTCCGACAATGACCAAACTTCTTATCCCCTTTTCAATTTTTGTTCTGATTATGTTTTTCTCTATGCTCAACAATGCGGAAAACACTTTTGCCTTTGATAAAACGGCCCGCTTCGCTCTCCTTACCGGTCTCGCCACGATATCACCCGTGTTGATAATAAAAACACCCCGACAACTTTACCGCTTCCTGATTATGCCCATCTTCCTTGCTCTGGCAATGACACTTTTCGGCCAGGTGACCCCGGAAGGCCTGTCCGCTTTCGGCGCCACCCACATCGCCACCGGCAGAATCATCGGTTTCGGCTTCCTCGCCATTTTGAGCTTCCTGCTTCAACCCGACACAAAAGCTTTTTCAACGTGGTTACAACGGGCACTGTTTTTAATCGGCGGCGTTACGCTGCTCTACGGTCTTTTTTATTCCGGCTCCCGGGGAACGCTGATTGCCCTCCTGATTGCCGTCTCTTTTACCGGGCTTGTAGGCATCACATTCCGACGCGGACGCCGACTGGTCTTAGCCGGTGCGGCGGTAACTCTAGCAATCGTCGCCGGTATCACTCTGTTTGCCCCGGACGCCGTCACAACCATGAACCGCCGGGTCCTCTATACCTTATCCGGACCCCTTGACCAGACCGCCCGGACCCGAGTGCTCCGCGCCAATGCGGCACTGGAGATGTTTACCCAGCATCCATTTACCGGTGTGGGCATCGGTGGCTTTGACGCCGAATTTAACCGGTTTACTGGCACACGGGGCGATTATCCCCACAACCTCTTTCTTGAGGTGGCGGCAGAACTTGGCATCCTCGGTCTCCTTTTTATCTCCATTCTCATTATTAATTCCTTCCGGGAAGTTTTCATCACTCTCACCAGAGCCAATCGGCGCATCCCGCTCATCGTCCTGACCGTAACTGTTTATTCCCTGGTAAACGCGCTCTTTTCCGGCGATCTAAATGACAACCGGCTGCTTTTCACCGCCCTTGGTCTTTGCTTTGCCACCCGCTCCTTGGGTGTTATACCAACCCCGCTACCTGTAGACTCGTCTCTCTCTCGTCACCCAACCTCCTCGGCAACAGAAAATAGAGAGCAACTATTAACCAACCCCCAGGCGGAAAAATGACCAGGGTTTGTCTTTTTAGCTCTGCCCATCGGATTTCAGATACAAGGATCTTCTACCGGGAGGCAACCTCACTGGCCCGGGCCGGCTATGAAGTTTTGGTGGTTGGCACAGACGACCCCGGTGTTTCCAATAATAATCATGGCATAAAAATCCTGTCCACAACCCCCCCGCCCAACCGCTTCCACCGCTTTTTCATCTCTCCCTGGCGTTCGCTAAAACTGGCGCTGGGTCTGCGCGCGAGACTATATCATCTCCACGACCCGGAACTCCTGCCTGTCGCACTGATCCTTAAACTCCTCAACCGCCGGGTTATCTACGACATCCACGAAGACTACCCCCGCCAATTGTTGGATAAAAACTACCTCCCCCGTTGTCTGCGCCGTTTCCTCAGCCGGCTGTTCGCGGCTTGGGAGGGCTTTGTCTGCCGTTATATTGACGGTGTAATTACCGCCACCGAACCAATTGGCCGACGCTTTCACCAGGGGGAAAAACATACCGCTCGCCCTCGGGTGATAACGGTGATGAACTACCCTGACGAACTACCAAAGACAAAAACAGAATCAAACCCACCCGTTACGAAAAATAAAGATCAACCCTTCCGCCTGATTCACCTTGCCAATGTCCTTTCTCCGGAAAGGGGGATCTCTCTCTTGGTCCAGGCATTGGCCGCACTTCCTGGTTGTGAACTAATACTTGCCGGTCGGTTTGTCAACCCGGCTTACGAAGCAGAACTCCGTTCCCGACCCGAGTTTTCCCGGGTTCACTATCTTGGCATCATCTCTCACCAGCAATGTTTTGACTGGTATGCCCGCTCTGACGTCGGCGTCGTCCCATCGCTACCCGTCCTTGGCTACGAACTCGCCCTGCCGGTAAAAATGTTTGAGTTTATGCTCGCCGGTCTGCCGGTTGTGGTTCCTGATTTTCCGCCCTTAAAGGCGATTATCACGGCAACCGGCTGTGGTGTAACATTCCCGCCTGGATCTTTGGCTGGCCTGATCACGGCGCTCCATCTTCTTAAAGCAGACCCACAACTGGCACAGGCGATGGGTAACCGGGGACGGGCAGCGGCGAGACTTCACTACAACTGGAAAAACGAAGAAAAAAAACTCCTGTCATTTTATGAACGGATTATTTAAACGGGTTCTCTTTCTCGGTGCCCACACCGATGACGAATTCGGCTGTTCCGGAACCATCGCCCGTCTGGTTGAAGAAGGAAAAGAGGTTTTTTACGTTGCCTTTTCTCCCTGTGAAGAATCGGTCCCACCGGGTTTCCCCCGGGACGTACTCAAAAAGGAGTGTCTGATGGCAATAACAAAACTGGGAATAAAACCGGAAAACTGGCATTTGCTCTCTTATCGGGTCCGCCATTTCCCGGGACTCCGCCAGTCAATTCTTGAAGACCTGGTGCGTTTCCGCGACGAACTAAATCCGGACCTCCTGTTTGTCCCGGCATCATCTGATGTTCATCAGGACCACCACGTAATATCCCAGGAAGGCCTCCGGGCGTTCAAACACATCACCGTTCTGGGTTATGAGTTGCCGATGAATACCATCACCTTCCGTCACGTCTGTTTTGTCCCGTTAGAAGAAAGACACCTCAATCTGAAAATAGCCAGTCTTGCCTGTTACGAATCCCAGAAGTTTCGCTCCTATACCAACGACGATTTTATCCGCAGTCTCGCCCGGGTCCGCGGAGTGCAGGCGGGGGTCCAGTATGCCGAGGCTTTTGAGGTCCTAAGGTGGATATGGCAATGAGAACTGGACCGGATGTCATAATTGACTGCCCAAAACTCGACGTTGCCCCTGATTGTGCCGTTGGTTTACCTGATGAAAATAACTTTCGCTGGACCGCTGGGGTCCGTATCCGCTGTGCAGAGCTCAAACTCGGCCCCGGGTGTGTAATTGAACGGGGGGTGCTGATTACCGGTGGTACCATCGCCCTCGGGGCTAACTGCCGGATTGGTGCCGGCACCACCATCCGGGTAACCGAATCGTTCCTGCTCGGAAAAAACGGCGTAATTGGGGAAAACTGCCTCATTGAAGGCCGGCGGCTGAAAATTGGCCGGGAACTCTGGTGCGGTCCTCAGGTGCGTATCGGCGGCGGCTCCTGCTTTGAGCCCCAGTCCGAACTCATCGCTGGCTACTGGCTTCATCTTGGTATGCGCGTGTTTATCAACACCGCCCGCCGGGTGGAAATCGGTAATGAAGTAGGTATCGGAACCGGTAGCGCTATCTACACCCATGGTGCCTATCAGTCGGCGCTCAACGGTTATCCGGTAAAATTTGCCCCAGTCACGATTGGCGACAAAGTCTGGATTCCCGGTGCCGTGATCAATCCGGGAGTTACCATCGGCGCCAGTGCTGTCATCGGCGTTGGTTCAGTTGTTACCAAAGACATCCCGGCGGGCGCACTTGCCACCGGTGTCCCCTGCAAAGTTATCCGGGAAAACGCCTTCCCGCGTCAACTTACCTCGGAAGAACGGCGCGCCTTCCTTACCGAATTCATCCTGACCGCCGCCCCCATCCTATCCGCCTTTCTCGGAGAGGAGTTCCGCTTTAACCCGGACCGCCTCTCACTCCAGAGCCAGAACTACTCTCTCCGCTACGACGACAACCAATTTATCCTTGCCGCCGGTGATAACACACCAATCTGCTCATTCCATCTCGCCACCCGAACCATCCAAGGCAGCGTCCTTCCCATTACCGAAAAAATCCGCGACCTGCTTCGCCGTTACGGTATCCGTTTTAAAAGCGAAACCGACAACAATACCTACCGCCCCTGGAGCGAAGATGTGTAGCATACCGGTATCTCGTCACTGGACGCCCCTGGTCACCATCATCATCCCCTGCCGCAACGAAGAGAAACAGATTGTCCATACCATCAATTCCATTCTCAAACAAAACTACCCCATCGGCCTGATGCAACTTATTCTTGTTGACGCCTGTTCCACCGACCGCACAATTCCAACCGCCCTTGCCGTACTGCGCGCCTCCGCGCTTAAAAACTACACCATCGTCAACAACCCCGACCGATTCACGCCGGCTGCCCTGAACATCGGACTAAAGCTCGCCCAGGGTGACGTCATATTCACATTCGGAGCCCATAGCCTCTACTCTACCAATTATATCGCGCGTGTTGTCACCTTGCTTAATCAAACCAATGCCGCGGCGGTAGGCTCGGTTGCCGTCACCCTGCCCGGTGCTAAAACACCGATGGCGCGGGCGGTTGCGCGGGTCCTTTCGTCACCTTTCGGCGTCGGCAACTCCGGGATGCGTATCCACCGCCGAGTATCCCCCGACAAAGGAAAACCACTCCCCGCTGATACCGCCTCTGCCCCGGGATATCGCCGCGAAGTTTTTGAACAAATCGGTGGCTTCAACCCCAATCTCATCCGCAACCAGGACATTGAATTCAACCTCCGTCTGCGCCGCAGCGGCAAAAAAATCCTCATTGACCCCACCATCTGCACTTACTACTTTGCCCGCTCCCGACTCCGTGACCTCTTCCGCAACGCCTTTGAAAACGGTTACTGGGTCATCCGCTCCCTGCGCTACGCATCCACACCCTTCTCCCCCCGTCACCTCGTCCCCGCCCTCTTCTTCACCACCCTCATCACCAGCGCCGCCATTGGTGTCTTCCTGCCTTTCCTCCGATCCATTGCCCTCTCCCTCCTGCTTATCTATTTCACCGGGGTCGCCGGCTTCTCCTTTATTACATCCTACCCATTTCAGGAAAACATCCTCTGTCTGGTCGCTTTCCCCACCCTTCACTTTGGCTACGGATTGGGCTCTTTTATCGCCCTCTTCTCCCTCTGGCGTCCGGCCCGAAAATCTCTCCCCACCGCCAATCCGCTAACCATCTCCAACACCGGAGAATGCCGATGAACGTCGCCATGCCGCTCTTTTTGCTATCCGCGCTCCTCTCGGTTCTGCTCAATACTGGGCTGGCAAAAATCGCCCTGGCCCGGAACTGGTGCGACCAGCCGGGAAGAACAAAAATTCACCTCCAGCCGGTTCCCTTTATTGGCGGCTTGGGCATCTTTTCTGTCTGGGCAATCGCCCTTCTCGTCACCGCTGTTAATCAGCTCCGTTTTCTTCTCCCCCCTGCTCTCCTCGCACTCGCCATCGGTACCTGGGATGACCTCCATTGGAAAACCGCCTCGGTTCCGGGCCGAAAACTGGCGTTGCAGAGCCTACCCGCAATCAGCGCCGCCCTTCTCATTTCGGTACACTTCCCGGTCCCGTCCGTCTCTCCTTTCGTAACAGGCGGTTATTTTCTGTTCTCGTTTCTCTTCACCCTAACCCTTATTAACGCCGTCAACCTCGCCGACGGCATAGATGGACTTGCGGGCGGCGAAACCATCATCTCCCTTTTCGGGCTCACCGCCGTCTACTCCGCCCTCAAAAATCCCGAATTGTCTTTCGCCGCTCTGCTTCTCGCGGCGGCCATAATCGGGTTCCTCGTTCTCAACCTCCAATCCCCATCCCGGCTGTTCCTCGGCGATGGCGGCTCTCATCTCCTCGGTACTCTACTTGCCATTTTTTCCCTGCCCATCATAGGAATGCTCCCGGACATCTGGACTTTCTTTGCCCTGCTCCTGATCATCGGCTTGCCCCTAATTGACCTGCTCTGGATCATCTTCATCCGGGGCTACCGGCGCCAACCCCTTTTTGCCCCTGACCGCAACCACCTCTACGACATCATCGCCGACGCCGGACTCGGACGACGGGCAACGCTACTCATCCTCTGTATCCTTCAATTGTTCTTGGTCTATACCGGCACGGTCATTCTCATAATGCAAATACCATGAAAATCCCCCTTGCTGCCGCTGACATCGGTCCCCTTGAGCGTCGGGCAATTATTGCGGTGCTCAAACGAGGCCGCCTTGCCCTTGGTTCCGCCGCCCGCCGTTTTGAAACCGCCCTTGCCACTTATGTCGGCAGAAAGTTCGGGGTCGCCGTTTCATCCGGTACCACCGCACTCCACCTGGCGGTGCGAGCGATCGGATTAAAAGCCGGAGACGAAGTCATCACCACCCCTTTTAGCTTTGTCGCGTCGGCAAATTGCCTTCTCTATGAAAGGGTCAAACCGGTATTTGTTGACATCAACCCTGTCACCCTCTGTATTGACTCCGCCGCGGTAGAGTCAACCATTACCCACCGCACCCGCGCCATCCTGGCGGTGGACGTATTCGGTCACCCGGCAGACTGGCCCACCCTCATCGCCATTGCCCGCCGGCATCGTCTCCAGCTTATTGAAGATGCCTGCGAGGCGCTCGGCTCGGAAGTCCTCCTCTCCACAGGAAAAAGGCGCTGTGGCAGTTTTGGCACCGTCGCGGTATTCGCATTCTACCCCAACAAACAGATTACCACCGGTGAAGGCGGAATGCTGGTTACTGATTCCGTCCGCATCGCCGACAGTTGCCGGAGTATGGCAAACCAGGGACGCCGCAGTCACAACGGTCGCTGGCTTCAGCACATCCGGCTCGGCTACAACTACCGCCTGGATGAACTCAGCGCCGCACTCGGTCTTGCCCAACTCCGGCGCCTCCGGCAGATTCTCCATCGCCGGAATCTCGTCGCCCGTCTCTACGACCGGCTTCTCGCCGACATTCCGGAAATCCAGCCCCCCACCGCCTCCCCCGGTACCCGCGTCCACTGGTTTGTCTACTGCATCCGTCTTGCCCCCGGCATTAACCGCGACCGGGTACTCCAGTGCCTCCGCAACTACGGTGTGGAATGTGCCAACTACTTCCCACCAATCCACCTCCTTCCATTTTACCGGGCACAGTTTGGCTTCCGCCCCGGTGATTTTCCAGTAACGGAAGACGTCGCCCGGCGGACCGTCGCCCTGCCGTTTTCCAGCAAATTAAAAGAAGAACAGGTTTTTTATGTCATTGAATGCTTAAAGAAAACCCTAAGGAGGATTTAATGAAAGAGGAACATAATCTAACCACCTATTTTGACATTGTCTTCCGGCGCCTCGGACTTTTTCTCGGTGTCTTCTTTGCTCTTGCACTCGGAATTTTCATCATCGGCGAAACAGTCCGACCCTTATACCAGTCCAGCGCCACGTTGCTGGTCAACACCAACTCCCCTTCGGCAAATCCGGATTATCTTTTTAACCCTACCGTAGGCGGATTTTCCTCCCGCCCCAACCTCGTCAATCATATGGAAATTATTAAAAGCCGGGCGCTGGCCCAGCTGGTCCTTGATACCTTACCCGAAGAAATGCGCCGGACTTTTCTCGCCTTTGCCGGACCGGACCCGATTGCCGAACTCATCCGTTCGGTATCGGTTCGGGGTGTCCGGGATGCCGATATCATCAAAATATCGGTCGCCGCTCCGACCCCGGAACTTACCCGCACCCTTGCCCAGGCTTACGTCCAGGCCTATCAAACCTGGACCTTAGAACGAAACCGCGCCGACATCCGGGCGGTGCGCGAGTTTATCGCCACACAACTCCAGCGGATGGGCTCCCGTCTTGATTCCACCGAAAAGGCACTGGAAACCTACAAACGTTCCACCGGCACCGCCGATCTCTCCGTTCAGGCAAAAGCGGTAATTGAACGCCAGAGCACAGTCATCGCCCGCTACCAGCAAACCTCTGCCGAACTCACCGGTCTGAAAAAGGAACTCGCCCTTCTCCAATCCAGCGCTGACTCCACTCTCCCGTCCTCCTCCACCGGTGCTACTATCGCCGAGCTTCCGCCGGCGGTGTTGCCGGTGCTCAGCACGCTTACCGCCGAACTCAACCGTCTGGAAAACGAACGCACCAACCTCCTCCTCCAGGGCTACGACTCCATCAGCCCCCGTCTCACTCTCATTACCCGACGCCAAAACGAATTGCGCCAGCAAATTGCCGCCACCGTAACCCAGGTCAGCGGTTACCCAACTCCCACTCCAGACCAGGCACTCAACCGCATCGCCGAACTCATCTTTGAAATCACCCGTCTGGAGGCACAGGAACAGGTCCTCCGGGAAAAATCGGCTGAATACGAAACCGAACTTGCCCGCCTGCCCGAGGCGGAACGGCAACTCGCCCGGCTCACACGCGACGTTGATGTTGCCCGCCAGGTCCATTCCCTTCTGGAACTCAAATATGAAGAAGCACGCATTCAGGAAGCGGGGCGCCTCTCTGCTGTCGGACTCATTGACGCTCCGGGCCCGGTACGCAAAATCCGCCCCAGCCACCTCAAAAACGCCCTTACCGCCGTACTGGCCAGCCTGGTGTTTGCCTTCGGTGCCACTCTCCTCGCCGAACGCCTTGACACTCTCGTGCGCCAGCCCGAAGACATTGAACGACACAACTGGACCGTTCTGGGGTTCATCCCCCGAATGGAAGGAACTAACACCCTTAATCCCGACGAACCCGCCATTGAACAGTTCCGCGTCCTCCGCACCAATCTACAGTTCCTTAACCCCGACCGTCCGCTTAAAACCATCGTCATCAGTTCCCCGAGCCCATCTGAAGGCAAATCAACCGTTGCCGCCAATCTGGCTTCGGTCCTCGCCCAATCGGGCAAAAAAACTCTGCTCATTGACTGCGACCTGCGCAAACCGGTTCTACATAAAATATTTAACGGCAACAAAAAACCGGGTTTAACCGATGTCGTCCTTCTCAACGCCCCTCTCGCCACCGCTATCCACCAGACAACACCGAACGCACCAGCGGTCCTCTTCGCCGGCACCACCCCGCCGTCACCGGTTGACTTTCTCACCTCGGGCGCATTTCAGAACTTCCTCGCCAAAACTGCCGCAGAATACGACTACATCGTCATTGACACCCCGCCCATCCTCATTGCCGCCGATGCGGTTGCCCTGACGACAAAATCGGACGGTGTGCTCCTTGTTACCCGGGTAGGTCAAACCGATATCCGTGCCCTCGCCGAAGCCCGAAAACTTCTCAATCAAGCGCAGGCAAAAATCCTCGGGGTAGTCACCAATGGCATCAAGCCCCGGCGTCACTATGGCTACTACCGCTACAAATACCGCTATTACCGCTACCGCTATGCCAATCCCGCCTGATTAATGCGCTTCTCCCTTCGCCCACCCGCACCACCTGCTCGGTCAGCCCTTCGCCCTCACGACCCGGGGAAAACGAAACCGCCAGGGGTGGCAAAAACACTCGCTCCCCCGGGTCGGGGCAAAAGTCCTGACCGATCTCCCCCGCGCAACAACCCGCGGTTAAACTCCCAGCCCTTCTTTGATAAACATTATGCCCCAGGAGAGGGTAATGAGCCCCATCAGGGTAGAAACCACCTGCATTGCGGTTTCGCCGGTGAGACGGATAATTCTCGGCGCCTGCAAAAAAAGTACCAGGGTAATGAACAACACCAGCAGAACCGCAATCGCAGTGAGCACCCGGCCATAGTCGTGGACGCTGATGATAATGGCGGTGATGGAAGCGGGTCCGGTTAACAATGGAGTGGCAATAATAGAGGCGATCGCCTTTGCTGACCTCCTTGTGCCCATTACCCTTTCCGAATCGCTCTGCCCAAGTGACATTTTGACACCAAGAATCCCCAGAATAATACCGCCGGCAATCTTGAAGTCCTGAATATTGGTGTTGAAAAGTCGCAAAAGACTCGCCCCAAAGACAAGGCAGAGAATTGATATGGAAAGGGCAACGGTTACGGCAAGGATGGCGGTTTTGCGCTTTTCGGTCGCGCTCATATCCGCGGTAACGCTGAAGAAGAAAACAAAACTCAACAGCGGGTCAAAGATGACAAAGAAGAGGATAAACAGCTGCAGCAACGAATAAAGCATCGGTAATAAAATATCCCGGTGGTCGCATAAATCAAGCCAAACAGATCCGGTGTTTATTCCTTGCAACCGGTCAAAAAAAGATTTAGTCTATATAATAAAAAAGAAACATACCACGCCTGGGATTAAATAAAAAGGAGCGCGACGATGACAGAGTTAAAAGACGATATCCGCCGTATTCACGAAGAAATTGAACGAGAAAGCCTGTTTGTCCAGGTTCTGACCGCTGAGATCGGCAAGGTTATCGTCGGACAGAAATACCTAATTGAACGTTTATTGGTTGGGCTTCTCGCCAACGGGCACATTCTGATTGAAGGTGTGCCCGGGCTGGCTAAGACCTATGCGGTGAAGACGCTGGCCGGTGCGATCAAAGCCCGGTTTCAGCGCATTCAGTTTACTCCCGACCTTTTGCCCGCGGACATCATCGGTACGCAGATTTACAATCAGCGGACCGGCGAGTTCACTGTCCGCCGGGGTCCGATATTCGCCAATCTGATTCTGGCCGACGAAATTAACCGGACGCCGCCAAAGGTGCAAAGCGCCCTTCTTGAGGCGATGCAGGAAAGGCAGGTGACAATCGGTGAAGAGACATTCCGCCTGGAGGAGCCGTTTCTGGTACTGGCAACCCAGAACCCGATTGAACAGGAAGGAACCTATCCCCTGCCTGAAGCGCAGACCGACCGTTTTCTCCTGAAACTTAAGGTCACCTACCCGAACAAGGAGGAGGAACGGCAGATTGTGGAGCGGATGACCACCGGCAGCGAACCGCAGGTTACCCCAGTGGTTGACACCCAGACGATGCTCCGCGCCCGGGAGCTGTGCACCCGGATTTATGTCGATGAAAAATTAAAGGAGTACATTCTTAACCTGGTCTTTGCCACCCGTTTCCCCGCTGAGCACAACCTTGCCGACCTGGTACCCTTGATTCGCTACGGTGCCTCACCGCGTGCCTCCATCTACCTTCTCACCGCGGCACGGGCGCTGGCGTTTCTCAAGCGGCGGGGGTTTGTGATTCCGGAAGACATCAAAGAACTCACCTATGATGTTCTCCGTCACCGCATCATCTTAACCTACGAAGCCGAAGCCGAGGAGTTGACCACCGATGACATCATCAAGCGGGTTCTGGAAGGGGTGGAGGTGCCATAACGGATGGCCATCGGCGCGCCGTTAGAACTGGCGAAAATCCGCCAGATTGAGCTGCAGACGAAACGACTGGTCAACACCATATTCGCCGGTGACTACCGCTCCAGTTTCAAGGGCCGGGGAGTGGAGTTTGCCGATGTCCGGGAGTACCAGCCCGGCGACGACGTCCGGACAATTGACTGGCGCCTGACCGCCCGTTTCGGTCGCCCCTTTGTCAAGCAGTTTACCGAGGAAAGAGAACTTTTGGTTATGCTCTTGGTCGACGCCTCCGGTTCCAACCGGTTTGGCACCCGGGGCGGTTTCAAACTGGAGCAGGCGGCGCTGATTGCTGCCACCCTGGCATTTTCTGCAATCAGGAACAACGACAAGGTGGGCCTGGTTTTCTTCACCGAAAAAATAGAGCGGTTTGTCCCGCCCCGAAAAGGGCGATTCCATGTCCTCCGATTAATCCGCGATATCCTTTACTTTCAACCCCGGCAGACCGGAACCGAACCGGTAACCGCCCTGGAGTTTGTAATGCACATCCTCCGGCGCCGGGCGATTGTCTTTCTCATCTCCGACCTGCTCGGAAAAGGGTTCGCCCCGGAACGAGTTGCCCGGCCGCTCGGTGTTGCCAGCCGCCAGCACGACCTGATTGTAGTAAGTGTCAACGACCGGGCAGAGATGGCGCTACCCGAACTGGGTCTTCTGGAACTGGAAGACGCCGAAACCGGTAAACAGATTCTGGTGAACACCGGCTCCGCCCGCGTCAAAGCGGCACTGCGTCAGCGCTACCAGGAACGGCAGGAGGCGCTGGCGAAACTCTTCCGGGAGACGGGTATTGACCACATTCCGGTGTTTACCGGCGAGGAGTTCAGCAGCAAACTGCATCGCTTCTTTCAGGAAAGGGCAAAACGGTTCCGTTAGCATATGCTCCACCTTACGCTAATCGCACTGCTTATCACCCAGACCGATACCGTCCGTTCCTACCGGCTGGTAACCGACGGCCCGGTGCAGGTGCAGGCACGGCTAACCAAAATCCCGCGGCTGCTGACAATCGGCGACCGGCTGAATTTAGAGGTGGTGGTGAAGCACCCGAATAACTTCAAAGTATCCGCTCCGTTTACCGAAAACCAGGAAAATTTTACCATTCTTGATCAGCAGCATATCATCCGTTATCAGGGTGATACCCTGTTGCAGGTCTACAATTTTACCCTGGCGATTTTTGGCACCGACACAGTTAAACTCGGTCCCTTCCTTGCCGCTTGGTCAGAAGTAGGTGGGCTGGTAGCGGCGGCAAGCGATACCATCACAATCCAGGTAAAAAGCCTCATCTCTGACCGGATGACCGACATCAACGACATCAAAGGACAGGTGGACTTCCCCAACCTGCTACCACTCTGGATAACCCTGGGTGTACTCGGGCTGGCAACTGCCGCCTTTTTTGCCCGCCGCCTCCTGCACCGCCGACGTCACTCACTCGCGACACCACCACTACCCCCCTGGGAGGAGGCGCTGCGGGCGCTGGATGCGCTCCCGGTAGCGGAATGGCTAAGGCAGGGAGAGGTGAAACGCTATTACTATGCGGTCTCCGAGATTGTAAAACGCTATCTCTCCCGGCGGTTTGGATTTCCCGCCGTTGACCAGACCACTACCGAAATCCTGCGCGAACTCAGGACCCGGCGCCTGCCCGCGGCCGAAGGTTTTGGACAGTTTTTTGTCTCCGCCGACCTGGTGAAATACGCCAAATACACTCCGCCCCAGCCGGAACACCTCGTGGTTCAGGCGCGGGAACTGGTTAATCAGACCACGCCCCGGCCCGAGCCGGAAGACAAACCGGCACCAACCGGAGGTTAAAAATGCTCCACTTTGCCAATCCCGGTTATTTTGCCCTCCTCGCCCTTCTCCCGCTTCTCTGGTGGTGGGAGTTGCGCAAACGGCGCCCGGCATTGCGGTTCAGCGATAGCGCACTGCTTCCCCCTCCGGCCTGGCGGGAAAAGACCTTAAGGCATTTACCGCTCCTATTTTATTCCGCGGCGCTCGTCTTGGGCACAGTCGCCCTTGCCCGCCCTCAGCGCGGCAGGCAGTTTGAGGAATTGGAAACCCGCGGCATTGACATTATGCTCTGCATGGACATTTCCGGATCAATGCAGGCGGCAGACTTTCTCCCCAAAGACCGGCTGACCGTTGCCAAAGAACGGGCAAACGAGTTTATTGCCCGGCGCCCTGGTGACCGGATTGGTCTGGTGATTTTCGCGGCCACCAGTTTGACCCAGTGCCCACTGACATTAGACCACAACATTTTAACCGCCATCCTGAACCGGATTGATTTCGGCATCCTGGAAGACGGCACCGCCATCGGCATGGGCATCGCCAGTGCCACCGCCCGGCTCAAAGAGTCAAAGGCAAAGGAGAAAGTGATTATCCTTCTCACCGACGGCATAAACAACGCCGGCGACATTGACCCGTTGACCGCCGCCCAGGCAGCTGCGACGCTCGGGATTAAAATCTACACCATCGGTGTCGGCAGCAAAGGTCCGGTGCCATTCCCGGTTGACGACCCGCTATTTGGCCGGCGCTATGTCCAGGTGGAGTTAGACATGGACACCGAGACGCTCAAGCGGATTGCGGAAATAACCGGCGGCAGATTTTTCCTCGCCTCTAACCCAGAGGAACTGAAAAAGGTTTACGAAGAGATTGACCGCCTGGAACCATCAACATTCAAGGTCCGGCGCTACACCCTCTATCAGGAGCAGGCCCAAAAGCCATTACTGTTAACACTGGTATTCACCCTCCTCGGGGTAGCGGCGGGACTGGTGATCTTCCGGAGGTGCCCGTGATTCAGTGGGCAGCCGGCCGCTATCTCTATCTCCTGCTACTTCTGCCCGTTCTGCTCGGGCTGATAATACTGATCCGGGTCTGGAGTCAAAAACGCTGGCACCGGCAGATTGAACCGGCCTTGCTCCGCCGGTTGAACCCGGACCGCTCACCCGCGCTGACGGTGATGAAAACGGTCTGCCTCCTCCTCGCCATAGCACTGCTGATCATCGCCATTGCCCGCCCGCGCTGGGGTCGCCAGTTGCAGATGTTCAAAGCCCGCGGCGTGGCGGTGGTGGTTGCCCTTGACGCATCAAAATCAATGCTTGCCGAGGACGTCAAACCCAACCGCCTGCAACGTGCCAAGACCGAACTCGCCGCCCTGTTTGATGAACTGACCGGCAATGCGGTCGGGGTGGTCGGCTTTGCCGGCGACGCCTACGCCCTCTGCCCGTTGACCACCGATGTGGAGGCGGCGAAAATGTTTCTGGATATCATCAGCCCCGATCTGATGCCGGTACCGGGCACCGATTTCGGCCGGGCAATTGATGTGGCGTTAAACCTGTTTAACCCCGGCGCGGCAAGCCGGGTCCTGATCCTGGTGACCGACGGTGAAGACCTGGGCACCAATACCGAGGCGGCGGTCCAACGGGCAAAAGAGGCGGGCGTGCGCATCTATCCGGTCGCTTTTGCCACCGCGGAAGGGGCACCGATTCCGGAAAAGGGAGAAGCGGGTGTGGTTTATAAAAAAGACCGGGCGGGCAATGTCGTCGTGTCCAGAATGGACGAACGCAAACTGATTCTCATCGCCCAGGCAACCGGCGGCAGGTTCTACCGGGTGGAGGGGTTTTCCGGAACCCGGCTGGCGGGTGAACTGGACCGCCTTCAAAAAGAAGAACTTGCCGGTGGCAGTTTCTCCGACTATGTTGAACGGTATCAAATTTTCCTCCTCGCCGGGATTGTCTTTCTCTTTATCGCCCTGGTTCTGCCGGAAAGGCGCCCGGGGCTGGCCGGGCTAGTCTGGAGTTTAACAAAGGTGCGGGCAAAACTCGGCACGGCGGTATTCGTTCTCACATTGCTTGGTGTAGGTCAGGCGCCGGCGGACCTCGGTTCATTAATGCGCGCCGGCAACAGCCATTTCCGCCGGGGCAAATTTGAGGAGGCGCTCGCATTCTATCAACGGGCAGAGGTCCTGGAGCCGGATGCGCTTGCCATCCACTACAACATCGGCAACACCCTTTACCGGCTGGGCCGATACAACGAGGCGCTTGCTGAACTCACCCTGGCGACGGTGGACAAAAACCCCGGCCGTCGCGCTCATGCCTGGTACAACACCGGCAACACCTTTTACCGAATGGACCGACTGGATGAGGCAATAAACGCCTATAAAATGGCATTACTGGCAAACCCAAACGACCGTCAGGCAAAGGAAAACCTGGAGTTCTGCTTGAAGAAAAAGGCGGAAAGGCAACAGCAACCAGACGCCACGCCGAATCAACCCCAAACCGGCGGCGGGGAACAGCAAAAAGAAAAGCAAAAGATGCAACAACCCCGACCCCAGTCCGGAATCGACCGGGACCAGGCCGAGCGCATCCTGAAGGCAATTGAAAACAAAGAACGCGAGACCCAAAAACAGACACGCCGCCCCCGGGCAAAAAGACAGGTAGAAAAGGACTGGTGATATGCGCCGGTTTTTAATGTTGACACTGGTGGCTGCAACCGCCCTTGCCGGCGAACTGAACTTCACCGCCGAGGTGGACCGGACAACAGTCGGCCTGGGTGAACCGCTCCGGCTCACGGTAACCGTTACCGGCACCAATATCGGTCGGGTGCCCCAGCCAGAACTGCCAAAACTGGACGGCTTTGACAACATCGGCAGCAGCCGCTCCCAGTCAACCAGCATCTCCATTGTCAACGGCAGAATTACCCAGCAGCAGTCAATCAATTTCGTTTACACCCTGGTGCCAAAAAAGACCGGGGAACTGGTTATCGGCCCCTGCCGGATGGAGTACCAGGGGGTTGAGTACACCACCGAACCGATAACCGTCAAAGTCACAAAATCGGCACCGCCCCGCGCCCAGCCGCCCCGACAGCCGCTGAGCCCGTTTGACATCTTTGAAGAACCAGAACCGGTAGAGGGCGAAGTTTTCCTGGTGGCAAGTGCGGACCGAACCACAGTCTATCAAGGAGAACAGCTCACGGTAACCTGGACATTTTACACCCCGGGTCAGGTTGCCAGTTTAAACATCAAAGATATGCCGGCGCTGACCGGTTTCTGGACCCAGGAGATGTATCAACCGCAGCAACTGGAATACCAACCCCGTAGCTATCAGGGCAAACGGTTTTATGCGGCGGTGGTGCGCCGGACCGCGCTATTTCCCACCCAAACCGGGGAACTGAAAATCGGCCCGATGCGCCTCAGAGGAGAACTGCTAACCCCGGGTTTTTTCTTCACCACCGGACAGCCCTTCGAAGTTGCCTCTGACCCGCTCACAATTCAGGTAAACCCGCTGCCGGAAACCGGAAAACCCGGCTCCTTTACCGGCGGTGTCGGCGAATTTCAGGTTGCCGCCAGTTTAAGCGCTGACTCATCAACCGGCGGTGCGCCGATTACCCTGACAATTACCATCACCGGCACCGGCAACATCGGACTCATCGGTGCACCAACCCTGCCCACCGTCACCGGTCTAAAAACCCTCGCCCCGGAAACAAAAGACAACTTCAACTACACCGCCGGAAAACTGAGCGGCAGCCGACGGTTTAACTATCCGCTCCTGCCCACCGCGGACGGTAAATACCGAATCCCGGAAATCGAAATTGGCTTCTTCAACCCGAAATCGGGCGGTTATTACACCCGGCGCACACCGGCATTGGAATTTGTTGCGCTCGGCGTGCCGGCAGGAGCGGGCGCCGCCGAACCGACCGGCATCGGGATGCGGGTCCTCGGTTCCGACATCCGCCACATCAAAACCCACCTGCCTCTCACCACCGGACCGCTCGGGAGCACCGGCTGGACCTGGCTTTTCTATCCGCTCGGGTTTTTAACCCTTGCCACCGGCTTTATCTTCGGCCGCCGAAAACGCCGGCTCACAACCGACCTGGCATATGCCCGGCGCACCCGCGCCGCTGGATTGGCGCGCAAAAGATTAAAACAGGCAGCCCGGCTCCTCTCCCATAACCACCTCCCCGAATTCTACGCCGCGCTCTACCAGACTCTTACCGGCTATGTCGGCGACCGGTTCAACATTGAAGCCGCGGGAATGACCGCTGCCGAACTCCGTCAGATGCTCCTTAACAAAGGGGCGGACGGAGCGGTGGTAGAAGAACTCCTGACAACGATCAACCTCTGCCAGATCGCCCGCTTCTCACCCGGAACTGCAGAATGCAACCCGCCGGAACTCCTGAAAAAGGCAAAAACGGTGATGGAGAAAATATGAGTTTAACACTGCTTTTTCTCCTTCTCACCACCCCATATGACCAGTTCCAGCGGGCAAACGCCCATTACGAGGCGGGCCGGTTTGACCAGGCGCTACTTCTCTACGACTCGCTGCTCAACCAAATACCATCTGCAGAAACCTACTACAACCGCGGCAACACCCAGTTCAAACTGGGCAAACTGGGCTACGCCCTTGCCGACTACCTCCGCGCCTATGCGCTCAACCCCAAAGACCCGGATATCAAAAACAACATCCAGTTTATCCGCCAGTTCCGCCCGGACAAAACAACCGAACCCGAAAGCCCGCTGCTCAAAATCGGGCGCAACGCCCTAACCCTACTTAACCCCCACCTCACCCGGCTCCTTAGCGCCGTTGCCTTCTTCCTTTTCTGCGCCGCCCTTGCCCTCTGGCTCATCACCACCCGCAGATACCTCCTCTTTACCGGCATCGGCATCGCGGTGCTCTTTCTCTACTTCGGCATCGCCACCATTGTCTGGGGCAATATCGTCAATCCGGCAAAGGCGGTCATCGTTGCCGCGGAGGCAATTCTCCGCTCCGGACCGGGCGCGGAATACAAAGAGATTGCCGCTGTCCACGACGGCACAGAAGTAAAAATCCTGGAACGCCGACCGGAATTCCTGCTGATTCAACTCCCGGGCGGACTTGGCGGCTGGGTGGAAAAAGAAGCGATAGAACCGGTGTTTCGGTAAAGACCTGTTCTAATGAGCGGTGATAGTAATTTCTATGGAGGCGGCCCGGTTAAGGCTAACCATAGCAATACCAGCTGCCCGATCTGCAATTCGGAACAGGGCATCAGGAACATTAACGAAGCGCGCGCATAACTCTTCCCAGAGTTCAATGCTCGGCACACCGGAGTATGCTGACACAATTTTTTCTAAACCCACCGCCTCTACCAGCACTGAGTTTTTCTCATATTTTAACAACTCTTTCCGCGGCAGAGCGGTAAGCCAGTCTTGCCACTGGAACTCCTTTCCTGTTAATCCAAAACGCTCGGCGGCGATCTTGAACCACTCAACCGAAAATGTCAGTTCTGCCTTATACCCACCGCAGCGATAAGTTCCCGGAGTGTCTTGAGAATTGTCCTCTCGGCACCAGAGCAATCTTGTTTAAACCGCCGTATCATCTCGAATAAAGGCAAAAAATTGCGCCAATGGGGTGGTCAAATTCCACTTTTCCCCAAGGCACATTAATTTTATTGGCAATATCTCTACCCTTGTCATCGGCAATTTTGCCGAGGACAACTTTAACCGGAAAAGTTCGTCAAATTCTATACCCTTTTCGGTTAGCCGGCCCCAGACCTTTTCAACCTCACCTCTAGAGCGGCAGGTAGCAATCAGAACAACCCCTTTTTCTTTCACCACAATGAATAGATGGTGAAAGTTCGCCCGCTCAACAAACTGTTGCAAGTCATCAACCAATAGGAGTCGCCTACGCCAAGGCCGGAGATGTAGGGAAAAACGAAAACCATCAATATTGATATCCCCATTTCGCCATTTCGTAACATCTAGCAGGGGGTTTAACCCCTTTAGCGCCTCAATATTTTGTCAATACTTAAACTTACCCCAGCGCTTTTTCGCGATATTTCGGGAAAACGGTCAGGAATCGGTTGTAGAGGTCCCGGGCAAGGTCAGGGTCAAGAGATGAGTTGATGAGTTTGTTAAATTGGCGCTCTTTTTCTTCCGGGTCAGCGTTAAACTCAACCGCAATATTAAATAGTCGCTGGATGATGTCCATCACCAGTGCCCGCCTTTTCGGCTCCATCAGGTCCACCCGGATTTCCCGGTTCATATCTAAAAATACCCGGCTGTGGGCGTATGCCCGGTCCTTTGCCCGGTCAATCTGTTCTTGTTCCCGTTCTTCTGAAACCCTTTTTTCGGCACGGACCGGGGGCTGGAGTTTTACCCGTTCCGGAATGTGGTCAAGGTTTTCCTGAAATAGCCCTTGCTTTTCCATCTCGTTAAACAGATTCATGACCGCTTCTGCCATCGCTGTAATTCCCGCGTCCGGCAGGTCCTGCGCCGCTGCTTGTTCCCGCTCCTTCTGCAGGAGTCTTTCCCGGCGCGCGGGTGCGTTGCGGGTGCGTTTCAGGAGGGCAAAAACCTTTCTGCCCCACCGGCAGAGCCCGGCAATTTTTTCCTTAGGCAGTTCTTTTGCCTCAGGCGCGGTGATGACCGAATAAAGCGTATCTTCCAGAAAAGAGCGGTGGATGCGGTTCTTGAGCATCCTTTTTGCCCGCGCCACCCGCTTCACCACCGGTTCTGATGCAATTCTGGCTAACCGCCGGTCAATTTCCTGAATCTCGGTTTTTAGCGGCTCCGGCACCTTTGCGATCGCCCGCGCCACACTCGCCCTTGCCTTTAACTCTCCTGGGCTCAAGGACCGGGTCGCCTGGTTGAGGATGTCTATTATCGCGCTAAACGACGAACCGCAGGCGGTGAGATATTCGGCAATCAGGTTGATTGACGGCCGTTTGATTTCTCCCCGCTCAAGACGGGAGAGGTGCCGGAAATAACTTTCTGACTCCGGTGCGATCTGCCGGGCAAGTTGCTTAAGATTCAATCCCGCCCTTTTCCGGATCAGACGCAGACCAGCACCAATCTGCCGGACAAACTCGTCTTTTTTCACCAGAAAAATTCTACTTATAAGTAGAAAAATGGCAAACTGTTTAAAATGATTTATCTAATTGAAATTCAGTTGGTTATAAAAATATAGAAAAATTTGAGACCCTACCCCCGGGGTTATCCCCGGAATACTTTGTCAGATTTTGCCGGTGCCTTTTCCGGAAGCGGGTCAGAACTTTTGTCCGGTAATGGCTTTCGGGTGTGCCAGATGATCCGATTCGCCGCCTTTCTCTGTTTCTGTTGGCGCCACCGGCACCGGGGAAAAATCACCGCGTCCTTCCCGGTTTTAACTCCCGGGAGCTGGTTGACATCAAGGGTAATTTGCGGTTAAACTTAACCTTTAATAGCGATAGTTCGCCTATAACCGGTTGTGTGTTGTGGAATATAAGTGAACAAATTGGGTGTGTTTTTGAAATAAAGGAGAGCCAGTTTGTGTTGTCCAATCCGCTTCCTGGTTTTGTGCCGTTTTGGGAAAAACCTGCCCGCGCAAAATAGGTTATGAAGGGCACCCGACCAAAGGTCTGCGTTGTCGGCTCGTTTATGACCGACCTGGTGTTCCGGGTAAAGAGGTTTCCCCGTCCTGGTGAGTCAATGCCGGGTGAGGAGTTTGGGCTCTTTCTTGGTGGCAAGGGGTTTAATCAGGCAATCGCCTGCCACCGGCTTGGTGCCGAGGTGACAATGGTGGGGAGAATCGGGCAGGACTATTTCGGTGACCTATTTCTGCAGAAGATGGCTGCCGAGGGCATAAGCGCCGATTTTGTTGTCCGGGATGCCGAGGTCGGCACCGGTGTTGCCTGCCCGCTGGTTGACAGTTCTGGTCAAAACGCCATCATCGGCATCGCCCGGGCAAACCTGCGTCTGGAAATGGAGCAGGTGGAGCGCGCCCAAGCGGCGATTGCCGGTGCCGATGTCCTGATGTTACAGTTTGAGGTCCCGCCCGCGGTGTCCCTGCGCGCGGCAACAATCGCCCGGGCCGCGGGTACCCTGATTCTCTTTGACCCGGCACCGGTGCACAACATTGCCGGGTTGAGCAAAGAGCCGATTGACTACCTGGTGCCGAACGAAATTGAGGCGGCTGAACTTGCCGGACCGAAATCAATTGACCTTTGGGCAGAGGAGGAACTGGCCGCGGGCAGAAGGGCGGTGATTGTATCAGTGGGCGCGGATGGGGCGGTTGTCTACGACCGGAACGGTCGGCGCCAGGTCCCCGCTTTTAAGGTGAAGGTCATTGACTCCACCGGTGCCGGTGATGCCTTTCGCGCTGGTCTGGCGGTAAGTTTTGCCCGGGGTTTAGAAATTGACGAGGCGGTGCGATTTGCCAACGCCTGCGGTGCGCTCGCCTGCACCGTTCTCGGCGCCGAGCCGGCAATGCCCAGCCAGGAAAACGTCCTTGCATTTCTCCGAAAACAGGAGGTGTAGATGATTTTTATTGACAGTGCAATTGTCGCCGATGTGGAACGGGCAATGGCGTTGGGTTTTGTCCGTGGCTGCACCACCAACCCCGCCCTGCTGGCAAAGGTGGCTGAACCGCCCCGGGCGGTGATTGAAAAACTGGTGCAAATTGTGCCCGGGCCAGTGTTCTATCAACTCACCGCCACCAACCCGGCAGAAAAGGAGACCGAAGCCCGGTTGTTTTACTCTCTGGCACCGGACCGGATGGTGCTGAAAATTCCGATGACCACCGAGAATATGGCGCTGGTAACCAGATTGACGCCGGAAATTCCCTGCGCCGCCACCGCGGTCTTCAGCGCCTATCAAACCCTGCTGGCGATTGAGGCCGGCTGTTCCTATGTCATCCCCTATGTCAACCGGGCGAGCCGGCTTCTGGGCGACGGCATCAAACTGGTCCAAGAGATTGCCGAAACTCTGCGCGCGTCCGGGAAACCGGTGGCGATGGTGGCGGCAAGCATCAAAAACCCGGAAGAGGCGGTTGCCGCATTTCTTGCCGGCGCCCACCACCTGACCCTGCCCCTGGATGTGATTCTCAGCCTCGGCAACCATCAGTTTTCCGAACAGGCGATTGCCGAGTTCCAGGCCGCCTTGCGGCGCTAAACCCGCGCCACCGCGTCCGCCACCGCAAACCCGCTCGCCCAGGCAAAATGAAGGTTATAACCGCCGGTCTCAGCCCAGAGGTCCAGCGCCTCGCCGGCAAAGTATAGCCCCGGAAAACGCCTGACCATCATCGTCCGCGGATCAACCTCTGTCAGCGCCACACCGCCACCGGTTACAGTTGCCCTTGAGATCGGCTCGGTCCCGACAATCTCAAACGGGGTTGCCTGAACCTTTGCCACCAGCCGCCGGAGCGCCTCGTTGCCCAAATTGGTAAGCCGGGTCCCCACTGAAACACCGGCAAGACCGCAGAGAAAATTGGCGAGCCGGCGGGGAACAAAACCGGCAAGAAGGCTGTTCACCTGCCGCCGGGGCGTTTTCGCTCTTTCCGCTCGGAACCGTGCCTCCAGTTGCTGCGGTTTTATCTCCGGCACCCAGTTAATGGTCAAAACCACCCGCTCACCCGACATCAGTTTCCGAGCCGCAAACCCGGATATGTTTAACACCGCAGAACCGGAAAGAAACCGGTGGGCAAACAGAAAGTTGCCCAGGCGCGGTTTCACCCCGGGGATGTCAAGCGCCACCTCTACCAGCGGTCTGGTGATGCCGGCAAACTCTTTTATATCCAATGCCGGTTCCAAAGAAACCAGCGCCGGAAACGGCGGCACCGTCTTTATCCCCAGTTTTTCTGCCAGCCGGTTGCCGTCCGCGGTTGAACCGGTCTGGGGATAACTGGCACCACCAGTTGCCACACACACCGCGCTGCCGGACAGTTCACCGCCATCTTCCAGTACTACCCGCCAGGAGGGCAGAATCTCCTTTACCTTGGCCCGGGTTCTGATTACCACCCCGGCCTTTTCTGCCGCCTGAACCAGTCGCTCCCGCACCTTCCGGGCATCGGCATTTTCCGGCCAGACACAACCGTCTGGGTCAACCCGGGCGCCGATGCCCATATCAGCAAAAAACCTGATCACCACCTGGGGTGGAAACCGCCGCAATACTGGCAGGATAAAATCAACCGGCGCGTCAAACCGCTCAACCATTTTCCGCACCGGCTCCAGATGGGTAAAATTACACTTTTTGCCACCGGTTAATGCCAGTTTATTACCACAGCGGTCGGTCTTTTCCAAAAGCACCACCCTGAGCCCGGCCCGGGCACCCCTGATTGCACAGACAAGCCCGCTGGCGCCGCCACCGACCACGATCAAGTCTATAACTCCTTGCATATTAAATTATTAAAACCAAATGCCCGCCATCACACTCCCGGTTTGAACCGGACCGGTTTTTCTGGTAGTCTAATAAACAAGGGCACGAAGGCCCGGTACAAAAAACGGCTCGGTCAACCAAGATTGCCGCGTAACTGGGCCTTACGTGACCCTCCTCATTTATCCGCCCAATTAAAAAGCAAAAACTCATATTAAAAAATCTAATCACAACCGGTGCGGCGTAAAGATATTACCGCGCCGGCCGGAAAACTGACACCACCGGACTTAAAGCACACCGGGGGCAGAAAAAACCGCCCCCGGTGATCCGTTATTTTATGCCCTGTTATTTCAAGACATAGATGTTATGCTTCTCGCAGATTTCGTGGAGCTCTTTGGGCCAGACCGTTACCGTAACCTCACCCAGGTGCGCCTTGCGCAAAAGCAGCATCTGGGTTCGTCCCTGACCGATACCACCACCGATGGAGAGCGGAACTTCGTCGTTCATTATCATCCGGTGATAGGGCAAACTGAGCCGGTCCAGTTGACCGGCCATCTTCAGTTGCAGTTTCAGCGTCTCCTTCGTCACCCGAATACCCATTGATGACAGTTCGTGCCGGCGCTTGGTAAGGTGGTTCCAGACCAGAATGTCGCCGTTCAAACCGTGGGTCTCCTTACCGGTCCAGTGGGAGGTGTCGGTAATCCAGTCGTCGTAGTCCGCTGCCCGCAGTTCGTGGGGCATACCGTCCTTCAGGGGGTAGCCGATGCCGATGATGAACACCGCGGGTGAAACTTCTTGGAGCAACCGGGTTTCCCGCTGCTTGCGCGGCAGGTCCGGATACATCTCCAGAATCTCCTCGGCGTGGATAAAGGTCAGTTCCTTCGGCAAATTGGGATAACGCGGGTCCTTCAACTGCGGATACAGTTCCTGAACAAACTCCTCAGCGCCGGTAATTACCTTCCAGATTTTTCTCACGGTATCCTTGAGATACTCCAGATTGCGGTCCTCCGGGGTAATCACCTTTTCCCAGTCCCACTGGTCAACATAGGAGGAGTGGTCGTGGTCAAGGAAGTAGTCCTTGCGCACCGCCCGCATATCGGTGTTGATGCCCTCGCCAACCTTGCAGCCAAACTGTTTCAGCGCCCAGCGCTTCCACTTTGTTGCCGCCTGAACAATCTGGGCATTGATGCGCGGGAAGATTCCCAGACCACAGGGAAATTCAACCGGTGTTCTGGAGCCGTCGCGGTCAAGGTTGTCGTTCATACCGCTTTCCCGTTCCACAATCAGTGGCACCTGGACCATCTGGAGGTTCAACTCCCGCGCCAGACCATCCTCAATATAGCGCTTTACCGCATAAAGCGCCTTCATCGTCTCCATATTGTTCAGAATGGGCTTGTAGTCCTTGGGCAGGATCTTCTCCACCTCTTCATAGGTGCTGACGCCCGGGCCCGCCAGATCAGCCCGCTTCTTGTCAATAACGGTGGGTGCTTTGGGTTTTGCCACCGGTTTTTTCCGGGCGGTCTTTTTCGGCGCCTTTTTGGTCACCTTTTTCTTCACGGCCTTTTTGACCGCCTTCTTTTTCTTCATCATCGTTTAGACTCCTTTCTTTAATTTTACACCTATCACTAACTACTAATTCCTCAAGGGGTAATTATCCAATCAATCATACCCCCATCAGTTCTCATTGTCAAGAAAACGCCTTTCCCGGCTGACCGGCACCCCGGGGGCAAAAACCACTTCAATGTTTTTGTTGACAATAATTTTTTTGTCGTTAATATTATAGCGAGTGGAGGCGGTTGTTTTCAGGCGACGGAACGGCATCTCAACCTCCTCAAAAAGCCCATGGAATGCATCCGCATTCCGATCCCACCAAAAAGCCTCGCCTGAAACCGGCCCTGGCCGCCTCCACCACTTTTTTGGTCTAAAAAATTATTTTAACTGAGAACAGGTGATCCGGCGGGCAAGCTGGAGCGCCGCTATCATTGATCGGGCTGATGCCACCCCCCTGCCGGCAATGTCAAATGCCACACCGTGCAATGGCGAAGTCCGGATTCGGGGCAAACCAAGTGTTACATTGACCCCGGCACCACCGGCAATTAATTTTGCCGGTATCATCGCCTGGTCATGAAACATCGCCACGAATCCGTCAAACTCGTCAAGGTGGGCAAACACCGTATCAGCGGGCAACGGACCGGACACCCGGATCCGCTGACGCCCCGCCTGCCGGAGCGCCCGGGCGATTTTTTTCTCCTCGCCGAGGCTGAACTCCTCGCCGTGCGGGTTAAGGGCAAAGACACCGATGCGGGGCTGGCGTTTACCCTCCTGCTGGAGAAACCGGTGCAGGAGCACAATCTTTTCCCGGACCCCGGCGGTGGTAATTGCAAGCGGAACCCGGGCAATTGGCAGGTGAATGGTGACAAAGATGACTTTGAACCGCGGTGTCCAGGCAAGCATTGCGAACCGCCGGCAGCCGAGCATTGCGGCAAGAAACTCGGTCTGACCCGGCCAGGAGAAGCCGGCAAGCCGGAGCGCCGCCTTTGATACCGGTGCGGTCACCAGAGCGGCAATCTCCCCTTCTTGCAACAAAGCCACCCCCTGACGCAAAGCGGCAAAGGCCGCGGCACCACAGTTTTTCTGCACCCGACCGAACTGATAGCGACCAACCGCCCCGGTGTCAATGAGGTTAACCGATGCCAGCGCGAGTTGCTGTTTTCGGGCTTCGGTCTGGAAAACATCGTCGGGACCGATAACCAGATAGTTCCGGGTACCGATTTTCTTCAACGCCTTGACAACAACCTCCGGCCCAACCCCGGCCGGGTCACCCAGGGTAATGCCGATTTTCATCAGTAATGACCCAGTGTGCCGGACCTTCTGGTCCAGCGGTCAATGAGCATAAAGACAACCAACCCAAAACTGACCCACAGTAAGGAAAGCAGACCAAGACGGACAAAGGCATCGCGGAGCGAGAAGGGGATCGCCTCGCCCATCAGGAGATGACGGGTGCTCAGGATGCCGTAGGTGGTGGGCACAAACATGGCCAACTTCTGCATAAAAACTGGCAGGACCGCCAGCGGATAGGCGATCGGGGTGAGAACCATCAGAATGCTGGCGAGCGCCTCGCTGACCAGCCAGCCCTGTTTAAAGATCAGGGTAAAACTGGCCATAAACATCCCGATGCCGTAAAGGGCAACGAGCATCAGGGCGATAACCAAAAGCGACGGCAATAGCCCGAGCGGGTTGACCTTGATGCTGAACACGAGCATGATGAAAACAATCTGGACCGCAATCATCAACAACTGGTGGAGGATGGAGTGACAGGCCATGCCCATTGTAAACACCCAGCGCGGAACCGGCGCCGCAAAGACCGACTCCAAGGTGCCATAAAACTGCTCCTTGCGCAAACTGAACCCCATCGCCCAGAGCGCCATATTGAGAAAACCGATAAACAGATAACCCAGGGTGATAAAGGTGATGATGTCCGCGGTGCCGACCAGGTTTTTCAGACTCGCCGACTCCCGCCCCCCGACCAGGGCGATGCCGTAAAGAAGATAGGGCAAAAGATAGACCACCGGGTCAATCAGACTCCGGGCAAAGTCCGCCTTGTAGGTCAACTCCAGTTTCCACTCTTTGATGTTTTCCGCCCAGACCGCGGCGGCAAAGTGGCGCAGACGCCGGAGCAACCCCTTCATCAGTGCATCCCGATCGTACCATCCCGCCGGGTCTTTTTCTCCAGATAGACAAACAGGAAGTACCCGGCGGCAAGCAGAACAACGTCCATCAGGCTCAGCACCAGCACCGTCTGCCAGAGGCTGACCTCGGATTTATTCAAAAGGATTATCCCCCGGATTGCCACCAACGCCCAGGTAAGCGGAATCAAAGTGCTGATAGCGGCGGTAATCGGATTGACCTGCACCGGATAACGAATGGGCGAGAAGAGAAAAAAGACCCATTCCAGGGTGTGAACCCAGCCGTGAACCTCCTTGATCAGCAGGGTGAAACCGGCAAACGCGATGGCAAATCCGTAAAAGCCAATCATCAGGAGAACCACCAGCAGCAGAACCGGCAGAATTTTTGCCAGGGTGAACTGCACCCCGAAGAACAGACCGATAATCGCCGCCTGAAAGATCACCATCACTGTTGCCCAGGTCCACTCCGCCAGAGTTTTCCCGATCAGAATCACCAAAGGGTGGGTGGGCGATGCGATGAGATACTCCATTGTTCCCCAGTAGGTCTCTTCCCGCAAAGAATTGCCCACACCCCAGAGCGCGGAAAAAACAAAGGTGGAAATCATCGCCCCAATCAACACAAAGGCAAGGTAATTGCCCGACCCGGTTAATTGCCGAAACGCATCGCTGGTGGCGCCGCCGACGAGCGCCCGCCCCTGAAAAACATAGGGCATCACCCACAGCAGTGGAAACACCCCCCAGAAGACGATCATTATCGGATAGGAGAACCAGATGCGCATCGTCTTTGTAAACTCGGCACCGATAACCTTTATCTCGGTATTAAACCGGCGCATTTTACTCCTCAGCGGTGTCGGCGGTGAGCGACGTGCCGGTAAGGTAAATAAAAACATCCTCCAGCGTTGGCGCCTTGACATCCACCCCGAGAATCCGGGCCCGGGTCCGCAGTATCTCAATCACTTCGCTCAGAATCGCCTCGGCCCGCGGGGTGACAATCTTCACCGTCGTAACCCCATCGTTAAAATCGGCGGTCACCCGTTCCATCCCATCCAACCCCCGCAAACTGGTACTGTCAATCTGCCCCTGACAGCGCACTTCCAGCACATCCTTGTGCGGAATCTCTCGCTTGAACTCTTCGGGCGATTTGATGTCCACAATTTTTCCCCGGTTGATAAATGCGATACGCTCGCACAGTTCATCCGCCTCGTCCATATAATGGGTGGTCAAAAGAATGGTCTTACCCTGTTTGCGGTTGAGCTCCTCCTTGATGAACTGACGAATGAACCGGCCGAACTGGGGGTCAAGACCGAGGGTCGGCTCATCCAGAAGAAGCAGCTGCGGGTCGTGGATTATCGCCCGGGCCAGGCTCACCTTCTGCTTCATTCCCGAAGAGTAGCGCTCCAACCGCTCGTTTGCCACATCCTTCAAACCGAGCAAATCCAAGAGATAGTCAACCCGCCGGTCCCGCTCTTTTCCGGTAATTCCGTAAAGGGTGGCAAAAAACTTCAGGTTGTCCCGGGCGGAAAGTTTCCAGTAAAGGGTGCGCTCACCCGAGGTCAGCAGCCCGATGCGCTGGCGGCAGAAAAGGGTATCCCGGAACACATCGTGCCCGAAAATACGGATGCTCCCCTCATCGGGAATCAAAAGGGTGGCGATACAGCGCACTAGGGTGGTTTTGCCCGCCCCGTTCGGACCGAGCAGACCGAAGAGTTCGCCTGGGCGCAGGGTGAAACTGGCACCGTCCAGGGCCCGGATCAGCCGGCGCTGGAGCGCCCGACCCCGCCGGAATTTCTTTACCACATTATGACAGTCAAGCGCCGAAATAACACTGTCTTTGTTCATCGCTTCCTCACCGCAACTTTTATCTGGGCTTCAATTTTATCCGCTGCCCCCTCCCATGTCCACTGCCGCGCCCAGGTAATTGCCTGCTCCCCCAGTTGCCGCCGCAATCCTTCATCGGCCAGGAGACGTTCAATTTTTGCCGTCAGGTCGGCAACGTTACCGTATTCGTAAAAGAGACCATTGACACCATCGGCAGAGGAGTCAACCAGCCCGGGCGAACGGGCAACCACCACCGGCGTCCCGCAGGCATTCGCCTCCATAACAATCAACCCCCAGCCTTCCTTTACCGAACTTTCTACCAGCAAGGCACTGCGCCGGTACCAGTTGACCTTCTCCGCCTCGGGGACAAAGCCGGTGAAATGGACCACATCGTTAATCTGCAGTTTATCGGCCAACGCCCGGAGCCGGGGCAGGTCATCACCGGTGCCCACAATAACCACCTGAAATTTTCTGCCCTTTGTCTTCAGGTTGCGGGCGGCAAACAGAAGATGATCGGTTGATTTATAGCGCTTGAGCCGTCCGACATGAAGAACAATTGGCTCCCGCCCGACCCCGGGGTCCGGGTAAAACCGGTCAAAGTCGGTCCCGGGCGGAACCACGGTAATATGCTCTGCCGGAACACCCAACCGGACCAGGTCCTTTTTGGAACTCTCGGAAAGCACCGCAAAAGGACAGCCCCGATACGCAAGGGGGATCATGCTCTCGGTCAGGTAGACATAAAGGGCGAACGGTGGCAAGGTCTCCCGGAAGATGCTTTTCCTGAACAGGTGCATCAATAGCACCAGCACCGGTCGGTCGGAAACAAGCCAGGGGGAATAAAACGGAATCTTATTCAGGTCGTCAATGACAATGTCGTAATCTCCCTCCCGGACAAACCTTCTGAGGTTACGGTAGACACTGAAATTGAATGTCCATTTACCACCACGCCGGACGGTCCTGATGCCGTCAACTGTCTCCTCGGCTGATGCCCCGGGAAACCGTTCGCAGAGCAAGGTCACCTCATGCCCTCTTGCCACCAGCCGCCGGAACACCTCCTGAAAATACACCTCGGCGCCCCCGGCAAGCGGGTTTTTGATACACCGCCAGTTAATCACCAGAATCCGCATCGGCTTATCTTATGCCGGTCGTGAAAAAGGTCAAGAGAACACATTGCCCATTGCTCATAAAGGGTTATAATAAAACAATGGCAAAGACGGGATTCTGGAACTACCTGATTTGGGCCATTGGCTATATCCTTTCGCCCCTCTCCTGGTGGAATGACGCCTTTGTCAACCTACCCATTGCCTATCTTCTCGCATCTTTTTTAAGCCTGCTCAACCGCTCCTTGTTCACACCGGGTATTGTCATCGGTTATTGGCTCACCAACCTCCTCGGAATCGCCCTTATGTCTCTGGCCGCGGTCCGGCTGGGCAGAAAAAGAACCACCGGACCCCGACAGTTTTTCCTTAACCTCCTTGTGGCAGCGAGCTATACCCTTTTAGTTGTTACCCTTGTCCATTTCCGCCTGCTTAAACCATTCTGGGCTTACCGACATTGACTTGTTTTACCGGCTAAAGAAAATATACCGTGGTCTTCTGGCTCACCGCTCTGGCAGTTTTGCCCGGACTGGCGTTACTCCTCTTTTTCTACTTCCGGAAGAAATATAAAAAGGAACCGCTCTGGCCCATTGTCCTTGCCTTTTTTCTTGGCGCATTTGTTGTCCTGCCCGCCTCGGCCACGGCAACCTTTCTCCAGCGCCTGACCGGCTGGTTTTCTGGCAAACCGAGCCTCCTGAATATATTTCTCGGCTCATTTTTCATCGCCGGGTTGGTTGAAGAAGGCTGGAAGTTCTTTGTCGTCCGTTTCTACTGTTATCATCGTCCCGAGTTTGATGAGCCCTACGACGGTATAATGTACGCCACCGCGGTGGCGCTCGGCTTTGCCACGATTGAGAACATCCTCTACATCTTCAACCCCACCGCCCTCGGCGCCCTGCGCATCGGACTCCTTCGCGCCCTGATGGCGGTCCCCAGCCATGCCTTTTACGGTGTACTGATGGGCTACTTTCTTGGCGAAGCAAAATTTGCCCGCACCGAAACCGAAGCCAATCTGCTCGGCCTTCTCGGTCTGACCCTGGCGATAATTGCCCACGGCACCTATGACTTCCTGGTAATCGCCCTGCCCCAGCGACCGCTTCTCGTAGTAAGCTTAATTGTCTTCTCCATCCTGGTCTGGGCAATCTTCTTTGCCGCCACCCGGCGCCAGGCAGAAAAATCGGCCCACCGTTTCCCAACACTGCAGGATCTCGCAACTTCCACTAAAAACACCCCGGAAAACCGAGAAAACAACTAAACCAACCCGCCCAAAACTGTCTCATACCAGGCAACTAAATTCTTAAGGTTGCCCCTTGTTTTGAGACATAAATTAATGTGACAAATCACCTATCCGATTATAACATTATGAAAATAAATGCCTTATGAACATTGGGCGGTTGTGGCACGTATAATGTAGATAATGTAATTAGATGGTTAAACAAAAGGAGTCAAAATGAAAAGCATAACAACAATGTTCATGACCGTGTTTTTAGTCTGCATCCTGACCGCAGGTATTTTCATCGCTAAACGGCTAAACAAAGTTGAACCGGGGGCTCTGGCACCAAAGGTTAACTTTGAAGAATCAATGAAGAACTATCAACAGCGGATGTGGAAAACGGAGCGAATGCTTTTGTCCGGAGGAATTTAGAAACAAAAGGAGGTTGGAGATGCCATCCATAAGGACCTTTTTGGTATTGAGGGCGCTGGCGGTGATCGGAATAGGGCTACTTGTGGCTTCGGTTTTTCTTGCCCGGTTTGCTGGAGAGGGAAGAAAGGCAGCACCAGTTCCCCGGGATCAGGTTCCGTCCATCTGCCTAATTGCCACCGAATCGTAATGGTATTCGGACAAAAAGTACAAGCAACTGTTTGTTGACACTGGTCTACCAGAGGGTATGGTTAAAACCGGTGCTATTTCTTAATCTCACGCTCCTCCTGTTATTCCTGCCGTTCCGGTTGATAATTTCAGAAGTAATGGCGAACCCGCGGGGCGGACACGGAGCGCATATGCCGGAGGACCGGAATGAGTTCTTAGAAGTTTACAATGCCGGAAGGGAACCGATAGATCTGTTCAACTATACCGTTGATGATGGCGATGGGGTTGACCGAATTGTCGCCTGGCAGGATTCCGCTCTCCTCGTCCAATATCCGAATGTTCTCATCAACACCACCTGGCTGAAACCGGGCGCCTATGCGGTAATTATTGACCCGGAGTACACCGATAGTGCTGGAATTGGTGGTTATTATCAACCTTATCGGTTTGCCGACTCAACGCTAATTGTAACCGTGGCTAATACCACCATTGGCAACGGCCTCGCGGGTAACGACCCGATTGTTATCCTGTCCCCCTATGGCGACACCACAACCTTCGGTACCCCTGCTGATCCGACCGACAGGTTTCCAGAAGATGCCGGAGACGGCATTTCCTGGGAGAAAATTGACCTTTATGGACCGGATCTCCGGTCTAACTGGGCTATAAGCGTTGACAGCGCCGGTTGCTCTCCGGGTAGACTGAACTCGGTTGCCACCTATTTTGACCTGGTTATCACCGGAGTCTCTATTCTGGACAGCGCTAAGTTTGAACCGGGAACGGTTTTAACCGTGGTGGCCCGGGTGAAAAATTCTGGCTTCGTTACCAGCCCGCCAGCACAGGTCTGTGCCTGGTTTGCCTCTGGTGATACCTTGGCCCGGATTGATTGCCCGCGGCTAACCCCGGCAGCCGAAACCGTTTTTGTTTTTAACCCGGTTTGCCCTTCAGTTCAGCAAGAGTTACGGGTGGCGGTCTTCTGTCCGGGAGACAAAGACAGTTTAAACAACCTCCATCGGCTGCAGATCGCCCCGGGCAGCAGAACGCGCCTTCTCTGGCTGGAAAACAGCAGTTTCAGTCCGGATGGCGACGGTTTTGAAGACAGCCTGCTGATTTTCTTTTCTCTCCCGGAAATCGGGGGCAGGTTGACTATAAAAGTCTTTGACCTCCAGGGTCGATGTGTACGGACAGTTCTGGCAGGCTCCAAACCGACCGAGCGCAGCGGGAGAATTTACTGGAACGGACGTAACGACTCCGGTGTAAATGCCGGCACCGGCGTTTATGCGGTAACAGTGGAATACCGCTATTCCGGTCGGATTGAGCGGGCAAAACTGCCTTTGTTTCTAATCAGAAGATAGGGTTATCTTCCCCTGCCGGTAAGAATGTAGTCAGCAGGATTTACCCAGTTGCCGTTAACCATCACCCCGTAGTGAAGGTGGTTGCCGGTGGCAAAACCGGATGCACCAACTGTGGCGATCACCTCTCCCCGCTTCACCTTTTTGCCCGTGTTCACCTTGAGGTTCAAACAGTGGGCATAAAAAGTCCGAACCCCCCAACCATGGTCAATCTCAATCGTTTTCCCAAAACCGGATTTCCAGCCCGAAAATACCACCTTGCCATCCGCAGTGGCAACAATTGGTGTCCCCCGGGGAGCAACGATATCCATCCCCTGGTGCATCTCCCGTCTGCCGGTAAACGGGTCCTGGCGATACCCGAAGCCAGATGTTACCCACCCCTGCACCGGCCAGATGGATGGGGTATGGGAAAGTTTTTCCTGCTGCTGGCGGATTACCCGGTCAATCTCCAGAAGCGAACGCTGGGTGAACTTTGCCCGGCGGAGAAGTTCATCAACCTCGGGCGCCGGGCTAACTGGTTGTTTGCCACCCACCCCCATCAGCCGCACATCAGCCGGAACCAAACCGAGGTTCACCGCAGTCCGGAGCTTGTTATCCATCTGCTCGGTGAAGGTCAAAAACTGACGGAAACTGTCCACGGCAGCGGCGTAGGCCGATAGTTTCTGATTTAAAATTGAGTTTTCGGCAATCAGCTGGTTAAGTAGCCCCCGGTCGGTAAACCGGTTCACGATAAACCTGGTAAATGCGCCGCTGAAGACAAAAAACCCGAAGAGAACCGCACCGGCAATATATATATAGTAAAGAGGAAGGGAAAGACTCAACGCCTTGTTGCGCCGGGTCAGGTTAATAAAAACCTGGAGCCTTTCCACAATGGTCATTTTATTCAGCGATTCCGACCTGTCAAGAAAAATCTGACGGTTGTTGACCCAGGGGATAACTGGCGTAGAATTAAAACTTATGGAACCAGACCTCCATTACAGGTCACTGGTCATTGATATGCACTGCGATTCGGTCCTGGACCATATCGCCGGAACCCGGGACATTACCCGGCGAACAAGAAGTGGACACCTGGACCTGTTCCGGATGAAAAAAGGAGGAATAAAGGCCCAGGTCTTTGCCATCTTCCCGGACCCGAAAAGAATCAGACCAGGCGAATTTGACCGGTTTGTCCTGAATGGATGCCGGATAATCAGAAAGATATGTCAGAACAATCGTCATCAGGTAGGACTGGCTCTTTCTCCGGCCGGTCTGAAACGTTTGGCCCGCTCAGGCAGAATCGCTATCGTCATCGGGGTTGAAGGCGGGCACGCCCTTGAGGGCAACCTTTCCCGGCTCCGCAGATGGTGGCGGGCAGGGGTACGGATTCTCGCAATCACCTGGTGTAACTCCAATGAACTGGCCGATGCAAGCTGGGACCGGCACAAACCCCACCGCGGCCTTTCGCCATTGGGTAGAAAGGCGGTGGCACTCTTAAACCGGATGGGTATGCTCATTGATGTTTCCCATGCCAGCGAACAGACATTTTACCAGGTTATAGAAAAAAGCCGGGCGCCGGTTATCGCCTCCCATTCTGGCGTATACTCCCTGCGGCGCCATAACCGGAATCTGAAGAACGCCCAGCTGGCACTTCTGGCAAAAAGAGGCGGGGTGATGGGACAGGTATTTCTGCCCGGTTTTCTCAACCCTTCTCCAGCGCAGGCTTCGGTTAATGATGTGGTCAATTCCATCCGGTATGTGATAGATCGGTTTGGACCAGACTGCATTGGACTGGGTTCAGACTTTGATGGCTTTTCCGGCCGATTAAAGGGACTGGAGGATGTTACCCGGCTGCCGGCAATTACCGAGGGGCTCTGCCACGCCGGTTATCCCGATGAGGTTGTCGGTAAAGTTCTCGGCTTGAACTTTCTACGGGCATGGGAAACGGTCTGGCAGGCGAGGCGGTGTGATTAAACCCCAGCAGCGTTTTATTTGACTCTGGCGAAAATAAAACGATACTTTATCTCGATTAAAAGCCGAACCAAAAGGAGGACGGGTGAAAACCCTTGCGCTGATAACAATTTTTGTCGCCCTAGTTTCTGCGGGCGGTGTTCCGGTGGATATCATCATTCCCCGGGAAGCGATTGCCATTTCGGAAAACGATGGCTATACGGTAGTTGCCCTAAACAGTTTGCCGGCCAACATGACGGCAATCAGCACCACCGAACCGGGCACGCCACTTCTACCGGTTATCTCGGGTAATGTCCTGATTCCGGCTGATGCCCGCTTAAAGTCGGTGCGATTAAAAGATACGGTGTGGCAGGAATTGGGCAGTGGATTACGAATATACCCGGTCCAGCCGATGCGACCGCTCTCCCGTTTTAAATCTATCCCCTTTGTCCAGCTCAGGCCCGAGGTGTATTCAACCAATACGCCCTATCCGAATGACCTTCTCACCGGTATTCCAGAAGGCTCAAAATCGGGATTCAGAATCGCCGGCTTTCTGTTCTGCCCGTTTCGTTATTTCCCCGCCTCCGGGAAGTTAATGTTCGCCACCCGTGCACAACTGGAATTGGAATACGAGGTAAACTCAGCGCCGATCGCAGTACTCTCCCCGGATCAATATGAAACCTTCCGCGAAGACGTCCGCCACCTGGTCGTCAATCCTGCCGATGTTGACCGCTGGTCACCGGTGGTGGCGGAACTGGACGGCGAGGAAGTGGATGTGGTTATAGTAACATCCTCAACCCTAGTGCCGGCGCTGACCGGTTTTGCCCGTTATCTCCAACGCAAGGGTTACTTCACCGAAATCATGCCCACCGAAACAGTATACGCCCGGTATCCAGGCCGGGACAACCCGGAGAAAATCCGGAATATGTTGAAAGACAAATTTGCCCATCAGGGTTTAAAGTACCTTATCCTCGCCGGTGATGTTCAGCACGTCCCCTGTCGCTACAGCTATCTACCCTATTCACCTTACAATGTACCCGCCGACCTTTACTTTGCTGACCTTGATGGCACCTGGGACGCAAATAACAATGGCCAATTCGGTGAATACTCCGACACCAACTTTAACCCGGATTCAGTGGACCTCTACTGTGATATTGTTGTCGGCCGGTTACCGCTGGATGACGCCGGACACTGCGCCATATTTCTTCACAAGGACAGCCTTTACGAACGCCACCCCGATACCACCTACCTTCACAACGTTCTGCTACCATTTGAGGCACTCTGGTCAAACATTGACTACTATGGCAGGATAGTGAATAAAAATATCGCCCTGACCCTTTCCGGAATGGCAACCTGGCTGGTAGATTCTGTCTACAATATGACACCAAGCCAGTGTATTACCAGCATTAACAACGGCCGCCACCTTTTCCACTTTGCCGGCCACGGCTCGT
>CAYPNB010000009.1:0-73040 GCA_964412225.1 uncultured bacterium | reverse complement strand
AAAATGGACTGGGAGAGTGTTTGGGCTATCGTCTGTTTTATAGTAACGGGGATAATTATACTGTGGTGGTTGGAGGGTATTTTTAGGTGCAAATAAAGTGGAAAAAACAAAAAGGAGTTAAAGGGTCCGTGTGCGTTATTCCGGGGTTAAGTGATTGCTGGGTGTGGCGGCACTGGCTGCCGGGGACAGGGGGAGACCGGTGGGAGGACATTGCCCATGCCAATTTAGATATTTCTTTTGCGCTGACCGCGGCCGAAAGATAGGTTGTTTTCCGCCGTGAGGAGTTGCCGGAATTTGCCCGAACTTTTTTGCGGTTGGTGCGAGACCCTCATTCGGAGCGGTTGGTTCTGCGCCGGTTTGTGAATGGGTGGGGTGCGGCGGATTCGGTTTATGGGCTGGGGGCGGCATTAGGGGAATTTGAACCCGAGGTTCGGGCAGTGGTCGGGCGGGCGCTTGGGACGGTGCCGGTAGAGCGGATGAATGTGAGCATGGCGGTCACTGCGGCCCGGTTGGTTTTTGAAGAGAATCGGCGTAATGCGAGGGAGCGATTGACCCGCGCCGGTGGGCGGGCAAAGCGCAGGTGTGGTGGCGGGTATTTTTAAGAGTGGCATCGATTTTAGGGGGCGGTTTTTGATGCGAGCGGGAGAAGGGTTTTGGGCGATGGTAGACGCCAGTTGAATGCCGGGGTTTATTTTGTTAGCGAGGGGAGGATGCGGCGGGTTCTGGTGGTGCCTTGACCGCTGGGTAGTTCTGTTGTTGCATAGAGGTAATGTTTAATTATAATAATTTTGATGAGCGGTCGTGCTAAAGTTGCGGTTCTTTTTACCAAGCCGGAGACGGTTCTGGAGGATTATCGCCGGCTGATAAAACTGGCTGAGGCGGATAAGCATCTGAAACCGGGCGTCACCACCATTCTGAAGGACAACATCTCCTGGCACTATCCGATGCCGGGCGCAAATACGACACCGTGGCAGCTGGAGGGGACAATCTTGGGGTTAAAGGATCTGGGTTATCACGACCTGGCGGTGGTGCAGAATAAGACGGTGGTGATTGATACCCATAAGGGCGAGGATTTAAACCGGTATGTGCCAATTTTTCAGAAGTGCGGGTTGCCGGTGCTGTACAATTTTAAGGAGTCGGATATGCGCTGGATTCCGTTTACGCCGAAGCGGAAGATGCTGGCACTGGACCACATCTATCCGGAGGGGTTGCGGATTCCGGATTATTTTATCGGCAGGAACATTGTTCATCTGCCGACGGTGAAGTGCCATATTTACACCACTACCACCGGCGCGATGAAAAACGCCTTTGGCGGGCTCCTTTCTACCCACCGGCACTATACCCATACCTGGATTCACGAGACTTTAGTTGACCTTCTGGCGATTCAAAAGGAGATTCACCCCGGGATTTTTGCCGTGATGGACGGGACGACCGCGGGGGATGGTCCGGGACCGCGGACGGTGCGACCGGTGGTGAAGAATGTAATTCTCGCCGCGGCGGACCAGGTGGCGATTGATGCGGTGGCGGCAAAGATGATGGGGTTTGACCCGTTGTCCATTAAGTACATCCGTCTTGCACATGAGCAGGGGCTGGGTGTTGGCGATATGCGGGAGATTGAGATCGTTGGCGATGACATTGCGCAGGAGAACTGGGGCTTTAGGGTAGGCTGGAATTTTCACCGGTTTCTGGGCTGGATGTCCTGGTATGGGCCAACGCGGTTTTTGCAGAAGTTGATTTTCCGCACCTGGCTGGTGAACATTCCGATTTTCATATCGGAGTTTAACCACGATTTTATTCACTGGCCATTAAAGGAGCGCAAAATTTTTGAGCGCTGGAAAAAAGAGACCGGCTGGGGCAGGCTGTTTCAGGAGTACGAGAAGAAGGGTTGTCTGCTGGTTTAGGTCTTCTACCGGCGCCCGTTATTTAACCTTATGTTCCCGATTTTGATTGCGGTTGGTGGGCTGGGTCTGGTGGCGCAGGTGATGATCATCAGGGAACTGTTTGCCGTCTTTTCGGGCAATGAGGTTGCCAGCGGAGTTTTTCTCTCGCTATGGCTGGTTTGCGAGGGGTTGGGTGCCTGGGTATGTGGTCGTTTCCTTTTCCGGTGGCGGAACCGGACCGAGAATTTTTTTGCCGGGCTGGCGGTTTTGTCGGTTTTGAGTTCGGTTTTGGCGGTGCTGGGGGTGGTTTTCTCGCGGCGGATTCTGGGTGTTCTGCCCGGTGAGAGTTTATCATTGCTGCCGCTGACCGGGTTGACTTTGCTGGTGGCGTTTTTGCCCGCCGCCAGCCATGGCGGGCTTTTTGTTTTTGGTGCCGAACTGGTTTCCTATTTGGACCGCCGGACCGGTGTTGTGCGCGCCTATCTGTTTGAGGGGCTGGGAACGGTTCTCGCCGCCCTGGTGCTTTATTTTTTTCTACTTTCCCGGATTTCGGGGTTGGCGGTGGTGGCGCTTCTGGGTGGGATCCTTTTGGTGACGATGGGGGTGGTGCTGGAGCAAAGGTTGTTACGGTTGCCACTCCTTTTTCTGGGAGCGCTTTTTTTGGCGTTTGTGCCTGGTCCGGCAGCGCGGCTGGAGCGGCTGGTCTGGGAGCGGGTCTGGCACGGACAGCGGGTGCTGCAGGTGCTGGATTCGCCTTATGGCCGGGTGGTGACCCTGGACCGGGAGGGACAGCGGACCGTACTTTACGACGGGGTGGTGGTGATGAATGTGCCGGTAACCGATATTGGTGGTATGGAGGAGATGATTCATCTGCCAATGCTTCTTGCCGCGGGAGCGGAAAGGGTGCTGGTGCTGGGCCAGGGGTTGGGTGGTCTGGTCAGGGAGATTTTGCGGCATCCGGTGGCAGCGGTTGCGGTGGTGGAGCTGGACCCGGTGCTGGTGGCGGAGTTGCGCCGGGCTGGCGGTCGGTTGGTGGCGGAGGAGATGGCGGACCAGCGGGTGAGGTTGGTGGTTGATGACCCCCGGCGGTTTCTGAAGGAGACAAAGGACAGTTTTGACCTGATGATTTTGCCCGGGCCGGCGCCGGCAAGTCTGGCTGCCAACCGTCTTTTTAGCGAAGAGTTTTTCTCCCTCTGCCGGAAAAAGCTCCGGCATTCCGGGATGCTGGTGACACGGGTGCCGGGTTCACCGGAGAATCTTCAGCCTGATGCCCGGGCAATTCTGCAAACCCGGCAGCAGAGTTTGCGCCGGGTGTTTCCGGATGTTATGGTGCTGGGGCTGGACTTTCCGTTAATTCTGGCCGGTGAACAGGTGCCCCGGGTTGACATTCCGATGCTGGCCCGCCGGCTGCGGGGGGTGGGTTCGGTGGTGCTTGATTCTGCTTATCTGGTGAGCCTGCTTGATCCGTTTCGCCAGGAGCGTTTTCTGCGGGTCAATTCGGTTGGCGATGGGGGTGGGGTGGTGCGTAACTCTGACCTGGTACCGGGCGAGATTTTTTTGAATATGGTGCGGGAGCACCGCCGTTCCTCACCGGGATTTGCCCGGTTTTATTCTTTTCTGCCCGGGGTGTTGCGCCGGCTTTTTATTCCGTTGCTGGTGGTGCTGGTTATTGTTGGCGTCGGCGGCGGGCTGGTGCGGGGAGGTGGCTTTTGCCGGGGGCTGGGAATTTTTACCTCTGGGTTTGCCGGTGCCGGTATATCGGTGCTCGCGATATTTATCTATCAGACAGTTCTGGGGTCGGTTTATTCCGGGGTGGCGCTGCTGTTAGCCGGCTTTATGTTCGGCACAGTACCGGGGGCGGCGCTGGGCGGTATGTTGAGACCGTCGGTATGGCAGCGCGGGGTAAGTCGGGCGTTTCTTTTTGGAGCGGGCGACCTCATTTTGGTGGTTTTAGCCGGAGCGCTTTATCTCCTTGCCATCAGCGGCGGTCCTGGAGCGGTGTTTGTTCTGGTGCTTGTTCTGGCCGGGGCGGTTCTGGGCTGGCAGTTCAGTCTGGCGAGCCGGGCCGGTACCGTGTCAGCCCCGGGCCGGGCAGGCAGGGTGGCCGGGGAGTTGAGTGTTCTTGATTTCACCGGCGGGGCGGTGGGCGGGACGGTGTTTGCCGTTTTCGTCTTGCCGTTATTCGGTATCGGCGGCGCGGTGCTGTTTATCATTCTGGTGAAACTTATCAGTTTTAGCACCCAGGTGGCGGGAGCGATAAGCGGTATTTATTGACATTGCCAACGATTGGTTTTACAATCCAGGGTGCGTAAAACAATTATGCGCGGCGTAGTTCTTTTTGGTTTATTGCTGACATTGACCTTTGCCCAAGAAGGAGGAATTACAGGACTTACCGGGATGGGCGGGGTTAATGTTCCGGCGCTTCTTCAGTCTCCGACCTCGGTAGTGCCCAGTCTGGTGGGGGTGGAGAGCCCAATTATCTCCGACAAGTACATTCTGATGCCGGGAGACCGGCTGTTGGTTACCGTTTCCGGTGGTGTCAGTTATTCTTATCAGACACCGGTTACTTACGAGGGCAAGGTGACAATTAATGTGCCCGTAGGAATGGGCTCCAGTTTAATCGGTTCCGGTGAGTCGCCACAACTGGATGTGGTTGACGCAGTAAATGTTTCCGGGCTTTCTTTGCGCCAGGCCCAGGATACTTTGAGCGCTATATTCCGCCGATATTTTAAAGGTGCTGAGGTGAAACTGACCCTGATGGGTTTGCGTTCGGCGATTGTTTTTGTTACCGGCGAGGTGCTTTATCCTGGTGCCTATAACGCATCACCGGCAGAGAGGGTTTCTCAGGTAATTGCCCGTGCCGGTGGGCTTGCTCCGCTCGGCTCCAAGACAAAGATAATGCTCATTCGCGGTGGTCTGCCTTTTGCCCGAGTTGACATTGAGCGGTTTGAAAACGAGGGCGACCTTAACGCCAATCCATTTATTGAGTCCGGGGATGTGATTTACGTTCCACCGGTTGAGGGTTTGGTAACGGTCAAGGGAGCGGTTTTCGGTCGGGGTGAATACCGGATCCGGGCCTCGGCGTTGACCATTGATAAAGAGCGGATGAGCGAGGGTATTTATGAAATCAGAGCCGGAGAAAGGGTGTTTGATATTCTGCGCAAGGCGGGCGGTGTGACCCCCTGGGCAGACCTGCGTAACTGCTATGTGGAGCGGCTGGTCCTGGGGAGTAATGGCGAGCGGAAACGGATTCCGGTTGATCTGTATCGGGTGTTTTTTGAGCGTGATTCCACCGATAACATTGAACTGTTACCCGGGGATATCCTGGTGGTGCCACCGAACAATACCGTGGTTTATGTGGCCGGCGAAGTCAATTCGCCAGGGGCGTTTCTGTGGACGCCCAACCTGCGGATGAGCGACTATGTCGGTCAGGCGGGTGGTCCAACTGAGTACGGCCATTTGAGTCGGAGTTTTGTTATTCGCGACGGGAAACGGTTTTCCGGTAAGAACAACCCCCTGCTTGAGCCGGGTGATGTTGTGATGGTGCCCCGGTACGGGCTTAAGTGGTGGCAGGATTACACCACCATCCTGTCGGCGGTGGGTATTCCGCTTGTTTCCATTATCATTTCAATTCTGGCAGCGCAAAGGTAAACCGCGGCTTTTCTTGTTCGGTACCCGACCGACGCCGAGCGGTGCGGTTTAGCCTTCGGCGGCGCGGATTTTCGCCAGGCGCCGGGAGTGTCTGCCACCGCTGAATTCGGTATTCAGCCAGACCCGGACAATTCTGGTTGCCTTTAGCGGGTCGGTAATGTCGGCACCAAGGCATAGGAGGTTGGCGTTGTTATGCTCGCGGGAGAGGCGGGCGGTGCGGGGTTCATAGCACAGCGCCGCCCGTACCCCTTTTACTTTATTCGCGGCGATCGCCATCCCAATGCCGGTGGCACAGATCAGAATGCCCCGGCTTGCCCTGCCCTTTGCCACCGCTTCGGCAACCGCGAAGGCATAGTCCGGATAGTCCACCGGCTGGGAAGAAAAAGTTCCTTTGTCCAGAACCTGATACCCCTGGCGGATAAGGTAGGATTTCAGCCTTTCTTTTAAGCCCAACCCCCGGTGGTCGGCACCGATGGCGATTTTCATTTAACAAAGGTCAGCCAGCCGTACCGGTCTTCCCGTTTACCTTCAATGATGGCAAAGAAGTTCTCCTGCAGGTGTTTGGTTATCGGTCCGCACTTACCGGTGCCGATGGTGATCCGGTCAACTGAACGGATGGGTGTGACTTCGGCAGCGCTGCCGGTGAAGAAAAGTTCGTCGGCAAGGTAGAGGAACTCCCGGAGCATCATAGTCTCTTTTACTTCATAGCCCAGTTCCCGGGCCAGGGTGATGACGGTGTCGCGGGTGATGCCAGGCAGAATTGTGGCATGGAGCGGCGGGGTGTAAATGACACCGTTGCGCACCGCAAACAGATTTTCGCCAGAGCCTTCAGAAATAAAGCCGTAGACATCAAGGGCGATGCCTTCAACAAACCCGTAAGTGATTGCCTCCATCTTGATTAACTGGGAGTTCATGTAGTTGGCACAGGTTTTGGCCATCGCCGGGAAGGTGTTGGGCGCCATCCGGTTCCAGGAGGAGACCATTACGTCAACCCCCTGTTCCAGTGCCTCGGGACCGAGGTATTTGCCCCATTTCCAGGTGATCAACGCCACCTCTACCGGACAGCCAAACGGGTTTACCCCCAGTTCTTTATAGCCCCGGTAAACAATCGGGCGGATATAACACTCATCCAGTTCATTTTTCTTGATCAGTTCAATTGTTGCCTCGTTGACCGCCTCTTTGGTGAAAGGGATCTCCATGCGGTAAATCTTTGCCGAGTTGAACAGCCGGTCGGTGTGGTCCTTGAGCCGGAAGATTGCGGGTCCATTTGGCGTTTTGTAACAACGCACGCCTTCAAATACGCCGGTGCCATAATGAATCACATGGGCGCAGATGTGGATTTTTGCCTCTTCCCAGGGGACAAATTTCCCGTTCATCCAGATAAACCTGGATTTGCTTTCCTCTAAACCCATTTTGCCTCCTTGTAAAAATAATGGCGGAACCGACCGGTCCCGCCGTGACTCTCGTTGCTGCTGATTAACAGGATCAACCGATTAACACTCAAGTTCTGGTGGTGGCGAAGGGAATCGAACCCCTGACCCGTGGATTATGATTCCACTGCTCTGCCATCTGAGCTACGCCACCGACGGCTTTTATTCTAACCGAAAGTGGCAGCAAGTCAACCTTTATCTCCGGGAGTGCCGGTTGCGAATCGCGGCCGGTGTTTCCGGCGGTGCGGGCGAAGTGGGGTGCGTTGAATGTTGACCCGGGAAAGGAGAATCGTAATATTGGGAAGAGACGATGAAGCGGAAGATAGCGGGTCGGCCTTTGATTTTGATTACCAATGACGACGGCATTGAGGCAACCGGGTTACGGGAGCTCTACCTCAGTGTCAAGGGGTTGGGCAGGAGGTGGGTGGTGGCGCCGGCGGTGAATCAGTCGGCGGCAAGCCATTCCTTTACCCTGCGTAAACCGATAAGGGTGTGGCGATTGCGTCGGGGCTGGTTTGCGGTGCACGGGACGCCAACCGATTGTGTTTTGATTTCCCATCACGGGATTCTTAAGCGCAAGATTGACCTGGTGCTTTCCGGAATTAATGACCGTCCGAATCTGGGTGATGATGTGCTTTATTCCGGGACGGTGGCAGCGGCGATTGAAGGGGCGCTTTTAGGGATGCCGGCGATGGCGATTTCCTATTTGGAGGCGGGCAGGAATCGGGCGGCGGTGGTTGATTTTATCCGGGCGATGGTGCCGGTGCTTCTGCGAGGGGTTTTACCGAAGAAGACGCTTTTAAATGTAAACATTCCGGCCCACCCGGTGCGGGGTGTGCGGGTGACGAGATTGGGCCGGCGAATTTACCGGGACATGGCGATTAAAGAGAGTCTGCCCGACGGCGGGGTTTCTTACACAATTGACGGCGAGATGGATTTCACCCATACCCGGGGCTCTGATTTTGAGGCGGTTTATTCGGGTTATATTTCTGTTACGCCATTGCATCTGGATATGACCCACCATTCTGAGGTGGCGCGGTTGGAACGGGTGTTCCGGCGGCTGGGTTTTTCTTAAGGTCGGCGGAATTTTTCCCGCGCGGTGCTGAGATTGCCGGCGGCGTCGGTTACCCAGATCGCGACGATTTCGGGGAGGGTAGTAAGTTGGGGCTGGTAGGAGAAAAGTTCTTCGGTATCATCAAATATGCCGTCCACCGGTGCCACCGGAACCCAGGGTCCAGCATTGAGCGATATGCGGCAGGCGGTGATTGGCGAGATGGCGTCGGTGGCGGTCCAGGTTATCCGGTTGCCGGTGATTTTGATGCCGGTGATGAGCGGCGGGGTGTTGTCAATTAAGAATAGTGGGCTGATACGCTCGGCGCTGAGCGGGGTGGGCTGGTCAATGCGATCACTGGCGACAAGGCGGATGCGGTACCAGCCATCAGGGACGGTGCGGGTATCAAATTCGTATCGGTTTTCGTTGAGGTCTCGCGCCAGTTGCTGCCAGGTTCTGTCTTCTTTTGCCTGGATGAAGAGGTTGAAAACAAGGGAGTCGTCGTCAGGGTCGTTTGCCTCCCAGGAGACCGGTATTTTTGGCTGGCTGGTGCCGCGACGGGCTTCTCCCGGAGTAGGCTGGTTGATTTCTAGTTTGGTTATTGCCGGCGGGCGGTTGACCGGCTGGTAATAGATGTCCACCCGTTCCAGTTCTGGTGTAACCGAGGGAAACCGGGAGTAAAGTTTTGCCCGCCACTGAATGAAGCGGCCGGGCGGCGAGGCAACATCTGCGGTTGCCGGTTGCCAGGGGCTCCAGGTGGAGTCGGGCAGGCTGGAGTTGCCCGAGCGGGTTTCAATTGTCAGTTCGGCGCCCTGGGGGATCCGGGTTTTGCGGTCAATTCTGCCAAACCGGGCGGGGTTGGCACAGTCAAATACCGGACTGGTAACGAACCCGGAATCGGCATAATCGGCGGTGAGGTGATAGATGCGGGCGGGGTTAGCGGTACCGAGATATGTTACCCGGTCCGCGGAACTGGCGGTGATTACCTGCGGTTCCTCAAGCCGGCAGAAAATGGTGGGTTGCCCGAGGGTATCAAGCGAGTAGATGATGCCCCGGTTGCCGGTAAGGACAAGGATATCGGAATGAAGCATATGGAGGTGGAAGATGGCCGAGTCCGGACAGGACCACTGCCAGCGGAGGATGCCGTTTTGGTCAATACGGTAAACCTCGGGCTGGGAGTTTCCTGGGCCGATTTCGTCACCGCCCGGGTTGCCGGCGGCATAGACATTGCCTCTGTTATCGCTGAGGATGGTGCGAATTTCTTCCTGCGGGCTGTCGTAGAAGACGGTTGAGCGCGGTTTCTCACCAGGGGTGATGAGGAGGTGGTAGATGATGCCGGCTGGTGATGTGCCGATAAGCAGTTCTCGGCCCGGTTTAAGCCAGTGGAGGGCGGTGAGGTGAGCCTGGGGGGCGGTGAAGATGAGTTCACCCCTGCCATCTGGGTAAATACGGTAAAGTTTGCCGTTGGGACCGGTGGCACAGAGGACCGATTTGTCCGGTGCTGTGAGCAGGGCGTGGATATAGGTTTCACCGGTTGTATAGAGCGGCTGGGGAGTACCGCCGGCAGAGTAGCGATAGACTTTTCCTTCCGGGGTGGTGCCGAAAAGGACGGTGCCGTCGGCAGCGATGGTGAGGGCAAGGATTTCGCCGGCATCGTTTTCCCAGATGAGCTGGGCGGAATGCCGGCGGGCGGATTTTGTATAGAGCCGGGTCCGGGAACCGGTGCCCAGATAGAGGTTGTCCCGGCGGTCAGCGGCGATCTGCCAGACCGCGGTTTCCGGGAGCGAACAACAGAGGATTATTGCCGGGCTGAGTTTGACATTACCGGTTGCAGGAAGTTGGACATTTTGGAATTCAATCCGGTTAATATTGGTAAACAGGCTTTCGGCACCGGGGATACTCCAGACCGCGGCGGTACAGAAACTGTTCTGTTTCGGAAGCAGGGAAATTGCTCCCCAAGCGATCAGGGTTAGCCATACAGAAGGAAATAATTTTTTTGTGGTCATTCAACCTCCAGTTCTAAGTTGAGGGCGCCGAGCACCACCCGGTTCATCGGCACAGCGAGTTTAAATAAGAGGCTGGTGCCAGTTGGTTCAATTTCACCACCGCTCCGGCGGGCGGTGAGGACGGCGCGGAGCGATGGCGGCGGCTGGGAGAGTTCCCGGTCAATTAGTACCAGCCCGGTACGGGGGAGGAAACCGGCGACGATAAGTTCATCTTCCCGTCCTGACTCAGCGAGTAATTGTAGGAGTTTGGAGAAGGATGCCGGTTTTAGCGTTCTGCCGGCACGTCCGGCCTCAGCGGCAAGAAAGTCATCACGTGATGATATGGTAATGTTAATTTTGCCTTTCGGTGTTGTTGGCGGGATCGGGATATTGATGCGGGTTTCGCTTTCTTCACCCCGATAGGTCTGCAGGCGCAGGAGAACCGGTACGGTGTCACCCGCTCGGACTCGGTTTCGCAGGGGGCGGGCGGCGATCAGTTCCGCCGAATTTCTTCCCGGAAGGAGTTGAATTGTGGTTGCGATGGATCGGATTTCCACCGGCTGCAGGCTGTTTTCATAAAGCAGTTTTAGTTCCGCCCTTAGTTTTTCCAGCATTTTTATCAACGGGTCCGGACCGATAAATGTGTGCTTGACCTCGGCCGTGGTAGACTCGCCGGTACCGGTTTGGAGAGTAAGCCGCATCCTGGTTTCAACGGTGTATTCCTCCATTAAGCCTTCGCTTGCCAGAATGACATTGGCCAGGCCGATGGGCAGGAATTCAGGGGTGAGCTGTTCTTGTACCGCCATCCGGAATCGGTAGGTGTCATCGGTAGCGGTGGAGCGAAGGTGGACATTGACGGGAATCATCGGTGCTCGGGGCCCGATCAGGCCGCTGATACCGGTGCTCCGGTCTTGGGTAATGATGCCGACCGGACTGGTGGGGGAAAACATCTTGTAGGATATTTCCAGTGAGGGAAGCACGGTGTGAATTTTGCCTCCGGTCAGCGGCAATTGAACCGTGCCGGCCTGAAATAGCGGGTGGCCAAAGGCGAGGATTCGGTTGCCTTCCCGGTGGGTGATGGTGCCGAGCGCAGCCATTCGGACATCACCGTCAATTATAGCAACTCCTACCACACCGCCCGGGACAAGGTCGGCGGTATCAATGTCGTTGCCGGCAACGCCGGCGGCAATCGGTTGGAAGCCGAGTTCTTTAAGACGAGGGACAACTACCTGTTCCAGACGTTTATTTAAACCGGAGATGGCAAGCGGAATCGGTGGTAAGGGGAAGGTGGTGCGTTCTGCTGGTGCTGCCCGTCCGGGAGTTTTGCCTTTGCCGGAGTCTGGGAGCGCCCAGATTTTTAGCATTTCTTCAGCCGGGGTAATGCCGGCAATCGGTTCCTTGGCGAAATCCCAGGCATAGGCAACGGCTCCGATCAGTTTGCCGTCAATGTATACCGGACTGCCTGACATCCCGGCGATGACCCCGGTTTTTTCCAGACCAGCACCGGCAAGGCGGGCAAGGATAAGGTCGCCCCGCGGAAACGCCTGGAAAATTACGTCAATAATTTCTACTTCAAACGGCTCGGGTTTGGTGCCGGAAAATACCGAATACCCAGTGCCTTTCATTCCCGGTTTTATTTCGGTTGCCGGCATTACGGCGATGCCGATGAGGACGGAGATAAACCCGACAATGTTAGTCATAGCGGGCGTATGAGCGGGCGATGGTGGTGAGTCGTTCGGCAAGGAGGACCGGGTCGGAACCGATCAATATGAACAACGGCTCTTTACCCCAGCCCCGAGTTTCGTAGGCAATTTCGGGAACCGCACCGGCGGTGGTGGTAAGCAGTTCTTTTACCTTCCAGGGGATGGACATCTTTTCTTTACCGATCAGGTCGGTAGGTTCCCGGGAACGGTCAATTACACCGACAGTTTTTTTATGCTCTTTTGCCCAATTGTTGATGAAGGAGTGAATTTTTTCATTCCAGCGGAAGTCAACCACCGAGCGGATTTCAGGGTGGTAATTGCGCAGTTCAATCACCAACCGGGCAAGGTGGTCCGAGGCGCCAAAGCGGACCGGACCGGCTGCCTTCGGCTTTCCGGCGATGACGGTGATGCGACCTTCCACTGCGGCGACATCGGCCGGGGTTCGGGCACCGGGCCGGGCAAAGACAATGTTGGTGCGGACTTCCGGAATAAGTGGGGTAAGCTCGGGACATTTCTCAATCTCCATTACCGCCTGAATAAGGCGGGCGATGATGGCGGCGTTTTCGCTTTTCATCCGGTTAATGTTTTAAAATACGCTTGCCAGAAAGGGTCTTCCTTTACCGGCAGTAATTTTTCTTCGGTTCCGTTCCGGCGGATGATAATCCGTTCACCGGCGGTGAATTCGCCCAGTTCCAATACCGGTAGACCGGCGCTGCTGGCAGCGGCGCGGAGCCCGGCCATTTTTTCCGGAGGTACTGCGGCGACCAGGGTTCCCTCACTTATGGCAATAAGCGGGTCAATATTGAAATAGCCACAGACCTTTGCCACCGGTTCTGGGATGGCGATTTTTGATTCGTAAACGGTGACACCGATGTTGCTCGCCTGCGCCATTTCGTAGATGCCACCGAGCAGACCGCCTTCAGTGGCGTCGTGCATTGCCCGGGCGAAATCCCGGCAGAGCAGGGCGTCCGGCACCACCGTCATCTCCTGGAATAGCCTTTTTGCCGCGGTAACCGTGGGTTCACCCAGCGCCTTGACGAGAGCCGATTCGGCCTGAAGCGCCAGAATACCGGTTGCCTCAATTGCCGGGCCTTTGGTAACCACGAGGATGTCGCCGGGACGTGCCGCTGATGCCGGGGTGAGTTCGTCTTCCTGACCGAACCCCCAGACGGTGCAGCCGCCATTAAGCGGATAGGAGATACCGGGATAGACACCGGTGTGGCCACCGACAATGGTGATGCCGAGTTTCTGACACTCCTGGTGGACCTGTTGCCAGATGTGGTTAAGGGTTTCCGGCGTTGTTTCCGGTGGAAGGAGGAGGCAGATGGTGAGAAATTGGGGCTTGATACCGATTACCGCCACGTCGCTGGCACAGATGTGGACAATCCCCCAACCGAGATGAGGCATAATTACCGGCAGGCCGAAGGTGGGGTCTTCAGCAACCGCCATCACGCGGCGTTTTCCGGGTGGGGCATCGTCTAAGGCGATTACGGCTGCGTCCACACCGTGCTGCGGTCCCAAGAGGACCCGGGGCGAAGGTGCCCCCAGGTAGGGGAAAATAAGTTGATTAAATGACTCAGGGTCAAGTTTACCAATGCCGGGTAATTTCATATTGTATCCTCCTTGATTTACTTGTGGATTTCTTCATCGGTGCCGCCCTTCATTGCCGATTCTACTGTAGTTTTGATTTCTTTGAACTCTTTCATATTAAGGAGGGTAACACCGAGTCCCAGCGAAGGAGGGCGCCAGCGGACCCCTGATAACATACTCATTATTTCCACCCGCTCAATCGGGCCATATTTTTTAACAAAATCATCAGTGAGCAGGTAATAGAGGTTTTGCCAGCCAACCGGGGTCAGTTTTAGCGTTGAGCCCAGGAGAAGGATGCCGTCGGCTTTGAGTCCGAGTGATGTGGCGTCGCGGTAGTAGTTGGTCAGGGCAATTTTGTTGTGCGGGTCAGAGATAAACCAGGCGGTTTTGAGTGCCGACTCAAGCGCGAGGTAAATTTCCAGATGGCCAAAAGTTGAACGGAAGTTCTGAAGGAGCGGGGTTTTGTTCGTGAAGGCGTTATCGTAAAAGGTTTTCAGTAGCCCGGAGTTGGTCAGGATTTTCTGGGCGGGTTTGTCGGCGTGAATTTTATTGTAGCCGTAGTTGTTCATAACGGCGTTGAGCGGGTCAGAGGAGGTGAATGGGGGAAGACTGGCAAGCATCAGTCCCGAGCCGATGCGCGGGCTGATGCGGTTGAAGACGATTTCAATTACCCGCTGCGTATCAAGGCGAAGCTTTTCGGGAATGGGCGCCTCCTATAAGCCGCGCACCTTGCGCCAGAACATACGGGCTTCAAATTCATCGGTGGCGAGGTGGTTAACGAACTGGTCAACACCGTTGCGGCGCAGCCAGTAGTTGCCGTTGCCGATGACGATGAGGCCGCGCCGAACCCAGTTATAGATGGTGGTTTCGTCTTTGGTTAACTGGACATAGGTGCGGAAGTCGTCCACCGGTTTGAGGGTATCGGTGTCAAGGACAAAGGCGATCAGGACAAGAGGAAAGGTTTTGATGACAATTTTAAAACTGGGGGGGAAGTCGCCTTTTGCCGGCAGGACCTCGAGACCGACAATGTTGTCCGGGCGGAGAAGCCGGTCCAGGTTGAATTCCGGAGTGAAGCCAAGCCGGTTGCCGATGACGCCGATGCCGACGTTTTGGAGTTCAATGTTTTTTTCCGCCGGTTTCATCAGTCGCATCATCCGGATTTTAAAGAAGGCGGTTTCCTGGATGGAGAGGAGTTCCCGGAAGATGCAATAGGTCATAATTGATGCCACCCCTTTACGGCGGTAGCCTTCTTTGACCGCAATGTCCCACAGGATAACCCCGACACCTGGTGGGTCGCGTTCAATATAGGCCCGGCCGATCTGCTGGCCATTGAGCGAGGTAAAGATGTTCGCCTTATTGGGGAAAATCTCCGTGACGATTTCCAGTTCTTTGCCGATCAGGGGACCTTCCAGGATCTTGATGTGGTTGTGATCGAGCCACTTAAACCGCGGGCCGATACGCCCTGGGTTCCAGATAAACGGTTGTTCCTTTATAAAGGTAGCGCGGAAGAAGCGTGCCAGGGAACGGATAATTGGCAGGTCTGTAAATCCCATGGTTTAGCGTAACAGATTGGGGTTTAACGAGACGGCGTGCTCGATCGCCTCCACCGCCTTTTCCTTATTGCCTTTGTCCCGATAGGCAATGCCGAGGTTATACCAGGCACCGGCGTGCTTCGGGTTGATTTTTATCGCCTTCTGGTAGGCCTGGATGGCATTGTCAAGGTCTTTGCCTTCGTAGTAGGCGCGGCCGAGGTTGTAATAAGCCGCAACCAGGTTGGGGTCGTGTTTGATCGCTTCCCGATACCAGTGGATCGCCTCGTTGATGCGTTTGTTTTCCAGGTAGAGGTTGCCGAGGGCGAGGTAGGCGGCGGAGTAGTTGGGGTTGATTTCTATTGCCATCCGGAAGGCGGCACCGGCCTGGTCCGGGCTGCCCATTTTTTCGTAGGCAAGCGCCATATTATACCAGGCTTCGGCAAATTTGGGGGTGATTTGCACCGCTTTTTTATAGGCGCTGATCGCTTCCCGCCACTGGTTTGCCATCGCATAGGCGTTGCCGATAAGATGGTGGACAGTTGCCGATTTCGGAGCCAGTTTTTCTGCCTGCTGTAATGCGGCGAGCGCCTTTTCCGGGAGCCGCTTGCGGAGGTAGCAGGCGGCGATGTCGGTGTAAGTTTCCGGGGAGTCGGGCATCAGTTCAAGAACCCGTTCGTAGTTTTCAACTGCCCGGTCCCAGAGGGCCTGGTTGAAATAGGCGTTGGCTATACTGGCATAGACCAGTCCGAGCATATCAGAGAGGGAAAGGCGCCGGCCGGTAAGATTGGGGGTAAAGGAAAGGGGGACCGGTTTGCCCGGGTCCCAGTAGACACTGCGGTTTTCAATTAAAACTTCCAGCGCGATGGTGCCCGCGTCGTAGAGATAGCGGACCGGAAAGCCCAGTTTGCCGACGATGATGCCGTCAATAGTCGTCAATCCGAGGATATTGCCGACCGTAGGGCGGTTGGAAAGATAGGCGTCAATCACTTTGGTGAGGAGGAAAAATCCGTTCGGGCTCGCCCGGTTGGGTTTTAATGCCCAGAGGCTATTGCGCACCGCAAGCAGGAGCCGAAACTGGGGTTCAAAACCGGCACGCCGGTCGCTAATTGTTACCATATCCAGCATCTGAGCCGTCTCCGGTGTCGCGAGTACCCGCTGGAACAGGGTGTCCAGTTTTCGGCCGTAGTTTTCAAACTCGGTCCGGGCGCGTAAACCGGCAAGGATAAACATTCCGTAGGTAAGGGCGGTAGCTTCTCCGAGTACCGGGGTGATGAGTTCAATCGCGGCGGTTATTTTTTGCGGCGAATCGGCGATGTTGCGAGGCTGGACCGTCGGGCAGGAGTGGATCTCACCCAATCGCCGGGATTCCAGCGCCGAGGGCATACCGAGCGCACGCTGGATCAGTTCTTCCTTCTGTTCGGCGCTGAGTGATATTTCCTGGAGCGCCTCCTGGATGAGCAGCGCCTCGGCATAGCAGCGGTGGATTTCCAGTTCACGCTGGAGGGGATTTAAATTCCGGGCATCGCTATCCCGGTGGGCGAATAGCGGTGATTGTTCAGACAATGGGCCGGTTTGCCAGTCCCGGGTGTCGCCGGTCCGCCAGGCGATCAGGCGCTGGAGATGATAGGAGGGGAGGCTTTCTGGATAGCGGCTACGGCTACGTTGTAAGAGAAAATCAACGGTCTGAATGGCTTCTTTGAGCCGGCTTTCGTAGCCAGCAGTTTTTTCCCCGCGTTTCAGTGTTTCATCCATCGCTGTCCTTTAATCAAGAGTTTGCGCAATTCAGAAGTCGTTTATTGAATATCATAATAAAGTTTAGTCAAGAGGTCAAGGAATACCGTTCGGGAAGTTAAGGGTATCGGCGGTGAATTCACCGCGGTGAAATACCGGGCTGCGGATAAGGTCGGCGATGAAGTGCAAGTTGGTGGTAACACCACCGATAGCGGTTTCGGCCAGGGCGCGGCTGAGGCGGTTGATGCCCTGTTGCCGGCTGGAAACCGATGCGGTTGTGGTGTCCGTCGCCGCGGCGGTGATGGTTCCGAGCAGGAGGTCGTAGTAGGGCGGTAGTTCGGTGCCGGGGGCGAGGTGCGAGTCAACCCGGATGCCGGGACCACCGGGGAGGCGCAGTTCGGTTACGGTGCCGGGCGATGGTTCAAATTCGGCATCTGGGTTTTCGGCATAAAGGGCGCAGGTGATGGCGTAGTCAGCAGTGGGTTGGGGGAAATGGTCAACCGATGTGCCGGCGGCGATCTGGAGCTGGGTTTTGACCAGGTCAATACCGTAGCGGGTTTCGGTCAGGGGGTGAAAGAGGGGGAGCTGGGGGCCGATGCGATGGAGAAAGGCGGTGCCATCCCGGGTAAGTATGAATTCCACCGTGACGATGCCGGTCAGTTTCAGTTTCCGGGCCGCGGCGGTTGCCAGTTTTTTCAGTGCCTGGCGTTTTTGAACGGTGAGAAAGGGGGCTGGTGATTCAGCGACGAGTTTTCTTTTTCGGTATTGGAGAGATACGTTCCAGTCGTCGGCGGTTAAGATTTTGCCGTTATTGTCAATCAGGAGGAGGATTTCTACCTGCCGGGCAGCGGGAAAGAATTTTTCCAGATAGACCGCACTGGTTGGTACCGTGGGGTCAGATTCCTGGGCAGCACGGGTTTCTGCCTGACACATTCGGACCTGGTTTTCAATGTCCTTTTCTTTTGTCAGTAGGTGTCGGAAAGGGAGTTGTTCTGCCACCGGTCGGACAATCAGCGGCATTCCCAGGGCGGTTGCAATGGTTACCGCCTCTGAGGGGCTGGTAATCGGTTTCTCCGTTGCCGGTAATAACGGCACGCCGGTTTTTTTCAGCACCTCTCTGACCATCAGACGGTCATTGAGTAGACGCAGCGTTTCGGCCGATGGGCCGATAACGGTCAGACCACAGGCGCTTACCGCATCGGCGAATTCCGGGTTGGTGGCGAGGAAGCCCCAGCCGGGGTGGATCGCATCACAGCGGTGAACATCGGCGGCAGAGAGGATACGGGAGATGTTAAGGTAGCTGTCCCGGGCGGGTGGTGGGCCGATACAGACCGTTTCGTCGGCGAGCAGGGTGGGCAGGGAGTCCCGGTCCGCTTCGGAATAGGCGATGACCGTTTTTATTCCCAGTTCCCGGCAGGCGCGGATGAGCCGGAGTGCCGGGGTTGCCCGGTTGGCGATCAGGAGTTTGGTGAACACACCAGGTGGCTATGCCCGTTCGACGTAGGTATTGGTGCGGGTGTCAATTCGCACCCGGTCACCAACTTTAATAAAGAAGGGAACATCAACTACCAGACCGGTGGCAAGACGGGCAGGTTTACCGCCGCCGGTGGCGGTGTCGCCGCGGTAGTTGGGCTCGGTTTCAACAACTTCCAGGACGACAAACATCGGTGGCGTGATAATCAGCGGTGCGCCTTCAATGTAGCCGATTTCCACCTCTACCCCTTCGGTAAGATAATAGGTTTTCTCTCCCAGCGACTCTTTTTTGATGTAAAACTGTTCGTAGGTCTCCAGGTCCATAAAGTGGTAACCGAGGTCGTCGGCGTAAAGGAACTGGCCCCGGCGTCGTTCCATATCCACTGTTTCCAGTTTGATTTCCGATTCAAAACTTTCTTCAATCAGGGCGCCGGTGCGGATGTTGCGGAGGCGGGTGAGCACCCGGGCCCGGCGCTGGGCGGTGCGGGTACGGGAGTAATTGAGGACCTCGTAAATTTCGTCGTTGTATTTGATTAAAAGTCCACTGCGAAAGTCGTTTGGTGTCACCATGATCGTGCCTCCTTTTTAGAGAATTAAGAGATTTTTGGGCATTTTTGTTAGATTGCGGTAGCCAGAGTCGGTAACCAGGACCATGTCTTCAATGCGTACCCCGCCTTTTCCGGGTAGATAGACACCGGGTTCAATTGTCACCACGTCCCCTTTTTCCAGTGTTTGTTTGCTGGTCCGGGCAAGGACGGGTTGTTCATGGACTTCCATTCCGACTCCGTGCCCGAGGCTGTGACCAAAGAATTTGCCCAATCCGGCGCGGTCAAGGCTGTCACGGGCGGCAAGGTCAACCAGTTTTGCCGGGACGCCGGGCTGGATAATCTCCAGCGCCCGGTTCTGTGCTTCGAGAACCGCCTGATAGACCGTTTTTAACTCTTCATTTGGCTTGCCCAGAAATACGGTGCGGGTCATGTCAGCGCAGTAGCCGTTAACCCGGCAGCCAATGTCAAAGGTGATGCAGTCGCCATTTTTCAGCCGGCGGGTGGAGACCCGGGCGTGGGGCTTTGCGGCGTTTTCGCCCGAGGCAACAATCGGGGGAAATGCCGGTTCACCAAGGCGCCGGAACCGGAACTCAATCTCCAGCGCCAGGTCCATTTCCGATATCCCGGGCTGGATGAGACCAAGAATGTCTTTTAGGGTTTTTTCGGTTAGGCGCTGGGCTTTTTCCATCCTCTTTAGTTCGTCCGGGGTTTTTGTCCGGCGCAGTTCTAGGACCAGGTCCCGCATCGGTATCAGTTTGACCTTTTTTATCTGCTGGCGCAGAAGGTTGAAGCGGGCAAGGCTGAGGTGGTTTTCCTCTACGCCGAGCCGGCGAATCCCTTTCAGGTCGGCAACCGGAAAGGCGGCATAAAGGTCCCGGTCCAGGACCTTTCGGGTACAACCTTTTACCTCAGTTTTCATCTGCTCCTGATAACGAAAATCGGTGTAGAATGTCGCAGCGGAACGGGTGAGGAGCATCATTCCGTTGGAGCCGGTAAAACCGCAAAGGTAACGGATATTGGCGAGGCTGGAGACGACCATTCCGTCCAGTTTCTCAGCGGATAATTTTTCCTGCAGTTTGCGGATTCTGGTAAGCATAGTTGTTTAGGATTTTAAACCTGGTGGTGCCGGTGTCAAGAAAATGTGAACTTGTGGGCATTTTTGTTTTCCCGAAGTGAATTCTACTGATAAGTAGAAAAAAGAGTTTTGGGTTTTAATAGCTTATCGTATTATTTTTCAAAATGTTATATAAACGGTGTTACTTTTTAGACCCCATCCCGGGGATAGTTCCCCGGATAGTTTGTCTGGTCTTTCGGGATGGTGTTTTTCTTGTTATCCGGACGGCTTGATTTCAGGTTTTTTCTTTGGGCATAAGCGGTTTTAAAAACCGTCAGAAGACAGATATCTGTTGAGGTTTTGGCAGATGAGGCGTTTCTTTTTCCGGTGCTGGTTTTAGGTGGAGAAATTGGTCGCAGTTTATTAAGTGGTGGTATATGAGTAAGTTAAATTCGGGTTACGGGGTATGAGTTTGCGGTCCGGCAACTGTCCGGACCAAAGGAGGTGGTGTTAAATTTTGATATTTTCGGGGGTTGATTTTATTGCTGGGATGGTATAGATTTTGCCTTTTTAATGTTGAACGGTGTGAGGGGATTATTTTGCGGGCTATCGGTGTCCATCAATAACCGGGTAACTTCCACCTTTGAGACGCTGCAGAAGGGCAACCGATGGCCCCCATTATTATTAGGGTGAGTAGGCAACTTTGATTTCAGGGCGCCAGAATAATGGGCTGGTGAGCCAGACGCGGCGCCAGTGTTTGGTATTTTCCAGCCCACTGGCGCCCGGCTTTTTTAACGAAGTTCAATAAATCGGGGACGGGCAAAGAGAACCTGGCCGATGTCGGTATCAATACTTCCTTGAACTACAACTTCAATCTCTTTGCCCAGTTCGTTTCCGGCGTTTTCTACAACCACTTTGATACCGCCTTCCAGATAGGCGATGCCTTCGTTTTTTTCTTTCCCCTTTTTGGCGATTTTGACTTTCAGTACCGTTCCGGGCAGATAACCCGGACGGAGCAGGTCAAAGATATCAAGGGTGGTAACCACCGGCAGGCCATTCGCCGCGGCTTTGATTTCCGGTTTGATGGTGATTACCATAGCCCGGTGTTTGCGAGCGACCTTGAGTAGGTCGTTGACAGTGTTGATTGCCGGGCAGGTTTTCACCTTGATGCCTTTGATCTGCTGCAGCCGCTGGATGTTTTCTTTTGCCCGCTGTGCCACATAGCCTGGTGGAGCATCGGTTGCCGGAGGCAGCGGGACAATGATTCTGCCGGTAACGATGCCCAGTTGCAGAAATTGAATCACCCGCGGGTCGGCGAGGGTGTCCAGATCCATGATAAATGTCTTGGGATGCCAGAAAAACATCAGAACCTCCAGTATTCAAGTTCATCGTTTCATTCCCAAACTTTTCAGTGCCGTGGTCAGCGTGTCTGCCGGCACTATGGTTATTTTTGTCTTTTTCGGGCTGGGGCTTGGTTCGGGGATGATTGCCCGTTTGAACCCCAGCCGAGTTGCCTCGGTGATGCGTGCCTCGGTCCGGGCGACCGCGCGGACCTCGCCGGCAAGACCAACTTCGCCAAACAGGACGGTGTCGGCGGGAAGCGGAATGTTGCGCAGTGCCGAGGCAAGGGCGGCACAGATACCGAGGTCAACTGCCGGTTCGGTGAGTTTGAGCCCACCGGCGATGTTGAGGAAGATGTCTTTACCCGCGGTGGCGATACCGGCGCGGCGTTCCAGGATGCCGAGCAGCATCTGGAGCCGGCGGAGGTCAAAACCGGTTGCCACCCGCTGGGGCAGTGAAAACGGTGTGGTAGCGGCAAGCGCCTGGATTTCTACTAGGAGCGGTCGGGTTCCTTCTATGGTTGCCACTACCGCCGAGCCGGAGACATCGGTCCGGCGTCCGGTAAGGAATAACTCTGACGGGTTGGCTACCGCCACCAGTCCGGTATCGGTCATTTCAAAGACGCCGATTTCATTTGTAGAGCCGTAGCGGTTTTTCACCGCCCGGACAATGCGGTAGTTATGGCTGGTGTCGCCCTCAAAGTAGAGGACGGTATCAACCATATGTTCTAAGGTCTTCGGTCCGGCAATGGCACCGAATTTGGTTACATGACCGATGATGAAGATGGTGATGCGCTGGGTCTTTGCCAGCTGGAGTAGCTGGGCGGTACACTCCCGGACTTGAGCGACACTCCCCGGCGCGCTGCTGAGGGTGGCGGTGGCGATGGTCTGAATTGAGTCCACCACCAAGAGCCCCGGGCGGGTCTCGGTGACCGCGGTGAAGATTTCCTCCAGTTCTACGGTGGGGAGGACAAATAGTTCCGGGTTGACGGCGCCGAGGCGTTCGGCGCGGAGCCGGACCTGTTCTGCCGATTCTTCGCCGGTGGCGTAGAGCACCCGGGCGCCCTTACCGGCAATGGCGTTTGCCACCTGGAGCAGGAGGGTGGATTTACCGATGCCCGGTTCGCCGCCGAGAAGAACGAGCGATCCCGGGACAAAACCGTTGCCCAGAACCCGGTCCAGTTCGGAACTGCCGGTGGGTTGCCGGCTGGTTTTGTCAACCGGCAGATTGGTGAGGGGAAGGGGGCGGTTGGTGCGGCTGGTGCCGGTTGTGTGCGGGGTCCTGAGTTTGCGGGGAATTTCTTCTTCTACCAGGGTGTTCCATTCGCCGCAGTTAGGGCAGCGACCCAACCAGCGGGGCGATTCGTACCCGCAGTTCTGGCAGACAAAGTGGGTTTTTGCCGGGGTGGTGCTTTTAGCCACCGTATTCCTCTTCCGGTTGTACCGGTATGGTTGGTTCTTCTCCATAACGGGTTTCGGCATTCTCAAAGCGCATGCAGTCGTAGAGGAAAACAAGCGGAATGGTGTCGGTTGGTCCGTTGCGCTGTTTGGCGATGTTCAGCTCCGCTTTCCTTTTTTCGTTTTCATCCAGTTCATCCCAGGCTTTGGTGCGATAGGCGGCCGGCCGGTAGAGGAAGAGAACGACATCGGCGTCCTGTTCCAGGGCGCCGGATTCGCGCAGGTCGGAGAGTTGGGGGCGTTTGTCCTGGCGACTCTCGGGCGCCCGGGAGAGTTGGGAGATGGCAACCACCGGAAGGTTGAGTTCTTTTGCCATCGCCTTGAGGGCGCGGGAGATTTCGGCAATTTCCTGCTGGCGGTTGCGCTCCCGGCGGCGTTCGCCGTGGGTTTCCATCATCTGGATGTAGTCAATGATGACCATACCCAAGTCTTTGTGTTCTGCCTTGAGCCGTCTTGCCCGTGCCCGCACCTCTAGGGCGTTGAGTCCGGTTGAGTCGTCAATGTATATTTTTGCCTCGGATAGCGACCCGAGCGCTTTTACCACCCGGGTGTATTCTTCGTTATTGATCATCCCCCGGCTGAGTTTGCTGAAGGAGATGCGGGCCTCGGAACAGATGAGGCGCCGGATCAGGCTTTCGGCGGACATCTCCAGGCTGAATATTGCCACCGGTACCGGTCGGCGGATGTGGGTGGCGGCGTTGACGGCAACATTGAGGGCAAAGGCGGTTTTGCCCATTGACGGCCGGCCGGCAACGATGATGAAATCGCCGGGCTGGAAGCCCGCGGTAAGGATGTCAAGGTCATAGAAACCGGTCTCAACACCGGTGATGTCACGTTTTTCTTCACGGGCTTTGTCAATCCGCTCCATCTCGCCCATCAGTTTGTCGGCGACCAGGGAGAACCCCTTTCTTTCGCCCGCCTCGCGCAACTGGAATATCTTCTGCTCGGCATCCTCCAGCAGTTCTTCGGATGATTTGCCTTCGTCATAGGCGGACTGGACGATTTCGGTGGCGGTCTGGATGAGCTGGCGCTGAATTGCTTTTTCCAAAACCAGGCGGGCGTGTTCCTCGCAGTTGGCGCTGGTGAGTACGGTGTCCAGGAGGCTGGAGAGGAAGGGCTGCCCGCCAACCGTATCCAGTTCCTTCATCCGGCGCAGCTCAGCGGTTACGGTGACGATGTCATAGGGCGATTTTTTTTCAAACAGCGAGATGATCGCCTCGTAAACCAAGCGGTGGGCCGAGAGGTAGAAGTGCTCGGGTTTGAGAATCGGCAGGACCCGGGGTAATGCCTCCTGGTCAAGGAGAATAGCTCCGAGTACCGCCGCTTCCGCCTCTATCGCCTGCGGTGGTTTCCGATCGTGGGCAGGGTTTTCCGGGGGCATTGTTATTTTTGTCTCTTTTGCCAATAGATTTCGGCGATGGTTCGTACCAGTTGCAGGGCAAACTCGGTTTTTGTCTGTTCTGGTAGCCGCCGACTTACCGGGCGGTCTTTCTTCCTGATGATGAGCGTGGGACGGATGGTCGGAGTTCCGGCGGTCTGGTAAGGGTTGGCGACAATGAGGTCAAGTTGCTTTTCAAGGAGTTTTGTCTTTGCCCGTTCTAAGGAGTCGTCAAGGGAAAAGCCGACAAGGAGGGGGCGGTTTTTCCGGGCGGCAACGGTGGTGAGGATATCGGTCGTGCGCCGGAGCCGGAGGTGGAGTTCTGGGCTGTGGTGTTTTTCCCGGTAGGATTTTTCGGGCTGGTAATCGGCGACCGCCGCCGCCATGACCAGGATGTCGGTTTCCGGCAGTGCCCGTTCTACCGCCGCCGCCATTTCCGCGGTGGTACGGACCGTGACGGCATCGGCGGGAAGCGCTACCGATACGGCACCGGCGATGAGCCGGGTGGTGGCACCAGCAGCGGCAAAGGCGCGGGCGATTTCCACCCCCATCAGTCCGGAAGACCGATTGGTGATAATTCGCACCGGGTCAATGGGTTCCTCGGTCCGGCCGGTGGTTACCAAAACCGTTACCCCGCGCAGGTCGGGCAGTGAAGCAAGTGCACCCCGACAGTAAGAAAGAATGGTTTCCGGAGATGCCATGCGGCCGGTGCCGGTGTCACCGCAGGCAAGTTCACCGGTACCGGGCGGGATAAACCGATAGCCGAGATCGGCAAGTTTTTTGACATTTGTCTGGACCACCGCATTCTGCCACATGTTGCTGTTCATCGCCGGCGCGAACAGCACCCGGCCGAGCCTAATCTTTTCTGCCGGAATGGCGAGAAGGATTGTAGTCAGGAGGTCGTCGGCGATGCCGGCACTTAATTTGCCGATGATGTTGGCGGTGGCCGGGGCAACGAGGAAGAGGTCAGGTCGGGTGGCGAGGTCAATGTGTTCCACGCCGGTAATCCGCCGGTCTCCCGGGAAAAGTTCCTGTGCCACCGGACGGTTGCTGAGAGTACGAAATGACTCCGCTCCGACGAGCCGGGTTGCCGCCCGGGTCATCACCACCGTTACGGCCCAGCCGGCCCGACGGAAAAGGCGGACCAGTTCCAGCGCTTTATAGGCGGCAATACTGCCGGTAACACCTAAAAGTAATTCAGGTTGCCGCACTTCTTCCCCCGAACTGCCGGCGTGAAATTAAAGCGGTTTAGGAACGCCGGGTGGTGATTGTTTCCAGATCTTTATGGCTTAATGCCGCCAGTTCCTCTTCGGTCAGAGGCGCGTATTGCAGTTCATTGCGGAGAAGTCGGTGGAGGGCGTACTCGTAGATGTTGGTGGGCAGTTGAATTTCATCCCGATTCATCTCGTCGATTATCCGGCGCACTTCAAGAGCGGCGATGTTTAAAGCCAGATATTTATTTGGATACTTTTGCCACAATTTTTCCAGCGTCACCGTTTTCATAAAACCTCCTTTTTAATCTGGCGGCCGGTGCGGAGCCGTTCGGCACGGATGATCGCTAACAGGTCCCGGACCGCCTGTTCAAGTTTATCATTAATTACAACGTAGTCAAACTCGGGGAGCGCCCGGAGCTCGGTGGTGAGCGCCGCCTGACGCCGGAGCAGCTCCCGGGCTCCTTCGCTATGCCGTTTTTTTAGTCGCTGGGTCAGTTCCTCGATACTCGGGGGGAGAAGGAAGACGCTGACGGTGCGGTCCGGCAGCAGTCGGCGGCAGGAACGCATTCCCTGGATGTCCAGGTCGGCGATGACATCTTTGCCTTTCTGCCAGGCAGCGAGGAGGGGTTTTTTGGGTGTGCCGTAATAGTTGCCGTAGACCAGGGCCGATTCCAGCAGTGCCCCGGAGCGGAGCATTTTCTGGAACTGCGCCTTTGAGAGGAAAAAGTAACTTTTGCCGTTTTTTTCCCCTCGCCGAGGGGGGCGGGTGGTTGCCGATACCGAGTAGTGAATATTTTTATCCTGGCGGACCACCGCCCGGCAAACCGAAGTCTTACCGGCGCCCGAAGGCGATGAAACAACTATGAGAAAAGGCCGATGTCGGTTACTCAACGTTGCGCACCTGTTCCTTCAATTTCTCAATTTCGCCTTTGATTTCAATTGCCCGGCGGGAGATGACCATATCCCGGGCTTTGGCGGCGAGGGTATCGGTTTCCCGCAGCATCTCCTGGGCGATGAAATCCAGTTTCTTGCCTGAGGGAGCCGAGCCGGTGATAGCACGCAGAAACATCGTGCAGTGGCTCTTCAACCGGACGCACTCCTCGTTAATGTCAAGCCGTTCGGTGATGAACGCCACCTCTTCCAGGACCCGTTTCGGGTTGGCCTGAATATTGAGACTCTCCAGTTGCTCAAGCAGGTTTTCCCGGCGTTCGGCGAGACGTTTTGGCACCCGGGTTTCAATCGCCTGTAGCGCCCGGCGAATCTTTTTTATCCGTTTGGCCAGGTCCCGGGCCAGAGCCGTTCCCTCGGCCTGTTTCATCTTCATCAGCGCTCGCAAAGCGGCGGCGACCACTTTGCGCGCTTCGCGCCAGAGCCGGGCGTGGTTGGAATTCGGTTTCAGGGTGGTGATGACCCCGGGCAGAGCGAGCAAGGTGTTGATGTTGAGTTCGCCTTCCAGGTGGTGTTTTTTCTTTAGTTCTCGGGCAAGACAAAGGTATTCCCGAACGACGTGCCGGTCTACGGTAATCGCCGGGCTTGCGGAATTTTCCTCCATTGTGATCTGGATCTGGATATAACCCCGGCGCACCGACCGGCGCACCATTTCGTAAATTTCCCGTTCGTAACCGGCGAGTACCGGAGGCAGTTTTGGGACCAGTTCAAAATATTTATGGTTCACTGAGCGAATGTCTACTCTCAGCCGAGAGCCCCAGGGTTTGAGCACCGCCTCGGCTCGACCGACGCCGGTCATACTTTTGAGCATTTTACTCCTCCAAGATTATTGTTACCGGACCAGAATTAACCAGTTCCACCTCCATCCGGGCGCCAAAAATTCCGGTTTGAACCGGCACTCCGAGATAGCGAAGTTCGGTGACGAACTGTTCGTACAATTCCCGGGCGCGGGCCGGTTCGGCGGCGTCAGAGAAAGAAGGACGTAGTCCATGCCGGGTATCGGCATAAAGGGTGAACTGGGAGACAATCAGGGCGGCACCGCCGGTCTCGAGTAGGGAGCGGTTGAGTTTACCGGCGTCGTCGTCCCAGATACGGAGCCGGGCGACCCTGGAAGCCAGTTGCCGGCAGTGGGTTTCGTTATCCTGTTTGCCGACGCCGAGGAAGATCAATAGGCCGGCTCCGATTTCACCTACGGTAGTGCCGTTGACCGTAACTTTTGCCTTCGCTACCCGCTGGATTAACGCGCGCATAATAGGTTATTTCGGTTTCAGGGTTTTGACCAGCAGCCGGGCAAAATTAACCGCATTATCTGCCCGGGCGGCGGTGATGATATTACCGTCTTTGACCACCGGGTTGAATCGGTGTCGGGCACCGCTGTTTTTCAGCACGCCGATGGCATAATGATCGGGGAATACCGTGGCCTTGCGATTGGCAAGGATTCCGGCGTGGGCGAGAATAAGGGGAGCGAGTTCAATTGCGGCCACCACCCGACCGGCAGTGGCAAAGGCACGGCAGCGGTTATGGAGTAGGGTGTCGTTCCAGAGAGGGGCGCAGGCGGCACCATCAAGTAGGACCAGGGCGGAGAATTCTTCCGGGGTTATTTCTCCAATCAGCCGTTGTGGTTTAACCATTAATCCGTCAATTCCCTGGGTGCTTACGGTATCGGCAGAAACGACCACTACCGGGAGGCTGTTTCTTTCTATTACCCGCACCACTTTTTCAAATACATCGTCCTGAAAAAGGGCGTAGGGCACGAAAACCGCGACCGGCAGGGGTTTAGTTGACCCCACGACGGTTAATGTTAATAGGAGCAACTGTGAAAGCACAATTAAAATAGCATATTTAATAAAATACAAATGTCAAGTTATACTGATGGTAAATTCAGCAAGTTAATATTTAACAAGTAGTTATAAAACGGGCAGCGGGAATTGACAACTGTCAAATGGTGTCTATTATGATTCTGTGGCACGTGGTCTTATAATCATGCCCACCTATAATGAGGCGGAGAATGTGGAGAAGATTATTCCGGCGGTGCTCGGTCAGTCGGCGGATCTGGATATTTTGATCATTGACGACGGCTCGCCGGACGGCACCGGTGACATCGTAGAGCGAATCAGCAAGGAGAACCCGCGGGTGAAGTTGATTCGGCGGGAGAAGAAGCTGGGGCTGGGCACCGCCTATGTGCTGGGATTCCGGTATGCGCTGGACAACGGTTACGATTACTGTTTTGAGATGGATGCCGATTTCTCCCATCCACCGGATAAGATCCCCGATATGATACGTCTTCTCGCCGATTATGACCTGGTAATCGGTTCCCGTTATTCAGATGGGATTTCTATTGTTAACTGGCCGATGAAGAGGTTGCTCCTTTCCTATTTTGCCTGCCTCTATGCTCGCAAAGTTACCGGTTGTCCGGTGCGGGATCTCACCGCCGGTTTTAAGGCCTATCGCTGTGATATGTTAAGGAAGATAGACCTGAACCAGTTGCGGGAGGACGGTTACGGTTTTCAGATTGAGATTGATTTCCTTATCTGGCGCAAAGGGGGGAGGATTAAGGAGATTCCGATTATTTTCACCGAACGCCGGGCCGGGGTCTCAAAAATGTCCAAGCGTATTATCTGGCGGGCGTTTCTGCTTGTTCTCCGGCTCAGGTGGCAACGGCTCTGGGGAAAAATCTAAACGGTATTTATGCCGAGGGGGGGATTTGAACCCCCATGGGTTTCCCCACTAACTCCTGAGGCTAGCGCGTCTGCCATTTCCGCCACCTCGGCGTCAGTAATCAAAAATAGCAATAAAATTGCCGGTAGTCAATTTTATTAAAAACTTCCCGCCACATCGGAGATGCGTACCTCTCGGCAGAGAAGCCAGGCAGGGACCGCAACCGCTTGCGGGGTGCGCCGCTCGTAAGTGGAAGACTGATTTTTGGCGACAGCCCGGGAGGAGACGGCAACCACATTGTTGAACAGGTTGGGGATGGAGTCGGTAATCCGCGAGGAGAAGATGGGGGCAGCGAATTTGCCGTCCCGAATCAGCATGGCGTTAAACCGGGAGGAGCCGGTGAAAATTCCCCGGGTTGGGTCGGGCATATGGATATAATGGAGATGGGGGATATAGAGTGCATTCTGGGCGAGCTGGAGTGCGGCGTCAAGATCGGCCGGTCCGGTGCCGCTGGCAAACGCCAGGTCCCAGTTTTCCAGGTCATGCCCGGTGGGCTGCTTTTTGTATTTGGCGGCGGTTTGCGAGTCGTAACAGATTCCGGTCAGGATGCCGTTTTCCACCAGTTTGAACTGCCGGCGTCTTTTACCCATGAAGTCAAATGGCATGCCAAAGACCAGCGGGTTTGCCGGGTCGTCAAGGATGGTGATCTGGTCGGAGAATATTTTGTCCCCGGGTTTGTTTTTGCTGGTAAAAGCCCGGCCTTCCTCCCAGGATCTGCCGAAGAAACCGCCCCAGATGCAGAGAAACATCAGTTCGGCTATTGCCTGGGGTCCGAAGAGGACCGTTTGGGGACCGATGGGGGTCTGATAGCCCGGATTCTGTTCATAGATCGGGAGAAGTGTGTCAAACTCAGCGATGATATCGTCGGCGGTAAACTCCCCGGTTTTTTTCTGGGTGCGTTCTACTGCCAGTTCCCATTTCTTGTTTTGTTCCTTTAGCACCAGGACCAGTCGGCCGTCGGTGAGACAGCGATATGCCTCATTTTCGTTGGCGGTGGTGATGTAGTAGATTTCGGTTGCCCCGGTTGACCACGAGCCGGAGAAGTCATAGTTTCCTCTCGGTTTTAGATTCTTTACTACCGTTTCACAGAGATGGGCCTTTATTCCGGGTGATAGTTCAGCCAGTGCCGGGTCGTAACCGGTGGTATCGTCAATTGATTCTTCTACACAGCCGAAGAAAGGGTCGTAGTCCTTAGGGAGGGCGTGGCGGCAGCTTTCCACCGCTGCGGTCAGGGCCGATTTTAACTGGTCCGATGAGTTGATGTCGGCGGTTAGGGATACGGCGCCAACCCGGCGTCCATTCTGAACCGAGATGTCCAGCCGGCTGAGCTCTTCCGCGGTGGCCAGGGCGATGGCGGAATTGCCAAGCCGGATCAGACTGGAGCGTTCCCGATGGAAGACAAACTCGGCATTGATGCCGTTTTTCCGGGCATAGGTGCGCGCCTCAAGGAGCAGATTGCGAATCCGGTCTTCAAGCATATTTTACCTCCCTTCTCCGGTGATAACGTTTTTGAAGCGCATTACCGGCACACCGTGGCCAACCTCCATAATTTGATTTGGTTCACCTTTGCCACAGTATGCCACCTGGACCAGGCGCCAAGTGGAGCGGTTTCCTACTTTATCCAGTGAGTTGTAAAACTCCAGGGTGTGTCCCTGATAGGTGGGGTTTTTATAAACTTTGGTGCGACTACCGTCTTTAACTTCCCAGGCAATCTCACAGCCAAAATGGAAGTGTTCCCGGTTGGAGCCGATTGACCAGGATACCGGCATATCCAGAATGACCCCGTCTTCCGTTTCCCGGACGATGTCTTCCAGTGTGCCGTCGTTGCCCCATTCCACACAGACATTGGTCATCCGGTCAATCGGGGTTTTATAGAATCCTGCCGCCCGTGCCGATGCGCCGGATTTATTGACCACGGTTTTCCCCGCTTTGGCGTTAGCCTCGGCAAGGTCCAGCCGGCAGGAGAGGACATTTACCAGAATACCGTTTTTAATCAGGTAGTAGTCGTACTGGGGCGTGCCTTCGTCGTCGTAACCAAAGGTGCCGGGTGAGTTTTCTACTACCATCACCCGGGCGTTTAACTTCTCCGAGCCGTAGCGGAGGGTGCCGATCATATCCGGTCGGACGTGGGAGCCACCGGCGAAGGAAAGTTCATAGCCGAGGATGCGGTCCAGTTCCAATGGGTGTCCGATTGTTTCGTGCACCTGCAGGTGCCCCTGACCGGGGAGGAGGATGACATCCCGTTTTTTATGGGGCAGTGTTTCTGCAACCAGCAGTTCGCCCAGTTCACTTTTAATGCGCTCGGTGTTGACGGCAAACGAATCCGGATTGGCAAGCCACTCAAATCCCCGGGAGCCGCTGCCATCCGAGTCAAGGTGAAAACTGCGGCGCTGGGTTCTGCCCTCGCTGTCGCGTGCCATCACCATCATATCGGCAAAGGTGTTCATCACCCAGCGTTCAATTTCCGTTCCCTCGCTGTTAAAATAAAATATGCGCCGTTTCTGGAAAAGTGCCTGAACCATTCGATGTTCAACCGGTTTGTCATTTAGCCGGTCGTCAATTTTCTTTAAGAGGTTAAGTTTTTCCGCCAGTGGCAGGTTAAGCGGGTCCTGTTGAAATGGTGGTTTGTAGAAGCCCCGGACTGATTCTGCTTGGCCCATATCTTTGGGGAAACCAAGCAAAGCGGCAGCGGCTTCGGCGTTGGCAAGTGCCCGCTCAAAACAGGCAGAGATACGGGAAAGGTCGGCGGTGGCGGCGAAGCCAACAGCACCGTCTTTTATTACCCGAACACCAACGCCCCTTTCTTCGCGTCGGTAATTACTTTCTAGGTTGCCGTCGTAGAGAACGAGGTGTTCGGTAATGTCCTCTTCATAAAACCGGGCGTCGGCAAAATGGGCGCCCGCTCCAATCATTCGCTGGAGTTGCCCTTTGATTATTTCTGCGATATTTGACATTTTGTTAACTCCTCTCTGGAACCTTAATATAAAATCATAATCAATAAAAACCATCTGGCAAGAAAAAGAGAAGCCGTTTTGGGGGTATTTATTGACTTTTCTCAAGGATGGTTTAAATTATAATAAGATTTGTTTCTTTTACCAGGAGGGCTAGCCTAACTGGTAAGGCAGCAGACTTGAAATCTGCCGATCCGGCGACGGGTCTTGCGGGTTCGAATCCTGCGCCCTCCGTAGTGTTTGCCTTGATCTGAAACGATGTTTAGAAAACAGGGAGTTTTGTTTTTATGGAGAGGTGGCCGAGCGGCTGAAGGCAACCGCTTGCTAAGCGGTTATACGGGTAATACCGTATCAAGGGTTCGAATCCCTTCCTCTCCGTGGTTTTTAGGATGAACGACAAATCGGTTCGGGTGCGAATCGCCCCTTCGCCAACCGGCGCAATGCATCTGGGTCTGGCCCGGACCGCCCTTTATAATTATCTTTTTGCCCGGCAGCAGCAAGGGGTTTTTATTCTCCGCATTGACGATACCGATGTGGCGCGGAATCGGGAGGATTTGCTTTTGCCGATTCTGGAGGGGCTGCACTGGCTGGGGCTGGAATGGGACGAGGGTCCGGGAAAAGGCGGTCCCTATGAGCCTTATTATCAGTCTCAAAGAAGCGCAATTTATCAGGAGGCGGTGAACCGGTTACTTGCTGTCGGTGCCGCGTATCGGGATTATGCCACACCCGAGGAGGTGGCGGCGGAGCGGGAGGGGGCGCGCCGGCGGGGCGAGACCTTCCGTTACAGCCGGCGCTGGATAGCGGAAACCGAAGCGGAGCGGGCGCGATTTGAGGCGGCGGGAAGAAAGCCGGTGGTGCGGTTAAAAATGCCCCGGGAGGGGAAACTGGTGATTGACGACCTGGTTCGTGGTCAGGTGGAGTTTGACTGGGCGCTGGAGCAGGACCATATTGTTCAGCGGGCAGATGGTACATTTCTCTATCACCTGACCAGTGCGGTTGACGACGGCGAGATGAAGATCACCCATATCATTCGTGCTGAGGAACATCTTCCCAATACCCCGCGCCAGGTTTTTATCCTCCAGGCGCTCGGTTATCAGTTGCCTTATTTTGCCCATCTGCCGTATGTGGCCGAGCCGGGGAGCAAGAGCAAGTTGAGTAAGCGCCGGTTGAAGGAGTATTTGAAGAAGCCCGATTTTGCCGACCTACTTAACCGGGGGGAACGGATTGCCCGGCGTCTGGGGTGGCAGACTGAACCGGAGTTGTTCAATCCGGTGGTGGTTGACTTTTATCGCCGGGTGGGGTTTCTGCCCGAGGCGGTTTTGAACTACCTGGCGCTGCTGGGCTGGGCGTATGATGACCGGACAGAATTTTTTACCAGCGAGGAGCTGGTGGCGCGGTTTTCTCTGGAGCGGGTTGCCCGGTCACCGGCAAGTTTTGACCCGGAGAAACTCTTGGCTTTTCAGGTACATTATCTGATGGGGTTGCCGGTAGAGCGCCGGGTGGAACTGGTGCTTCCTTTTCTAGTTGACGCCGGGCTGGTCAGGTCACCGGTTTCACCTGAGGTGCGGGAGCGGGTGAAGCATATTGTTGCGGTGGCAGGAGACCGGATTAAGGTGGCGGGCGACATTCTTGATTATGACTACTTTTTCATTAACGACGAGGAGCTGGTTATTGACGAGAAAGGGTTTAAGAAATGGCTGGCTTCTTCTGAACAAAGGGAGTTACTTGCCGCGGTGGCTAGGGTTATTACCGGTGTTGAGCGGTTTGAGCCGGCGTTTCTGGAGGAGGTGCTGGGGCGTTTTGCTCAGGAGAGGCAGGTGAAACCGATGGTGGTGAGCCAGATTTTAAGGGTGGCGGTAACCGGCAGGGATTTTGGGTTTGGCATCGCTCACAGTCTGGCTATTCTGGGAAAAGAGCGGGTGGTTGCCCGAATTGAAATGGTGCTGCGGCGACTCAGGGGGTGAAGTAATGACAAACAGAGTTGAGTCAGGCGAAGATAAAAAGCCGAGCGGTCCGGATTTTATCCGGCGGATAATTCAGGAGGATATGGCAAAGGGCAGGTTCAAGCCGCCGGTTGTTACCCGCTTTCCTCCGGAGCCGAATGGTTATCTCCATATCGGGCATGCTAAGTCAATCTGTCTGAATTTCGGTATTGCCAGGGAGTTCGGCGGTCGGTGTCATCTGCGGTTTGATGACACCAATCCGGAAAAGGAAGAGGAGGAGTATGTGCGGGCGATAATGGAGGATGTGCGCTGGCTGGGTTTTGACTGGGGCGAACACCTCTATTATGCATCGGACTATTATGACCAGTTGTACAATTGGGCGGTGCAACTGATCAAGATGGGCAAGGCTTATGTGTGCGACCTTTCTGCAGATGAGGTGCGCGAGTATCGGGGCACATTGACCGAGCCGGGAAGGGAGAGCCCCTATCGGAATCGTTCAGTGGAGGAAAACCTGGACCTTTTTGAGCGGATGCGCCGGGGTGAGTTTCCCGAAGGGTCCAGGACGTTGCGGGCGAAGATTGATATGGCGTCTCCGAATCTTAACCTGCGCGACCCGGTGATGTACCGGATTATGAAGGTGCCCCATCATCGCACCGGTGATAAATGGTGTGTCTATCCGACTTATGACTGGGCACATGGTCAGTCCGATTCAATTGAGGGCGTTACCCATTCCATCTGTACACTGGAGTTCGAGGACCACCGGCCGCTTTATGACTGGTTTTTAGAACAACTGGGCGTGCACCATCCCCGGCAGATTGAGTTTGCCCGGTTAAATCTGACCTACACCGTAATGAGCAAACGCCGGCTCTTGGAGTTAGTTCAGGGTGGTTATGTTTCGGGCTGGGATGATCCGAGGATGCCGACGATCGCCGGGCTGCGGCGTCGGGGCTATACACCGGAGTCAATCCGGATGTTTTGTGAGCGGGTGGGTGTTGGTAAGGCAGAGACGGTGGTGGCGATTGAACTTCTTGAGGACTGCGTGCGGGAAGACCTGAATAAACGGGCAAACCGGGTGATGGCGGTTCTGAAGCCGTTAAAGGTGGTAATTGAGAACTATCCAGAGGGTAAGGTTGAGGAGCTGGAGGCGGTTAACAATCCAGAAGACCCCTCAGCAGGAACAAGAAAGGTGCCGTTTTCCCGGGAGATTTACATTGAGGAGGATGATTTCCGGGAGGAGCCGCCGCCAAAGTACTATCGGCTGGCACCGGGCAGAGAGGTGCGGTTGCGATATGCCTATTTTATTAAGTGTGTTGGTGTGATCAAAGACGAGAACGGCAAGGTAAAGGAGTTGCGCTGTACCTATGACCCGGCTACCCGGGGCGGTGATGCGCCGGATGGCAGAAAGGTAAAGGCAACAATTCACTGGGTATCGGCTAAACACGCGGTGGATGCCGAGGTCCGGCTGTATGACCGGCTTTTCTTGAAGCCAGACCCGGATGATGTGCCCGAGGGAATGGACTGGAAAGCAAATCTCAATCCTAATTCTTTGGTGGTGTTAAAGGGGTGCAAGGTTGAGCCTTCCCTGCGCAATTGCCGGCCCGGGGACCGGTTTCAATTTGAGCGCCAGGGGTACTTCTGTGCCGACATCAAGGAGTGCACCACCCAAAGGCTGGTCTTCAACCGGACGGTTTCTTTACGGGACACCTGGGCGAAGGTTGCAGGCAAACTGAAGGCAGAAGGAAAGGAATGGAGATGAGTTTTTTAGAGCAACTGAAGAAAGTTCCAGGCATGAAGCTGCGCCTGGGGTTGAATATCGCTGTGGATAAAGGGGAGGACGGTGTCTGGCATTTCCGGCCGAATTGGACTTCGGGGGGAAAGGAGGAGGATTACATCCTTTTCGGTCTCCACTATTTCAGCAATGTCCTTGCCCGCTATCCCAAGAGTGATAGGCATGGTTATGAGATGGCGACCACCCTGCGCCATCTTGTCGTGATGATTGTCAACGAAGGGGTATGGCCCGACTCGGACCTGGTGAAGTACGCGGGGTTGGCCGACCGGGTCCGGATTGGTGATATGAAAGCGGCGCCCGGGGGCGAGGAGGTGGAAGCAGCGCTGGTTATGACTCCGGATGGAGTTGAGCCGAGTTTGATGCTTGCCGAGCCGGTAAAGGTGGGGGATGAAGGGCTGGTATTTTCGGTGGTGGTGGTTCTGCAGGGGGTGGTGGAGGCACTGGGTGACAGGGGGATAGAATTGTTTGACCGGGCGCTGCGTTATTTCAACTCCTTTCTTGATGAAGGGGCGGCATGTTCTGATTTACCCACCGCCACCAGTATGGCAAACCGCGCCTGGCAGATGGCGGTTAAGGGCTGATGGTTTTATCTCGTCCCGGTCGGTTTCAGTAGTTCGGCAGGATTAATTCCGATTCTGTTTCTGACGCCGGCGTTCGGAGCGGGTCTCAAAAATGGTATAGAGAACCGGGATGAAAATCAGGGGCAGGAAGGTGGATACAAGCATGCCGCCAACTACCGCCCGGCCCAGGGGTGACCAGAGTTCCGAGCCTTCGCCCAGTTGCAGGGCAAGGGGCAAAGAGCCGAAGACGGTCGTGAGTGAGGTCATCAGAATCGGACGCAGCCGGACCCGACCAGCCTCTTTTACCGCATCAATCAGGTGGAAACCGTGTTTTCGTCTTAACTGGTTGACGTAGTCAATGTAGACGATGCCGTTGTTGACCACCACGCCCACCAGGATGAGCAGTCCGAGCAGGGAGATGACGGAGATGTTGGTGCGGGTTAAGAACAGTATCCAGAGAACGCCGATGGCGGCAAAGGGCAGGGTGAACATGATGATAAACGGGTCGCGCAGGGACTCAAATTGAGATGCCATAACGACAAACACCAGGACCGCGGCAATTAACAGGACCAGGACAAAGTCCCGGAAGGTGGTGGTCATCTCTTCGTAGGAGCCGGAAAGCCGCATCGTGAAGCCAGGCGGAACCGGGATGGTGCGGATTGCCCGGGCGATACGCTGTGCCGCCGCTCCTGCCGATATGCCTTCGTTGCGGGCGGTAATCCGCACTACCCGTTCATTGTTCTTGCGTTCAATTTCAATCGGTCCGGTGCCGGTACGGACGGTAACCAGATTTTTTAAGGGCACCGCGCCGCCAGGACCGGCGACCACCATGCCGAGAATTTTGATCAGTTCATCCCGCTGCCATTCTGGCAATCGGAGCAGGATGTCGTACTCCTTGCCGCCAAGGCGGAACTGGCTCGGCGTATTGCCCTCAATTTGAGTGCGGAGTGCCGTGCCAATTTCATAGGGGGTTAGCCCGTAAAGCGCCGCCTTCTGCCGGTCAACCACCAGTTGCAGTTCCGGTTTGCCCGGCTCCCGGCTTGTCGTGATGTCCACCAGCCCGGGTATGGTTTCAATTGTCGCGAGGACTTTGTTGGTGAGGCTATCAGCGGTTGCCAGGTCATAACCGGTGATATCCAGTTCCACGCCCGCGGTCCCGCCAATCATGCTGATATAGCCGAATTCTGTAACCTGTAACCTTAACCCCGGAATGGTGGCGGCAAACTGGCGCAATGAGCGGTCAATATCGGTTATTGAGTGGCGGCGCTGTCTTTTAGGTTTAAGGACAATGCTGATCTGGCCCGCGTGGCTGCCGGTGCTGCCGCCCATAATTGTCGGGAAACCACCGGCGCCGGTGCCGATCTGGACAGCAACCCCTTCAATGTCATCGCGCCATTCTTTGAGGAGAAAATTTTCCACCTGGCGGACAGCGCTATCGGTGGCGGCAAGGCTGGTGCCAACCGGCATCTCCACCTGGACCCGATGGAACTGGCTTTCCTGTGCCGGGAAAAATTCCCGACCGATAAGCGGGAGTAGCCCGAGGCTTGCAATCAGCAGAAGTGTCGCACCAAAAACTACCAGCCGGCGGTGATTCAGTGCCCAGCCAATCAATCGGGCATAGCCATTTTCCAGACGTTGATAAAACTTTTCACTCCATTTTCGGAATCCCTGTTCTTCGGTTTGCTTCGGGTCGGGCAGGTAGCGGCTGGTCAGGGTGGGAATCAGGGTCAGGGCGATAAGCAGCGAGGCACCGAGCGCACCGACAACCGCCCAGACCAGTTGGGGGAACAGCACCTGCATAAACCCCCGCACCAGAAGCAGAGGCAAAAATACCACCACGGTGGTGAGGGTGGAGGCGGTGATCGCCATTCCCACTTCGCTGGTGCCGATGCTGGTGGCGGAAAACCGTTCCTCACCCTTTTCCCGATGGCGGAAGACGGCTTCAAAGACGACGATGCCGTTGTCCACCACCATGCCGATTGCGATTGCCAATCCCGCCATGGAGAGGATGTTGATTGAGAAACCGAGCAGAAACATAAAGAACAGGGCGAAGAAGACGGATAAGGGGATGGCGAAAGCAACAAATAGCGTTGCCCGGAAACGGCGCAGGAAAAGGAAGAGAACGATAACCGCCAGGGCACCACCGATAAGCAGGTTATAAAATACATTGGCGATCGAGCGGGTGATTTCTTTTGAGGAGTCAAAGATGATGCTGGTGTTTATTCCCGGTGGCAACAGCGTGGCCAGTTTTTTGAGTTCGTTGCGGGCAGCCTGGGCAACACGCACGACATTGGCGTCGGGGCGGCGCTGGACGATAACGAATAAGTTATTCTCGCCGTTATAACGGGTGATGGCAAGTTGTTCCTCCGGACCCCAGGAGACCTCCGCGATATCCTTTAAAAGAATCGGGCTGTTACCTTTGACGCCGACTACGGTGTTGCGCACCGCATCCAGGTCCTGGTATTCACCGATTAAGCGGATGAGATACTCTTTGCCCTGGGTGGTTACCCTGCCCAGCGGGTAGTTGAGGTTCTGTGCCTGGAGGGTGAGATTGAGCGCAGCAACGGTGATGCCGGCGGCGGCAAGTTTCTGAATGTCAACCTTTACCTGCAACTGGCGCTGGGTTCCGCCGGCAACAATCACCGTGGCAACGCCCGGGACCCGTTGTAGTCCATCGGCGAGGTCCTCGGCGGCGTCAAACAGGGTTAAGGGGTCAGCGGTGCCGGAAAGGGCGATCTGGAGGACCGGCATCATTGATGCGTCCAGTTTTAAGACGAACGGCCTGGCCGCGGCATCAGGTAGCTGGGCGACCGCTATATCCAGACGGTCGCGGACATCTGCCGCCACCGCATCCAGGTTGGTGCCCCAGGAAAACTGTAACTGGACAATGGAGATGTTTTCCAGAGAACGGGAGGAGATTTCTTTCAGGTTGGCGATGGTGCCCAAACGTTTTTCAATCGGTTTGGTTACTTCCGCTTCCACCTCCTGCGGTCCGGCACCGGGATAGGTGGTGACAACGATCATCATCGGCAAGGTAACCTGGGGAAAGATATCCACTGGCATCCGCGCGACACCGATGACGCCGAACAGGAGCAGGAGCAGGGATGAAAGAATGGTGGTGACCGGTCGGCGAATTGATGTGTCGGTCAGTTTCATCGGGCACCCGCCTGGATTGGATTGACTTTCTGCCCTTCCTTCAGCCCCTCTTTCCCCACGGTGGCAACCTTTTCACCCGGCTGAAGTCCGGAGATAACCTCAATCCACTCGTCGCCGATTAGACCAAAGGCAACTTCCCGGAGCCGGACGGTGCTGTCGGCGATCACCATCACCCGGTTTTCACCGGTGACGAACCGGGCAGCGCTGGGAATCCGGATTGCGTCATTTTTCTCTTCCGCAACTATTTTTGCCATTCCCGCCATGCCGGGTAGGAGTTTTCGGGCCCGGTTGGGGATGGTGATTTCCACGGTTGCCGACCGGGAGAGCGGATCCAGCATCGGCGAAACCCGGCTCACAGTTCCGAAGAATACGGTGTCGGGATAGGTGGAGAAGGAGACCGTAACCCGGGCACCCGGTTTGACAAACGGGAGGTCGGCGTCGCTCAGCGCCGCCTTCATTTTGAGGCGTTCGGTGAACCGGGCAACCGCGGCAAAGGGCATTGTCGGGCTCACCGTCTGTCCTTTTTCCACATACACCTTGCCCACCACCCCGGTGATTGGTGAGCGCACCGGTCCGGGTTTGTAGTCCATTCCGGGGATGTCCTGCACCACATAGCCGATCGGTTCGTCAGTCTGGATAAAAGCGCCTTCGGGTTTGGTGATTTCGGTTACCCGTCCGGAAATTTTGGAGTAGACCATAACCTGCTCTTCGCCCTGCAGTGTGCCGAGGAGCTGAATTGAGCGGCTGACCGTGCCGCGCTCCACCGGCACCACTGTTACCGCAGGGGGCGGGGCGGATGCCTGTTTTCTGCCACCACCGCAGCCGATTGCAACTGTCACGAGCAGAATTGCCAGGGTTAATTTTAGCAACTTCTTCATCTTCTCCTCCTTAAAATTTGCCGATTGCCCGGAGAAATTTCGCCTTTGCCACCTGATAATTGGCAAGCGCGGCAAGAAGGGCAATACGGCTCTGGGTTAACTGCAGCTGGGTATCAAGGAACTCCAGGTTGGTCAAAAGTCCGTTCTGATACCGTTCCTCGGCAAGCCGGAAAGCCGCCTCAGCCAGTTTGACATTTTCCGCTTGATAGGCAATGTTTTTTTTCTCCTGTTCCATACCGGCAAGGGTGACTTTGACCTCCAGTTGCACCGCATCCTCAGCCATCTGTAAACTCAGAGCCGCCTGGCGGAACTTTGACTGCGCCTGCTTTAATTTATTTAGATTGCTCAGCCCGGTGAAAAGCGGCCAGGAGATGCCGATGGTGGCGTTCCAGTCTTTGCCCCAGCGGTCAGAGAGTCCGGCCGGGCGCTTATAGTCAAAGTTAGCCGCGGCAAACAAGGTGGGCAGATTGGCGGTCCGGGCAATGCGCACGCCGAGGTCCGCCATCTGACAGGCGCGGTGCAACTGGATCAGTTCAGGGCGGCGGCGCAGTGCCGAATCCACCGCGCCGGCGGTATCAACCAGAAGGGTATCGGCGACCAATTCCGCCTCCAGAACCAGATCGGTATTAAGAGGAATACCAAGGACATTGCCGAGGGCAGAACGGGCGATCTGGGCGTTGTTTCTCATCTGACTGACCTGATTTGCCATATTGGTTAGCCCTACCCGGGTGCGCATCAGGTCCAGTTTGCTCGCCAGTCCATTTTCATAGAGGTTTGCCACCTGCTCGGCATGACGGCGCAACTGTTCGTAGGATTCTTCTAACAGCCGGACCGTCTGTTCGGCAAGGAGTGCCCGGTAAAACCCATCCAGCGCCTGAATTTTTGTCTCCTGCCTTGCTTGCTCCGCAGCCGCCTTCTGAGCTTCCAGACTCAGGCCGGCGATCCGGTAGGCGTTAATTAACTTTCCCCAGGTGAAAATCGTCTGCTGGAGCGTTGTCCGAAGAAGGTAATTGTTTTTTGCGCCCAGGGGCAGCCGCATTGTATCGGTGCCAACCGGCATGGGAACGGAATCGGTGAAACCGATAATCTGACCGGTCCCGGGGTCATAAACCCGCAGTGGCAGTCGGGCGTAAACCGGAGATATCAGTTCTAATTCATTTGCGGCGGCGAGCCGGGTATAACTACCGCTGAGAGAAAGCTGAGGAAAGAAACTACCGAGAGCCGCGCCCTTTCCTGCTGACGCCTCCTGTACCTTTTCCTGATTCGCCCGCAGAAGTTTGTTATTCTTCAGTGCCAGTTCTATTGCCCGGTCCGGAGTGAGGACCAGGGTATCAGCCCGGGTAACGGCAAGCCCGAGCAGGAAAAATGCCAGAAGCCAGTTTTTCATAAGCCTCCTTCAATTCTTGTTCTTGATACCATAAAAGAAAATGTCCAGCGCCCGTTGCGGTGATGTCCGGACACCGAGGCGATTACCGCTGACCAGCAGCGCGGAGCGAAAGGCGTTAAGAAAGGAAAGGGCGGCGAGCCGGGGCTCAACCTTTCGGAAATCGTTTTCTTTTATCCCCTGGCGGACGAGTCTGGCGATTGCGTCCACCAGCCGGCGCACCTCCGGCATCACCTCCTGATGGAACCGGCGGGCAATTTCGCAGTGTTGCTCACGCATCTCCGGAAAAACCAGATCAATCGTTGCGGGATGAGAGGAAAGTGCCGTCACCCAGCGCTCAAACACCATCTCCAGCCGCTGGTAAGCAGAAGCCGGCTGCTTATTTACTTCTTGCACAATTGCCCGGGCCTGTCCGATCAGCCAGCGGACGATACCCAGATAAAGGTCGGTTTTATCTCTGAAATAGAGATAAACGGTGCCCTTGGCAACACCCGCCCGATGGGCCACGTCATCAATCCGGGTTTCATAGTACCCTTTATCGCACACCACGGCGAACGCCGCCCGGAGAATTGTATCGCGCTTGGCAATAGATTTTCTTCTCATAACCGGTTATAATTATACTGACTGGTCAGTCATTATAACCGAAAAGGGCTGCCGGTCAAGAAAAACCAGCGGCGGATAAAATTAAGCGGATCGCGAATACCCAGAGAAGCGACTTTGTCCCGAACCGGTCAGATTCATCGGTAGCAATGGAAGCAATCCCCGGGGTTACCCGGGGGTATGCCCCCTTGCCCGAAATTTCAACTGCGATCAACTTTCCAATTCATTGCCAGAAATGAACTTAAGCAGATTTTCCCGACCTTATATTGCAAATGATGTTAAATCATGGCAAAACCGGGGTCTAATATAATATTATTGTGCACCAAAAACTTGATGAGGATAATAAAGGGAAAATTAAAACAAGGGAGATGGTTAAGGTGGCAATTAGCTGCGGGGTGTGGAAATGGGCTTTATTGCGGAAAGTCCGGTTTGATATAGTGTTGCCCGGGAAATTGGGGCGGATGGGGAAAACAAATCGGGATTTGGTGATTTGACAGGTTGATAAGAGGTGTTTATACTGATAAAATATAAAATAATATGGAAGGTTTGATCAGTGCTTTAAGGGAGCAGGCGGTTGTTTCCCAGAAGTTGAGTAAGTTGTTGGCCGGGTATCAGCGATTGCTCGCCGAGCCGGTGCGAAACGCCTATGAACGAGAGAAGGTGCTGGGGACAGTGGAGAAGTTGTTTTCCGGTTTCCACCCGGGGGAATTAAAAGAACAATTGCAAGGTTGGCTGCGGGAGGAGCGAACGAAAGTTGAGGAGGCGAAAGCGGAGTTGCGGTTTGGTTTTGGCCGGGAACTACTGGCGGCTTTAGAGGGGAGCGGTTTGCCGGTGCGCGGGCAGTTGCCGTTTTTGCGGTGCGGTTTGTTTTCGTTGAAAGTTGATTTTGGCACCGGTCGGGCAGCGATTTTCTGGGGTCCGGAGATCGAGCAGTTGAAGTCCGGGATTAAACTGGAACCGATCGCTCTGGCGCAGTTGTTGCGAAGTTATCAGGATAGTCTGGTGAAGCGGGCGGCGAAGGCGCCCGAGGAGTTTCTTGCCCGTTTGCTTACCGCGTATCGGCGGGGCTGTCTGGCAAAAGAGGTGTCGGAAGGGGAGAGGTTGTTTCTCGTTGACCTCCTGAGTGAAATGGCCTTTTTGCTCCAACCCGATGGGTTTCGGGTAAATCCGGTGCGGGCGCGGTTTCTGGAGTATCCGCGGGTGCGGTTCAGTTATGACCTGTATCTTTTAAAGAAGTCCGGTTTGCGAGAATGGAATGGTATGAAGTTAAGGCTTTCGGTGGCGAATTTTGATGCCACTGTGGAAAAGGCAAAGGCGCTCTGGGTACCGGATAATGAGGAGGGGGAGGGGACCTATTATTCTTATATTGCCTTTGCTCCTTAAGGAGGTGCAATGGACAGGGAACTGGCCCGGGCGATAGTCAATAAACTGGGTTCTACCGGAACCCCGCCGGAGTTTGGTATTGAAGCGTTTACCGTTGGGCTGGAGCGGGTGCTCGGGGTGGTGGAGCAGGAGTATCTGGACGGGATTTTGAAGTTCAACCTCTCCAGTTTTAAGTTGATTACCGGTAATTACGGCGGCGGTAAGACCCATTTTCTCTATTCGGTGCGGAATATTGCCTTCCGGCACAATTATTGTGTCGCCTATGTGAGTTTGAATCCGACCGAGTGTCCGTTTGATAAACTGGAGTTGGTTTATAAGGCGGTGGTGCTGAATATTACCGCCCCCCAGCGGACTGATCAGATTGCACCGTTGAGCGATAAAGGTATTGAGTCGGTGGTGCGGCGCTGGGTCAGGGAGTGGCGGTTAAAGGAGGATAATCCCGAGCGGTTGCAGGGGTATCTGTTGGATTTGCCGATGACCGATTCCACGAGTTTCTTTAACGCGGTGCGGGCGGCGTTCAGTGCGCTTATGGCTGAGGATATGGAGGGGTTTAGTGAGGCGGTGCAGTTTTTAAAAGGGGAGGAGATTTCCCGCGAGGCGCGGCACCGGTTTAAGATCTCGGAGCGGATTGACAAGGCAACGGCATTCCGGATGTTGCGTTCCCTGGTGCAGTGGGTTCACGGGATTGGTTTCCGTGGTCTGGTCCTGCTTTTTGATGAGGCGGAACGGGGGATGTCAATTTCTTCTTCAAGAGACAAACGCCGGGCACTGGACAATCTGCGGCAACTTGTTGACGAGTGTGGTAATTCCCGGTTGCCCGGAGCGATGTTTTTTTATGCCGTCCCTGACGACAACCTGCTGCTGGAGGGGTCCGGTCCGGTTTATGAGGCGTTGAAGCAGCGGTTGCGGAGCGCTTTTTCCGAAACCAATCCGGTTGGGGTGAAGATCAATCTTGAGGAGCTAGGGCTGGAACCGGTGGATTTTCTCCTGCGTTTGGGCGAGCGGCTAAAGGCGCTTTTTGAAAACGCCTATGCGGTGCAACTTTCCGGGGTGGAACAGATGTTGCGGATTCTGGCCGAGACGGCGGTGCGGAGCTTTGTTTTAGATGTCAGTTACCGCCGGCTTTTTGTTGTGGCGGCGGTAGAACTTTTGCACCGGTTGCGCGCCAATCCGGGGTTGACTTTTAACGAGAAGGAGGCGGAGCGACTTTTGCGAGTGACAACTCAGCGACTGGAGAAGACAGAAAAGGAGCGGGTGGAGAGTGAAGAGTTCTAAATTGGTATCCCACCCGGTGTTTGGCGAAGGGGAGATAATTGACACCCGGTGGCAGGGGTCGGAGCTGCTGGTGCGTTTTCAGACCGGGTTGAGGTTGTGGTTGCCCCGGAGTCGGGTGCGATTTCTTTTTGAGTTTGAGACCGAGCTGCTGGATTCGGTGGTTGCCGGGGTGGATAATTTAGACCGGGTGAGCGCCTGCCGAATGATTGAGGCGTTCCGCCTGGGAATTGTGCCCCATCAGGATGTTGACCTGTTTACCTTTGGCCGGGAAGAGGAAATAAAGATTCTGGAGGCGGCATTGGCGAATCTTAGCCGGGGTCGGGGGGATGTGTACATGATTGAAGGGGAGTACGGGACCGGCAAGACCCATCTTCTGGAACTTTGCCATCACCGGGCGCTGGCACAGGGATTTGCAGTAAGCCTGGTGCAGTTTGATCCGGTGGAGGTGGCACCGCATCGTCCGAAGCGGGTTTATCGGGAACTGGTGAGGAATCTGCGGTTTTTGCGGGATGGTCGGGAGGGTAGTTATCGGGAACTTTTGCGCCAGGCGGCGGGACTGGATATGAGCGACCATGTTTTTTTTGGGCCGTTGTTTAGAAAGTTACGCCGACTTGATCCAGCATTGCCGGAAAATGACGTTTTCTGGCAGTGGGTGGAGGGTGATAGCACCAAAGAGTATGCGGTGGAGATGCGCACCCCCTATCGGGTCCGGGGAGCCCAGGGGATTCCGGCGCTTTATGATTTTTCCACCGCTGCAGATTTTTACTGTAATCTCATCTGCGGCATCTCTTATATCACCCGGCAGCTGGGATTAAATGGACTGGTGCTTTTAATTGATGAGGCGGAAACGGTGACCCGGTTGTGGGATGTTTTCTATTTGACCAAGAGCGTGAATTTTATGGATGGGCTGGTGCGAGTGGCACAGGATGACTCGGAGCTCAGGGAGGTGGATGATCGGTTGATTCACAATCAGGTGCGGCCGGTCTCCTATATTTACCGGGATCCGGCGCTGCTGCTTATTTTTGCCACCACCCCAACACCCGGTCAGTATGGTTATATTCGTCTTGCCAACGCGGTACGGCACCGGATTGAGTTGTCTCCTTTAGAAGACCAGGCGCTGGCGAATGCCTTTGCGACAATGGTACGGATTTACGAACGCGCGTATCCTGGTTTTAGTCTGCCGGTGGCAGACCAGAAACGGCTTCTGGCTGAAGCGGCGCGGCGAAATGCCGCGGGTATCAGGGCGTTTATCAAATGTTGTGTTGAGACACTGGACATCGCCCGGCTAAGACAGAGCGGGGTTTTGCCTCCGGCAGGAACGATGGCCGGGGGAATTAAGGCCCGACGCGCATAATCGGTGACCGAGGGAGTTCAACGGCAGCGGGAGATTCGGGCGGCACTGGTTCGTACCTATCCGGCATTTTTTGCCCGGTTCGGAAGGTTGACCGAGGTTCAGATAGCGACGATTCCCAGGGTCTTGGGGGGAGGTAATCTGGTTGTGATTTCACCGGCGGCATCAGGAAAGACCGAAGCGGTGGTGGCGCCGGTAGTGGAACGGCTTCTCGCTCAGGGGAAGCGGGATTTTTCCGTGCTTTATGTGTCGCCGACCCGGGCACTGGTCAATGACCTTTTCCGGAGGCTGGTGGAACCGCTGGAGTATCTGGATTTGAGGCTGGAGCGTAAAACTGGTGATCATCCCCGGATTGATGAGGCAAGATTGCCGTTTATGCTTTTGACCACGCCGGAGTCGTTTGACTCGCTGCTCTGCCGACACCCGCGGATATTTCGTTCTTTAGCGGTGGTGATTCTGGATGAAATTCATCTTCTGGACAACAGTCCCCGGGGCGACCAACTGCGGGTACTTCTGGAGCGGTTGCGATTGCTTAATCCCGATTTGAATTACTATGCCCTTTCGGCGACAATTGACGACCTGGAAATCGGTGACCGTTATTTCCCGAACGCCGAGGTGGTGAGGATAATGAACAAGCGGGAGATCCGGGCAGATCTTTTGCCGGGGGGTGCCGACTGGCCGGCGCGGGTGGTGGCACGGTTGGTAGCGAATGGCTGTCAGAAGGCGCTGTGCTTTTTCAATGCCCGTTCCCTGGCGGAAGCGGGGGTGAAACTTTTTGACATTGCACCATTTTCCGGCCGGGTCTGGGTGCATCATGCCAGTTTGACACGACCGGTGCGGGAGGAGGTGGAGGCAAGGATGAATCGGGAACGGAGCGGGATTCTCTGCTGCACCTCTACTTTGGAACTGGGGATTGACATTGGCGATGTGGATGCGGTCGTATTGTTTCGACCACCGTTTAATGTCTCTTCACTTTTGCAGCGGATTGGTCGGGGCAACCGAAGGTTGCAGAACGGGCTTTATACCATCGGGGTTTATCTTGACGCCTGGGAGCGATTACTGTTTGAAACCTTTATTGACTGTGCCCGGGAGGGGAGGTTGTACGATAAACGTTACACCCCCTGTCTTTCCGTTCTGCCCCAGCAGATTGTCTCCTATCTGTTCCAGCGGCGACGTATCGGGACAACCCGTGATGCCCTCCGGCGTATCTTTCAACCGTTGCTCGGTAACAGTCCTGTTCTGGACCAGGTTTTTAACCACCTGTGTCGGGAGGGGGTGGTGGAGGAGCGACGGAATGGTGTATATTTTCTCAGCAGTGCCTTGGAGAGAAAAGTTGAGTTAGGGAAGATTCATTCCAATATCCAGGAGAAGAGTTTTGGTCAGTATCAGGTGATTGATGTGACAAACGGTCAGGAGGTGGGGACGGTTTTCTTTGTTCTGGAACGGTTTGTTCTCGGGGGCAGGTCATGGGAGACGGTGGAGCGACGGGAGAAGGAAAAACGGCTATTGGTGAAGCCACTGGCAGCAATTTCCCCGAGTACCAAAGTTTTTGAAGGCACCGGTAGCGGAGGCTATTATTACCAACTGGCGGAATTTTTGAAGTCCAGGATATTTCCCGGTTTGAAGGCGGGCGAGTTTCCCTATTTTATTGAAGGGGGCCAGGTTTATCTGATTCATCTTCTCGGTGCAACCTACGGTGGTTTACTCGCCGAAGCGTTATTCCGTCAAGGAAGGGCAGTAACGGATATGGAGGGGAAATTGTTTATCCTGCCGGCAGAAAAGAACGGACTCGCCCGGTTTCCTTTGCCGAGCCGGGAGGCGATAAAGTCGGTGGTACGGGATAACCTGGCTAGATTTGAGGACAGTCTGGGGTCGGGGGCGTTTTTTTATCTTCTGCCCGAGAATTTACAGGTTGAAGACCACCTGCTCGCCCTGGATGTGGACGGACTGTGGGAATTTCTTGACCGTTTGCAGTTGGTTCAGATGGATCCGGCAGCGGTAAGGGCACAGATTGCCGAACACCTTCCGGAATTGGGGAGATGATGAACCGACTTCTGGTTGTTGCCTATTACACGCCACCACTCGGACTTTCCGGAGTGATGCGGGTAACAAAGCTGTGTAAGTTTTTACCTGAATTTGGCTGGGAGCCGGTGATTCTTACAATAAAGCCGGTCGCCTATTACGCCTATGACCCGGCGCTCCTGGAGGACTTAAAAAAGGCAAAGGTTTTTCGCACCGAGATTTTTGACCTGAACCGGTTGTTTTGGATTTTAGGGAAAAGGGGCGGGGGCGGTTTTCATTTTATCCACCCGAGCAGGCATATACCCCGGGGGGTATTTTTCCCGGATAGCAAGATTGGTTGGTTGCCTTTTGCCTTGAGCAGAGGCAGGGGATTGCTCAAGGAGTTTACCCCCCGGGCGGTTTTTGCTACCGCCCCACCCTGGACTGCGTTAATTGTCGGTGCCCGGCTGGCACAGGTCAAGGGGGTGCCGTTTATTGCCGATTTTCGGGACCCCTGGCCGGATGGTTTTATTCCGCCGGTAAGGTGGCAACGGCCATTTTTGGAGCGGTTGCGGTGCAGTATTCTCAAGCGGGCGCAGGGGATTATTGCGGTAAATCAAGGAACAGCGGAAGTGGTGCTGGCGGGAGGGATGATTGATAGACAGGTGGAGATACTTGAAAATGGGTTTGACCCAGATGATTTTGCGGTTCCAGCAGAGCGGTTGAGCGGGTTCAGCATTCTTTATGCGGGAAACCTTTTTGAAAACCGTTCGGACCTGGAAGTTTTTCTCGCCGTGTTGAATGCGGTTCCAGATGCCCGTTTTTATATTGCCGGCGGCGTTGACCGGGATAGCATAGAGGTTCTCGCAAAGCATCCTCGGGTCCAGATGCTGGGGGTTTTAGTTCATCAGCGGGTGGCCGCTTTGATGAAAGGAGCGGATGTGCTTTTATATATTGGTAAACCGGGCCAGCCCGTAGGGTTGAAACTTTATGAGTATCTCGGTAGTGGCCGTCCGATTCTGGTTTGGGGAAGGGGGAGTAGAGAGGCAGGAGAACTGGTTCAGGAGGTCGGTGCCGGTTTAGTGGGCGAGGATGCGGCTGGTCTGGTCCGCTGTCTGGAAGAGATAAGGCGAACCCCGGGGCGCTTTACCGGCGGCAACCGGGAGCGATTTAACCGCCGGTTTCAGGCGAAACGTTTAGCCGACTATCTGGAACGGTTGATTTGAGAAACGGGAAGCGGCTATGCCACCTGCCGCTTTCCTTTTTTTCTGAGATGCCAGAGGAGGATGCGGACAAGGGCAGATATCTCAAGCAGCGGTAAAAGAAGAACTGCTTGAAGCCAAAAGAGTTTCGGCGGGGTGTGTTTTTTAAGATAACGGAATAGGGAGCGGTGGTTTTCAAATATCATCTTGGTTTTTAGCGGTGTGGTGCTGGCGCCCAGTTTGTGATAGACCCGAGCTGTGGGGAGGTAATAGGTCTGATAGCCCTGTTGATTGAGCCGATAGGAAAGGTCAACATCGTTGTAGAAGATCGGAAACCGTTCATCAAATCCGCCCATTTTTTTAAGCACCGAGTGCCGGATGAGCAAACAGGAGGCCATGGGCTGTTCGACAAAGGCGGGTTTTTCGTAATCAAATGAACGTCGTCGCCAGGTGTCAAGAGCTGGAAGGATACGGCTGATTCCGCAGAGTTCGGCAAGGACCGAGCAGAAGGTAGGAAAGGAACGAATTGATAACTGGGTGGAGCCATCCGGGTTCAACAGTTTTGGTGCCACCGCAGCAACTGCCGGGTTCTGGTCAAGATAGGCAACTAACAGGTCAATGGCGCCGGGAGTAACCACTGCGTCCGGGTTTAAGAGTAGGATGTATTCCCCCCGGGCCAGCGATAATCCCTGGTTGTTGGCGTGGGCGTAGCCGAGGTTTTTTGAATTCAAGAGCAGTTTCAGGTTGGGATAGCGGTTCAGGATTTCCCGGGTGTGGTCCTGAGATGCATTGTCAATAACGATGATTTCAAAATCACCGGTGAAGTTGATGGCTTCCAGACAGGAACCGATATCGGTGGCACTGTTATAGGTGATGATAATGATAGAAAGTTTCAACTATGATTGCTGGCGATAGTATTCCAGGAGGTCTTTAAGCGTCTGTTCCAGCGGGATTGTCGGTTGCCAGCCAGTTATCCTGACGAACTTCTCCGGATTGCCGGACAGGAATGGAATATCATAAGGACGTTTCTCCGCGATACCGGATTTAATCTGGACCGGTCGCCGGGCGAGTTTCAACAACAACTCCACCCCTTCTTGTAGTTGAACTGGTTTACCAGAGGTGACGTTGTAGGTTTCTCCCGCCGGGCAATTTTCCAGCGCCAGGACATAAGCCCGGACGATATCCCGGACATCGGTGTAGTCGCGGCGCACGGTGAGGTCACCCATCGTCAGTGGATCTTCGGTTTTGCCTTTTTCCACCTGAGCGATGTGGTGAGCCACTTTGGGAAAGACGAAACGGGCTGCCTGTCCCGGTCCGGTGTGACTGAAAGGACGCAGAATTACGATGTCCATATCCCAGGTTTGATAGTAAATGCGTCCTATTTCTTCGGCGAGAAGTTTGCTCCGGGCATAGGCGGTAAGGGGTTGGGGTGGGTCGTTCTCGGTGTGGCGATGCTCAGCGCGGCCATAGACATCCGCCGATGATATCAGGAGAATACGGCAGGGAAGCATTAACTGATGCACAGCAAGGAGCAATTTCAATGTGCCCAGAGTGTTTATCTGATAGGTGGTAACCGGGTTTTTTTCTGCTTCCGCTACCGAAGAGACGCCGGCGAGGTGAACAATCCATTCCGGGCGGGTTTGTTCCAGAACCGATTTCAATCCCGTAACGTCACATATGTCACAGTTAAAGAGTTCGGCAGGTAACTTGGCGGTAGGTGGATTGAGATGGATGCCGAAAACTTCATCTCCCCGTTCTCGGAGATAACGGGCAAGATTGGTACCGACAAACCCTTCAATACCGGTGATGAGTACCCGTTTCACACTCGCGTTCGCCAGTAATCAAGGAGGTCGGCAAGGGTTTTTTCAAAGGGAATCTGTGGTTCCCAGCCGGTTGCCTGTTTTAATCGGGTAGGATCGCCGATTAAAAGTTCCACATCACTGGGGCGGAGCCGTTTCGGATCCTGGCGGACTTCAAACTTTGTTTTTGTCAGCCCCTGGAGAATTTCCACAACATCCCGAATTTTGTAACCCTTGCCGGTGGCAACATTGTACACCTCACCGGGAATACCTTTTTCCAGAATCAGGTAATAGGCGCGGACGGTGTCCCGGACATCGGTGAAATCACGCACCGCTTCCAGGTTGCCAACGTAGATGACCGGCTCCCGTTTACCTTTTTCAATTTCGGCGAGCTGGCGGGCGAAATTAGAGGTAACAAACACCTCTCCCCGTCTTGGGCCTTCGTGGTTGAAGCCGCGGGTGCGAATGATATGAAGTTTATAGCTCTGGTGGTATTGATAACCCATCAGGTCCTGTGCTACTTTGCTGACCGCATAGGGGGAAAGGGGACGCAGTGGGTTGGTTTCTTTTATCGGCACCTCAGCGGGGAGAACCAGCCCGTATTCTTCACTTGAACCGGCAATCTGAATGCGACATTGAATGCCGAGAGAGCGGACCGCCTCAAAGATGTTGAGTTGACCGAGAACGTTAGTGGTGAAAGTTTCCGCCGGTGCGGTCCAGGACATCGGGACGTAACTCTGGGCGGCGAGGTGATAGATGCGGTCAGGCATCAGTTGGGCGATGAGACGGGTAACCGCGGTATGGTCGCGCAGGTCACAATCATGAAGGTGAATTTTTCCCCGGAGATGCTCAATGTTTTCGGTGCGGGAGCGCCAGCGAATCGTGCCGTGCACCTCGCAGGTGCCCAGGGTGAGAAGATATTCAGCCAGATGGCTACCGGCAAAACCGGTAATACCAGTAATTAAACATTTCAACTTAGTACCTCCTTGCACAGAATATTGAAATTACGCCTTCTGCACCTTGCCCGAACGGAGGCAACGGGTACAGACCCAGATGCGACGGGCGGCGGTTCCTTCTTTGACCTTCACCCGTTGTAAATTTGGCTCCCAACGTCTTTTCGTTACGTTGTGGGCGTGACTGATATTGGAGCCCACCATACCAGTTTTCCCGCAAATTTCGCAATGTTTAGCCAAAGTTCCTCCTAATTTTCGTGTTTATGGTAAGTTATTAGAGAATACCGATATTGACTTGAGATGTCAAATAAAAGTTATAAGGTTGGATACCGCAGGTTGTTGTTCCCGGAACCTCAATAGAGTTTCGTTCTACCTTAGTTGTTGCTTTTTTCTTTAGTGAGAATAGAATAACGGGGGGAGATGACGCTGGGTATAATACCGGGAGGAAATAAAAAGGCTATTTTAAAAGGAGGAGATATGTTGAAGGAGTTCAGAGAGTTTGCTCTCCGTGGTAATGTAGTGGATATGGCGGTTGGTATTATCATTGGCGCGGCGTTCAGTACCATTGTGTCGTCGCTGGTTACCGATGTTATTATGCCGCCAATCGGTCTATTGCTTGGTAAGGTTGATTTTTCTAATCTTTTTGTCGTGCTTAAACCCGGTTCGGTGCCACCACCGTATCCATCACTCACTGCGGCAAAGGAAGTAGGTGCGGTGAGTCTGAATATCGGGCTATTCATCAATACTGTCGTCAATTTTCTGATTGTAGCCTTTGCTATTTTTCTGGTGGTAAAGGCAATGAATACATTGAAACGCAAGCAGGAGGAACCGCCAGCACCAACAACCAAGGAGTGTCCATTCTGTTTTTCCCCGATTTCGCTTAAGGCGACCCGCTGTCCTCATTGTACTTCAGAACTGAAGGGGTAGTGGTGTTTACGGGTATCGGGGTGCGAGGGGCCCAGAATGGCCATTGTTTTTTGTGGTAATTGTTGGCTTAAGTAGTATCAGCGGATTTTTATGAGCGGTTGAATTAAGTAAGAGTTTCCGGTTTGCATAACAATGAAGTAGACACCGCTGGGTAAGAGTAATGGGTCACCAGGGACAAGACGTCCGGAAGAGTTGAATACTCTACAGGAACGATAAAGGGGGAGTTCTTTGCCACCGGTAAACAGAGTGGGCAAAAAATCTCCAGGGGGAATGTTGAAGAGCGGTTTTTCTTTAACCCCGGCGGTGAAGACGCTGGCCGGAACCCGGAGGTAAATCACCGGGTTACGGGTAATGGGACCTTCTCCCAGTTCCCAGGAACCGGCAACAAGGTCGGCGAAGTAGATAATGTGGAGAGTGTCGTTTACCACCTCGGCAAGATAAGGGAAACGTTTACTGATTGAATCCGGGGTTGTTAATCGGATTGGTTGCGTCCAGGTTCGGCCGTTGTCAGGGGAGCAGGACGCCCAGATATCGGTGCGGGCAATGCCGGTCCGCGGGTCAATATTTTCCGGGTTGAACTGTTCCCAAACAACGTACAAGCGATTGCCACTGGTGCCGGTCCGACGTTCAATGCCAATACTGGGGCGGTCAATGGCAGCAGTATAGATACCCAATACCGTGGTGTCGGTAATAGCGTACTCATAAATGAAATGCCAGGCAGGTGTATCATAGGGACAGTAATGCCAGAGCTGAACAATGCCGCGGTTGGTTGATTCTATGAGATCAGCGACGAGATGGATGCGGATGGAGTCGTAAACCGCACTGGCACCAAAAAGGGAGCGGTTGAACCGGGTTGGGATGTTTTCCGAAAGGTTGCGGAGCGGGTACCAGGTGCCACCACCGTCGGGGGTTTCCCGTAAGAACAGCTTGCCAGAATTTTTTTCACTCCAGATAAAGCCAAGACGGGAGGAAATTTTGCTGGCGATGAGGTTGTGGGTGGGGAAAGATCCGATAACGCCAACACGGTATCGGGTAAAGGGACTGAAATAGTAGAGCGTATCGTTACCGATGGCAGCGAATTTTAGATAGCCGTATCTGCCAATGCCAACAAGAGGATATTGAAGGCCTTCAGTAACCGCGATTTCCTGGAATACTGCGGCACCAGGCGCTGAATCCAGAAAATAGGTTATAGTTTTGTCACCACGATTTCGGTAGTCGGTGGCAATCAGTGTTCTGCCGTTGTTGTTTATATCCAGACAGCCGAGGTTGCGCTGGTAAGGGTTGATGACAATTGCTTCTGGAAAGCGCCAGTCTTCACCCCGTGGTTTGAAGTTATAGCGGATTTCACCGTAGCCGTCTTTATATACCGCGTGGATGCCGCGCAATGTGTCGTTGACCAGGTAGCGGAGAGCGGGAAAATGAAACTGTCGATCCCGGGTTGTCCAGCCAATGGTATCTACAAAAATCTCCGCCCGGATGAAAGAGGCGACGGCGATGAGAAGCGGAAAAAACCGCATTTACGGTATGATTACCACTTTTTGGATATTACCGGAACGGGTAATGATAAAATAAACTCCCGCACCCGGGGGACATTTCTGGTTTTGTCCTAAGGGCGATAAAATCATTTTATCGCCAAGGACATTGTATCGGTTACGGAATGTTGCTACACTAAACGGGCGTTTTTTTTCTTTCTTATAACCTTCGGCAATGCCTGGTAGATCTGAGACCGGTATCCGCAAAAGAACAACCGGGTTTAATGTTTGGGGACCATGTCCATGTTCATAAACACCGGCGATTTGGTCAATTACGGTGATAATAAAAAGGGTGTCATTTACCACTGATGCCAGTCCCGGCGAGAGTCGGGAGACGCCGTCCGGCCCGGTGAGGCGATAGGGGCGACTCCAGGTGTTGCCGTTGTCCGGGGAATAGGCGACGAACAGGTCGGCGCGTGCGATTTGTGTTTGGGGTTCGTAATTCAATGAATCGTAATTTAACCAAAGGACAAATAAAGTTCCGTCTGCTTGGTTTTCTCCGAGCGTTGGCCGCACGACGAAAGGCTCTCCTGGTTCTGCCGGTGCCAGGACCGAGGCAGGGGAGAAGCGATATACCAGACACCACGCGGGGTTTCTGTTTTCCTGCCAGTGCCAGATTTCTGCCGGGAACTGATGGTTTCCATCCCAGAGCTGGGTAACTATGTTAAGCCGGTTTTGGCGGTCAAATAGGGGGTAGGCGCCAAACCGCCCGGGTCGGGCACCAGGGATGGTTGTGGGGACAGGGAAAATATTCTGGGGTCCGGTCCAGTTATCGCCACCGTCTTCAGAGATGTTGATATAGATGGCCGCGGAATCGGGTTGGGTCCAGACGACGGCGAGCCGGTTGGAGGATTTGGAACCGGCAATGTTATAGGTGGGGTCCTGAAGGAGGCGGTTACCGGAGAGCGGAACCGGTCTCTGCCAGTTAACCCCGTAGTCGGTGGACCGCGAATAGAGCAATGTTTCCTGCGTGGTTGAATCAACGCAGATGATATGGAGATAGTTATTCTGGGTGATGGTTATCGGCGGTCGCTGGCACCCCATCAGGCTGGAGTCCGGTTCACGCACAATAAAGTTGTTTTCTCCAGGGACGCTGTCCACTGCAATTATTGGCCATTTTGGGTCGCGGTTGATAAAACTGGAAATAAATGTACTCCGATAATAGGGCGAGGCGGGATTTTCCGGGACGGTCAGACTGCCACTGGCGTTGCGCTGGGAGCCAAAGACACTGATTTCTCCGCTCCAGGTATTGGTGGCGAAACTGAAGAAGTTGGCGAACATGCCAGTTTTGATCCAGGCGGTGTATATGCCAGTTCCCGGGAGATGAATCACCCGCTGCCATATTGGGCCGTAGTTCTGAACGTCAATGCCGGTGGTACCGATGGTGTCAACCGTGATCGCTGCCATTGCCGGATAGAGGCAGGCACAAAGAGTCAAAACGGTACCGAGATAGTTCATTTTTACCTCCACGTTTAATATAGTCAATAATAAGATGCAGTCAAGCCGATGGGAAGACAGGTATGGGCACAGATAGTTTTTCTTGCAATACGGTTGATTTTATGTTACAATTTTAAAGGGAAGGATATGGGTAAATTTTATCGGTATGTGGGTCCGGGGTTGTTTTTCCTAACCAATTCAGTATCAGGTATACCTTTTGCATCCGGTCTTGATATCAATTTTAGTTCCTGTTATTTCTGGCGGGGTTTGAATTTGAGCCGCGGCCCGGTTCTCCAGCCGGCGGTTTGGTTTTCGCTGGGTTCGTTTTCGGTTACCCCCTGGGCAAATTTTATGCTCGGGGGCAGTGGCGACGAATGGGGCTGGAGTGAGTTTGATTTTACTATTGATTATGAGGAAGAGGTTTTCGGTTTCGGGATCAATCCATCGGTTACCGTATTTTTTTATCCAGCAGGATACGCTCAATCACCTGCGGCAGAAATTGGGTTCAGTTTGACACGGGAGATTGACAACTGGGAGATTGCCAGTTCCCATTATTTTGACATCTGGTCAGGATGGGGTGCCTATTTTGGTGAGATGGGGGGAAAACTGAAGATTCCGTTTTGCCCCGGTTTGGATTTGGACTGCGGTGCGCTTGCTGGTTGGGGGGCAAAAAAGTTTAACGAGTTGAACTATAACGCCGCGCGTTGGGCAGTGGATGTGATTCATATAGAGGTGGGGTTATCGTGGAAACCGGAAGATGTATTCGGTCTCAGATCTTTTTTCGGCATGGGTTTTATTCCCGACCAGAACTTACGCATTGGTGCCGATATTGGTCCTTTTCACCCAGTTTTTGGAGTGGGAATAACGAAGGAGTTTTAAGTTGTTTTATCGGACAGCGATAAAGTTTTTTCTTCTTCTCGGGGTGCTTCTCGGGGTGGTAGTCACCGGAATAATTTTGTTTCAACAGACACAACGGGAGCATCTTCAGAAGATGTTTTACGCTAATCAGGAGATGCTGACAGGAATGTTTACAAGGTTGGTTGAATTGAAGGGTTCGTTAATGGAGGTGGTGGCGTACGATTATACCTACTGGGATGAAATGGTGGAGGCAATAAAATCCCGCGACCGCCAATTTTTTGATGAAAATATTGCCCAGGCGTTGAGTAGCTACAAGATGGATGCTGCCTGGGTGTATGACGATAAAGCAGAATTAGTTTACATGGTTCAGAAAGAAGGGCGAGAAAGATTAAGAGAAGTTTTCTTTATTAAGCAGGCACAGGAGATGCTTGAAGGAGAGAAACGTTTCTGCCACTTTTTCATCCCGACTTCAATAGGGTTGATGGAGGTCCGGGGTGCAACGGTTCACCCTACGCGTGACCCCGAGCGCCGGCTTCCACCGCAGGGGGTTTTTTTCGTTTCCCGGGTTTGGGACAGTGTTTATCTTCGCGGACTGAGGGAAATGATAAATGGTGAGGTGAGTTTACGCCCCGCAGTAATGGATGGTTCGGAAGAAAAAAGTGATATTAATAAAGGGGTTATTGTTATTAACCATCCGCTAAATGGTAGCGATGACAGCGTAGTGGGAAATCTGCAGTTAAAATATATATGCCGGCTTGTCTTGGCTACGCGTCAGGAGGCGCCGCGCCGGTTGTGGTTACTCTTAGGGGTTGGCATTTTGATGATCGGTGCGGTGGGCATTGGATTCTGGCGCTGGGTAGAGCGTCCGCTTGACCGGATTTCGTTGGCGCTGAAGGAAAACGACGCACGGAGGCTGGCAAAATTGATTAGTTCCCGGTCAGAGTTCGGCAAAATAGCCCGGTTAATAGAGAGTTTTTTTATTCAGGAAAAGGTACTCAGAGAAGAAAAAAAGCGGGCGCAACAGTACCTGGATATAGCCAAAGTAATCATTCTAGTACTGGACCGAGCGGGCAGGGTGGTTCTCATCAATCGTGAGGGGTGTAATTTGCTTGGTTATAAGGAGGAGGAGATCATCGGGAAGGATTGGTTTGATTGTTTTTTGCCGCCGTTGCTGCGCGACAAAACAAAAGATGTTTTTCGGCACCTCATAGTCGGCGATGTTGCGCATTTTATTGATTGGGAGAATCCGATTGTCACCCGCACCGGTGAAGAGCGAATTATTCGTTGGCGAAATACGGTGGTGAGAGGAGAACTTGGCGAGATATTGGGGACATTAAGTTCTGGTGAAGACATTACCGAGCGCAAACGAGCTGAGGCGGCACTGCAGGAGCGGACCGAGGAGTTGAAAAGGTCAAACCGGGAGCTGGAGCATTTTGCCTACATTGCTTCTCACGATCTCCAGGAGCCGTTGCGGATGGTTGGTAGTTATGTGAGTCTTCTTGCCCGGCGTTATCGGGGAAAACTGGACGGTGACGCCGATGAATTTATCAACTACGCGGTTGACGGAGTGACGAGGATGCAGCGTTTGATTAACGACCTTTTGACCTATTCTCGGATCGGTACCAGAGGGAAGCCCCTTCAGCCGACCGATAGCGAAATGGTATTGAGGCGGGTGTTAATGAATTTGAAAATTAGTATAGAGGAGAAAAGGGCGTCAGTGACTTATGATCGTTTGCCAGTGGTGATTGCGGACGAACGACAATTGGAGCAATTACTGCAAAATTTAATCAGTAATGCGATAAAATTCTCGGATTCGGAGCCCAAGGTGCACGTCGGTGTGCGCGCTCAAGACGGCTATTGGGTCTTTGCGGTGAAGGACAATGGGATTGGCATTGAGCCCCAATTTTCAGATAAGGTTTTCCAGATTTTCCAGCGTGGGGTATCGAGGGATAAGTATCCGGGAACCGGTATCGGATTGGCGGTTTGTAAGCGAATTGTGGAGCGCCACGGTGGCAAAATCTGGTTTGAATCGGAACCGGGTAAAGGGACAACATTCTTTTTTACCCTGATTGGTGTTGAGGAACAAAAAACAAAGGAGGGATGAGGGATGAGTTGCGAATTTAAAGGCAGGGCAATAGATATCCTGCTGGTGGAAGACAATCCTGGTGACGTCCGGCTTACCCAAGAAGCTCTGCGCGAGGCGAAGATGTGCAACAACCTTTATGTGGCCAGGGATGGGGTGGAAGCGCTGGAGTTTCTCAGCCGGCAGGGGAAGTTCGCCGACGCGCCTGTCCCCGATATTATCCTCCTGGATCTGAATTTGCCGAGGAAGGACGGCCGAGAGGTGCTGGTTGAGGTGAAGGCAAATCCTAATTTAAAACACATTCCGGTAGTGGTTTTGACAACATCTAAGGCAGAAGAGGATATTCTTAAAAGTTATCAGCTGCACGCCAATTGCTACATTACAAAACCGGTGGATTTTGAGCAGTTTATCAAAGTGGTTCAGGCAATAGAGAACTTCTGGTTAACAGTGGTGAAATTGCCAACGACAGACTGAAGAAAAATGTCGGTAGAGCGGTTAAGAATTCTTTTAATTGAAGACAATCCCGGTGATGCCCGATTGATTTCCGAAATCATCTCGGAGACCGGTTCGGGATTTGAGCTGGTGTGGGTGAATCGGGTGGCGCTCGGCGAGGAACGGCTGACCCAGGAGAGATTTGACGTGGTTCTTCTTGATCTCTCTCTGCCGGATAGTGTCGGACAGGAAACGGTGGCACGAGTGCATTCTGTAGCTGCAAGTGTGCCAATTGTCATTCTCACTGGATTTGATGACGACGAAATGGCGCTGAGGGCAGTAAAGATAGGGGCGCAGGATTATCTGATCAAGGGACGAATTGACAGTCATGGACTTATGCGAAGTTTGCGTTATGCGATGGAACGCAAGCGGCAGGAAATGGAACTGGCGAAAAAAAACGCCCAGCTGGCAAAATTAAACGAACTAAAGAATCAGTTTCTGGGGATGGCGGCCCATGATTTGCGTAATCCACTCACGGTTATCATCACCTGCGCTGAAATTATGTTAGAGGAAGGAGGAGTCAATTTACCCGAGGAAAGAAAACGGGAGTTTATTCAACGGATGAAGGCGAACGCTGAATTTATGATTAATTTGATCAACGACCTTCTGGATTTCACCCGAATTGAGGCCGGACAGCTGGAGTTGAATGCCGAGCCGCTGGTTTTGGCGGAACTGGTGAGAGCAAGCGTAGCAGAAAACCGTTTACTTGGGGCCCAGAAAGGAATAGAGGTTGAGTTACGGGATGAAAATGGCAGCGGTAAGGTGGTCGCCGACCGGCAGCGACTGGCACAGGTGATGAACAACCTGATAAGTAACGCCTTTAAATTTTCCCAACCGGGAACCAGGGTGACGGTGGTGATTAAAGAGAGAGACGGTGGTTTTCTGGTGGCGGTGCGTGATCAGGGGCAGGGGATCGCACCAGAAGAAATGGGTAAACTGTTTCGGCCTTTTCAGAAAACCAGCACGCGGAGTACCGCCGGGGAGAGAAGTACCGGTTTGGGATTGGCGATTTGCCGGCAGATTGTTGAGGCGCACGGCGGTAAAATCTGGGCGGAGTCCGAAATAGGTAAAGGATCAACGTTTTCGTTCTGGCTTCCCCGGGTGTTATAGTCGGGAGAATTTGACCGTTTCCCGGTGGCGGGTATTATTGGGACGATGTGGAACCAAGCAACATTTTCCCGAATTTCGCAGGAGATTGAAAGGTTGGAGCCGGAGATGATTGAGATGCAGCGCCGGCTGGTAGCACTGCCGGCAATCAGCCCCAAGTCAGGAGGAGAAGGAGAGAAGGAAAGGGTTGATTATTTGAGGGATTTGCTGACTGGCTGGGGGCTGGAGGTGAAGGAGTTTCGGGCCCCGGACCGGTTGGCGAAGTGTGGATATCGGCCAAGCCTGGTGGTAAATTTGGCCGGGAAACAGCCGCGCCCGACGCTGTGGATTATGACTCATCTGGATGTAGTCCCTTCTGGTCCGCGCGAGTTGTGGGATTCCAACCCGTTTGTTGCCCGAGTGGAAGGAGGAAGGATATACGGCCGTGGTGTTGAGGATAATCAGCAGGAGATGGTGGCGAGTATTTTCGCCATGCGGGCGATTTTAAACCTGGGCCTTGTCCCGGAAATGCCGGTGGCTCTAATGCTGGTGGCAGATGAGGAGACCGGTTCGGAATTTGGCGTTGACTGGTTGTTGAATAATTACAATTTGTGCAGTAAAGATGACCTGGTGGTGGTTCCTGATGCGGGCAACGAGGAGGGAACACTTCTGGAAATAGCGGAGAAATCAATTCTCTGGTTAAAGTTTACCACCATCGGGAAGCAGGCCCATGGTTCAACCCCCCATCACGGTAACAACGCCCATCGGGCTGGTGCCCATCTCTTGCTCCGCCTGGACCACCGGTTACATAAGGTTTTTGATGCCCGGGACGAACTTTTTTCTCCGCCGGTTTCCACAATTGAGCCAACCAAGAAGGAGGCGAATGTCCCGAATGTGAATACGATTCCCGGCGAGGATGTTTTTTATTTTGACTGCCGGGTTTTACCATGTTATCAACTGACCGATGTGCTGGCGGAAGTAAATCAGATTAAGTCAGAAGTGGAAGAAGAGTTTAAGGTTGAGATCACAGTAGCGGTTGAGCAGATGGCCCAGGCGGCACCGGCGACGCCAGCAGATGCTCCGGTGGTAAAAATGCTGGCAAGGGCGGTGCAGACGGTTTTCGGGAAAGAGCCATTTGTAAAGGGGATTGGCGGTGGAACAGTAGCGGCATTTTTCCGGCGGCGGGGTATTCCGGCGGTGGTCTGGGGACGTAATGCCGGTCAGGCGCATAAGCCCAATGAGTTCTGTGTTATTGCCAATATGGTAGGGAATGCCAAGGTGTATGCTTTCCTTTTCGGGCAGAGGGCGGGTGTTGACTTTTGATGAGGCAACATTAAATTAAAAATATATGGAGATACGTTCACCGGAAGAGTTAAAAGGGTTTGTGGAGCTGGAAAGGGCTAAGGTTGTGGACGAGCGGGCAAAAGGCGGCGAGGTAATTTTAATTCCCCTGGTCAATCAATTTGCGCCGTTACCGGCGCTTGCCGCGGTGGCTGATAATCTTGCCTGGTTTATGGAACAGGCAACGGGTCGTGGCTACCAGAAGGCCGAAGAGGTTTATGATGTGGGGTTTATTGTGCGCGAACCCGGGCATCAGGCATACGGATTAAAGGTTAATGCCGAAGGAGAAATGGTGGTTATTTCCCGGGTTTCCATTCTTGAGGATGAAACGATATTCCGGCGCTATTTGCAATATCTTCAGACGGGCATTTTTGCCTGAGTAGATTCCAGCGCCAGAATAAGCAATTCCAGCAACAAGGCAGCAACTGCGAGGTAGAGCAGTAAACCGGTCAGGTCGGTACTTCGCGGACCGGTTATATCGGTAATGGTAATGCCCTGTTTCTGCAATTGGGCAATGTCCAGGGGTGTGAGGTCCCCTTCTTCTGGTAAAGGGTTGACGGCAAAAGTTAATCCGTTTTCCAACCGGTAAATGCCGCACTCGCGGGTGTCGGTAAGCAGAATGTAGGGGCGGGGTAATGACGATTGTGGGATAACGGTTTTTTCTCCCCCGGGAGTGGAAAGCAAAGTCGGTCTGGTGTCGGTGGTAAATATTTTTATTGTGTCACCGGCGGTGTATTCCGATTGGAAAGGAAGAAGGGCAAGATAATTGACGGTGCGATGGACAAGCGGCGCAAAGGGCGCTTTGAATACCAGGTCAGTTGCCGTCGGTAAGGGGGCGAATGTCCAGATCAGGAGACGGACGGTGGGAATTTCTAATATCAGGGGGTCACCGTTGTTAAGGACAACAAGTGGTTTTCCCCCTGTCACCCGGTTGTAGCGGAAGATCCGGGTTGAATTGAGGTCGCGGGTGTGAAATATGCTTAGAATTGGATGATTGGTATCCACGGTGCCAATACTGACAAAGCCGGTGGGTTGGGAAAACCCGAGGTTTTTCAGATGGCGGGTAATTCCGCTGGTCCCGGGAAGAGGTTCGCCGGCAATGAGGAGGGCGGCACCGTTGGTGTTGCCGAGATAGAAGAAGAGCCGGTCCCAATCACCTGGTTGAAGCCGGGCGGCATCGGCGATGACCACTACCGGATAACGACTCAGGTCAGTGCGGCGAAAATGAGTTAGCGGAAGCAGTTGGGGGTGGAAAGGCGAACTGGGGTCACTTCGAAGTGCCAGTTCCAGGTAGCGGACGGATGTGGTTTCGCTGAAAACCACCAGCACCGGCGTTTTTTCCAAGATCGGGAGGACGAAATGGCGGGAATCGTCAACGGTTAGTGAGTCGGCAGTAATTGATACGGTGCCGGTATGGATGCCGGGTTGGTGAGGGGATATGGTGAAAGTGATGGTGGTACGGGAACGAGCGGGTATGGTAATGGTTTTTTCGTCAATGAGTGAACCAATCTGGAGGCGGACGGCGCGGGTGGTGGAGCTGGTTCCGTAGTTGGCGATTTCGGTTTTAAGCAGGTGGTTGTCAATTTGAACCCGGCGGACTCCGGCGTTGGAAAAGTTTTTGTTTCCCAGGTTGATGACGGTAATCGGCGCTGCCAGGGAGGGCAGGGTTTCTGGAAAACAACGGTGCTGGAGGTCGGTTATTATCGTCACCGGCATCGGTGTCCGGCGAATAACAGAGGCGGCGGTTTTAATCGCCGGGGTGAGTATGGGTGGGGTGGTTCCTGGTTTTATGGTATCAAGGATGGCGGAGATGATTTGCTGCCCGGTGAAAATGCTGTCGGGCTGGGTGGCGAGAATAAGTCGGGGGTGAGTGGATGCGGCTACGAGCCGGCGGGTGACTTCCCGGGCAGTCTGCCATCGGTTGCTGTAAGTCATACTGAAGGAGTTGTCCAGAATTAGAAGCAGGTCTGCGGTTGACTTCAAACCAGGGACGGTGGTGGCAAGATAAGGGCGGGCAAGGGAGAGGAGGAGAAAGAGCAGGGTCAGGGTGCGGAGGAAGAGCAGGACGATTTCTTTTGCCCGCAGCCAGGAGAATCGTTCCCGGTGCGCCTTCTGGAGGAGAAGTAAAGAAGGAAATGACACCCGACGGAGTCGTAATCGGCTGAGGAGGTGGATGACGAGCGGTAACAGGGCGAGGGGGAGAAGGGCTAATAACGTGGGGGCGAGAAATCCCATCTTAAGGGAGACGCCGGCGATGCTCCAGATAGGCGAGGAGCGCCTGGTCAAACGGGGTGTCGGTGTTTATCGGGTGGTAGTCAATTTTCCCTTCGGCACAGCCGCGTTTGAAAATCTGGCAGTGCTGGCTAAAACTCTGCTGGTATTGGGTTCGGATAAGCCGGGGGTCAATGGTAATTTCCTGTTTAGTTTCCATGTCTCGTAAGAGTAAAGGGTTGGGGAAGTTCAGCGTTTGCTCGTCGGGGTGAAATATGTGAAAGACAAGCAGTTCGTGTCTCCGGGCACGAAAGTAGCGCAGACCGGTAATGACCGCCTGCTGGTCGTCCCAGAGGTCAGAGATGACGATTACCAGGCCCCGACGGCGGATGCGCTCCGCCAGTTCCTGAAGGGTTCGGCTGAGATTTGTTTCACCGCCGGGTTTCAGGTTTTCCATTTCGCGGAGCAGAAGGCGCAGGTGGGCAGGTGAGGCACGGGGAGGAATATAGCGGTCAATCTGGTCGGAGAAGGTTACCAGGCCGGTGGAGTCTTTTTGTTTGTTCAGGAGATAGGCAAGGCTGGCCGCGAGCCAGCGGGCGTAGTCCAGTTTGGTGTAGTTACCGCGGGAATAACCCATTGAGCCCGAGGCATCAAGCACAATATAGGCACGGAGGTTGGTTTCCTCTTCGTACTCCCGGATGTAAAAACGTTCGGTCCGACCGTAAACGCGCCAGTCAATTCGTTTGAGTTCGTCCCCCGGCATGTACTGACGATGTTCAGCAAACTCCACCGAGAAGCCTTTATAAGGGGAGCGGTGGAGTCCGGCAAGAAATCCTTCCACGACCAGGCGCGCCTTCAGGTCAATGCCTTTGAGTTTGGCAACCAGCTGGGGCGAGATGGTGACTTTTGGGGGCACATTTCAGTTTAACGGAGATGATAGCGGGGTGTCAAACGGTGCGCTTGACCCGGGCGCGGTAATTGGCTATAAATTAATGGCGATGCGTAGTAAGGCAAAGAGGTTTTTTACTATCGGGGAGGTGCTTCCCAGAGTGATGAAACGGCTGGGAATGGCGGATAAGTTAACGGTTTATCGGGCGGTAGCAGACTGGCCGGCTATTGTGGGGGAAACAATCGCCCGGCACGCCATAGCCCAGAAGGTAGAGGGGAATACGCTGGTGGTGCTGGTGGATACCCCTGCCTGGATGACGCAGCTGTTTTTTCTAAAAGCCGATATTCTGAATAAGGTTGCACAGCACATTGGCACCGGTCTTTTAACCGATATCCGTTTTGTGCTGAGAGGGCGGTCGTCTTGCACTTGATTTTTCCCCTTCATTTATTAAGATAAAAGACAATGGGTGAGACTTATAACGCAGCGCAGATTCACGTTCTAAAAGGTCTGGAAGCGGTGCGCCATCGACCGGCGATGTATATCGGCGATGTCGGCCCGCGTGGTCTGCATCACCTGATTTTTGAGGTGGTGGACAACGCGATTGACGAGGCACTTGCCGGTTATTGCGATCAGATTAATGTTATCATCCACAGTGATACCGAGGTTTCGGTTGAGGACAACGGTCGGGGTATCCCTGTGGATATCCATCCCACTGAGAAACGGTCGGCGTTAGAGGTGGTGCTTACCGTGCTTCATTCCGGGGCTAAATTTGAACATAAGGTTTATCAGATTTCCGGTGGGCTACACGGTGTTGGTGTTTCCGTGGTCAATGCTCTTTCCGAGTATCTCGTAGCCGAAGTCTACCGGGACGGCAAGATTTACCGGATGGAATTTACCCGCGGTCAGGTGAAAAGTGAGTTGCAGGTAATCGGCAAGACGAAAAAACGGGGGACAAAGATTTTGTTCCGCCCCGATGAGAGGATTTTTAAGAGGGTTAATTTCAACTATGACATTCTGGCGACGCGATTGCGCGAACTGGCCTATCTGAATAAGAACCTGAGGATTAAACTGCGGGATGAACGGGATAATAAGGAGGAGGAGTTTCACTACCCGGCGGGACTCCTGGATTTTGTTGCCTACTTGGATAAAGGCAGGAATCGTCTCCACAAGCCGGTGCTGATTGAGGAGCAGCGGAACGGAATAGAAGTAGGGGTTGCGTTTGAGTATAACGACGGATTTGTAGAAAGTATTTTTTCCTTTGCCAATACGATCAATACTCATGAAGGAGGGGCACACCTTTCCGGATTTAAGGCGGCGCTTACCCGTTGTATTAATGAGTATGCGCGCAAAAGCGGGCAGTTGAAAGAGGGAATTGAGCTGGCTGGTGAGGATACGCGGGAGGGGCTGACAGCGGTGGTTTCGGTAAAAATTCCTGACCCGCAGTTTGAAGGGCAGACGAAGACCCGGCTTGGTAACAGTGAGGCGAAGAGCGTAGTGGAGACGGTGGTAAACGATAAGCTGTCGGCATATTTTGAGGAGAATCCGCGTGTGGCAAACCGGATTTTGGAGAAGGTGATTGCGGCAGCCAAGGCGCGGCTGGCGGCGCGGAAGGCACGGGAACTGGCCCGGCGGCGTTCGCTCCTGGAGTCGGACACACTGCCGGGCAAACTGGCCGATTGTGCTTCTGAGGACCCGGCGGAGAGCGAACTTTATATCGTTGAAGGGGAGTCTGCCGGTGGTTCGGCAAAGCAGGGACGAGACCGTCGTTTTCAGGCGGTGTTGCCGCTGCGGGGGAAGATTCTTAACGTTGAAAAATCGGGTTTAAATCGCATTCTTTCCAATCAGGAGATCCGGGCGATTATATCGGCAATCGGTGCCGGGGTGGGTGAGGACGACTTTGACCCGACAAAGGCGCGTTATCACCGGATTGTAATCATGACCGATGCCGATGTTGACGGTTCGCATATCCGGGTTCTCTTACTTACGTTTTTCTATCGGTTTATGCAGCCTTTGATTGAGGCTGGTTATCTCTACATTGCCCAGCCCCCGTTGTATCGGGTGCGACAAGGGAAAAAGGAGTTTTACCTCTATTCCGATGATGAACTTGCCGAGTTCACCAAGAAGGCAAAGGGAGATAACCTGGAGATTGCCCGTTATAAAGGTCTGGGGGAAATGAACCCTGAACAACTATGGGAGACGACGATGAATCCGGCAAACCGGACGCTGAAGCGGGTGACGATGGAGGACGCCACAGAGGCGGATCTGGTATTTCGAATGTTAATGGGGGAAGATGTGGAACCCCGCCGAGAGTTCATTGAGAAGAACGCCCGTCATGTAGAAAATCTTGATGTTTAAAAAAGTGGTCGGATAGCCGGGCTATCCGACCACCGGTAATGCCTTTCTTTTTTAGTGGACGCCGTAACCGCCGCCAGAGCCAAAACTGGAGAGAATTGACATATAGGGCATAATGATGGCGACAATCAGAAATACGGCAGCAACGCCCATAAATAGAATCATAATCGGTTCAATCATCCCGGTAAGGTTTTTCACCGCGTATTCCACTTCGCTGTCGTAGTAGTCAGAGACCTGTTTTAACATATCGTCTAAGGCGCCGGATTCTTCACCGGTTGCCACCATTTGGACGACCATTGGCGGGAATACGCCCAGTTCGCGCATCGGTGCCGCCAACCCCCGACCCCGGCGGACGCTTTCTGCGAGCCGGTCCACCGCCTGAGCAAGGTATACGTTGCCGACGGTTTTAGATACCAGGTTGAGACTGCGGAGGATGGGTAGACCGGTGCGGTCAAGGGTTTCGAACATCCGGGCGAAACGGGAAAGCGCCATTTTGTAGATGATCGGTCCGAAAATGGGCATATGGAGTTTAAAGCGGTCCCACCACATTCTACCGACGCCGGTGCGGATGAACATGTAAAACAGCACGACTGCCGCAGCGACCAGGAGGGTCATGAGGTACCAGTACTTGCCCATGAAATTGGTTACGATGAGCAGGATTTGAGTCGGCAAGGGCATCTTACCACCGACGGTGGCAATAAGGGAGACGAACTTGGGCAAGACAAATGTCGCCAGTACCGCTACCGCGATGACAAAGGTTACCATAAGGATGATCGGATAACGCATGGCGCTGCCAACGTCGGATTTCAGTTTCCGTTCGTGGTCTAGGAGCATCACCAGACGGTCCAATATGTCATCCAGGACGCCGCCGGTTTCTCCTGCCCAGATTGAGTTGACATACAGTTCGGAGAAGATGCGCGGATGTTTTGCCATTGCCACGGAGAGGGCAGCTCCGCCCATCAGGTCCTTGCGGATGGCATCCAGCGCTTTTGCCAGCGGTTTGGATTTTGTCTGGGCCTGGAGGGCACCGATGGCGGTGAGCATCGGGAGACCGGCCCGGTGCAGGGTGACGAACTGGCGGGTGAAGTTGATCAGGTCCGCCGGTTTGACCCGTTCGAAAAAGCGGCTGAAGTCAATCTGTGGGCCACGGGCACCGGCCTTTTCTTCTTTGATTGTTATCGGAATAAATCCAGCACGGTCCAAGTTTTCGGTGACGCTCTGCAGGTCAACTCCCTCAATTGTGCCGGAGATGATCTTACCTTCTTTATCACGGACTTTATAACGAAATAAAGGCATTTTTTCCTCCCTTTCCGGGTTAGTCGACCTTTTCGGCTTCGTCCATTACTTCTTCAATTGTGGTTAAGCCGTTTATTACCTTGCGTATGCCGTCTTCCCAGAGTGTTCTCATACCGAACTCCCGCGCCAGGGCACGAATTGCCGATGTGGGGGGACGGGTGACAATCAGTTCTCGGAGACGGTCGTTGAGTTTCATAACTTCAAAGATACCGATTCTACCGCGGTAGCCGGTGTTGCGGCACTGTTCACAGCCTTTGCCCTTATAAAATTTTGTTCCTGGTGGCAGTTCAAGTTCCTCCAGCATTTTCGGCGATGGGTCGTAGGCAGTTTTGCACTTTGGACAGATTCGCCGCACCAGTCGTTGGGCAACAACCCCTTCTAAACCAGAGGCTACCAGGAATGGCTCAATTCCCATATCAATTAAGCGGGTGACGGTGCCAGGAGCGTCGTTGGTGTGGATGGTGGAGAAGACCAGCTGACCAGTGAGTGCGGCACGGATGGCAACGCCGGCGGTCTCGGCGTCACGAATTTCGCCGATCATAATCACATCTGGGTCCTGACGGAGGATGTGGCGTAAGCCTACTAGATAGGTGTAACCCGCCCGTTCGTTTACCTGTGATTGACAGATTCCATCCAGGTCATACTCAACCGGGTCCTCAATGGTGATAATATTTTTGTCTGCAGACCTGATTTCGGAAAGGATGGCGTAAAGGGTGGTGGATTTGCCCGAGCCGGTAGGTCCGGTGATCAGGATGACGCCGTGGGGTTTGGCAATCATTTCCCGCATGGTGGCGGAGCTTTCATCAACCAATCCCAGTTCGTCCAGTGAAAGCAGTCGCATCCGGTCAAGGATACGCATCACCACCTTCTCACCGTAAGTGGTCGGGAAGGTGGAGACCCGGAAGTCAATCTCTCGTCCGTCAACAATTGCGCCGTAGCGTCCGTCCTGAGGGACGCGTTTTTCCGCGATGTTCATCCGGGACATAATTTTGATACGGGAGACCACCGCCAGCTGGAGTGCTTTCTTGGGCGAGACGATCGGATGCAGAATGCCGTCAATGCGGAAGCGTACCCGGAGTCCTTCCCGGGTGGGTTCAATGTGAATGTCCGATGCGCGTTCCCGCACCGCCCGAATGATCATCTGGTTAACCCAGCGCACCACCGGTGCTTCGGAGGCGAGTTCTTCCAGTCGCCGGGGCTCCAGACTCTGTTCCGCGACGGCTGCGCTTTCTTTCTCCTCCTGGGGCAGGTCGTCAAGGCTGGTGACCTCGGGTTCGTCCGGAATATCGGTGGGTTCCGGGGCGGTGTAGTACTGGTTGAGCGCCTGGTAAAGGTCAAGTTCCCGGCAGACCATTGGCTCAACCTCCATTCCGGTCATCCGGCGCACCTCGTCAATGGTGAAGATGTCGCCGGGGTCAACCATGGCGATTGCCAGCGTATTGCCGGAACGGAAGAGAGGAATTAGTTTGTTGTTACGCAAAAATTCTTCCGGAAAAAGTTGCAGTACTTCCGAGTCCAGACGGAAGTTGGTTAAATCAATAAACGGGACACCGTACTTTTGTTCTAATGCCGAACCACTTTCTTCAATTGGTGTCTGTTCATCAGCCATCTTTAAGCCTCCTTAAAGGGCGTCAAACCCGAATTGCCAATAATTCATTGTGTTAAATTATACAATAAAACAATAGTTGTTGTCAACAAACTTTTTAGTTTTATTCCGGAACCGGGACCAGAAGGTGAATGCGGTTTTATATTGATTGAGCGTCTGGTTTAGCCGTTTCTCTTTCTGGTTCGGGGGCAACCGGGGGGATGGGGGAGGGGTTAGGGCGGTTTTTCGGCTAACACTTTGAACTGTTGTTAGATGGCCACTTTTTTCTTTATCCAAAATTTTGACCCCATTGGCAAATTTTCTGTTTCGGGTTTCTCTGGATGGTTGTCGTCGCTTAGAACCGGGAACGGCGGAGGCGCAAGGAGTTGGTTACTACATTAATTGAGGAAAGAGCCATTGCTGTTTCGGCAATAAGCGGGTGGAGCAGACCGAGCATCGCCAGGGGGATTGCCAGGGTGTTATAGAAGAGCGCCCAGAACAGGTTCTGTTTGATTTTGGTAAAGGTGGCGCGGGCGAGCCGGGCCGCGGTAACGACTCCGGAGACATCGCCCCGGACCAGGGTGACATCGCTGGCAGCAATAGCCACATCGGTGCCGGTGCCAATGGCGATACCAACGTCAGCGGTTTTGAGGGCCGGGGCGTCATTGATGCCGTCGCCAACCATCGCCACCGTGCCAAACTCTTTTTTTAGATTGGCTATTGCCTGTTGCTTTCCTTCGGGCAGAATGCCGGCGATGAAGCGTTCAATTCCGACCTCCTGGGCGACGGCCGCAGCGGTCTGGGGGTTATCGCCAGTAATCATCACCGGAGTGATACCAAGTTTTTTCAATGCGGCGATCGCCGATGCCGAATCAGGTTTTGGAGTATCAGCAATTCCGAGTAGGCCCAGGGGACAATTTTCCATCCCGAGGTAGAGGATGGTGCGTGCCTTTTTCTGCAGTTCATTAGCGGATGGGTTGAGCGGGGTGATGTCAATGCCGTTCTCGCTAAGGAATTCCCCTTTGCCGAGGAGGACCTTTTCTCCGTTTATTCTGCCGCTGATGCCCTTTCCGGGAATCGCGGTTATCGCTGTGGCTGGGGGCGGCTTTATTCCGAGACGGCCGGCGGCTGTTATTATTGCCCGAGCAACAGGATGTTCCGAGCCCTGTTCCAGACTGGTGGCAAGGCCAAGGAGTTGTTCCGGGGCTATTCCCGGGAGTGGGATGATGTCGGTCAGTTCCGGTTTACCCCGGGTGATGGTGCCGGTTTTGTCAAATACGATTGCCCGGACCGCCCGCAGGGTCTGGAGTGCTTCACCGGAGCGGAAAATTAGGCCTTTTTCGGCGGCTCTCCCGGTGGCAACCATCAGTGCGGTAGGGGTGGCAAGGGCCAGGGCGCAAGGGCAGGCGATTACCAGAACCGCGATGGCGGCAAAAAGGGCAAGAGAAATGGCGGAGAGCGTGGGGTTGACCCAGGGTAGAAAGTGGTTTGCCCAGACGAGCATCGGTTTAAGCCCGGGGGCGAAAATAAGCCAGGTGAGGGCGGTGACGAAGGCGAGGACTAAAATAACAGGGACAAATCGGGCGGTGACCCGGTCGGCAAAAGCCTGGATCGGAATTTTCTTGCTTTGTGCCTGTTCTACGAGGCGAATCATCTGGGCGAGGAAAGTGTCCTTGCCTACCCGGGTAACTACCGCTTTGATAAAACCGGTCTGATTGATGGTGGCACCGATTATCTCATCACCCGGTTTTCGTTCTACCGGGGATGACTCACCGGTTGCCATTGACTCATCAACTGTGGTTTCGCCTTCAATTATTTTGCCATCGGTCGGGATTTTTTCTCCCGGTCGGATGAGCATCACATCACCCGGTTTGAGCCGACCCACCGGCACCTCGGTTTCCCTGCCGTCCACCACAACCCGGGCGGTCCGGACACCAAGGGCAAGTAGTTTTCTTATCGCCTGCGCTGCCCGGCCCTTTGCTCGGGCTTCCAGATATCTGCCGGTAAGGTAGATTGCTAAAAGCATCCCGGCTACCCGGCCCAGGTTTTCTACCGCCAGTCCCAGTAGGACCGCCACTCCAGAAACCAGGGCGGAGACGGTGCCGAGGGCGATTAAAACATCCATTGTTGCCGAACGGTTTCTGATGGCCCCGAATGCCGTCTTCAGGGTATGCCAGCCCGGGCCGAAAAGGACGGCACCACCGAAAACCAGTTCAATTAACGTCATCAGTTTCATCGGTAGATGAAAAATACCGGCAAGGTGAAGCACCATTATTAACATCGGTGGCGCCACCAACATCCAGGACCAGAACATCCGCAATTTGGCCTGGTGCAGTTCCCGCTCAATTTGTTTCTGGGCGTCGGCTTCGGTGCGGCGCACCGTGTAGCCGATTGCGGTGATTACCCGTTCCAGCGCGGCGCTGGTGACCTGTTTCGGATCAAACTCAACAAGTGCCTCTTCGGCGGCAAAGTTTACCTGCGCCAGTTTTACTCCGGGGAGTTGGGCAAGGCTTTTTTCAATTGTCAGGGCACACCCGGCGCAATGCATCCCGCCGATACCGATGACCTGGCTTGTGGTTGGGCCTGTTTTGGGTTCTGGTCGCGGCAGGGATGCCACCATCGGGCGCTCCGATTGTTCCTGGTTGAGAAAAAAATCCGGATTGGCTTGAAATTGTTTTAAACAGCGGTTGCTGCAGAAATAATAAGTCTTTCCTTGATATTCCCATTTTCCGGCTGCTTGCCCCTCCTCAACGCTCATTCCGCAAACCGGGTCAATGTGGACCGTTCTTTTTACCATAATTATTAGACTACCGCGCGGACCTTTCTGGAGCGAAGAAAATTTTTAAAAGTGGATATGGACATTTTAAAAATCCCAACCGATTTTATTGCCGAAGGACAACTTCAAGTTTTATTTTTTACCTGGCGGTGTGTATTTGAAAAAATCCGAGCGGAAGCGAAAAGGACGATTTCAGGTTTTTCTAATCCCCCCTTGCGGGATTGCTCGGCTTTGCCGAGCTTGGCGGCAAATTCTTTTGTGAAAAT
>CAYPNB010000008.1:0-77395 GCA_964412225.1 uncultured bacterium | reverse complement strand
CTTTCTAATTATTTAATAAATAATAACTTATGATAATCTACTTTATTATTGATATAAAGTCGTTATGTTAACTTATTGATATTCTGTAAAATAAGCATAAATGGAAGCAAGAAAGTGGCGAAGCGTCTCCATCTCCTCATCATGCCTTTCTCTCTTTCCGATGGGCTGGGCCGAGGTTTGGGATTGGCTGTTGAACGATGTGGGCAACAATGCGGTGAAGAGGGTTTTAGAAAATGGTGCCGCTACCGATATTCCTGACCAAATGCTCTGGGATGCACAGCACTCCCAAGCGAAAGTCTATCATATTGAAATTTGCACCGCGCTTGTGCAGCATTTGACACAGGGGGAAAAAATTAAGTAGATTGCTACCAGCGATGTCGCAAATTAAAAGGAGGCAAGAGATACAAGCAAGAAGCTATAAGATAGGAGGCATCCTTTTATTAACATTGCCACTTTTATTCGCCATAAGTTGCAAGAGCATCTTACCCAATCAGGCGCCGGTTATACAATCTATTTCGGGGGCAGATTACGTCGACGCTAATAGTTCAATTGCTCTGACCTGCGTCGCCGGGGACCCCGATGGCGACCAACTGGGGTACTTCTGGACCTGCACTCACGGTTACCTCTCGTCATCGGTTGGTAGCACAGTAATATGGTATGCTCCAGAGGTCTCAGGAAACGCAATTGTGAGTGTAACTGTCTCGGACGGCAGAGGCGGCTCAGATACAAGAAGCAAAACAATAACTGTTAACCGTGTTACCACCACGCTCATAAATTGGGACGGGCAAATTCCGGCGGGCTACTATAGGTATTGGACCAGTTACCTGAAATCGGGGTACACAGTATCCGGGAATTTCTGGGTGGACGACTACGACATCAACTTTTTAATTCTTGACGCCGCCAATTATGAGAATTGGCGTAATAACATGTCTTATAACTATGTGATCAGGGTATTACGCTCAGCAGAAACATCTTTTTCCGCTACTATACCCACCGAGGGGACTTACTACATTATTCTGGACAACACCTTCAGTCTATTTACCGATAAGTTCGCTCATCTTTTTCTCCAGAAAACCTCTCCTTAGGATGCCGCTGAACCTTGTGAGGAGGTGATATGCCAATCGGTAAATTCCATTTTGCCTTCGACCCATTGGGCTCAGTTAAGAAGTTGCTGGAGCAGTGGCGCCCGCCCCGTTACAACTCCGAAGGCGAATACGAGAAGGACCTCTATGCCTATCTGAATAACAATGTCAAAGGTATTGAAGTAGTCCGCCAGTTTGGTAGCAGCCGTTTGCGAGCCGACATCTGCGTGGGAAGAAAAGTCTTTATCGAGATAAAGAAGGACTTGGATTTCCACCTCTAATGCCCTCCCTCTACTCTTGACCAAGATTAGAACATCTTAAGTAATCAATATAGAGGATTAGGCGCCCGCTACCGAAATAAAAACGACATCAATATCGGTGAGCCTTTCCCGTAATTTTTACCCTTCCTCCCAGTGGTTTACGGATTTTCCTTGACTTCTTCTGTTGGAAGGCTAATTTACCTCCGGGGATAAATTGAGCGTCAACGGACCTGTTCCGCTCAGGAAACTGAGAGAGCATAGCATACCGCTACAGGGTGCTGTGAAGAGAATTTAGAAAGGAGAAAACCAGGATGATTAAGGCGGTTGGGTTTAATTGCAGTCCGAGACCAAAGGGTAATACCTATCTGGCGTTGAATATCGTGCTTGATGAATTGAAAACAGCCGGGATTGAAACCGAACTGGTGCAGGTCGGCGGGCAAAATTTGCCCGGGTGCCGAGCGTGTAATAAGTGCGCCGAAATAAGAGACCGGCACTGTCACGGCTGGGATGACGATATGAACACTTTTATTGATAAGATGTTTGCGGCTGATATTGTGCTGATCGGCTCGCCGGTTTATTTCAGCTCTATGACCGCGGAGGCAAAGGCTTTAATTGACCGGTCGGGTTATGTTGCCGGCAGGAACAATAACCCTTTGCGTCACAAGATTGGTGCCGCAGTTGTGGCGGTCAGGCGCGGCGGTGGCAATGTGGTGTTTGCCGAAATCAACTACTTTTTCCTTATCAAGGAGATGATTGTGCCCGGTTCAATCTACTGGAACTTTGCTTTCGGAATGAAGCCCGGAGAGATCCTTAACGATGCGGAGGGGGTGAAAAACTTCAAGAATCTGGGTCAGAACATCGTCTGGCTGGCAAAGAAACTCTTCTCTGAGCGATAAATTTAACCGCCGCCGAAGGCAAATTCTTTCAAGACGGTATATTCCGGTCCTTCCGGTTTAAGAACCGAGCGGAAGAGAATTACCCCGGTAACCGGAAACAGGGAACTTTGAAACGGAATGCTTGCGATAAAACTCACATCTGCAGGCTCCCGTAATCTTCCCAGAGTCAGATGGGGGCTGAACGGTCTTTTTTCTGGGACATAACCGATCTGAGTCAACGCCCTGACAACTTCTTTCTGAAGTTCTTTAATCTCTTTTTCGCCGTCGCGCATACCTGCCCACAACACTCTTGCCCTGCTTGCACCGGGAAATGCGCCCAAACCTTCAATCTGGCACGCAAACGGTTTAATATTGTTAGCGACCGGTTCAAGTTGAGCCTTTGTCTGTTCAATGAACTGTTCGCTCACCTCGCCCAGAAATGCAAGTGTCAGATGCATCTGCTCCGGTTTAACCCATTTGACATTCAGTTGAGTCCTAACTTTAAGTTCTGCAATCAGCCGGGCAAGTTCAGATTTTACCTGTTCTGATGTATCCACCGCAACAAAAGACCGTATCTTCTCGCTCATAACCCCTTTATCAAAACCCGGCGTAGAAGGTCAAGCGCGCTATATGCAGAACGCTCCTTAATAATCCTTCTTGTGCCGGAAAAAATCTTGCGCTCAATCTTCACTTTATTCTTGAATCCAACCCCGATATAAACCAGACCAACAGGCTTTTCTTTTGTCCCGCCACCAGGACCAGCTATCCCGGAAACTGCAATCCCAATATCAGCACCAATAACCCGGCAAACACCAAGAACCATCTCTTTCACAGTCTGCCTGCTTACCGCACCAAAACGCCTGAGAGTTTCTGGTCGCACACCCAAAACGCTCATTTTCATCTCATTAGAATAGGCAACAACCCCGCCAAGATAATACTCAGAACTGCCGGCAACATTGGTCAAAAGGTCGCCGATAAGCCCGCCGGTGCAGGATTCGGCAGTGGCAAGGGTTAGCCTTTTCCCCCTTAAAATCTCACCCGCAACCTCAGCAAGGCTCTTATCATCCTGGGCATAAACCTTATCCTTAAGAAAGCCTGCCACATCACTCGCACACTCTTTAACCATCCTTTCATCCCTGCCGGAAAAAAGCAAATCAACACCCGAAACCGAGGGATAAAAACCGACAGAAACACCCGGATATTTTTTAACCGTCCTTGTTACTCCTGGCGCAATCCTTGATTCAATCACACCGAATGTCTTCAGGATTGAATAATAAACCCGTGCGCGGGCAAACCTTGCCTTGAGATGCTCAATTACCCCCTTATCCAGCAACCCCTCAATTTCCTGCGGCACCCCGGGCAAAAGCACAACCGTGCTTCCCTGATGTTCCAATACCATTCCTGGCACCATTCCCAAAGGATTTTTAAAAACAACCGCACCTTCAGGAACATAAGCCTGTTTCTTTGCCAGTTCTGGCATCGGCTGACCTTTGTTCGCAAAAAAAGCCTTGATTCTCTTGAGTGTGGGTTGATGTATTAAGACCTTACGCTCCAGAAGTTCGCAAACAGCATTCAGGGTCTTATCATCAGAGGTTGGCCCTAAACCGCCAACAACAAAAATTAGCCGGGAAATGACTAGCGACCCGGCAAGCGCCCGCTTGATTGCCTCCCTGTCATCCCCAACCCGCACAACCCGGCTGACCTGTTCCCCGATTTGTTCAAGCCGCTGCGCAATCAAGGCAGAATTAGTATCAACCACCCTGCCAGCAAGAACCTCATCACCAACAACAATAATCTCACATCCCATATCTAACCTCTTAACCGGGGAATTAACAAAACCAGGATTCTTAAAACCAAATTAGCGCAGACACCGGCAAGGACATCATCCAGCATCACCCCCCAGCCCCCTTTTACTCTCTGCACCCGGTTGATAAAGGGCAGTTTCAAAACATCAAAGCCCCGCCAGAGAAAAAAACCCAGAACAAGACCCCAGATTGATACCGGCAGATAAAAGAAGGTGATAAGCGTGCCACAAATCTCATCAATCGTCACCCGCTTCGGGTCCTTGCCCCAGATTTTTTCCATATCATCAGCCAGCCAGACTCCGAAAAAGAAAGTGGCAACGACTATCAAACCATTAAGCAATGGCTGACGGGAAAGAAAATAAGCTGGTAAGAGGGTAAAAAAACTGGTAACCGTTGCCGGCGCCAGAGGGGAATAACCGGTAAAAAACCCGCTCGCTAACGCCGCCTGCAGCCAGAACTTTGCCCCTTTGGCCCCGGCGCCTTCCGCCCTATTCACTGCCGCTCGTCAGCGCCGCCGGGCAGGAAAGCGGTGCTCCCACTCCACAACCGAATTCGCCACAATAAAAATTGAGGAGTAGGTTCCAACAATAGTACCCACGGTCATTACAAAGGCAAAATCCTTTATCTCTGCCGACGCCAGTACCAGAAGGGCAATGGTGACAAAAAGCACCGTAAGCGAAGTGATGACCGTCCGGTTGAGCACTCGATTTATTGCCCGATTACACACCTCAGCAAATGATTCCTTGCGCATTTTTTTCATATCCTCCCGGATACGATCAGAGACTACAATGGAATCATTAACCGAGTAGCCAATCATCGTGAGAAGACCGGCAATGAGGGTAATGGTAATCTCCCGACCAAAGAGCGCACAGAAACCAAGGGTGATTAAAGTGTCATGGAGAAGTGAAAGTACCGCGCCGGTGCCAAACCTGAAATCAAACCGGAAACTGACATAGATAAGAATGCCAATCAAACCCAAAAGTACCGCCCAGAGCACCTTGCTTTGCAACTCTTGGGAAATACGAGGGCCGACCGCCTCATCCCGAAGGACTTCAAACGGGTTATCCGGAAAGGCATCGGCAAACTGTTGCCGCACCTGAGCAGAAAAGCCCGATTCTTCGCCAGCCTTATCGCTCGGTTTCACCCGAATCAGAAAATCGCCGGTTTCGGTTTGCTGAATTGAAGCGCCGGCCTTACCAATTGCCGCCAGGGCGCTCCGTACCGCATCAATCTTCACCGGTTTGGTAAAACGCACCTGAATCAAACCGCCACCGGTAAAATCTACCCCGTAGCGAAACCCCTTTACCAGGATCACCACTACACTCGCTACGACCAGAATCATTGAAATAACAAAGAACAACCGCCGTTTATAAACAAAGGGTATGTTGGTATTGCCAAATAGCCTCATAAACTTAAATCCTTAAGGTTTTGACTTCAAATCGGGCCAGGAACCAATCAAAGATAAACCGGGTCAGGAATACCGCGGTTAACACATTGATAATCAACCCCACTATAAGGGTGATCGCAAAACCGCGCACCGGACCTGAACCGATAAAGTAAAGGGCGATAGCGGTAATAATCGTAGTGGCGTTAGCATCAATAATAGTGGTCAACGCCCGAGCGTAGCCGGTATCAACTGCCGCCATCGGCGTTTTCCCCGCCCGTAGTTCCTCCCGGATGCGCTCAAACACCAGAACATTGGCGTCAACCGCCATACCGATTGTCAATGCGATACCGGCAAGCCCGGGTAAAGTCAATGTCGCCCGCAACGCCGCCAGAACTCCTAACAGTAAAAAGATATTCAAAACCAACGCCAGGTCCGCAAGCACGCCACCAACGCCATAGTAAGCAATCATAAACAAGACCACCACCAGCGCACCAATGGCACTGGCAATCAGACCACGACGAATCGCATCCGCGCCAAGGGACGCCCCAATTGACCGTTCTTCCACCACCTGTACCGGCGCCGGCAACGCCCCTGAGTTCAAGACAATTGCCAGGTCCCGAGCCTTATCCCCTTTCCGGTCGTACATCGTAATCTGCCCCCGACCATTCGGAATCCGCTCCTGAATACGTGGCGCCGAACGCACCACACCGTCCAGAACTATCGCCAGGCGCCTGCCCACATTCCTGCCGGTAACCGTGGCAAACTTTGCCGCCCCCTCCCGGTCAAGTTCAAAATTAACCACCCAGGTATTTGCCCGCTCCAGTTCCGCCCCCTGGTATATCTCTGGTTCGGCCCGGCGCAACCGCGTACCCATTAACTCGGGTTCGCTCTTCGCCAGATAGACGGGAATAATCTTCTCGTTTCCCTTGCTCTCTACCGAACCAAACAAAAACTCATATCCCGCTGGCCAGAACTCCCTGCCCAGTTCTAAGAGCCGGCGGAAATCGCTGGAATCCCGGGCACCGATAAATAAATCCAGTTCTTCCCCTTCGGTCCGCAAATAACTGAGCAGTGTTCCTGGAACCACTTCCTCAACAATACCGCTGTCCGGCGGTGTCGTTAACCCAGACTCAATAGCCGTTTTAACCAATCCGGTCGCCTGTAATCGCTCATCAATAGTTTTAAGTGCATCGTAGACCTTTACCTTGTCCTCTACCAGATGAAATGTAAGATGCGCAGGCTGTTTGATAATATTAATAGCTCGGTCCCGGTCCACCCCCGGCAACTGCACCAGAATCCTACCTTTATCGGTTTTCTGAATCGTTGGTTCAAACACCCCGAACTGGTCAATGCGATTACGAATCACCTCCAAGGCGAGTTCCGGCGCCCGTCGTGCCTCCTCCTCGGTTAACTTGCTCCGGTCCACATCCAGCACCACGTGCATACCCCCCACCAGGTCAAGACCAAGATGAATAATTCGCTTTTCATAAAGCGCTCCCTTACGGCGATTAAATTCTTTCAACTCGGTAATCACCACGGCACTGTCTTCAGCGGTCTGTGCCTGGGCGAGCCGCTGCCGCAGCACCTTCTCCTGACGGGGTAGCAGAACATACAGTTGAAAACTGGGCCAGAGAACCACTCCAGCCACAGCAATAAGCAAAATCCAGATGGCGAATTTTATTCTTGCGCCTCTCAAGAGAACACCTCCAGAATATTTTTCATCTCCGCTACCGCTTCCCGCAATCCAACAAAAACCGCCCGGGCAACTATGGCAAAGCCAATAGAAAAACCCTGGGCAATTCTTCGTTCCGCAATCGGGACCACATTAAGATAATCCAATCCATGTCCAACATGGACAATTAATCCCCCCGCGCGCGCTACCCGAGATGCCTCCTCCAGCCGCTGCAGATGAAACTCCCGCCGCTTTGGCTCCTTGCTGTAACGGTCGGTGTTTAGTTCAACCACCGGCGCACCGGTTTCTGCCGCTGCCTCAATTTCGGCTGGGTCAGGATCAACAAACAAACTTACCCGGATACCTGCCCGCTGCAACTCTCCCACCACTCGCCGCAACCGGGTGGCATTCTTTCGCACAGCCAAACCCCGGGTAGTAGTAACTTCTGTAATTAACTCCGGAACCAATGTCACCTGGTCCGGCTTCACCTGTCGGGCGAATCGTACCAACTCCGGCGTTCCCGTCATTTCCACAGTCAATTCGGTCTTAATCGTCTGGCGCAACAACCGGACATCTCGGTCATTGATATGGCGCCGGTCCTGCCGGAGGTGAACGGTAATACCATCGGCACCCCCTAACTCTACAAGCAATGCCGCCTGAACCGGGTCCGGAAAACTCTCCCGGCGCGCCTGCCGCAGCGTAGCAATGTGGTCAATGTTAACTGATAACGTCAGCAAAGTAAACCGATTTTAGAGAAGAAAATAGCGGTTGTCAATTTAATCACACTCAACGCCGTTCGGTCCTTAACCAGTTATACCGCAACCTTTTCCCAAAGAAATATTCCCAGTAGCCAACAACAAAGGCGGCGTTAATCCAGATATAATATTGAAAAAGAAGCAACTTACGCCATATCCCTTTAGCCCGCAAAACCAACGGTGTTGTCAGGTATACCAAAAACTGCAGGAGAAAAAGAAGCCGAAAGAACGGGATCGACATTTTTGCTCCTGAGACAACAAACATTGAAACAAGAAAAAACGGAACAAACCAGCGAAGATATTTATGGGAAAAGAAAATAAAACCCACCCAAAGTGGTTTAACGAAGAGAATATCGCTATAACGAAAGAACTGTTGCGCATTCCCGCGGCTTATCCGGGACTTCCGCTTAAACTCTATTTCCGGTGGTTCCACTTGAGTCCATGACCGTGCGCGTGGCTCGTAAACTGATTTGTAACCCTGACGAAAGGCAAAAATTCCCAGCACATAATCGTCGTTAATAGTGTCACTGGGTAACGGTTGAAACAACGACCGCCTCATAAACATCGCCCAGCCATAAACGCCTGCCGCACAACCAAGTTTTCCTTCTAACTCCTTGATTTTATTCTCGTATTTGTCCCATAGACCTTCTGCTGGGACCCCCTCTCTATTTACCCGCTGATAAGCAGGTAAAACTATACCCACATCAGGATCCCTGAATCGCTCCACGCCAGCACGTAACGCCTGAGAATCAAGCAGAACATCGGCGTCGGTAAAAAGAATGATTTCCCCCTTTGCTTCTTGCGCCAGAAGGTTAATGACCGCGCTTTTCCCGATACGTTCATTAACCGTTATCAGGCGAATCCTCGGGTCCCTCTCGGCAAAACTTCTCACGATTTCATTTGTTCTGTCGGTAACTGCGTCGGTGCCAACCAGTATCTCTAACCGCTCTTTAGGATAGTCCACCTCCAGACAATTCTCCAGTTTTTTGCCGATAGTCAACTCTTCATTCCAGGCAGCGATGGCAATTGTCACTTGCGGAAGTTCGGCAAACGGAGGAAAATCGCCACCGTTCTTTTTCAACTTCGTCAAAATAAAAAGAATTACCGGGAAAATAAACCAGTGATAAACAAACAAAAAAAACGGCATCCAGAAAAATATTATTGCCACCGGGTCAAACATCTCTCCTCCTTCGCTCTTTTTTCTCCAGCACGTTTCGGTAAATATCGGCATGCTCCACCGCCGCTTTCTCCCAGGTAAAACGGGAGGCCCAGACGAACCCTTTTTTTATCATCTCCTCGCGAAGCGATCGGGAAGTTAAAACCGCCCGGAGCGATTGCTCCAACCCGTTAACATCACCAGGAGAAAAATATAAAGCCGCATCGCCTCCCGCCTCGGGAATTGATGAACTATTGGAGGCTAGCACCGGACAGCCGCAAGCCATCGCCTCCAGTACCGGCAGACCAAAACCCTCATACCAAGAAGGAAATACCAGACACTGAGCAAGGTTATAAAGTCCGACCAACAACCGCTCCGGGATATAGCCCAGAAAAATTACTCTCTTTTCAATTCCGAGTTCAAAGGTCAGGCGCCGCACGGCGTCGGCACCCAGACCGTCCTTACCCGCAATCACAACACCATCAACAACTCCTTCTGAAATCAATGGTTTTGCCGCCTTTAAAAGGATATCAATATTTTTCCGGCGCTCAACCACCCCAACACACAACAAAAACCGCTCGGGCAAATTCATCGTCCGTTTGATATCGTAAAACTGCTGCCTGTCAGAGCACTTAAATACTTTATCCACTCCATAATAAACCACATAAACTTTATCTTTGGGAACTTTCATTATCTCGACCAAATCAGCCGCCCCGGTTTTTGATCCTACGATAACCGCCGCCGCGCGCCTCACGGCAACCTTTACCTGGGATCGCATATAAAACCGGTAAATCGGGTCGTAGGCATGGGGAACCTTTATAAATGCCAAATCGTGAATCGTAGTAACACACGGACAAAAAGTATTGGCCGGAATTACGAAGTTGGGGCCGTGAAACAGCACTTTCTCCATTTGATGCAAATACTTCGGCACCAAAACATTTAGCCACCACGGCGAGTAGAGCTTGGCAATTTTCCCGCTCTCGCGATAAAAATCTCCGAGAACGACTTCCCGACACCCAACCGGCAGTTCGCCCGGGGGAAATGGCCTGTCAACCAACAGATGAAACTCAAAATCCGGTGCTGCGGCTGGAAGGTAACGAACAAAACCCGCGATATACCGTCCCACCCCGGTTTTACGCCTTACCAATTTTCGGGCGTCAATCGCAACAATCGGTTTATCTGTCATGTGTAGCAATTTTATTTACCTGCGCTGCTGAAGTATAACCCGGGGCTATTTTAAGTCAAGGACACGAACCCGCTCTATAGACTTGCAATCGGTCTCCGGTAATGTATTCTATCAGCGGTGAATTTGCTTGTTGACGCATCTTTCCACGCTGGATTTCATGTCGGCATCGCCCGCTACATAGAACGACTTGTTTCCGAACTGTGTCGGTTATGCCGGGTAACGGTACTAACATCCTGCCCAGAGGTTTTCTCTGGTTTGAACTGTCGCACCATTGTAATTCCCCGCTGGACCCGCACCCACCGGGGCCGAATATTCTGGGAGTTAACCAAACTCCGCCATTACTGCACATCGGAATACGACCTGCTTCTCTGCCCGACCCCGATCGCTCCTCCGCTATGTTCACTACCGGTCATCAGCATCCTCCACGACCTGACTCCATTAACCCAACATCAGCATCACTCTACTCCATACAAAACCGCCTTCTGGCTTTCCTTGCAAACCCTGCGCTGGTCCCAACTTATAATCACCGACTCCTGCCACACGAAAAAAGACATCCTCGCCCGCAATTTGGTAAAAGAAAATAAAGTACACGTAGTTTACATCGGACCTGGAATTGAACCGACGGATGTTGATTGTGGATTTGCCGCTAATTACCGGCCTTACATTCTTTATGTGGGCGGACATATTCCTACCAAAAATGTCCCCCGCTTAGTCACTGCATTCGCAAAATTCTCCCGAAATTCCGAATTTAAGTTGCTCCTGGTAGGCTGGGGACACCCAAGTCATATTGACCGCACGAAAAGGGCCATTTCCCGTTATCGGTTAGAAAAAAAAGTCCTCCTTTTGAATTCTCTTACCGACGCCCAGCTCTCCAGTCTCTATACCAATTGCTCCTTTTTCGTATTCCCATCGCTTTACGAAGGATTTGGCTTACCAGTATTGGAAGCACTTGCCCACGGCGCTCCGGTAGCGTGTAGTTTCTCCGCCAGCCTGCCAGAAATCGCCGGTGCTGCTGCTCTCTATTTCAATCCAATTAATGTCAATGATATCGCGAGAACTCTTGAAATTATGGCCGCCGACCCGGTTTTGCTCAAAACACTTTCTCAACGGGGAATGGAACGGGCAAAGCTTTTTTCCTGGAAAAGGGCGGCGCAACAGATTTATAATTTAGCGGAAAACCTGGCCCGCTTTTAGCCGGCGCAACGCCATAGCCAGCCCCAGCCACATTCCGAATACCATAAACGTACTGCTCAAAGAATCAAAGAGGCTGTGGCTGGCATAGGCAATAAGGGCGGCCGCAATACCAAGTGCCAACCCGTCTTCCTCCTGCTGGGGATTTTTAACCAACCGGTTGGTTCTAATAATAGTTCCGATTAACAAAAATAAAAACAGTGCCAGCCCCAGAAAACCCAGATCCACCATTGTCTCTATATACAAGTTATGGGTACTTAATGTACTCCTCGGGTCACCGAATTTAGGATAACCATAAGAAAACTTTACAAACCGAAAGTTTTCCCACCCCACACCAAAGAGCCAATTGTTCTTAATCGCAAGCCAGGCGTACATCCACAACACCAACCGTCCACTTAACGATGGGTCGGTCAACGATGTGCTCGCCAAGCGGGAAAGAACCATATTGCGGAAAAAATCGGATATTATTATCAGTAATCCACCCGTACCGCTTAAAACGGCCAGCACAAACGCACGAGATCGGAGTAAAAGATAAATCAACGCCACGCCCAAACCAAACCAGGCCCCGCGTGACCGAGTAAAAACTAGTGTTGCCAGCAGAATGACAACAAGCAATCCCAGCAAAAGCTGACGCCCCAACTTTTTCTCCCCTATTATCAACCCCAGTATCGCCACAGAAGACGTCGCCAGCAACGCACCAAAGGCATTCAAATCAAGAATGCCAAACGGTGCGCTTAGCATCTTGCCCCCGATGGATTCCGCCACACCTACCGACACCCTGACCGCCCAAGGCAGGGTCAGCGCACAGATTAAATTGCTTATTGCCGTAGCAATAATTAACGCCCGCACCTGTTGGGTATTCTGAGGTACTACAGCAAAAAAATAAGTCACAAAAAATACTTCTAAAACAAAAATATTACAGGTAACAAAAAATGGCTCTACCCGACCCCGCAAAGCTGCGACGCCAAAAGAAACTATAATCCAAATTGCCAGTAACACCGCGGGAATTTTTTCGTAAGGGGCAAGCTGACCGAATCGCTCGCGAACACTGGAAGAAGACAATTGGTGAACCTCCTGTTTGTCCATAAAAGCGGTGAACCGAAGTAAGGTTAACAAAAAAATGATACTGGGATAAAATACAAAACGGTGATAGGGACGGGGAATCATCTCCGCAAAAGCGAGCGGGCCAACGAAAGCCATTACTAAAATCAAAAAATAGCTGTTCTGCACTAGCACCGCCCACGCCAAAATCTGTAATGGACCAGCCAGAAATGCCCAGGCGATCATCCCCTGCCCGAGCGACATAAAAATCAAAAAGCCGCCGATGCAAATAATCTCAATCACGAAAAATGCCGCCAGCAAACTTTTCTTGGGTTGAACGAGTACATTACTGGATCTCATCGCCTCCCCCGAAAGAAGCGACCAAGCAAAGAAAACTCCTTTGAATCTATTAATTTAAAGACAATAAGGAACCCGAGATAACTGACCATCCCCAGCCCCGCCCCTGCAAACGGCGAGAGGAGAGATCCAATCCGGGCCAGAATGGCTGCTATTCCAATCGCAACCCCTCCTTTTATTACCGCTGTTCGTAAGAGAACAAAATTTATTCGGCGAGGAAATTTTAAAATCGCTACCGCGAGATAGAAAATTAACCCGCCGAACTCCGCAGCAAGAATTGCTATCGCGGCACCGGCTGCGCCTAACTGGGGAATCAAAACGAAATTTAGCAGGACATTCGTAAAAAGGGCAATTCCAGTTTGTACTGTCATCAAGCGAGATTGATTTATCGCAATAAAATAATTACTGAATAACGAAGTAAAACCAGCAAACACTGCCCACCAGACTAAGATTTTAAGCACCGACGCCGCCGGTTGATAGTCAGTACCATAAATGAGCACAATCAACGGCTGAGAAAAAATCATTCCCAGAACCCCGATTGGCAAAAGGATGATCAACATCAGTTTCAGTGCCCGGGAAATTATCCGCTCTAACTGCCCGTCACCAGTAGGAAAAGACTTCGCCAGCACCGGATAAAGGGCACCGGAAAAAGAAATCGCAAAAAAGTTCAACCCAACAACCAGTCGGAATGCGGCATTGTAAAACCCCACCGCCCTATCCCCGGTGATTTTAGCTAAAATGGTGGACCCATTCCAGTAATAAAACAAAACAAATAGTGCCCCCAGCCCAACCGGTAACGCCGTTCGCAGTAGTTGCCGCCACTCCGGAAATACAAAACGGATACCCAATGGCACAAACTTCGCCCCCATTATAACCCCGCCTACTACAGTTGTCCCCAATCCCGCCGAGGCATAAAGCCAAGCATACCGCTCAACTACCGGCAATCCCTGGCTCATTATCCCGGCACCGATAAGCAGTATCACCCCCTGGAAGCAGCGCATCAATGTAACAAACTCCATCCTCTGAAACCCTTGAAATATGTAACAGAAATAGGCGGTAAAGGCCGTTTCAATTACAAAAAGACTGCAGATATAAACCACCCGCTTTGTTACCGGTGCGTAGCCCAGTATATTTACCAGAAAAACAATGACCACCGTCACCACCCCGGCGGCGATCAATTTGATTCCTAGGGCATTGTGAATGTGATACCGGGCACTTGCCGGATTCCGGGCTATTTCTCGGGCCGAAACAGCCCCCAGTCCCAAATCAGTCAACGCCGAAAACATCGTCACAAAGGCAAACGCAAAAGACAGTATCCCGAATTTCTCCGCGCCCAGATGTCTTGCCACCAAAACATAGAAAAAAAACATAAGAATTTTATTCCCGATATCGGCGGTGGCGAGAAAAAATGTATTGAGAGCAACCCGAGAAGTTCCTTCGCCGGTCACGCTATTTATTTTTGCCGTCGGAAGGTAAAAAATCGCCCAACTTTATTCAATATCCGGCGCAACTCCTGCCCTAACGCCCGCCATTTTTCGTAATCATCGGGTTTGACCCCCTGGAGATAGTTAAAATATTCCAGAATGAATGCCAGGGTAACTCCTAAGACCAGGCTGAACATAAAGGCGGCAATGGTAAACAAACTCCGCCGGGGATAACTGTGCCGCTGGGGTGCTACCGCATAGTCCAGCACCGTAAGTGTCGGGGCATCCCGTGCCTCCAGCACCTTGGCGTATTCATACTGCTGGTAGAGCATCAGATAAGTCTCCTCCTGAATCCGATAATCCCGGTAGCGCCGGGCAAACTCCGCTCCCACCGCCGGTAAGTGGGCAAAAGATACCGCAAACCCAACGCCAAACCCCTTCGCCGCGTTACCTTCTTCCAGACGCCGCAACTGTTGGGAAAAAGCCTCTGCCTCTCGTTGAATGTTAAGGTAGTAAGGGTTGTCCGGATTAGCAAACCCCTTTACCGCCTCTAACTCTGCCTGTTTTAAATAAGCCTGCGATTTCAGCCGGGCATAGGCGTCAATCGCCGCCTTGGTCTCGTCGTCAACCGCCACTACCTTGTGCCGGGACTGAAAAACCCTCAAGGAATCCTGCGCCTCGGCAAGCGCGCTTTTCACCTCCGCCAGACGTTTCTCCAGAAACATCCTCATATTGCGCCCCCGGCTGATATTGGAGGTCCGTAGAAAACTGTCCAGTTCTGCAATATAGACGTTGGCAACCTTTGCCGCCAACAGGGGTGTCTTTGCCTCCACGCTGATCCTAACAATTCCCTCGTCCCCCACCCCAACCTTGGTCATTTTCTTCAACTGCTTGCGCACCGCCTCGGTCTTCGTCGGCCTGATCCGGTAGTAATAGGCGATGCTGCAACGTTCTGCCACCCGGTCCATCACCGTCCGGCTTAAAATAATCCCCGCCATCAGTTCCGAGGCGGTATTACCACCACCCAACCCGCCAAGTCGCAGTTTACTCAACCCTCCCAGCCCGGTCCCCAGAACACTGGTCAACCCAAACATATCCCCTTCATCACTCGGGGGCAGAAGCTGGGCAGTGGCGGCATACCTCCGGGGAAGAACAAAAGTCAACCCGAGAACCAGAACGGTTATAATCAGGGTATTATAAAAAATCAACCGGCGCCACTTCAGCAGTATACTCAGGTAATTAACAAGTCGGTTCACAGGAGAAGTCTAAAAAAAGCTCTCCTCTTGTCAACCACTACCACCACCTAAGTCTCAGTCAGGGATGGCGCGTAATAACTTTCGCTAGAATACGCCGGATGCGCACCGCTGCCCTACCGTCACCAAACGGGCTCTTCGCCCGCGCCATCCGGCGATAAAGAGCGGGCGATGTAAGCAACCGCTCCGCTTCATGAACAATGCCGTCGGGTGCTGTTCCTGCCAGCCGCGCCACTCCCGCTGTTATTGCTTCTGGACGCTCGGTCTTGTCCCGGAGAATCAAAACCGGCTTTCCCAGCGCCGGCGCCTCCTCGGTAACACCGCCTGAATCGGTAAGCACAAAATAGGCACACTCCAATACCCGAATAAACTCTAAATAGTTAAGCGGTGGGATAAGCAATACCCGCTTGTGTCTCCCCAAAGCCGCCCGCACCGGTTGAGAGACATTGGGATTAGGATGCACCGGATAAACCACTACCACATCAGGATGACGACGCACCACGGTCCTGATTGCCCGACAGATACCCAGGAGCGGTCGGCCAAAACTCTCCCGGCGGTGAAGCGTCACCAGCAAAACCCGACAGTCTGGACTCAGCGAATCCAAAACCGGCACTGACACCACCGCCGCCTGCTGACGCATTGATAAGAGGGCATCAATAACCGTATTCCCGGTAACGTATACCCGCTGACGCACCACCCCCTCCCGTAATAAATTGTCCCTTGCCCATTCAGTAGGAGCAAAATGGTAATCGGCGACGGCAGAAATAAACCGGCGATTGAGTTCCTCCGGGAATGGAGCGTATTTGTCAAAAGTCCGCAGACCCGCCTCAATGTGCCCGACCGGAATACGTTGATAATAGGCGGCAAGCGCCGCAGCAAAGGCGCTCGTTGCATCCCCCTGCACCAGTACCAGGTCCGGACATTCTTTTGCCAGAACCGGCTCCAGCCCCGCCAAACACCTTTTTACCACATCACTCACCCCCTGATTATTACGCATTACCCCCAGGTCGTAATCGGGCCGGATTTCAAAAAGGGTGAGAACCTGGTCCAACAGCTGCCGATGCTGGGCGGTAACCACTACACAAGTCTTAAACTGCTGTGGATAACGGGAAAGTTCGGCAATCACCGGTGCCATCTTTATCGCTTCAGGTCGGGTGCCAAAGGCAAACAGCACCTTCTTTTGCCCGTCACCAACCGCCGGCTGTTTCAATGTGCTTCTCCCCAGTTTTTGCCGGTACCAATTTCCACCGCTAATGGAACCGCGAGCCGCCACACCTCTTCCATCTCCTTTCGGATAATCTCCTTTGCCTCTGCCATCCGTTTCTCCTCTACCTCAATCAATAACTCATCGTGAATCTGCAAGGTGATGCCACCGGCAAACCCTTCCTCCTCTAACCGCTCCTCAACCCGCAGCATTGCCCGCTTCATAATGTCCGCTGCCGAGCCCTGCAGCGGGGCATTCAACGCCGCCCTTAACGACTCCTCTCTCAACTGACGATTGGGACTCATTATCCCCGGAACCGGTCTAATTCGTCCGGCAATCGTCCGGACAAACCCGGTTTTCTTCACCTCCTCTTCCACTACCCGCCGCCACTTCGCCACCCCGGTAAACTTAAGGTAATACTCATCCATAAACTGACGCGCCTCCTCAATCGGTATCCCCATCCTTGAAGAAAGCCCCCAATCGCCCATCCCGTAAATGAGCCCGTAATTAACCATCTTGGCCAGACGGCGATGCTCCTCATCCACCGCCTCCAGCGGAATACCAAGAATCGCCGCTGCGGTTGCCGCATGAACATCATACCCCTTCTGGAACATTTCCACCAACCGTTCATCGCCGGTAAAATGCGCCAGCAGCCGCAACTCAATCTGGGAATAGTCGGCGGAAATAAGCACCCTCCCATCCTCAGCCACAAACCCCTGCCTTATCCTCCTTCCCAGTTCGCCCCGAATTGGAATATTCTGTAAATTCGGCTCCGAACTGGCAAGCCTGCCGGTACTGGTCCCGGTCTGATAAAAACTGGTGTGAATCCGGTGTGTCCTTGGGTCCGCAAGCTCACGCAGGGGCCCGAGATAGGTCCCGGTCAACTTGTCCAGTTCCCGGTACCGCAAAATCTCCGGTACAATCGGATGAGCGTCAAGTAAATCGGACAGCACATCAACACCGGTGGAATATCCGGTTTTGGTCCTCCTGCCCTTGGGCAATCGCAATTTCTCAAACAACACCACCGCCAACTGTTTGGGCGAGGCGACATTGAACCGTTCACCAGCAAGCCCCCAGATTCTTTCCTCTAATTGCTGTTGCTCGGCAATTAACTCCCTTTCCAGCCGGGCGAAGAACTCAAGGTCAACCTTTACCCCCCGCTCCTCAATCTTGGCCAGCACAAAAATCAGGGGCATCTCCTGCGCTTCGGCTGCCGGCATAAGCCCTAACACCTGAAGAGATGGAAGCAGGGTTTCATAAACCCGCCACGCCCAGGCCGCTCGCTCGGCACCGCTGCCAATCGCTCCTGCTCTCCCCAGAACTTGCATCACCACATCAGCCGGCTCATAACGCCTCCGGTTAGGATCCAACAACCACGCTCCTACCCCAACGTCAAAAATCGGACCTTTCAGATTTCTGCCCACCCGATGCAGTTCCTTTACCTGCCCCTTGATATCAAAACCAACCCGCACCACCCCTGCCGACAGCAAACGTTCAAGTAACTCTGTTTTTGCCCCGGGCACTGAAAAAACCTTCTCCCCATCCGGTGAAACCCACAAACCCCGCCCAGGCTCCCAGGCAATACCAAACCCTTTGCCCGCCAATAACTCCGCTCCGGTTCTATCATCTAAAACCCTCTCCACCATCATCAGCGGTTCCGACCCCGGTGTCGCCGCCACTGCGTTTAGTTCGCTCAAAAGGGTATTAAACTCCAGTTCCCGGTATAACTGCTCCAGCCGCCGCTGGTCCGGTACACCCGGGTGCAATTCCGCCAACTCCACCTTCACCACAGCATCCGTCTTTACCCGCGCCAGCTCCCGAGAAAGTCTGACCACCTCCTCCTGCCCCCGCAATCGCTCCTCCTCTGCCAGCGCCCGTTCCAAACTACCATACTTCGTAAGAAGTGCCAGCGCCCTTTTTGGCCCAATTCCCGGAACCCCGGGGATATTGTCAACCGTATCCCCGGCCAAGGCGAGAAAATCCGGCACCTGCTCCGGGGGCACCCCCAATTTCTCCTTTACATCTGCCGGTCCAAAACGCTTCTCCTTCCAGGGGTCATAAACCGCAACTCCGTCACCGACCAGTTGCAACATATCTTTGTCTGAACTGACGATAACCACCTCTACCCCCTGCTCCCGCGCCATCTTTGTGAGCGTACCGATGACGTCGTCCGCCTCCACTCCTGGAATTTCAAACAACTTGAGGCCCCAAGCGACAACCAACTCCTTTACCACTGGTAGCGATTCACTCAACTCCTCCGGCATCTTTGGTCGCTGGGCCTTGTACTCGCCAAAAACCTCTTCCCGAAATGTCCTGCCCGGCGCATCCAGAACCACCGCACAGAAATCCGGTTTGAGCTCCTTCAAAACCTTGCGCAGGGTGTTAGCGAACCCGAATATCGCCGAGGTGTTCCTCCCTTTTGAATTTCGGAGCGGGTTGCGGATAAAGGCAAAAAAACTACGGTAAACCACCGAATGCCCATCAATTAAAACCAGGCGCTTCATTATAACCAAAAGTATAACCTTTACCAACACCAGGTCAACAACCGACCACCCCGGTCACCCCGGGGGTAACCCGGGGTATGCCCACTCCCGATCCGGGGAAAATTAAATTATAACCAATAACTTCTGGAAAAATAAAAACTTATACAATCGCACTGAATGAATTCGGCATTCTGACACATTAATTTTTACCTGTGAACTGCTCAATTAATAATGTCGTATTTGACATCAAGACAAAACAAGGTTATAACAAAACCGATGCCCTGGAAAGAACAAAAAAGCGATTTCGTTCACCTCCACAACCATTCTGAGTACAGTCTGCTGGACGGCGCATCCCGGATTGACGATATGATAAATCTTGCCCGGGAGTTCGGGATGCCGGCCCTTGCCCTGACCGACCACGGCAATATGTTCGGAGCAATCAAATTTTACAAGGCGGCAAAGCAGGCAAAAATCAAACCCATCATCGGCGCCGAAGTTTACATCGCACCGGGTAACCGCCAAGAAAAAGAGGTGCGTACCGATATTCCCGAGGCAAGTTTCCATCTCACCCTCCTCTGTCAAAACGAAACCGGTTATTACAACCTGATCAAACTGCTGTCGCTCGGATATCTGGAGGGTTTTTATTACAAACCCCGCATTGACAAAGAAATCCTGGCCAAATACAGTCAAGGCCTCATCGCCCTTTCCGGTTGTCTCAAGGGAGAGGTTAACTGGTTCCTCACCCGGGGTAATCCCGATGCGGCAATGCATGCTGCCGCCCAGTATCAGGAAATCCTCGGCCGGGAAAACTTCTATCTGGAGGTAATGCGCAACGGTCTGGCCGAACAGGAAAAAATCATTCCCGCTATTCTCGAATTGGCTGAGACACTTGCTATTCCAGTGGTGGCAACCAACGACTGTCACTACCTCCGGCCCGAGGACAGCCGGGCCCAGGATGTTCTGCTCTGTATCCAGACTGGCAAGCGCTTAAAGGACAAAGACCGCCTCCGTCTCACCGGCGGGACTTTTCATTTCCGCTCCGGTGAAGAAATGCTCCAGTTGTTCTCCGAGCTGCCGGAAGCGGTCCAACGCACGCGGGAAATAGCAGAACGGTGCGATCTCGTCCTGGACATTGAACACCGTCGCTTTCACCTGCCGGCATTCACCCCACCCCCGGATTTCCGCGACGAATTTTCCTATCTCACCCACCTTGCCCGCACCGGAATGAAAAAACGCTACCCTCATCCCACTCCCGAAATTGAACAACGCTTGAATCACGAACTAACGGTAATCCAGCGGATGGGCTTTGCCGGTTATTTTCTCATTGTCCAGGACATCATCAATTGGGCAAAACAACAGAATATCATGGTTGGACCGGGACGGGGCTCGGCGGCCGGCTCCCTGGTTCTCTACTGTCTCGGTGTTACCGACATTGATCCGTTGAAATACGGTCTCCTGTTTGAACGTTTTCTCTCTACCGAACGCATCACTCTGCCCGATGTTGACGTCGATTTTGCCGATGCCCGTCGTCAGGAAGTAATCGATTATATCCGGAACCGTTACGGAAAAGACTCTGTCGCCCAGATTATTACCTTCGGAACAATGCAGTCCCGGGCGGTAATCCGGGACGTCGGTCGGGTCCTGGATATCCCGATAACCGAAGTAGACCGCATCGCCAAGATGATCCCCCCCGGTAAAGAACTGGCTGAGGCGCTCAAGGAAACAATCGAGTTGAACCTCCTGATCCGCTCCCGATCCGAGTATGCCGAACTGTTTGCCATCGCCCAGAAACTGGAAGGCCTTTGCCGTCACGCCTCAGTTCACGCTTCGGCAGTGGTGATTACACCCCGCCCCCTGATGGAACTGGTGCCCCTTTACAAGGTCCCGGAAGGTGAAACCTGTACCCAGTATGATATGTACTCGCTGGAGGATATCGGCCTTCTGAAAATGGATATTCTCGGTTTACGGACCCTCACGGTTATTGATGAAGCGATAAAATTGGTCCGGGAAAATAAACCCGATTTTTCCCTGCTCCAGATTGACTTCTCCGACCGGCGTACCTATCAACTGCTCCAGAAAGGAGAAACGGTTGGCGTCTTCCAGTTGGAAAGCACCGGCATGCGCGACCTCTGCAAGAGAAGCGTACCGGAGAAACTGGAACACATCATCGCCCTCATCGCCCTTTATCGGCCCGGACCGATGGACCTCATCCCGACCTATTTGGCGCGTAAAAACGGCACCGCCCCGGTGGAATACGACCACCCGCTCCTAGAACCGTTTTGTCGGGAGACCTACGGCATTTTGATCTACCAAGAACAGGTAATGCAGGCAGCGCAGGTCCTCGCCGGTTACACCCTGGGTCAGGCCGACATCCTGCGCCGCGCCATGGGCAAGAAAAAACCGGAAGAGATGGCCGCCCAGCGTCAGGCGTTTATCACCGGCTGTGGGCAAAATACCGGTATCGCACCAGAAAAGGCGGCCCGCATCTTTGACACCCTAGAAAAATTTGCCGGTTACGGGTTCAACAAATCCCACGCCGCTGGTTACGCCTATCTCTCCTATATCACCGCTTATCTGAAGGCAAACTACCCCCAGGAGTTCATCGCCGCATCGCTGACAAGCGAACTGGGTGATTCGGATAAACTGGCAAAGTTTATCCGAGAAGCACAACGCATGGACATCCCGGTGCGGGGTCCGGATATCAACCGTAGTGCCGCCCGATTTACAATTGAGGACAACGGTGTCCGTTTTGGTCTTGCCGGGATAAAAAACATCGGTGTCGCCGCGGCTGAAGCCGTTGTTGCGGAACGGGAACAAAACGGCCCCTATCAGAATCTCTTGGACTTTCTCGTTCGCAACCGGGGAAAGGTCAATCGCAAAGCGGTTGAATCTCTCATCAAAGCCGGGGCGTTTGATTCCTGTGACCAGCCCCGCGACCAACTCCTTACCCAGCTGGACTTGGCGATGACCAAGGCGGCATCGGAAAAACTCCTGTTTGCGGAAAGACAGTTTGCCCTATTTGGCGAAGAACAGCCGTCCCGCCCATCATCTGAGAACACCCCGGGGCCACCGGAAAACAACACCCTCTTCTGTCTCGCCTGCGAAAAAGAGGCTTTCGGGTTTTATTTCTCCTCCCACCCCCTGGAGCGTTACCGGGCAGAATATAAGGCATTCGGACTGCTGCCCATTGCCGACCTGGAAAAGCTTTCCGAAGGTGAAACGGTCACTCTGGGGGGGGTAATTACCAAACGCCGGACCCGCAAAGACCGATGGGACCGGGAATACCTGGTGCTCACGCTGGAAGACTTTGACTCTTCGGTAGAAATAATGGCATTCGCCGACCTCCTGGAAAACTATCGCCCCCTGTTACAGGTTGACAACCTAGTGATTGTTCAAGGAAAGGTGCGCCTCCGTACTAGCAGGGAAACTCAATTTCAGGAAACCGGCGGTGTGGCCCAGGTCTGGGCCGAAAGAATCGGCGACTTCAATACCGCCCGGAGCTGGGTAAAAAAGATCACCATTGAAATTCCCGCTGAGCGCCTTGACGACTTGCTCATGGTAAAAATCCGGGATGTTCTAACAAAATCGCCTGGTCAAACGCCGGTCTTTCTCAAACTCACCGCCTATGGCAGCACCCTCAAGCGCCTATGGCTGAAAAGTCTTCCCGTCCAGATTAGGGATGATCTATTGTCCGAATTGGACCGTATCGTTGAACCGGAAGGAGGAAAAATAACCGCCCCCCTGCCGCCACCACCACCCACCAGACGCCCGCCGAATTCCGACCAAAAGAAAGTGCCGGTCAATTAATCTATCGTCAGGCTCTCCAGCCGCCTTATCCGCTCGGCCAGTGGCGGATGGGAAGCAAAAGGGTTCACCCTTTCCTGATGGTCGGAGCCAAACGGATTGGCGGTCCACATATGAGCGGTAGCAGAAGACGCGGTCCGCAATCTCCCCGACCAGTTGCCGATTTTCCGCAACGCTCCCGCCAGCCCGTACGGATTACGGACAATATAGGCGCCGCTCGCATCGGCAAGAAACTCCCGTTCCCGGGAAACCGCGGCGCGAATCAACGCCACGAGAACCGGAGCCAGAATTGCCAAAACCAGTCCGACCAAAACCATTATCATCCCCGCCTGACCACCACCCCGTACTCGAGCATCACGCCTTCTGCCTCCACCAGTAAAAAATCCCCAGCGGAGAAATATATCCCGGAAAAGAATTAATAACCCACCCAGTATTGCCACGATGGTCATCAGGAGAATATCGTAATTCCGGATGTGGGCAATCTCATGAGCAATCACCCCCTGCAACTCAGCCCGGTTCATCATCCGCAGCAACCCGGTAGTCACCGCTACGGCCGCACGCTGGGGGCTCCTCCCGGTGGCAAACGCATTGGGCGCCTCATCATCAATCACATAGACGCGTGGCTTGGGAATACCTGCGGCAAGCGCCACCTCCTCCACCACATTGTGCAACTGATAAAACTCCCCTTCCGGTGCCGGCTGCGCCCGATTTACCGCCAGCGCCAGTTTATCCGAATTGTAAAAGAAAATCAGATTGTAGAGAATGATGAAAAAAGCCCATAAAATATAATACTCTGCCCCCCAGCGAAACAGATAACCGAGTGCATAACCAACGACCGCAAGGAGGAGGGTAAAAATAAATATAAAGAAAAATGTTAGCCACTTGTTGCGGCTGATCAACTGATAGAGATTAACCCGTTCCGCCATCGCCCCCGACTTAAAACTTCACCTTCGGTGCCTCCCGCTCCGCCTCCGGTACCCGGTAAAACTCTGCCGGTTTAAAGCTAAACATTGCGGCAATAACACTAGTTGGAAACATTTGGACCCGATTGTTGTAATCCATTACCACATCATTGTAAAACTGCCGGGCAAAGGCGATACTGTTTTCTGTGTGAGCAAGCTCCTCCTGCAACCGGAGAAAATTTTCGTTTGCCTTCAACGCCGGGTAATTTTCCACCACCGCAAATAGCGTCTTCAGTGTCTCGGTCAATACACCGTCCGCCTTTGCCGCCTCTGCCGGCCCCTTCGCCCCGATCGCCAGCGCCCGAGCTTCCGCAATTCGCTCAAAAATTTCCCGTTCATGTGCCGCATAACCCTTCACCGTTTCCACCAGATTAGGAATAAGGTCAATCCGCCGCTTCAACTGGACATCAATCTGATGCCAACCGTTCTGAACCCGATTCCGGCTCCGCACCAGAAGGTTATAGGTACCGATAAAAACCAGCACCAAAAATACTATCACCGCCCCCAGAATTATTCCGACCATTTTCTACTCCTTTAATTTGGTCATCACCAAACATCACCTCTCAAACTCAAGGTGAATCTTCAATCGCGGTGCGGTAAACTCATTGGGTAACGGTGGTAGTTTACCGGTTACCGTCACCGCCCGAACACAGGCTTCGTCAAAAAGTTCATCTCCCGATCCCCGCTCCAGTTTTATTTCCGTCAACCTGCCATCCCGCTCAATAACAAACATCACCGTCGCCTTTAGCTGCCGCCCGTTACCATAGGGATCGGTCCAATTCGCGCCAATCCGCTCCAGCATTTGCTGTAAATAGTAATTATATCCCAAGGCCGCTACCCCCTCAACCTTTGCTCCTAATCCTGCCCGGCGCACCATCTCCTCATTTTTCTTCGCCGGCTTTGATTCCGGTCGCTTCGGTTCCTCTTTTTTCTTCGCCGGAGCCGGTCTCGGCACCGGTTCTGCCAGATGAGTTTCGGGCTTCTGTTCCTTTTCTGTCTTGATCCCACCTCTTAAAATTTCCACTGTAATCACCGTCGGTCGCGCGGTAACACGCGGCCGCTGTCCGAGCCAGGTGGTTAAAAAACCCACCCCGAGAATCACCACCAGGTGGCCGGCAAAAGAGATGAATATCTCCCGTTTCATTTACTTCGGGAGGGCGGTAAGTCCGATATTAGAAATCCCCTGTTCCCGGATAATGCCGAGAATATCCATTATTGTTCCGTAATCAACCCGCCGGTCGGCGTGTAAATAAACCCGGTCATATTCTCCCCGAGCAAGCTGGTCACTAAGCGCCTGGGATAACCCCTGGCGGGAAACCAACTTCGTACCCACAAATATCTGCCCATCCGCCTTAACCGAAATCACCAAACCGGGGCGTAGCTGCGGCTCCGGCCGACTCGTCCGCGGCAGATCAAGGTCAACCCCCTGCTGCCGGGTGAGCGCAGTGGAAACACCGGCAATGAGAAATATAATCATCAGGGTAAAACTTACGTCGGCAAGCGAGGTGATATTCATCTCAGCAAGAAACTTCAACCGTCGCCCCTTCACCGTTAATCCCTATCCCCTTTTTGCGCCGCCACCACCTGCCGCCGGAAAATCCCGGTCAGTTCCGAGATAAACCGCTCCATCTCCGACTGCAGGTTCTGTACCCGACCAACAAAGTAGTTATAAAACAGCGCTGCCGGAATCGCCACCAATAACCCCATCACCGTCGTCACCAGGGCATCGGAGATTCCCGGGGCAATTAACTGCAGAGTGGGCAACTGCGCTCCCCGCAGCGAAAGAAAGGTCCGCAGCACCCCCTGCACTGTCCCCAGCAGCCCAAGAAACGGTGCCACCATCGTAGTAATGGCAAGGAAGGAAAGCGAACTCTCCAGTCTGTCGGTAACCCGGGAAGCCGCTCGCTCCATCGCCTCGGTAACATTCGGCACCAGTTGCACCAATAACTCACCGCTGTTCTCACCGCCGCACTCCCGTCGCAACACCTGCCATTCGTCAACCGCCGCCTTCAGTAAATCCGAAAGCGGTGAGACCGGAAAAAGATGAATCAGTTCTGCTGTATTGTCAAGCCCCCGCCGGTAATTAAATACCTCCAGAAATCCCCGGTTCTGAACTGCCGCCTGCCGGAACTGACGGGTTTTAAGAAAAAATATCGCCCAACTTACCACCGACATCAGAAATAGAATTACGATTATCGCCAGCGCAAACGGACCGGCCGAAACAAATGGTGCCAGAAACCCGCTGGAGTTCATTCCTTGATTACCGTCCGGGCTTCAGGCGCTCCTGCGCCAGTTTTGCCTCCGGTGTCTCCGGATAATTCTTTACTACCATTTTAAACTGTTGCTGGGCGAGATGTTCCTTCCCCTCCATCTGGTAAATTAGCCCGATTTTATAAATTGCCGCCGGTACCTTGTTGCCCTTGGGATAAACTTCTACTACCCGTTGAAACTCCACCAAGGCGCTATCCAGTTGATTAAGCGAATAAAAACACTCTCCCACCCAGTACTGAGCGTTATCCGCCATCTCGCTGGACGGAAATAGCTTGATAAACCGCCGGAATCCGGTTATTGCCACCTGATAATTACCGCGGGTAAAATCAATATAGGCGGTATTGTACAGCCGATCCGCATCAACCCCGGCAACCGTCGTATCAGGCCGAAAAACGGTCGTCTCCGGCTGAACCCCAGCATCGGCTGATGTCAACTCTCCCCGCCAGGCACCAACCCTTCTGCCAATCCGGTCCAGCTGTTCCTGAAGGTCAAACAATTCGGCATCAACTTCGCCTAGCCGTTTCTCCACCTCGCCAAAAGCGGTAAGGGCATCGGCACGCAACCGGTTGATTTCCTCTCCTTGTTGTGCCTGTCTTCTTTCTATCCGCTCCAGACGGACCGCAATTGAATCCAGGAGTTCCCCCCGGCGGACAAACTCCCGGTACCCCCCACAGCGAGAAAAAACAACGACAGCCAGCAGGCTCATCCCGGCTGCCAAGCATCTCTTGGCTTTCCGCTCCAGCCTACTGGCTGTCATCCCACTGCCTTAAAAACGGTGGTTTTAACCACCGGGAAGAATTGCGGTGAATAAAATTTATCTCCTGGTTGTCTTGAACTCGCAGCGCCGATTAAGATGATACTGATTTTCGTCAGTGGTCACAAGTCGCTCTTCGCCATAACTGATCGTATTCAGAATGGTGCCGTCAATTCCCAGTTTAACCAGGTAACTCTTCGCCGCCTCTGCCCGACGCTGACCGAGTGCCATATTGTACTCTGAAGTGCCAATTGGACAGCAATGCCCTTCAATTGTCACTGTAAAATTCTGCCCCGCCGCAAGCGCCTTCTTTATCAGGTCGGCGTTATTCTGCAGAATCTGAGCGTCGCCCGACCGGATGGCGGATTTATCAAAATCAAAATAAATTGTCTGCAGTGTTAGCGCCACTTCCGGCGGCATCTTTTCCGGTGCCTCTTCCACCGGCTCCTCCACTACCACTGGCTCCTCTTTAACCGGCTTAACGCATTTCTTTGGACAACCAACCAGTGCCAGGACGAAAAAAAGACCCAGCACAACTGCGGTAACTTTTGCGATACTTCTCATTGCTTTTCCTCCTTTTTAAACTTTTATTACCACTGCCAATCAATTTAATTTAATTACTTTAACGGCTGATGTCAAGTTAAACCACCACGGCCCGGAATTACCAGTGGCACACCCGCTTGACAGAGTGGACATTTTTCCGGGACGTAGTTCTGCACCGGTTCCCGAAAAGCGCCGAAGAAAGGTACCGGAAATGACACCCCGGCACTCCGGTCAATGAACACGCCTATCCCAACGATACGGGCACCGGTCGGCTCCATCGCCTGCAGCGTTTCTTTAATTGACCCGCCTGTTGTTAGAACGTCGTCAACCACCAAAACCCGATCGTTACCATCCACCTGGAACCCCCGCCCCAGCCTTCTCCCGCTCTCGGATCGCTCAGCAATCACACACCGACAACCCAGCTGTTTTGCCATCTCGTAAGCAACGATAACACCACCGGTTGTCGGACCACAAACCACTGTTGCCCCGGCATCCCGAAAGTGCTCGGCCAGAACCCGGGCAAACCGTTCGCAAATCTCCGGTCGCTCCAGAATCCGAAATTTTTCAAAATAACGGTCCGAATGTAGCCCGGATGTCAAAAGAAAATGCCCCTCTTTAACCACTCCCGCCTCCCGGACCAGCTGCGCCAATTGTTCATTCATTGTCGCCACCCCCTAACTGCCGTTTAATTGCTGCTACCGCCTGCAACGGTTCCGCCGCCTCGTACAGAGCCCTGCCGACAACAATGTAGTCCGCCCCTGCCTGGGCCGCCGCCAGAGGAGTAAGAACCCTTCGCTGGTCATCACCTTCACCCGTCGGCTCCAGGCGAATTCCCGGAGTCACGATTAACAGTTTAGGCCCGCACCGCTTCCGGATAACCTTAATCTCCTGGGGCGAAGCCACCACACCGTCACAGCCCATACTCTGCGCCAGTTCCGCCAGTGCCAGGACCCGGTTTTCTACCTCCTGGGAACAACCGGTCACCTGAGTCAGGGCGGTCCGGTCCAAGCTGGTTAAAACCGTCACCCCTAAAATCAACACCCTGCCCGCTGCCGCCTTCGTTGCCGCATAGAGCATCTCAGCACCGCCCATTGTATGAACGGTCAACATCTTCACCCCCAGGTCAGCCGCTACCGCCACCGCCTTCCCGACCACCGAAGGGATATCACAGAACTTCAAATCCAGAAACACCGCCGCTCCTTCGGCAACAAACTCTCTCACCAGCTGCGGACCGGCCATTGTCCACAGGTCAATGCCAATTTTATAAACGTCAATTCGGTTGCCAAACAACCGCCAGAGATCTCTTGCCCTTGCCGGACTTTCCACATTCAAAGCGAGAACCAGTTTGGTCATTTTTGCCTCCCGCTGTTACCAATAGTTCCTGCCCTGTCTTGCCACCCCTTTTTCCGGCCCAGCGCCGCCAGTTCCCGCCAGACCCGGAGCGCACCGTCCGGCGCCACCAGATTTGCCGTACCCACGGTTATCATTCTGGCACCAGCAGAAAGAAACTCAAACGCGTCTCTGCCGTTGACAATACCGCCGCCCCCGATCACCGGTACCCGAATCGCCCTCGCCACCCGCTCAACACAGAAGAGGGCAAATGGCTTTATCGCCGGTCCGGAAAGACCCCCTGTCCTGCCTCCCAGAAGAGGTCTTCCATTCTCATCCAAGACCAGAGCAAACAGGGTATTGATTAAACTCACCGCATCGGCGCCGCCCGCTTCGGCTGCCCGGGCGGTCTCCTGCGGATCAACGAAGTTGGCGGTCAGTTTCACAATCAGAAGTTTTTCCGTCCGCCGGCGCACCGCTTTCGTAATCCGTTCCACCATCGCCGGCGACTGACCGAAAAGAACCCCGCCCTCCTTCACATTTGGACAGGACAGATTCAACTCCAAAGCATCAATCCTCCCGGCGCTCAACGCCTCGGCCAGATAGCAAAACTCCGTTTCCTCTTTACCGGCAATATTAACCACAACCCGGCACTTCAACCCATTTAACCGGGGCAAAATTTTTTCCTGAAAAACCGCTAACCCGGGGTTCTCCAAACCAACCGAGTTAACCACTCCGCTCCGCACCTCAGCGACACGCGGCGGCGGATTACCCGCCCGCGGTTCAACCGTAACCGCCTTGGTGACCACCCCACCCAGACCGCTGGCGATCCGCCGAAATTCATAACCAAAACCGAATGTACCTGAAGCCGCCAGCACCGGATTGGCAAACCGTACCCCTTTTATCACCACCTCCCAGTTCATAGCACCACCTCGTCCAAAAGCACCACCGGCCCCTCCTTACACAACCGTAGATAACCCCCGGTCTTTCTTTTTAATCCACACCCGTAGCAGAGCCCGACACCGCAACCCAGCCGCTGCTCAAAAAAACCCCACACCGGCACCTCCCCACACCGCGCGCCCAGCGTCCGCAGCATACCCTCCGGACCACAGGCAAAAACAACCGGCGACCGCAAGCCACCTAACGCCTGTTCTACCAGTTCGCTCACGACCCCCCGGTACCCCCTACTACCATCCTCGGTGGCAACTGCAACCCGGGCTCCAAGCCGACGGAAATCTCTTACCAGAATCAATTCCCGAGCGGTCCGGGCACCGACCAACACCGTTAACCGGTTTTCCCGGCTTAACCGACGGGCAAAATAGAGCAAAGGAGCCACACCCACTCCACCACCACACAGAACCACATCCCGCCCCTTTACCAACGGCGCTGGACTACCCAGCGGTGCCAGGACATCCCACTCATCACCAACCTTCGCCCGGCTCAAAACCCGTGTGCCCTCACCCACCACCCGGAAAATCACCCGCAAACTATTACCGCTAACATCAGCTACCGAAAGCGGCCGGCGCAAAAGCAAATCATCCCGTCCCGTAACCTTAACCCCCAAAAACTGCCCTGGTTTGATTCCCTTTGCCAGTCGCGGCGCGCACAGCCAGACCGAAAAAATCTCCTCGGTTAACCGCTGCACCCGATTCACCCGCAACCGATAACTTTGACCCCTCACCATCTCCTGATCACTGTTTGATATTTAACTCCTCCAACCACCTCTTTGCCTCTCGGGCATACTCCGTCTCTGGATATTCCGCGACAATTTTCTTCAACGCCTCTCCTGTCGCCACGGTATCACCTTTTATCCGCCGCAAAATCCACGCCCGGGCAAACAACGCCTTCGGTGCCCACTCACTATCGGGAAACGAATCATAAACCTTCTGATAAACAACCAGTGCGGTGTCATACTCCTCTAAATTCAGATTAAACACCTCAGCAAGAAGAAAAAGCCCCTCTGCTGGTGTACGCCGATGGAGCGTATCTTCAGCAATCGCCGCTAAAAGGGAAAGCCGCTTGGTTGCCAGTACCCCGTGCTCCGAATCCGCCCTCCTCATCTTTGCGGTATCATAATACGCCCGCGCCCGAACAAAATCCCGGCTCTCCTCATAAAACTTTCCGGTCAGAAACGCCGCTTCCGCACCCAGGGCATTATTACTCTTAACCCGAACAAATACCGACAGCGCCGCCTCCACCTTGCCCATCCCCAAATAGGCTTTCCCCAAAATCAAATTCAGCTCATCGTCAAGGGCCGAATACCGCCCCAGCACATCCTGAACCATTTTCACCGCCTCTTCAAATTTCCCTTCTGCCAGCCGGCAGCGGGCAATCTTGGTCTTGGCCTCTGCCCGCAACCTCGGCTGGGGTTCAACCGTGGCATAACGCCAGAACCACTCCTCGGCGGTGCGGTAATCTCCTAACCGCAGACACCCCTCGGCCAGTTGTCGCAACGCCTCCCTCCGATAGCGGGACCGCGGGTACCTTTGCACAAACGCGCTCAGCGAAGCAACCCCTTCCTGTACTTCGCCCCGCTCTAAAGCCGAAAGTGCCAGGTGAAACTCCGCCAGCACCCGAAAACGGGGGTAATTTGCCTTCACCCCATCCAGAATCACCTTGGCTACGCCAGTTCTGCCCTCCCGCAACAGCGCCAGACCCCGGTAAAGTTCCGCCTCCGGGATCAACCTGGATCTGGGAAAAGCAAGCGGCAACTGCTCAAATGACCGCACCGCCCGGGAATACTCACCTTTCTCATAATAACTCCTGCCGATAAGAAACAACGCATCGTCCGCCCACCTTGACTTTGGCCAGCGGTTAATAACCAGCGCCGACTTCTCTATCACCCGGTCAAACTTTATCTTTGCCTGAGCCGACTGCCCTGATTCCTTCAAACTCATCCCTTCCCGATACGCCGACTGAGCATTATAAAAGGTATTAAAATAGGCACAGCCAATAAAAATAAGAAACAGATTAAATAGAAAAACAAACCCTCGGAATTTCATAAACAACCGCCTCACAAAATACCGGTATTATACCATTCTGTCAAGCAACCACGTAAACCCCGGGAATAGCCCCGGGGTATACCCCTGAGAAGAAAAACAATCTGAAATTGGCCTTCTAACAATCTGCTATCCTGTAACTTAAATTAACTATCCCTCTTTGGTGTCCAACTCCACCGTTAACATTCATCAATTTCTGGGGTCTTATATTAAGGAAAAACTCCCCTACCATCGCCAACTCACAGTATCACCCACCCCTATCCGGTGAGAAAAAAACCAGCCGGAATTAACCTCTAAGGCATAACGGACCGGCTTTGATGATGCGTAAATCGTCTGGGTATCTAAAGGTGTCATCTCCAGGATATCGGTAATCACCCGATTGGCGTCAATAAAGGCAATTGCCAGGGGAATATAGGTATTCTTCATCCAGAAACGCAATGTATCATCCCGCTCAAACACAAACAGCATTCCTGAATCGGGCGCCAGAACCGGACGGAACATCAACCCCTGCGCTTGCTTCTCCGGAGTATCAACCACCTCGGCCCAGAGCCGATTACCTTTGATAATCACCTCAGCAACTACCCGTTTTCCCGTTTCCCCGGCACCGTTTTTTGCCATTTCGCCCCGTTTACCACAACTGAAAAATCCCAAAACCAACACCAAAAGCAGCGCCATCCCTTCCCGGATGCAGAGCCTCATTCCCCTTCCAGAACAATTTCAGAAAGATCTGCCACCTGATAGAAAAGGGAACGGACCGCAGACAACAACCGCAGCCGGTTTATTCGCAAAACCTCATCCGGACACATTATCAAGACATCGTCAAACAACCGGTCAATCGCCGGCCGCAGGGAAAGTAGCAGCTCAAGCACCCGACGATAATCCCCCTCGGCCAGCGCCCGATTAACCTCTGGTTGCACCCGCTGAACCTCGGCCCAGAGCCACCGTTCCGCCTCTTCGGCGAACTGCTCCGGCTCCGGTAAACCGCTAACCTCCTGCCCGCGCAAAATATTGTTCACCCGCTTCTGCCCGATGATCAACCGTTCAAACTCCGGCTGATTACGAAACTCCGCAAGCGCCCGTGCCCGCGCCTGCGCCTCGCTCGGTGTGTGCCATACCGTATTCAGCACCGCATTGGCCACGTCATACCTTATCCCCTGCTCCGCCAGAATCCCGCCCATGCGTTCCCGGAAAAGCTCCAGAACCAGCCGCTGAACATGCTCATCTGCCCGACCAAAAGCCGCCAAACTTTCCTTTACCAGCTCATCAATCTTGACCGGTAACCCCTGACTGAGAATGATCAAAAGCATCCCGGTCGCCTGCCGGCGCACCGCAAACGGGTCCTCAGAACCGGTGGGAATATTCCCGGTAAGATAGGTGGCGACAATGTTGTCCACCTTGTCGGCAATACTGAGAATTCCGCCCAGGACCGTCTTCGGCAACTCATCGTCTAAACTCCGTGGCTGGTAATGCTCGGCAATTGCGGTTGCCACCGCCTCGGGTTCGCCCAAGAGGCGAGCGTAAATACCGCCCACCACCCCCTGCAGACTGGTAAACTCCTTCTCCCGGACAAGATTGCTCAGCAGATCCGCCTTACACAGCAATGCCGCCCGGTCCAATGCCTTTGTATCCACCCCCTTGACCACACCGGCTAAATAAACGCTCAGCCGCCGCAACCGTTGTGTCTTGTCATAATAACTGCCCAGCCCCTCAATCCAGACCACCTGCCGTTCCTCCTCCACAAGTGGCAAAAGCCCCTGTTTCAGATCCGCCTCAACAAAGAAACGGGCATCCCGCAGCCGGGCCTCAATTGCCCGCTCATACCAGAACCGGACCTGTTCCACAGCGCAACCCGGCGTGTTCGTCACGGCAATAAAATAGGGAAGCAAATTGCCATCCTGCCCCTGGACCGAAAAACAACGTTGATGTTTTTTCAACGCGGTTACCAGCACCGCCTTCGGTAGACTCAAATAGTCGGGGTGAAAACGGCAAAGAATTGGCTCGGGAAACTCGGTAATGTTTACCGTTTCTTCAACCAGCTCCGCATCCGGAACCAATTCGCCCCCCACACTGCCTGCCAGTTCCCCGCAGCACTTAGTCACCATTTTCCTTCGTTCCTGCTGGTCCACGAGCACCCGATGCTCAAAGAGAAGCCGCTCATAATCCGCTGGGCTGGGCACAATTACCGGTGCCGACGTAAAATTCCGATGACCGAATGTCCGGTTGTCCGCCACCAGCCCATCCAGTTCCACCCGGATCACACTCTGATCAAAAAGGCATAAAAGCCAGCGCACCGGGCGGGAAAAACGCAGCCTCCCCTCTTGCCAGCGCATCGTTTTCGGAAACGGCAAACTCAGAATCACCTCGGCCAGTGCCCCCCGAAGAATCTCCCGGACCGGAACCGCCGGTGTCTCCTTCTGGAGAAAAAGATACTCCCCCTTTGCCGTTACCCTGACAAAGAGATCTTCAGGCTTCTTGCCGTGGGCGGCGGCGAACCCTACCGCGGTCCGGGTCGGCTCACCCGCAGCGTCAAAACCAGCCCGTTTCGGCGGTCCCTGGACCTCAACCAGGCCCGCTGGTTTCTCCTCCGGCACACCGCTTATCCGCACCGCCAGACGCCGGGGAGTAAAAAACATCTCACTCGTTTCCCACCGCAGACCGTTTTCCTCTAAAAGTAAAAGCACCCGGCGCATCAACTCCGCTCCAGCAGGAGCGATCACCGCGGGCGGTAATTCCTCGGTTCCGACCTCAAGAAGAAAAGTGCTCACGCAGGGATATTATTTACCCATGGCCAAATGTCAATACAATCACCCGGGCAGTTGACTTCGCTCCGGAACCGAATAAAATTTCTCTATGTGCCACCGTCATCACGGCCTCTTCCTCATCACCCTGCTGATATTCTGTACTTCGGAAATCGCGAGACTGCACCGACAACTGTCCGCCCGGGAACCGCAAAAACGGGCCGCAGCGGCAAAAAGGTTAGGCGAACTCCACGACCAAAACTCACTTCCGCTTCTCCTGCCCCTGCTTAACGATTCCAGCCCCGAGGTCCGGTTTGAAGTGGCACTGGCACTGGGGAAAATCGGCAACCCGGACGCAATCACCTCGCTCGCCGAGGCGATCAAAACCGAACCCCGGGAGGATGTGGCAATGGTAATGACCAAATCGCTGGGCGACCTCGGACCCGCTGCGATTGACCCGCTCATCAACCTCACCGTTACCTCCCGACCGCTGGTCCGAATGACCGCCTGCCGTGCGCTGGGTAGAATCGGCTCCCACCGGGCAGTTGACCCATTAATCCGCCGCCTCGACGACCCCGACCCAAATGTCCGCAAAACCGCCATCATTGCCCTCCGCCGCATCGGCGACCCGAAAGGCATGGAGGCCATCGCCCGTAAAATCACCAGTCCCGACCGCACCACCGAACAGATGGCAGAAGAAGCATTAAGCGGCCGGGGCTACGACGAACAACTGGACCAGATCCGCCATCTCCTCCGGACCCTCCGCCGATAGCCATTAACAGCAAAATTAAAATGCCGTATTGTACTGACCCCTCCGACCTCAGCGGGATAATCTTACCGTTTCCCCCGCATTCTTGACTTTTATGGAACAATTATCTAAACTTAAAGACTGAATTTATGAACCCGATTATTATTGCCGTGGTGGTTTTAGCCGGGGGAACTCAACCCGTTGTTCAGGGCAATCTCAAACTGAATCTCGACCCGCTCGTATATCAAGGAAACGATAGCACCATCACCCTGGAAATAGCTTACGAAATTCCCTACTCCTCCCTGTCTTTTGTCCGTGATACCGGTGGCTTTGCCGCCCGTTACCGCCTGACGCTTGAAGTCAAAAATAAGCACGGCAACATCATCGTTGGTGATGTTTGGGAACGAAAAATAAAAACCCGGGACTACCAGACAACGGTAAATCGGGAATCCGTGGCCACTGAACTCCTCCGGATCGCCATTCCGGCCGATGCCCGCCGGGCTGAGCTAACCCTATCCGACCTTTTCAGCGAACGCTGGGCAGTGGCGAACTTCCCCCTCCAATCACAACCGGGATCAGTGGTATTAAGGCTATTAAAATCCGGCCAACCCAACCCTACCCGTAGTTATGGTATCGGTGACACCGTGACGATTGCCGCCGAAGCAAAAACTGGTGATAGCATCCGCTTGGTCATACTAAAAGGAAAAAAAGTCGCAAATGGCGGTGTCGTGCCATTCGCAGAATCAGCGGGAATCCGCCGGGCAGTTTTTGCCTTACCGGTCGCCGACTCCACGGGTACGGCGCAGTTCAATTCCGGCGAATACACGGTGGAAGCATTGGTATTTACCACCGATGGACTGCAACCTGTCGGCAGGAGTGTCTTCCGAATTGACCTGCCCTTTTACTACGACGACAGCGCCTGGGAAACAAAAATTGACCAGTTACTCTACATCGCATCCCCCGAAGAGATGAGAAAACTAAAGACGACCCCGCGGACAAAACGCCTGACCGCCTGGCAGGAGTTCTGGCGATCCTGGGACCCTAACCCCTCAACCCCGGTAAACGAAAAGGAAGAAGAATACTTTTCCCGCATCGCCTACTGCGAAGAACATTTCCGCAAGGGCGACCGGGGCTATCGGAGCGATCGGGCCCGGGTCTATGTCCAGTATGGACCACCGGACCAGGTTGAATCGCGACCTTTTGAAGTTGACCGACCGGCAGAGGAAATCTGGTATTACTTTTCGCAAAACCGCTCATTTCGCTTTGTTGACCGGTTCGGGTCCGGTGAATTTGTCCTGGTTAATCCCAGAGGGGGATAGATGGGCAACCTTGTGTGGCTGTTTTTAGTCCTAACCAGCGGGTTAAATTTTAACCTTGATTGGGCGGCATTTCAGGGAAACGCCGATTCATCACGGGTAGAGTTTTATTACGGCATCGGATATGACCAGTTACATTTCCTGCCTGTAGAGGACCAGTTAATCGCTCCCTTCACCATCAGTTTTGCCATGAAAGGACTGGACAATCAGTTTGCTACCGCCGGTAGTCTGCGCAAGCGCGCCCGAATCAAAAGCTTCCGGGAGGCGATGGCCGCCCGGCGGACATTTGTTGACCAGTTCAGTGTATTCGCCCCTCCCGGCACCTACGAAATAACCGCTACCATTGCCGATTCGGCTGGTCAGGGGACGCTAACCGACACAATTGTCGTGCCGGACCTCAGCCGCGGCCTGAGTTTGAGTTCGGTCCAACTTGCCGCCGGTTTAATCGCCGATACCATCACCGGCGGATTTGGTGTTGTCCCAAACCCCGGACGCCGCTTTGGCGCCGACGGGGTGAAAAGGATGTATGCCTATTTTGAAGGCTATGGATTGAAACCGGATTCCGGGGGGTATGAAATTAGCTACCAAGTGCTCGGTGCCAACCGGAAAGATACTTTCTTCTCCGCGAAACCGTTTCGTCGTCGGAAATCCGGAACCAAGACCGCCACCACTTTGGAACTCAATATAGAAAGTCTACCGTCCGGCTCCTACATATTTATCGCTCAACTCACCGACCTGAGTAATAATCAGCGGGTGAGCACCGAGCGCTCCTTCACCATCGGCACTGAACCCACGGCAGTGAGCAGCCCCTACCGGTTTCAACCATCGCCGCGGGAAGAACCGTACTATCGGGAAATCCAGTTCCTGGCTACCCCTAAGGAGCTTGCCTATTACAACAACCTCTCTGATTCCGGTAAGACGGCATACCTTGCCTGGTTCTGGTCCAAACACAATTTGAGCGAATTCGTACGCCGGATGGAAACCGCCCAGATTCGCTTCAAAACCGCGCGCACCCCGGGAGTAAAAACCGACCGGGGTAGAATCTATGTCAAATACGGTGAACCAGATGCGGTAGAGCGCAAGACAATGGAAATGGACATCAAACCACGGGAATACTGGCACTATTACCAGCTGGGTCTCACTTTTATCTTTATTGACCTTCGCGGTGACGGTGACTACCAACTCGCCTGGACCAACAGTCCCGATGAACCCAGCACCGGTCTGGAAAATCTTTTGACCCCGGAGGAACAAAACCAGTATCACTGATATGGCAGAAAGAGAACTCTTCGGGCTCGTGCAGTTCAACCCCTTCAAAACCGAATGGTATGTCGTCCCGCCAGAGATAAAACTGAAAGTTGGTGAAATGGTGGTAATTAGCGATGACGATGGCGAAGATCTGGGGCGGCTGGTACTCCTAAACGCCGAGAGCACCCGCCCGCCGGAAGGAATGGTGCTCCGGCGCGCAAACGCCGAGGACCTCCAGACCAGGGCGGAACTGGAAACTAAAACCGCCCACGCCCTTGAGGTATTCCGCCGCCTCCGGGACGAGTATCAACTTCCCCTCCAGGTAGTTGGTGCCCACTGGCGTCTGGACCGGAAAAAAATCTGCTTTTACTTCACCGCCGAACAACGGTTGAACTTCCAGATCTTCCACAAGACACTCGCCTCGGCGCTAAACGTGCGGGTGGCGATAAAACAGATCGGCGCCCGGGACCACGTCCGGCTCCTCGGGGGTATCGGCCTCTGTGGTCGGGTGGTCTGCTGCAAACACTTATTAAAAGAATTAAAACCAATCACCCTGCGGATGGCACGCCAGCAAAACCTGTTTGTGGACCCGACAAAAATCTCCGGTCTCTGTGGCAAACTGCTCTGCTGTCTCAGTTATGAAGAGGAGGTTTATCGCCGGATGATCAACATCTGTCCCCGGGTCGGGGAACGGATAAACACACCTTACGGCACTGGCGTTGTCACCGCGGTGGACCAATTAACCCATAAACTGCGGGTTCGCTACGAGGACCGTTCAGAACGACTAATATCGTTGGAGGAAATAACAGTTGAAGAATAAAACCGTTACGACCGTTGCCCGTGCCGAAGGACTGACAACGGCGGAACTGAGCCGGCTAATCGCAATCGGACGGGTAGTGTTGCTAAAGAACAAAAAAAGAAAAATCAAACCCCTGGCGGTGGGTGAGAAAACCCGGGTGAAGGTCAATGCCAATATCGGCACATCGCCCGACCGCGCCGACCTGGAAACCGAGCTGGAAAAACTCCGGGTAGCAATTGCCGCCGGCGCCGATACGGTGATGGACCTCTCGGTAGGGGGCGACATTGATGAAGTCCGCCAGGCGATTATTGCCGAATCAACCGTCCCGGTCGGCACCGTTCCCATCTATCAGGTTGCGGTTGATGCCCGCCAACGGCGCATACCATTCCCCCAGGTTAAAGTCAAAGACATTTTCCGGGGAATTGAAAAACACCTCGCCGACGGTGTAGACTTTATCACTGTCCACTGCGGTATTACCCGAAATAATATCGCCACGGTTCGCTCCCGGCTCTGCGGCGTAGTCAGCCGTGGGGGCACAATGATGATTGAATGGATGCATTACAATCGGCGGGAAAACCCTCTTTACGAACATTACGATGAACTGCTCGCTCTGGCAAAAGAGTATCACGCTACCCTCTCTCTTGGCGACGGCCTGCGACCGGGTGCACTCGCCGATGCCACCGACGAAGCGCAGGTCCGCGAACTACTTACCATCGGTGAACTGGTTCAACGTGCCCGAGCCGCCGGTGTTGCGGTAATGGTGGAAGGACCCGGGCATATCCCGCTGGATCAGATTGAAGCCAACATTCTTCTGGAAAAAACGGTTTGTGACGGTGCCCCATTTTACGTTCTGGGACCGCTTGTCACCGACATTGCCTGCGGCTACGATCACATCGCATCGGCAATCGGCGGTGCTATCGCCGCCTGGTTTGGTGCCGATTTCCTCTGTTATGTTACCCCCTCCGAACACCTCGGTCTCCCTGATATTGAAGATGTCCGAGAAGGAGTAATCGCCGCCCGCATTGCCGCCCATGCCGCTGATATTGCCCGCCGGCATCCCGGTGCCATTGCTTGGGACCATCGCCTTTCCCGTTTCCGGGCGAACCTCAAATGGAAGGAAATGATTGCCACGAGCATTGACCCGGAGCGGGCAAAAACTATTTTTGAAATCCAACCGTCAAGAACCGAAGGAGCTTGTACAATGTGTGGCGAATTTTGTGCGGTAAAGAAAACAAAGGAGACACTTAAATGATCAAACCACCATATAAACTCTATACCCCGGGACCGGTAGCGGTTCCGCGAACCTATCTTAAGGAACTCGCCAGTGATCTGGTTTACCACCGGGAACAGGCGTTTACCAAACTCCAGCAGTCATTAATCAAAGAACTGGCGAAGGTATTCTGCACCAACCAACCGGTCTACGTTATCACCGCCTCGGGCACCGGCGCTATGGAAACAGCGGTTGCCAATCTGGTCAACCCCGGTGAACGGGTGGTGGTCGCCCGTTGTGGAAAATTTGGCGAACGCTGGCGAGAAATCGCCATCCGCTTTAACGCCTACGTTGATGAACTCTCCGTCCCCTATGGCGAATCAATCCCCCCGGCCGAACTGGAACGCAAACTCAAAGCCAACGATGCCACCCGTTATGTCTTTACCACCCTCACCGAAACCTCAACCGGCGCCCTGAACGATATTAAATCCTTCGGCGAAATCTGCCACCGGCTCAACCGGATCCTCGTGGTTGACGCCATTGCCGGGTTGGGCGTTGATGAACTGCAGATGGACGCCTGGCACGTAGACGTCGTCGTCGGAGGTTCTCAAAAAGGGCTGGCGGTACCGCCCGGACTTTCCTTTATTGCCCTGAGCCCCCGCGCCTGGGAACAGGTAGAGAAATGTCATAATAGCCGATACTACTTTGATCTACGTCAGTACCGCCAGTACGGCGAAAAGGGACAGCCACCCTGGACACCGGCGATCTCAATCTATTACGCCCTTGCCCTGGCCCTGAAAAAACTCAACCGGAAGGGCATAAAAAATCAATGGCGCGAAAAAGCGGTTATCGCCCGATTTGTTCGGGAACAGGTGCTCAAAATGGGATTAAACATCTTTCCTACCAACCCTTCAAACGCCCTCACCGTCATTCGGCTCCCGGAAGGTGTTGACGGAACAAAAATTGTTGAATTGTGTAAAAAGCGCTACCGGGTCCTTCTCGCAAACGGCCAAGCAGAAATGCGCGGCAAGGTGGTGCGAATCGGCCATATGGGACCGGTCACCAAATCCGAGATGAAAAAAATACTCAACTACTTTTACCGCGCCTACCAGCAGGTTGCCGGTCGCAGTACATAACTGCCCGAAAAATCAACCTGTTGGTTGACTGCCACCATCTTAAAACTATCGGTCATTATTAATTTTCAGTGTTATACTATTTTATAATATTTTAATTTTCAGAAGGTTATGCTTCAACCCCCGTCCTGGACCACTGGCACGCATTCTGCAATTTAGCCGTTACGGAGATGAAGCAAAAACGGTTGCGCCCTTATAGTCTATCCCTTGCCGGGTTATTATTAATACTACTGGGCTGGGCGGTAAGTAGCGGCACCAGTCCTTCTGAGGCGCTGATTCCGCTGGTTGGGGTAATGCTGGGTCTTACCGCACTTACTGCGCTCGGCCAGAGTGGCCCCAGGGCGTTTCTATAAATTCTATCTATTTACTCCATTTCGCCCGGGAGCCGGAATTTTACCATTATCCGCAAAAAAATCACCAGGTAGTTTATAAACGAAACAAAGATCAACACCAGCACTGTCCAGTTGGCGAAAGCCTTGAACGGCTCCAGCCGGGGCAGAAAACAACTGAGAAATCCGCTCCTGGAGCCGGTACTAAGCGTATAAAAAATAATCAATAAGGCAAAAGCGCAACCGGTTATCTTACCCACCACATCCGACGACAACAATGACCCCCGCACCTTCATCACCCAGACACTTCCGGCAAGAATTAACAAATCCCGCAGCACCACGGCACTGGCAAGGTAAAGGGGTAAATCACTGATAAAAACCAGCGTCACCACTACCGAACCCACCCAGATTTTATCCACTAGATGGTCAAGCACCCGACCGGTATCGGAAACCTGCTGCAATCGCCGAGCAAAATATCCATCCAGGGCATCGGTTGACCAGGATAAAAGCATTAACAGGACCGCCGCCACCGCCTCGTGTCGGAAAAGAAAAAAGAGCACCAGCGGCAAAAGCAAAAGCCGGGATAGAGAAAGCAGATTGGGCAACGTCAAAAGCCGGGTGTTATTATTAGTCATCTATCCCACTCTTTTAAATCAGCGCTGGCTTCCCGACCATTTCAATTTGTCCCGCAAAATTTCAAAATAGCTTTTCCCCTGGGGTACCACCAACCGAACCGAAAAATCTGCCTGGCTGATAAACACCCGCATCCCGGGACAAACGCGCCATCTCTCCTGTCCATCCAGACTCAATACCGCCCCCTGCGATTTACCGGTTAACTCCAGGGTCACCGTCCCTTCAGCCGGAAGAACAATCGGTCGGGCAGCAAGAGCGTGCGGACAGAGCGGCGTGAGTACAATCGCATTCATCGTCGGATAAACCACCGGTCCACCGGCGGCAAGAGAATAAGCGGTGGAACCGGTCGGAGTCGCCACAACCAGCCCATCGCCAACAAACTTATTGACAAAGTCACTCTCCCAGTGCACCTTCACCTCTACCACCCTGCCTGCTGGTCCCATATTCAATGCACAATCATTAAACGCATAGCCCGCCCGGCGCTCTCCGCCATGATCTCCCAGCCGACAGGCTAAAACCATCCGCCTTTCTTCACAATGGACGCCCCGAACAAACGCCGTAATCCCGGCCTGTGCCTCCTGGCTGGAAAACTCGGTCAAAAAACCCAGCCCGCCCAGATTCACCCCCATTATCGGCTTTTCCAGAGCGCCAACAAGACGCACCGCCCGCAACAGTGTCCCATCACCCCCTAAAGCTAACACCAGATCTGCCTTTCTAAACTCTGCCCGAGTACCATCTCCGCTTATACCCAGACCCCGCGGCAGCGGATCAGTAAAAACCAACCGGTGCCCGTTGCCCTTCAACCACCTGACTAAGCGAACCACCAGTTGCTGCGCCAATGGCTTTTTCCAGTTCACCACCAGCCCAACCACCAAAGCCTTACCTTTGCTCTTTCTCAAACAACCTCCCTTCGCCAGAACAAATACCTCACCCTGCCCCCGAGATCCCGCTCTACCATCGCCCCCGGCAACAACTCCCGCACCAGCTCGGACTGGGAAGAATCAATCTCAATTGCCAGAATTCCCCCGGGCTTAACCATTGCCACCCCCTGAGACAGAAGCATACTCACCACCGCCATCCCTTTCTCGCCACCGTCAATTGCATACCGGGGCTCATAATTTCGCACCTTTGCCGGCAACCGCCCCCATCTCTCCCTAGGGACATAAGGAGGGTTGGCAATAAGCAGGTCTACCTTGCCGGTCAAAAATTGCATTTCTGGAGCGGTAACCGCTTCCACCCGAAGCAAATGAATTCGGTCCTCCAGGCAATAAGCACGGATATTGCGGCGGGCTACCGTCAGCGCTGCCCGGGAACGGTCAACCGCCCAAACCTGTGCCTCCGGAAAAATTCTTGCCAGTGCAATTGCGATGCATCCCGAACCGGTACCGTAGTCCAGAATTACCTTCGGCTTCGCCACCAACTTGGCGGCCCGCAAAACCAGTTCCTCGGTCTCCGGTCGGGGAATGAAAACCCGCCGGTTCACATAAATATCCAGGTCAAGAAACGGTGCCGAATTCACCAGATACTGGACCGGCACACCGGTTGCCGCCTGCCGCACTTTTTTTCGGAATCGCCGGACCAGCACCGAACTCAACCGTGTTCGTTCAAAATAAATCTGATGACGCCGCCAGCCCAAAAGCCCAAGAAGAATAAACTCCGCTTCGTCTTTGGAAACCAACCGCCGAGCCGACTCAATCTCACCAATCGCACTGCCCGGTGCTAAATTACTGTTCACAACTCCGCCTCAGCCCGTTCCAATGCCTCAAAAAGCGGGTCCAGTTCGCCATCTAAAACCGCATCCAAATTATGCAGGGAAAAACCGATTCTATGGTCGGTAACCCGACTCTGGGGAAAGTTATAAGTCCGGATCTTCTCGCTCCTCTCCCCAGTGCCGATCTGCTTCCGCCGCACTGCGGTGGTTTTCGCCATCTCCTCCTTACGCCGGAGGTCCCCCAAGCGCGCCAGCAGCACTTTCATCGCCTTTACCCGGTTCCGTGCCTGAGAACGTTCATCCTGACAGACAACGGTAATGCCGGTAGGAATGTGAGTCAACCGCACCGCTGAACTAACTTTATTCACATTCTGTCCACCATGCCCACCGGCGCGAAATGTTTCCATCTTTATCTCGTCCGGACTCACCTTCAGTTCTCTTTCCTCCTGTTCTGGCAGCACCGCCACGGTGACGGTAGAAGTGTGAATTCTTCCTGACGCCTCGGTCTTGGGAACCCGCTGCACCCGATGCACTCCGCTCTCAAAACGGAAAAACCGATAAGGTGACTCTCCCTCAACGGCAAAAATAATCTCTTTGAATCCTCCCAGGTCACTTGGTCGGGAAGAAAGCACCTCAACCTTCAGTCCATGCCGCTCGGCAAACCGGGAATACATCCGGAACAGATCCGTGGCAAAAAGCGCCGCCTCCTCACCACCTGCTGCTGCCCGCACCTCCACCACACATCCCTTCTCCCACTCCGGGGGCTTCGGCTGAAGTGCCTCCAGAAGTTCACCTTTCATCTTCGCCAGTTCTTTCCGCAATCGCTCCGCCTCTGTCTCCGCTAGGTCCCGCAACTCTGGCTCTGCAGCGGTTGTGCTCAGTTCCTCCGCCTCCGCCAACTCTCGCTCCCGCCGCTCGTATTCTGCCAGTCGGTTAAGTAATGCACTCAGCCGCCGGAACTCCTTGGTCAGCGTCTGGACACGGCCAACGTCACCGGTAACGGCCGGGTCGGTCAACAACCGTTCCAACTCTACCCGGCGCAGCCGTAGCGGTTCAAACTTATCGCTCAACTCCTTAAATGAAATCGCCATAGCCTTTTTATTGCGGAAAAACTAAAGGAATCGACCGACGGCCAATAGCCGTCCGGGCCTAACACTAACCGCCAACCTGAGCACCACAACCCATTATCCCCGCAATCAATACCGCTGTCAACATCTTCCGTCAGCAAAATTAAATACCACCAAATAACCTGAAAAATTACCAACGAAGTCAAAATTGGAGCAAATGACCGGCTTCCAGAAAAATATCGGCCGCAACCGCTAACCACCACGCCGGGTTAAAATTGACTCCGGTCCCCGCCGAGATAAAATTGCCCGATGGCACACCCCCGCATTTTCATCTCCGCCCTGCTTTCCTTTCCCCTTGTTTTTCTCTCCTGCGGGCCCACAACATCGCCGGCAAAAGGCAAAAAGACCGTCGTAACCTTCTGGCACGCGATGGGCGGACCGCTGGGAGACGCACTGGACAAAATGATTGCCGATTTTGAACACTCCCATCCGGACGTTGATGTCCAACCAGTGTCAATGGCAAACTATTCCAGCCTCTCCCAGAAACTAATGGGCGCGGTTCAGGTGAATGCCCCGCCCAACATCGCCCAGATGTACGAGTCCTGGACCAGCCAGTTCTACACCCTGGGCAAACTGGTCCCAATTGACTCGCTTATTCACAGCCCGGACGGATTCACCCCCGCAGAACTGGCCGACTTCTACCCCGCCTTTATTGAAACCAACACCTGGGATGACAAAATTATTACCCTGCCCTTTAACAAATCCCTGCCGGTGTTCTTTTACAACGAATCTCTCCTCACCCAGGCAGGATATAAAGAATTCCCCAAAACATGGCAAGATTTACGCCTGATGCTTCTCCGTCTCACCGACCGAAAACAGGGACGCTATGGTGCTGCCGGCCTAATTAACGAGGGTGTGTTCGGTGCCCTGCTCCTTCAGCAAGGCGGTGCCTATCTTGATGAGAAAAATAAACGAGTGTTATTTAATTCTCCTGCCGGCATCACGGCAGCCCAGTTTCTCCATCAACTGGTGAACGTGGATTCCAGCGTCTATTACGGTGCGGGCTACGAACCTCAAAATGACTTTCTCGCGGGTAAAATCGCCTGCATTCAGAGCACATCGGTCTCCTGGGCATTTCTCAAACCCCATCTCACCTTTAAAGTAGGGGTCGCCCCGTTACCAATAGCAGCTAAACCCGCCGTACTCGGCTACGGCACCAACATCGGAATCTTTAACACCGGCACCCCCGAACAAATCGCTGCTGCCTGGCGGTTTATCAAATGGTTCACCAGCCCACAGCAACAGGCACGCTGGGCAACTTTAACCTTTTATGTACCGGTGCGTAAAAGCGCCCAGGAACTACCCGAATACCAACAGCTGATTCAGGAGACGCCCGGACTTGCCGCCGTGCTCCAGCAAATTGACTATTTGTATTTTGAGCCCAAAACAGATATCTGGTTTAGTGGGCGCCGCGCCCTTGGCGAAGCGCTGGAAAAAATCATCCGCGCTGGGGTGGCACCGAAAAAAGCGCTAGACGAAGCCGCGGCACAAATAGAACAGGAGTTCAAAAAATGAGCCGACCGAGAAATCTTCTCCTTATCACATTAACTGTTTGTCTTCTACCCGCCTATGCCCAGGTGGTCCCGATAAGGTGGGCAATTGAGGATGCCGACCGCAATGGCAAACCCGACCGCCAGGGACAGCTGGTAACCGTAACCGGTATCGTCACCGCACCGGATAGTCTGTTTGACACCCGTTATACCGACATCTACATCCAGGATACCAGTGCCGGCGTCAATGTATTCAGTTTCACAATGCAAAACGCCGAACTGGGTGACAGTGTTTTGGTTACCGGCCGGGTTGACTGGTACCGAGGAAAAACCGAAATTGCCAGCGCCACCGTTACTTTCCTTGCCAGCGGCCGGACACTCCCACCACCCCGCCAGCTCAACTGTGCCCAGCTCAACTCTGAAGAATACGAAGGTGAACTGGTGTATCTTAAAGGGATACGCATCAGCAACCTTTTTCTGGAAGCCAACAGCAACTACAAACTGGAAGACTCATCGGGTACCGCAAGCGTGCGCATTGATGCTCAGACGCCGATTCCCGGGTTTATCTGCTTCCCCGACACCTTCACCATCATTGGCATTAAGGGCCAGTATACCTCTGACACCACCCAGCCCCTTGTCGGCTATCAACTATTACCCCGTTATCGAGAGGACTTTTCTCGCAGCGCCACTGATCTTCCGCTAAAAACCATCGCTGAAGTCCAACATCCTGGACCGGACGGAGTAACTCCGGCATTAATTGATAGCTGGGTCCGAATCCAGGGCAGGGTTACCGGTCCGGCACGGATATTCACCACCGGCACCACCAAGAGCCTCTATATTCAGGACCAGACCGGCGGTGTCAACATCTACAACTGTGTCGCACCGACAAATCAGACACCTTTCCTTGACAGCCTCGGTGTAGAACTGACCGCCATCGGCAAGATTACCGAATACAACGGATTGACCGAAATCACATCGGGGGCGGTGTGGGTTTCAGACAGTCTTCCATTACCACTTACCCCACGTATTCTTCCTTTTAACTTGCCCCTGACCGAGGCAATGGAAAGTAACCTGCTCACAGTTGTTGGCGATGTGGTATCCACCCCGGTTCGTTCCGGCTCCGGCTACAACCTGGTGGTCAAAAATGGAACTCCGGCAATATCGGTCCGGATAAACGACAACACCGGCATCCAAGTCAACTGGTTGACCACCGACAGCAGAATTCGCTTCACCGGCATCGTTGGCCAATACGACTACGAACCACCTTATAATACCGGCTACCAGTTAATGCCCCGATTCCCCCAAGACCTCTGCGACACCTCCGCCGCCTTTCCGCCCACCGAACGGCTTCGCCTTGATAGCATCTTCCCCAACCCCTTTATTCCAGCAGAACACCACGTTCTAACCATCCAGTTAAACTCCCCTCGCTCCTGTCGACTAACCGTGGTAATCTACGACCTTAAAGGCAGACCGGTACGGGAACTCCTGAATAACACCGCCGGTGGCTACTACGACCTCAAATGGACCGGGACCGACAACCTGCTCCAAACTTTACCCGCCGGCATCTACATTCTGAACATCCGTGCCACAAACACGGATGGCAAAACCGAAAATCTCTCTCGCCCCATCGCCATTGCCGAAAAATTAAAGTGAAGTTTTTATTCCCCTGATTAGACTACCAGGTTATTACCGAACTATTTGTTCTCCTGTTGTATCTTTCTCCCCCTTGTCCTCCGGGAGAGTTTGAAAACCAACCCAACTGTCAACAATAGAGGATAGAGCAATAAAAGTCGATCCCCAAACTTACGATAAAGGGTTGCCGGCAACGGTTTCGGCACGACACCGGAGAGAACCTCCTGAGTAAACAACCCGCTCTTTTTCAACACCCGCCCGTAGGGGTCAACAATAAACGATATCCCGTTATTTGCTGAGCGAACCATCGGCACCCCGTTTTCAACCGTGCGAACCACCGCCAGTTCTGCATGCTGATAGGCACCGGGCAGAGTTCCAAACCAGCCGTCGTTCGTAACCACCACGAGTAATCGTGCCCCCCGCTGGACAAACTCCCAGGAAAGGTCAGGAAATATTGCCTCAAAACAGATTAAACCCGAAATTTTGCCCACCCGTGAATCAAAAACCTTAAACTCCCAGCCCCGGTCCCAGTTTCCCATATCTGCAGTCCCGATCAGTTTTCGGATAAACGGTAGTTCGTCGGCATAGGGAATCTTTTCTGAAAAAGGCACCAGCCGCAGCTTGTAATACCGCTGGGTTATGGAATGTTCTCCGGGACGAATCAACACCGCACCATTATGCCAGGTGCGATGCTCATCGTCGTAAATCGGCGAGCCGGTAAAAATCTCCACATTTAAAGAATCGGCGAGCCGGTGGAGTGCCGGTCCCATTGTCGTGGAATGGGTGATATCCACCAATGTGGCGGTCTCCGGGTAGATCACCAAATCCGGTTTTTCTGCCGCCGCCTGCCGGGTCAGTCGGATTAAGTCCGATTGAATCCGCTCCCGGGCATCCCAGTCCCCTTTCTCAAAAGGCGACACATTCGGCTGAATAATCGCCACCCGAAACCAGGGCTCAAACGGCTTCTGCCGAACCCACCAGTAAATCACCGGCAACAGCAAACACAACACCAATCCGCAGGCATAATAAACCCGTCTCCTCCCGAAGATAAAATAATATACCAGAAGATTAACCAGAACCAGCCAGGCGGAAACAAAATACACCCCACCCAGCGCCGCCAGTTGCATAACCGGTGGATAAGGGGTCATTGCATAACCCAGCAGGTTCCAGGGGAAAGCAATCTGAGTCCGAGACCGGGCAAACTCCAGTAGCGGTAAAATCAACGGTCCTGACCAGAACCCGAACCGGCGCACCGCCAAACCGAAAAGCCCGTAATAAAGCCCAAGATAACCGAACAGAAGCACCACCCCGACATTCAAAAGAAACCTGGTTATCGGCTCCACCGGCACCACCAGAAACCATAGCCACCAGAGATGAAACCCGGCAGCAAAGAACCCAAAAAGCCATGACCAGAAAAATACCCGACGGTAATTACCGGCGTTTTTAATCACCCAAAAAAGCGGAACCAGTGCCCCAAAAGCCAAAAACCGGAACCGAAATGGAGCAAAAGCAAGTGCCAGTCCGGCACCGGCGAGCGCTAAAATTAATGACCTTCTGATAATAACCTTGATGAAGTCGAAGTTAACGAAACCTCTCTCCGCAGCGAATTTGATTGATAAAAGGCATCGGCAATCTCCTGAATCAGCAGCGCATCTGCACTCGTCTCAACCGGTGAAATATCCTTAAGCAGGGCATCAACCCACACCGCGATCAACCGCTTATAGGCTTCCCGGAGCAGTCCCCGGCTGGGAATTTGAGGAGTAATATTTACCAGTCTACCGTGCATCTCCTTATTAATACTGAGCGGATTTAACAGTGCCGCTCCAGAAGTTCCAAACAAATTGAAATAGACAAAATCTCTCTCCATCAACAGACTCCAGCCCACCTCAACCGTCAGCACCAAACCACTGTCAAATCGCACCAGGGTAAAGGCGGTATCTTCTGCCGGTAATGTGGCGCTCCGCCGTGCCGCCACCCCGATAACCGAAACCGGCTTGGCCGGTGCCAGAAGCCAGAGCGCCGAATCCAGTAGTGCCGAACCGAGATTGAGAAACACCCCACCTCCAACACGATGATAATCCCCCCACCACCCACCCGGATTCCACGCCCCTCTGCCCCGCAACCAACCCGTCTTACAGTAGTAAAGCCGACCCAGTTCCTGCCCGGATATAAACTGCCGGACCATCTGTACATCCGCCCGCAATCGGGTCACCAGACAGGGCATCAGCCGTCGCCTGTTGCGCACCGCTACCGCGACCATCTCCCGCGCCTCTTCGGCACACACCGCCAGGGGCATCTCACAAAGCACATCCTTGCCGTATTCCATCGCCGCCATCGCCATCGGCGCATGGAGATAGGTGGGTGTGGCTATGATCACCGCCTGAATTTCTGCGTCTTCCTTCAATCGGTCAAAATCGGAATAATAGCGCTTGACATTATGTAAGGTGGCAAGCTGCCGGAGTTTCCGAATGTTAACATCGCACAGTGCCACCAGTTCAATATTGGGATTCGTCTTCAGCGCCGGGATGTAGGCAAACTGGACCTGCGCACCGCAACCAACCACCCCTACCCGCAGCCGACTGTTCATCAGAGCCTAATTACCACCCGGCGCCCGATTACCTCCAGCCGGTCCTCGCAGAAAAGCTTGACCGCCTCGGGATACGCCTGATGCTCCTCCACCAGCACCCGCACCGCCAGCGAATCTGGCGTATCGCACTCCCGGACCGGAATCGCCCGTTGGACGATTATCGGACCGCAATCAACATCCTCGGTAACAAAGTGAACGGTACAGCCGGTTACTTTAACGCCATAATTGATTACCGCCTCATGTACCGCCATCCCCTGCAGTCCGGCAAAAGCAGGTAAAAGCGCGGGATGGATATTCATAATCCGCAATGGATAACGTGCCAGAAAATTAGGCGAAAGGATCCGGTTAAATCCGGCAAGACAGACGAGCGCAACCTGATGGGGCTCCAGTACCTTAAGCATCTCCTCTTCAAATGACTTGCGGGTGGGAAATTGCCGGTGGTCAATCACCACCGTAGGAATCCGAAAGGTGGCGGCCCGATTGAGCACCGGCGCATCCGGAACGTTCGCGATCAGAATTCTAATTTCGGCGGGAAAATCGGCGCGCCCGCAGGCTTTTGCCAGTGCCTCAAAATTTGTCCCCCGACCCGAAGCCAGAACGGCAATACCCTTTTTTTCTTTCATAAAACAATTGTAATAAACGCCCCCAGAGTGTCAACCGTCTCGTAAATAACTGGAAGCCATCAGAACCAAAGGAAAAATCACCACCAATCAAATCGCATAGGCGGTAAGGTCGTAGGTGGAATTGGAGACAATACGGACATTTAAGAAACTACCCGGTGCTGGAGTATTGCCACGAATTTTCACCACCCCATCAATCTCCGGTGCGTCCCACTCGGTCCTACCAATCCCCGGAAAGTCAACCAGAACGGGAATTTCTCTCCCCTTTAAACCGGAAAGTTTTCTTCGGGAAATCTGTGCCTGAATGAGCATAATCTGGCGCAGACGGGTACGGGCGACTGTTGGACTTATCCGGTTTTTCAACCGGCTGGCAGCGGTCCCGGACTCCGGAGAGTAGACGTATCCGGAAAGCCGGTCAAACTGAACCTGTTTTATGAACTCCTTCAGCTCGAAAAACTCCTGCGCAGTTTCACCTGGAAAACCGGTAATGACTGTGGTACGAATCCGCATCTCCGGAACCGAACGCAACCGCTCGATCAACCGTTCCACATCCCGCCGCCGGTACGGACGGTTCATTCGCTCAAGAACCGAATCGGCAATATGCTGGATCGGCAGGTCAATATAACGGCAAAGTCGGGAATTGCTGCCGAACTGCTCCAGGACGTCTTCACCCAGATGGGCAGGATGGGTGTACATCAACCGCAGCCAGTAAACTCCCTTCACCTGACTTAAACGGTCAAGTAGCCGGGCAAGGGCCGGACGGGTGTAGCGGTCTTTCCCGTAATTTGTGGTATCCTGAGCAACAAGTACCAACTCCTTGACACCGAGGTGGGCAAGCGCTTCAGCCTCGGCGACAATTTCATCCATCGGGCGGGAGCAAAAGGCTCCCCGGATTTTCGGAATAAGGCAGTAACTACAATGGTTATCACAGCCATCGGCAATCTTTAAGTAAGCGTAATGAGCTGGAGTGGTAAGCAGGCGAACCGAATGCCGGCAACTGAAACGACCGGTGCCCAATAAGGCGGGAATCTGGGTCAGTTCGTTCAATCCCACCCATCGGTCCACCTCCGGAAACCGACGGACCAATTTTTGCCCATAGCGCTGGACCAGACAACCGGCAACAATCAGTTTAAACCCCGGTTTTTTCCGCTTGAGCGCCGCCAAACGGCGAATTGCTTTTTCTGATTCCGCTACCGCCGCCAATAGAAAAGCACAGGTAGTAAGAACAACCAGATCCGCCTGTTTCAGGTCGGAAACCAATTCATAACCAGCCCGGGATAATGCACCCAAAAGATATTCCGAATCAACCCGATTTTTGGGACAGCCAAGCGCCACCACCGCCGCCCGCACCGGCAAGTCTCACACCTTCCAAAGCTTGCCCGTTGCCTCGGCAAGAACCACGCCGGCGGCGTCGGTTAGGCGACTGCGGGTATAAATCAATCTACCCTCCTCACTGGTTATCCAGCCAAAACCGAGAATTTCCCTTCCTACCGGCACCGGCTTGCGATAACGCACGGTCATTTCCGCGGTAACGGTGCTGTAGCCCCGCGGACGAACCGCCCAGGCCATCAGTTCATCCAGTAGTGTGGCGACAATCCCACCGTGGGCAATCCCGTGCCAACCCTGGTATTTCTCCGGAATCACATAGGCAAAACGGGCTCCCTCATTGTCCGCCACCATCGGCAGTTTTAATCCGTCTGTATTCTGTCTGCCGCAGGCAAAGCAGGCATCCCGGTCCTCCAGTCTTGGCATCACTGAAATTCTATCTTTGTGCCGGCCGGCGGGCGCCAGCGGAAAAGTTTACTCGCCAAGGAAGGATTCCAGCGCTGATCAGTAAGGACAAAATGACAGTGATTACCCCAGTCGTCAACAAAAGAGAACCCCACCACCCTGGTACCGGTGGCATCAAGTTCCAGAACCAGGTCTGACAGCAGCGCCTCCCCTGCCGGTTGAATCCTGACTACCCGTCTACCCGAACCAGTCGTTTCCTCCCTTATGTGGCTGGTGGTATCAAGCAATGGCTCCAGAAAGGCAAGAAGGGGAAATCCCTGGGAGCGGGTCTGGCATACCGCCCGTTTTTCCTCGGGAAAGTAGAACCAGACCACCGAGTCGGAGCCAACAATCAGCTGCCTTGTCGGTTTGCTCACCTCCAGACGGAACCGTTTGGGCAACTGGAAGAAAAATTTTCCCTCAAAGACAATCCGGTCACCCGCTTCCGGAGTCAATTCCTCGGTAAAACTACCGGCAAGCGACCGCAGACCAAGATAACGTTGCCGCAGTGCCCGCCACTGTTCACCGGCGTCCTGACCAAAAACCGCCGCACCGCTGACAAAAACTGCTATAAATAACGACAATCTCATCTTTACCATTAAAGAATATTATCCCACCGGCACCAAGTCAACAAAACCTGCCCCCGTCTTAATGTTGAATTACCACTTTACCGGTTGCTCCATCCCTGTTCCGGAGAAAATAGACACCCGGGGCAAAATGGCGCAGGTCATTACTGCCCGGCAGAAGTTCTCCTATCCTCCTGCCGGTAATATCAAAAAGCAGCCAGCCGCGATTACCATGTGCCGCACCAGCGGGCAAAACTAACCATCGGTTGACAACCGTGGGCTGAAGCCAACCACCCGGCACCCGCCCCTTGCCAACGGTTTCCTCTATCCCTGGTATCGGCGTCCGGAAAACGGCTATCCCCCGACCTCCGGCATCCGGGGTATAAAATCGGTGGTAAGTCGGGTTGAGCACCGGTGACCATTCACTGAAACCGGCAGATGCCGTTCCAATAACGCTATCCGTGACGCCGTCAATTACCGTAACCGCCCCGTCCCGATGCCGACAGTAAATCAGGTTATCAACTGGAGAAAAGGTCAGCGCTATCGGATTTGCCGGAACCGCACAATAACCCACCCTCCTGAGATTACTACCCCGATAGATATAAATCATTCCTGCTGCCTCACAGGTGATATAAAGTTTATCAGTCCCGGGGTTGTAGGTAATACCGTCAATTATGTGATTCAACATCACCACTGTATCCAGTAAATTACTCTGTCCGCCCACCGCCCGCAGGGTCCGGTTGTTTCCCCACACCACCCAATCCCGGCTGGAAATGTAACTCCACACACTGCCAGCATTAACCGGTAATCGTCCCAGCACCGTATCACCGGCACCATCCACTATCCACAACGTGTCCATCTTGGCGATATAAACCTTGTTCCGTAAGGGATTAAAACCGAAGGCGTCCGCCCGGCTTCCGAGAGGCGGCAGGGCAATTGTCGCCTGCAAACTATCACCGGAACACGCCAGAACCATAATCGCCCGATCCAGCGGTTCAATATAAATCTTATCGGCAACCGGATTATAAAAACTAAGCCGGCTCCGGTCCGGCACTGAAATAGATTTAATCAGACTTTCGCTAACACAATCAACCACCGCCACCGCACTGTCACAACCGGCATAGAGTTTATTGCTGGAGGGCGAGTAAAAAAGCGCCCGGGAAATACCGGGAAGCGACAACCGGGAACGCACGGTGTTGCTTGACCCATCAACCGTAATCACCGCTCCTGTTTCTTCTCCTCCCAACACCCCGGCGCAATAAAGTCGGACGGGGAACTCCCCATAGGTTGCTGAGGTCACCTGAAAATGGAGCGGCACCCGACCGGTTATCGCCAGCAGAACCGGATCAATTATTACCACATCGTTGTATCGGTGGTCACCCTGAATTGTATAAATCCGATCCAGTTGGGAACTGAAATAAAGCGACTCCCCGCTCCCGGCATAGCGCAACACCGCCACCACGCTATCGGTAGCACAGTCAACCACCGATAATGGAGTAGCAAGGTCCAAAACATAAACCCGGTCCCGATTAGCATCATAGGCTAAGGCGGTGGTCGCATTTTCAGTGCTGATAGTTTTGATGATTGAATCGCTCTCCCCGGAAATTACCAGAACCATCGGTTCGCTCAACAGACCAAGATAAACCTTGTTCCTCTCCAGATGCAGACAGAGCGAAGAAATCGTCTCCGGTAACGCCCATTCCCTCAGAACAGTATTGGTCCAACAATCAATTATCGTTACCCCGCCGTTTTCGCCATCCACGCAGTACAGTTTGTGCGCCAACGAATTGTAAAGCAACAAAGAAATATCGGTGGCATTGATTAAAACTGAATCCACAACGCTATTTGTGCCGCAGTCAATCACCACAATCCGCCCGCTGCCGCCAGCGCGAGCAAAGGCGTACACCCGATCCGACCGACAGGTGTAGACAAGAGGTCCGGTTCGTTCCCCCAGGGGAACGCGCGCCACCACCCGGTTTTCCGCGCCGTCAATCACCACGACATCTCCGCGCTGAGGACCAGCCCCGTAAACCCGGCGGCGCAACGGACTAAAACAAAAATAGGAAACCGGTGCCCCAACACCAACGCCGGTCACCAGCCGCAGGTTGAAGACATCCACCACATAAACAGTATCAAAAAGTCCGCTGGCGCAATATAAGCTGCTTTCTCCCTCCGGGTAGCACAACCGCACACCACCACCCGGAATAGTGATCCGTGCTCGTTTCTCACCGCTCAAACCATCAAAAACCACAATACAATCACCATAGATCTCCCCCTCCTTACCACCGGCAACAAACACCGCCCCGGACCCTGGCACAACCGCAACCCGGTTCGCATTTACCAACCCCGCCAAGGTATCAGGCAAATAAATGACCTTTTCCAGAACCTGCGCCGGAGCCGCCAGCGCTAGAACAAAGAGAATCACCGCCAAAAAGACAAATCGCTTCATTTAATAAGCCTCCCGTCCAAATTTCCTGATTATAAAAATCTCTCTGCCCAAAGTCAACGCCGGTTTTCTTCGCCCGCCCCCTTAAAATAAGACCCTAAAAATCCGGGAAATTAACGCTTCTATTTGGCTAAAATACAATTACATTATCTTAACAAAATATTAAAAAAACAAGTTATAATAATAACCTCTAATAAATATTAACACCTGAGGGGGGTATACCCCGGACCATCCCGGGTATTAATCCCGATATCAAACTTAACCCCGCCATCGTCATCCGTGTTCTTTAAAACCCGGTGGTAATATCCCTTTCTCGCGCCCTTATTGTGATTCTTACTCTCCCGATTCTCCTTTCTGGGTGTCGCCGGTCGACAAAAACATCTCTTACTATTACCGGGTCAACCTTGGTGCAACCGTTTGCCGAACTACTCGTAGAACTATACGCCCACAAATACCCCACCGTGGAAATCAACGTCCAGGGAGGCGGCTCCGGTGCCGGAATCCGGGCGGTGGAAAACGGCATCTGTAACATCGGCATGTCCTCCCGACACCTCACTAAGGAAGAGGCCGGCCACCATTCTCCACTTCGTCCTGCCCAACGCCATACCCGGGATTCTCACCGGTATCATCCTCGGACTGGGCCGCAGTGTTGCCGAAACGGCAGCGGTTCTCTTCACCGCCGGCTCATGACTGCGTCTGCCGCGCACCGTCTTTGACCCCGCCCGCACGATGGCGGTCCACTTCTACATTCTCGCCCGCGGGGATATCTTCATACCCCGCGCCTACGGCAGCGCTTTCCTTTTGATTAACATCATCGCCTATTTCCTGAGGTTTCGCCTTACCCGGAAATTGCGCTAAATGGTACCAAAGATTATTTTCCAGAATGTCACGGTAAAGATTGACGGCAAACCGGTACTCAAAGACATTAACTTCACCGTCTTTACCAACGAATTTTTTTCTGTCATCGGCCCCGCCCACTCTGGCAAAACCACTCTCCTCCGGACAATTAACCGGTTAATTGAAAACCAACCCGGTTTTATCCGTACCGGCAGTATCCTCTGGGATGGTAGAGATGTCCGGGACTGGGATATTGATAACCTCCGGCGCCGGGTAGGGTTGATCTTCGCCACCCCTCCCTCTCCCCGGCACCATCTTTGACAATGTCGCCTACGGAACCCGCCTCAAGGGTATTACCCGACACCACCAACTCGCCGAAATAGTGGAGCGCTGTCTGAAGGCGGTCCGGCTGTGGGATGAGATGAAGGACCGGCTGAACAAAAACGCCCTCAACCTTACCGACGAACAACGCCAACGGCTCTGTATCGCTCGCTGCCTGACGGTAGAACCGGAGGTTCTCCTGCTGAACGAACCATGCTCTGCCCTTGACCCCATTGCCACCCTGCACATTGAAGAACTACTCCGTCAGCTAAAAAGTAAATACCCCATCGTCATCGTCACCCACAACATGCACCAGGCGGCCCGGGTGTCCGACTTCACCGGGTTCATGCTCCTGGGAAAACTGGTTGAGTTTGACCGCACACCCAAAATTTTTACCACCCCAAGAAACCCCGACACCGAAAACTACATATCCGGCCGTTTCGGCTAACATCTTTCCTAACCGGAAGTTAAAGGAAAGAGCGCGGGGAAAAACCGCCTCTTAAACGATTAACCAAATCTTAATAAAACAATTATATTGAATTAACATTAATTTTTTAAAATCTACCTATGAAAAACAAAAAAGGAGCAACCTTGCCTCAAAAAAATATCGTCCTCTTGGTAGTAGCGTTAATCGCTACAAATGTCTTCGCCCTGGAGCCGGGCGAAACTGAACTGGAGCACAACGGCTGGTTCCGCTACACCAATCAATCTCAAAATTTCAAACTGACCACCCCGGCCATCAGCCGGCTGAGTCTGGAACGCGGCTATCTCCGCTTCTCCCACCAATGGACAACAGCCCTTTTCACCAAAATGACCGTGGACATTTTTTCCTCGGATAAATATCCGGAAGGTGCTACCGTCAGATTAAAAGAGGGCTATGCCGATATCGCCTTACCCCTGCCCGATTTTAACCTAACCGCCGGCCTGCAGAAGCACTACTTCGGCCTGATCTACTCCTGGGATTACACCCATCCGGAAAAATCTCTTGCCGACGACCAGGGGATTTGCGCTTCCGCGGACTACGGCATTACCGTTAACGGTTTTCTGCCCAACGGCCTGGGTGAACTCCAGCTTGGTGTGTACAACGGCGAGGGCTACAAATACGCCGGGAAGTTCATCAACACCGCACCCGAGCTCCTCGCTAACCTCCGCCTTACCCCTATCGCCGGTATCACCCTCGGTGCCTCCGTCTTCACCAATACATCTGACTACAGTCTCTACAAAAATGACAAGAAAGGTCGCACCGGCACCGCACCCAATATCTTCTTTATGAACGCTGACACCACCAACAAAAACCGGCTCGCCATTGCCCCGATGTTCAAACTGGGCTTCGGACAATTCTCACTTACCGGCGAATACATCCAATACCAATACACCCGCTGGTTCAGCTACTATAAAATCAACTTTGACACTGCGGGTCAGATAACCGATTCCACCTTGACCGAAAAAACCAAACGCTACTCCTTCCGTGGTATTGACCTCCTGCCCACGGTCACCCTGCTCAAACGACGACTGGATGTCTTTGCACGATTTTCCACCTGGGAACGGAAAGAACAGCACGACGACTCAATGGCGATCAACAAAGACAGAAGCTTCATCCGCTACGGAGCAGGTTTAAATTATCATCTGGTCCGGCGGGAAAAAGGCAAACCCGGTCTGGCATTGCAGTTTGCCTGGACCCGCACCCAGTTTAAGAACCCGGACCTCAAACCGGCAGATGTGCTTCTCGCCCAGGTTCGTTTTGAATGGAGCACAATAATTAAAAAGTAACCAAAAAAAGGAGAAAAAGTGAAAAAATTATTAATAGCAACAATTACCACCCTTGCCCTCACCACCACACTCCTCGGTAAGGAAATACTCATCAAGGGTTCCGACACAATGCTTAATTTGGTCCAGCGACTGGCAGAAGAGTTTTCGGCGGTTCAGCCCGATGCTACCGTTTCGGTCACCGGTGGTGGCTCGGGTGTCGGCATCAATGCCATCGTCAACGGTGAAGTGGATATCGCCAACGCCTCCCGGAAAATCAAATCCAAAGAAATCTCCGCTGCCCGCGCCAGAGGCGTTAATCCGGTTGAAATCGTTATCGCCCTTGACGGCCTGGCGGTAATCGTCAATGACAAAAACCCGGTGCAACAGCTGACGATAGACCAGATCGGCGCCATCTACCGGGGTGAAATTACCAACTGGAAAGAACTGGGCGGACCGAATAAAAAAATCGTCCTCTACGGTCGCCAGCCCAACTCCGGTACCTTTGTCTTCTTCCGGGAAGTGGTGGTAAAAGGCGAGTATGCGCCCCAGATGATTCAGATGAACGGCAACTCCCAGATTGTTGAAGGAGTTAAAGCTGATGAAGGTGGTATTGGCTATGTTGGACTGGGTTATATAAAAAACATCACCGGGATCAAACCCCTGGGCGTCGCCGAGAAAAAAGGCAACCCCTACATATCGCCTACCGACCACCAGAGCGTCCAGAACGGTCTCTATCCGCTTACCCGCCCGCTCTACCAATACACCAAAGGCAAACCCAAAGGTCTGGTGCGTAGCTTTATTGAGTTCACCCTCGGCCCGGCGGGACAGAAAGTTGCTGAGCAGGAAGGGTTTATTCCCGTAACCCAAAAATACATCCAGCAGAATCGCCAGGCTTTGCAGTAAATGCACTATCGGAAAGGAGTGGACCGCGGTGCAAGGTGGTTATTCTCAGTCAATGCCATCCTTGCCGCCGCGGTCCTTCTCGGCATTCTGTTTTTCCTTCTTGGCTATGGTATCCGGGCCTTTCTACCGCCAAAGGACTTTACCCCGGACGACCTATCCACCCGACCGGTTAAACTTAACGACTTCTTTCTGGGAACATCATGGAACCCTGACGCTTACGGCCAGCCTCGCTATGGCATCATTCCCCTCCTTCTCGGCACTCTCTTTAGCACCGCCATCGCCCTCATCATCGCCATCCCGCTCGGTATCGCCAGTGCGATATTTATCGCCGAACGGCTAAAAGGAAAGTTACGCGTAGCGGTGAAAATGACGGTAGAACTGTTTGCTGGTTTTCCCTCGGTTGTCATCGGTTTCTTCGGTCTGATTGTTATTGGACCATTTATCTCCCGCCTGTTCAATATCCCTTCTGGTATCAACCTTTTCACCGCCGGTATCATCCTTGCCCTGATGTCCCTACCGACAATTATATCGGTTTCCGAAGACGCCCTGCGGGTAGTCCCCCACTCCTACCGCGAGGCGGCATACGCCCTCGGCGCCTCTCCCTGGACCACCACTATGCAGATAATCATCCCTGCCGCCCGCTCCGGACTCCTCGCCGCAATTATGCTCGGATTCGGGCGGGCGGTGGGCGAAACAATGGCGGTCTTAATGGTAGCAGGCAATGCTCCGGTCATTCCAAAATCGCTGTTCAGCCCGATTCGGACAATCACCACAACCATTGCGATTGAACTGGGTGAATCTACATTCAACTCCATCCACTTCTTCTCCCTTTTTGCCCTGGGATTCATCCTCTTCGTTATCGCTCTGGGCACCAACATCATTGCCGAAACGCTTATCAAACGGGAAAAAAGGGTTTTCACCCTATGACCCCAAACGACCATCGCCGTTTAAACATCTCTCCCCCTGAACTTTCCCCGGCAGATCGTCCTTTTAAACCCCGCCGCACCCGATTTACCGGCAACCTCGGTTTCGTTCTCCTGGCCATTCCCCTTTTTGTGTTCATCGCCTTTATCGGCTATATGTGCTTTTATCTTTTCCGTAACGGCGTCAATGTCCTGAGTTGGGAATTCCTTACCCAATCACCAACAAAGGGGATGACCGCTGGCGGTATCTGGCCCTGTATCTGGGGAACCCTCTACATTACCTTTATATCGCTTATTTTCTCCATCCCTGTCGGTGTGTTTGCGGCAATCTATTTAGCAGAGTATGCGCCCAACAACTTTTTCACCCGGATGATTCGGAGTGCCGTCCGCAGTCTCGCCGGCATCCCTTCAATTGTCTACGCCCTGTTTGGCGTTACCCTGTTTGTCCGGGGACTACAGATCGGACTCTCTGTCCTTGCCTCGGGTTTAACCCTCGGACTGATGAACCTGCCCTGGATTATTGCCACTGCCGAAGAAGCAATTACCGCCATCCCCGGCTCATTCCGCGAAGGTGCCGTCGCGCTCGGCGCTACCAAATGGGAGTCAATTCGCCACAATGTTCTCCCCTACGCCTTCCCCGGAATTCTCACCGGCGTCCTCCTCGCAATCGCCCGAACCCTCGGCGAAACCGCCCCGATCCTTTTTACCGGGGTAACCTACTTCACCCGGGAAATTCCCAAAAGCCCGCTCCAGAAGTTTATGGCGCTCCCGTTTCATCTCTTTGCTCTTGCCACCCAGCACGACCAGGTCTTAAAGGTACGTCCGATCGCCTTTGGCACCGCCGCGGTCCTGCTGTTTATCGTCATCTTCTTTGACGCCATCGCCTTTATCATCCGGATGCGTATCGCCGCCAACAGATGGCAGGTATAGCACTATGGACCGAGGAACGATTGAAGTCCAAAAACTGAACCTCTGGTTCTCTACCAACCATGTGCTCAAAGACATATCACTCACCGTCTTTCCCAAAGCGGTTACCGCCATTATGGGACCTTCTGGCTGTGGCAAATCAACCCTTTTGCGCTGTTTCAACCGGATGAACGATCTGATTCCAGAAACCAGAATCACCGGCCGGGTTCTCATTGATGGCAACGACATATTCAGTGACGCAACAGATGTAATGGAGCTACGGAAACGGGTAGGCATGGTTTTTCAAAAACCCAATCCCTTCCCGAAATCAATCTTTGAAAATATCGCCTTCGGTATCCGTATTCACCACCTGGTCCCTGCCAGGCAGATCCCCGAACAGGTAGAAAAAGCACTCCGTGCCGCCAACCTCTGGGAAGAAGTTAAAGACCGGCTGCACGACAATGCCTTCTCGCTCTCCGGTGGCCAGCAACAGCGCCTCTGTCTCGCCCGTTGTCTGGCGGTGGAACCGGAAATCATCCTCCTTGACGAACCGGCATCGGCACTGGACCCAATTTCTACTGCCAAACTTGAAGAATTGCTCGTAGCACTAAAAAAGAACTATACCATTGTTATCGTAACCCATAATCTCCAACAGGCTGCCCGGGTTTCCGACTACTGCGCCTTTCTGATGCTCGGTGAGCTGGTGGAATTCAACTCCACCCAAAAACTATTCACCACCCCCCGTGACAAAAGGACCGAGGATTTCTTAACCGGGAAATTTGGTTAATGGCTAACCTTGCGAAAGATAAAAAATTAGGTAATATATTAACTTGGGAGTAAGTTATGACCATTCTTGAAGAAAAAATTGCCGAATTAAAGGAAAAGCTGTTGGCGATGGCGGCTGATGTGGAATCAATGGTTTCCAATAGTATTCAAGCGCTGGTCAAACGAGAGATAAAACTGGCGGAACGGGTTATCAACGAAACCGAAGACCGAGTCAACAACTGGGAAATAGTAATTGAAGACGCCGCAATCAATCTCATCGCCCTTTACCAACCCGAAGCCTCCAATCTCCGGACGATTGTGATGATAATAAAAATCAACAACGACCTGGAACGCATCGGCGACCATGCGGAGAATATCGCCGAAGCCGCGCTGTTTCTCATCCCCCGGCCGCCGGTAAAACCGTTAATTGACCTGCCCCGAATGGCCGAAAACGCCATCCAGATGCTGCGTGACAGCCTGGATGCCTTCACCAATGGCAATGCCGAGCTTGCCCGCGATGTCTGCCGCCGGGATTCGGTCGTGGACTCACTCAAAGACCAGATCAGCCGCGAACTGATCACCTATATGACCAGCGATGCCACTACCATTGACCGGGCAATAAAACTTAACCTGATCTCCCTTAACATCGAACGCATCGCTGACCTCGCCACCAACATTTCGGAAGACGTTATCTATGCGGTTCGGGGCGAAGTGATCAAGCATGGTAAAAGCGAACAACCCACCTGATACAAAACCTCTCCCGATTGCGGTTGTTGACGATGAACCGGATATTCTCAACCTCTTAGAACTCCACCTGAAAAAAGCCGGCTTCCCGGTAGCAACATTTCCAGATGCCACCAGTTTTTACCGCTTTCTGGAAAACCGTACCCCGCGACTGATCATTTTGGACCTGATGCTACCCGATGTCGACGGTGTTGATGTCTGCCGTTATCTCAAAAGTGAATCGCGTTTTGCCACCATCCCGATAATTATGCTTACCGCCCGACAAGAAGAGTCTGACCGCGTCCTGGGATTAGAACTGGGGGCCGACGATTATGTCACCAAACCATTTTCCCCTCGCGAACTGGTCGCCCGTGTCCGTGCCATCCTTCGCCGTCAGGAACCGCCCCCCACCAAACCAGCGACAACCATCGCCGGCATTTTAACGCTCGACCCCCACCGCCACGAAGTAACGGTCAGCGGCGAAAAGGTAAACTTAACTACAACTGAATTCCGCATACTCAAAATATTGGCGGAAAAACCGGGCTGGGTTTTCACCCGGGAACAACTACTCAACGAACTCTGGGGTAACGAAAAGGCGGTTCTCGACCGCACCATTGATGTCCACATCCGAAACCTCCGTGCCAAACTGGGCAAAGCCGGCGACCTCATCCGCAGTATCCGGGGTATCGGTTATAAACTTGAGGCTTAATTCCCGCCATGACCTACCGCAAGGGCCGCCAACTATTTCTTAAACCACTGCTTACCTATCTCCTTACCGGTGCCATTCCTTTGCTTTTGACCCTTGCCATTTTCAACGGCCGGCAACCCGCCATCCCGTTCTGGGTCATTTATATCCTTGTCGGCTTATCAACCATCAGCGCCATCACCTTCAGCCTGATCAGCAAAGCCAGAACCACCAGAATCCTAGAAACAATCGCCGAAACTACTCGCCACTTACAAGCAGAAAAGGAAGAAACCCGCGCCGAATTAAACCGGGGAAAAATCTGGTTTCAGGCCATCCTTAATTCCCTCTCTGATGGATTGCTCATCATTGACGAAACCGGCCGTATCATTATTGCCAATACCGCATTTCAGAAAATAATCGGCAAAGAAGAGAACAGCCTTACCGGAAAATTCTACTGGGAACTGCTCCGCGAACCCAACCTGGCACAGATGCTTGCCGACCCTAACCTTCCGAAAACCACCAGTTCAGCAGAAATCGCCATTGGCTCCCGGATATTCCTCTGCCACACCTCTCCTGTCGCCGCCACCCGCCAGCGCATTGTGATTTTTCACGACATCACTGAAATCGTCCAGACCGAACAAATGAAAAAGGATTTTGTTGTCAATGTCTCTCACGAACTCCGCACCCCCCTGACCGCAATAAAGGGCTATGTAGAGACAATAGAAGAAACCGTTGACCCAGATAACCTTCCCTACCTCCAGACGATCAAACGGCACACCGAACGATTGATCACCCTGGTCGCCGACCTTCTGACCCTCTCAAGAGTAGAAGACAAAACCGCCCTTCTCCATCAGGAGGATATTGAACCCGCAGAACTGATTGCTGGTATTGCAACCATTTTCCGCCCCCCGGCCGAAAAAAAGGGCTTGAGTTTAAAGACCTCCATCGCACCAAACCTGCCTGTAATTAAGGGCGATAGCCTTCAACTGGAACAGGCACTTATTAACCTAGTGGATAATGCCATCCGCTACACGGAAAAAGGAATGGTCACAATTACCGCCGAACGCCAATCAGAATGGCTTGCCATTTCAGTCACCGACACGGGCATTGGCATTCCCGAACATCATCTACCGCGCATATTTGAGCGATTCTATGTGGTAGACCGTTCCCGCTCCCGGCAAACCGGTGGCACCGGATTGGGACTGGCAATTGTCAAACACATCGTTAACCAACACAAAGGTGAAATCCGGGTAGAAAGCAGCCCGGGAATCGGTTCAAAGTTTACCATTCTCCTGCCCATCCCTAAATGAAAAATACCTTCACCATTGTCCATCTATCTGACCTTCACCTCGGCGGTGGTTACTTCATACCCCAATGGGGAGAACGGGTTGAGGAAATGGTCAACACTCTGAGCCCTGACCTGCTCGTCATCACCGGCGACCTGACCACCGAAGGTCATCTCCACGAATACGAACAGGTGCACAGATATTTAAATCGGTTTAATGTCAAAAACCGCATCGTCGTTCCCGGCAACCACGACTCCCGCAACGAGGGTTACACAATCTTTGAAGAAATGTTTGGCACCCGCTATCCGTTTTACGAAGACGAACACCTGATTTTGCTGGGAGTGGACTCCAGTCAACCTGATATTGACGACGGCCATATCGGTCGTGCCAATTATCCCCTGGTCACGAACCGACTTAATGACCCCAGCCGATTAAAGATAATGGTACTCCATCACCATCTCATTCCTATCCCCGGCACCGGCCGGGAACGGCACATTCCCACCGATGCCGGTGACGTTCTAAAACTCTGCACCGACATTGATATTCGCATCCTGCTCTCCGGCCACAAACACTTACCCTGGGTCTGGCGACTGGAAAACAGCTGGTTTATCACCGGTGGCACCGCCACCTCCTCCCGGCTAAAGGGACGTTCTTATCCCTCCTTCAACATCATCACCATTGAAGAAAAAAATTTCTCCCTCACTGAAGTCAATGTCGCCACTGGCTCCCGCCACCAGAAACTGACCGCCTCAATTTAACCGCTTACCCGACCGCGGCACCACCACCTTCCGCCACGGTCTTATCTCCCCGGGAACCCAAAAGAAATAAACTCCGGGCTTGAGCGTGGTACAATTGACCCTGCGACCGATGATATCAAATACCGTTTTCAGTTCGGATTTACCCACACCGACGCGCCCTACTGGAGGCGGTGCCGTAACACCCCTGCGGACAATTCCGGCCGGACTTACCGTGGTTTCTGGCTCATAACACCAGAACTCCCAACAACCACCCCCCTTAAGCGCATAGACCCTGCCGTTATAAAAGGCAAGCGCACCACCGCCACCAACCCGGCGCCGACCTTTTCCCAACGGAATTGGCTCCTGCTCTGTCCAGGAATCCAGTAGTACATCATACCGCCAAAATGCCAATGACCGCCCACCCTTAAAAGCATAAATAAATCTAACACCATCACTGGTCAACGCCGCCCCCTCCTTACATCGGCGCCACCCGCTCTGTCCGTGAAAAGGCAAACTGGCACAACTTCGCCAGGTGTCCCGCTCAACAATATACTCATAAAATTCGTTCACCTGCCCCTTTAGAAGGAAAACCCGGTTGCCCAACTTCACCAAACAACTTCCCTTTCTCACTGGTCTGTACTTCTCCGCCGATGGAACCGGTCGCCGGGCGTGCCATTCCCGTTGCCCGAACCAGTAAACCAAAAACTCATTGGTGCCACTTCCTTTAAGACAGAAAATTCTGCTCCCGGTGGCAGCGGACAAAAACACCAGTCCGGAGCCGTACCGCACCGGAGCAAGAGACGCCGGCAACGATGGCAAACTAAACCAGGAATCACCCGGAATATCATAGCCCCATACCTCCCTGGTATTACTCCCCTTAAGCGCATAAATTCGGTTCCCACCATCCCAGACAAGTGTTGCCCCGCCTTTTGGCCTCCTCCGGCTTAAACCCCGAGGCATTGGCGCCCGCCCCTCCCAATGATTGTCGTTTGGGGCATAGAAATAAAACTCATCCGTTCCTCCCCCCTTAAGAACAAAAATGCCCTGACCGGTGCTAACCATAGCACCACCTGACCGAACCGGTAACCGCCGGTAACCCGTGGGCACCGATGGCAACTCCTGCCAGTGGCGGCTCAAAGGTGCCTCCACAAACACCCGGGAAAAAACACTGTCATTCCCCGGGTTCTCGTCTCCGGCAAGAACAACCCGGGCGACAAGCCGATACTCACCAGGCACTGCCTGCCACTCCCCGAACCGGACAACTGAATCAGCGCCGACCTCCAAAAACACCAGAACCGAATCGGTCCATTCCTCTAAACTGTCATCAGCAAAAGCGGCAAAGTAAACATAAAACTGCGCCGGTTCCTCGCCCCGATTTGCCACCACCACCTCCGGTTGGATCACCCCTGCCTGCACCGTGTCTGCCGGCGACCGGATCTCCTCCACGGCGACATCCCTGCGCGCCACCCGAAACCACTTACTTAAAGTATCATTGTCCGGATGCATATCACCTGTGAGTTCTGTTCCCATTTTTATCCGGTAAAACCCTCCCCCCGCTCGCCAGAGCCGAAAAGAGACTACCGAACTGTCGCCGGAACCTAAAAATACCCTCGCTGCAGACCCGTACACCATTATTCCCGTACTGTCCTCAATCTCGCACCATACCGAAAACCAAACCGCCTCGTTCCCATAATTAAATATCAAACCTACCGGTCTCAACTCACCTGGAGTTGTAACTTCACCGGGACGGACAATCCTCGCCATTACCACATCCCGCACCCGGACAAAAACGGTACCCAATGCGGTATCGTTTTCCGGAGTGCGGTCACCGACAAGAACAGTAGAACAACAAACCGGAACATCACCCCGACCGCTCGCCTCCCAAAAGTCAAATGACACCCTGCTGCTATCGCCCGCTGTTAGAAAAACAGAAGCGGAATCAACGTAACCGGATCCGATACGCAAGACAACCAAAAAACTCTCCGCTTCGGTACCCAGATTCTCCACTGTCACCTGAGGCTCACCGCCATCTCCGGAATCAACCTGACCCACCGGCCAAACAATTCTCCTCACACCCACATCATGACAAACAACCACAAACTCACCGCTGATGGTATCGTTCTCCGAATGCATATCGCCGGGCAAATCTGCCCGTACCCGGACAAGATAACTGCCGGGATCCAAAATCGGAACACCAAAGGCGACATTACTCGTAACTCCGGCACCAAGGATCAGGGAAATTGTGGTGTCCGCTACCGGTTCCCGTTGAGGAAGGGCAAAAATCGAACAGCACAGGGGAAATGATGCCGGGGCATTCCCCCGATTACACACCCTTACTATCGGTCGGACTGATTCTGCTTCAACCCTTCCCCGCGGTGAAATAATGCTCTCCAACACCACATCCCGAACCCGGACAAACAGACTTCGCCGCATCACATCGTTTCCGGCATTGACATCATCGGCAACTCGAACCGAACAGGCAACAGTTACTATCCCCCGACCGTAAACAAAAACGGTGTCAAAAGCCACCTGGATGGACTCTCCCGGTGCAATACTATCAAACTGCCGCCATTGAATAAACTCGCCAATACGGAAACAGACCTCTCCTAACCGCTCAGTAAAATCGCCGTAATTGCCCAACCAGACTATCGGGCAGACCGCTGCCATTGAATCCACCGTATCACCCGGCTGTTCAATTCTCATTACCCCGACATCGTGAAAAAACTCACTTCGGCGCAACCGGATTGCCGGTGTTGCCGGAGTACCCCGCCATTCACTCCAGGCAACCTGAACTTTACCTGGTTGCGCAGCAATCGAAACCCGGTCCCGGTCGTTCCCTCCCGTGGTTAACGTATAAATATTCCCCCATCCGCCACCCGCCACCCGCTTGCGATAACACACTTGACGAAAACGCTGGGGCGTGGTGTCCTCAGCAACCCATGCCAGGTGAAGATTACCCTCACCATCACCGACAATACTAGGACACCTTTTCCCGTACGCCCAAACACTCAACCGCAGTGTATCACCCCAGCCATCTCTGCCCCGCCCCCGATAAAAAACCGCGTTATTATCGGCAACCCAGACCACATGAAAAGTATCGCCGGCACCAACCACACAGGGAGCGGTTGTATCACCCCCGCCGCTGAACACCGTCTCTGCCCTTGCCCACTCTCCATTCACTCGCCTTCGGGAAACAACCCCGCGCTGATTACCAATGTTCTGGCGCCATACCACCATCAGATTCTCCGGAGGCAACCAAGCAATACAAGGAACGTTCATATAGTGGCTTTCCTCGGCAACCGTGTCAACTCTACTCCAGCCCTGTTCACCGCGAAACACATAGCATATTCTTATTGCGCCAACAACCAACCTCGCCCAGACCAAATGTTGAACGCCATTGCGGTCTACCGTGATTGATACAACCTGGTCATATGGGTTTCCTACCAGTGTCTCGGCTGGCAACCATAACCCAGTTACCCCATCCCGCCGCTTGAGTTGTAACACGCCGGCGGTTATCCAGGCAACATAAAGATTACCGCTGGAATCACAGGCAATTGCCGGGTCACCGGCATCGCTCACATCGTTAGAAAGCACCGTATCTGCTGACCACGTCCTGGTTCCCGCATCCCAACGGGAATACCAGACCTGAAACACCCCTGCCCGCCTGCCCCGCCAGACGACGTGAATGTCGCCCGAAGCGTCGCCAACAACCGCCCGGGCGTTATTTTTACAGGTGATGTCGGTAGTGTCACGATTGGTAATAGAATCTACCGGCAACCAGCCCGCTTCTGCTAAAAGAAAACCGAGACCGACGACAATCCCCACCTTTTGCCAGAATGCATCCGTCATCACCATCACTATGCCAGAAATAAAACTACCGGTCAACTGCTAACGAAGGCTCGCGACAAGAACGGCGGCAGACTTGAGTTGACAACCAATTATTAGCGATTACACTTGTCTCTGGGCTTGTGTGCCCGGCAAAATGAAAAAGATATCACTTTACGAAGAGTTTCTGAAGGACACCGCCATCTTGGATGAACTCCAGGAGGGCATCTGGGTGGCGGATAACTTCGGCCGTATTGTCTTCGCCAACTGTCGCCTTGCCCGATTGCTGGGCTATGACCTGCCGGAAAAGCTAATTGGCAAGATGTGGCGGCAACTGTTTCCTCCCAGTGAAGCCGTCCGCCTGAGCAAAATCAACTCCGAGTCCCGTACCCTCAACACCCAGGTTGTCGCCCGGGACAACCGGTTGATTCCGGTTTCTGTCACCGTTCTCACCAAATCGATTAACAATACCAACTGGTACCTCGGCTCGGTTATAGAATCTGTCGGGCATACCGAAGAGGAAGTCAGTAATTGGACCAGCCGTCAGGTGATGGAAAACTCAGTTGACGGTATCTGCATAATTGAAAATAAACAGATTGTTTATGTTAACCGGCGGATGGAGGAACTGACCGGTTACAGCCCGCCCCAGCTGGGGAGAATGAGTATTGAACAGTTGCTCAGCCCGGCGGACCGAAAAACCGTCTCCAGTCTTATTGTTGAACCTCATCATATAATCGCCCCGATTCACCATGAGGTAAAACTCCGCGCCCGCACCGGTCGGGAATTGGAATGCGAGCTAAGAATTGTACCGGTAGAAAAAGGGGGGGAAATTAGCCTCATCTGTTATTTCCGGGACATATCAGAACTCAAGCAGGCGGAGCGGAGCCGAGCGGAGTTCATCGCCATGGTATCACATGACCTGAGAACACCGCTGGCGGCGATTAAGGAGGCGATCGCCCTGCTTGCCGATACTGCTGCCGGACGGCTAGAAGATAAACAACGCCGATATCTTAATATCGCCCGCGAGGAGATGGACCGTCTGAACCGAATGATTGACAACCTCCTGGAGGTTTCCCGGATGGAATCGGGCAAATTAACCCTTAATCTGGAGGCGGTTGACCTGCCTCAGTTGCTCAATACCGCCCTGGAGAGTCTTGCCCTGTTCCTCACCAAGAAGAATCTGAAGGTGGAACGCCGACTGCCCCCGAAAATGCCCCCGGTCCTCGGTGACCGCGACCGGTTGTTACGGGTATTCAACAATCTCCTGGACAACGCAATTAAATATTCTCCAGAAGGCGGAACCATCAAAGTAGAGGCAGATTTTATTGACCCGGAGGCGCCGATTCTTTCCGAACCCGGCATTCTTGCCAACACCGGCTACGTGGAGATTACCATAACCGACCAGGGACCGGGTATACCGGCAGAGTTTCTGGAGCGGGTATTTGGTAAATTTGAACGGGTTGACCCCTATGGTCCCGGCATCGGTCTCGGGCTGGCGATAGTTCGCTCCATAATTGAACTGCATCACGGAAAAATCTGGGTGCGCTCCACCCTTGGCGAGGGTGCCAGTTTTAGTTTCGTCCTACCCCTGAAAGAAGGAAATCAATGAACACCGAACCAAAGAAAAAAATCCTCCTGATTGAAGACGAGCCCAATATGAGAGAACTGGTCAAAGCAAGGCTGGAACAAAACGGTTATACTGTGGTCACCGCTGCCGACGGCTATCAGGGAATTTTTATGGCCAGAAAGGAGAAACCGGACCTCATCATCTTAGACCTGATGATTCCCAAAATGGACGGTTATACCGTCTGCCGGATGCTCAAAGCCTCCAGCGATTTCAATAACGTTCCCATCGTTATGTTTACCGCTCGCACCGCACCGGACGACCGCCGGCGGGGCGCAGAAATGGGTGCCGATGCTTATCTTACCAAGCCGTTTGAGCCCTCCACCCTCCTCGCCAAAATCGAAGAACTCCTCCAACAGCATGCCACCCCACCGGCACCTGAATCCACCCCATCCCAGCCGCCTCCCACGGAACAACAACCACCTCAGTAGAAATCGGTTCTGGTCTAACTATGACCATTAACCAGTTAATCCGTGCCGCCCTGGCAGAAGATATCGGCAAAGGTGACATCACCTCCCGCCTGCTCATCCCCGATGACAGAACCGCCTTCGCCCACATCGTTGCCCACTCCACCGGCATCCTTGCCGGCATCAACGTCTGTGGTCGGGTATTCCGGATGGTTAATTCCCGCATTCAATTTGAGCCGCTTTATCAGGACAGCAGCAGGTTTCGCAGCGGCGCGGTTCTGGCGCTCGTATCTGGACCGGCCCGGGCAATTCTTACCGCCGAGCGCACCGCCCTAAATTTTCTCTGCCACCTCTCCGGCATCGCCACCCTCACCGATAAATTTGTCTCTCGGGTCAAGGGAACACGGGCGGTCGTCCTGGACACCCGCAAGACCACACCGGGCTGGCGGGAACTGGAAAAGTATGCGGTCCGCTGCGGCGGAGGGAAAAATCACCGTCTGCGGCTGGATAAGATGGTCTTAATTAAAGACAACCACATCGCTCTGGTGGGTTCGGTCAGCGAGGCGCTCAACCGAAGCCGGTCCAGCCGTCTGCCGGTGGAAATTGAAGCAAAGACAATTGAGCAGGTACGGGAGGCGCTGGCTGCTGGCGCCCGGCGTATTATGCTTGACAATATGACCGTCGCGCAGTTGAAGCGGGCGGTAAAAATCGTCGCCGGTCGGGCAGAACTGGAGGCCTCTGGTGGCGTCACTTTAAAAAATATCCGGACGATTGCCCGCACCGGCGTTGACTACATATCGGTCGGCAGTCTCACCCACTCAGCACCCGCCGCCGATATCAGTCTTGAGATTGTCTCCCGCTAACCCACCCGGACAAAAAATTTACCCGGCAACTGCCGTACCAACCCCTTGACCTCCAGTTGAAACATAATGTTTAACAGCTGCGCCATCGGGACTCCCGCCGCCTCGCACACTTCGTCAATGTGTACCGGCTCGTTGCTGAGCACCGCCAGGACCGGCTTTTCCGTATCGTCTACCGGCACCGCTGGCGCCGGCGCAACGGCAAAAAGCACCCCCAGCCGTTCCAGAATATCCCTGCTGCCGGTAACAACCATCGCCCCGTTCCGGAGCAGCCGGTTGGTACCGATACTCTTTTCGTCACCAAGCCGACCCGGCACCGCATAAACATCCCGCCCCTGCTCCTTTGCCCAGGCACAGGTATTCAGTACACCGGATTTATCACCCGCCTCCACCGCCACCACCGCCTTTGACAGCGCTGAGATAATCCGGTTACGCTTGGGGAAGTTCATCGCCAGCGGCTCCATGCCCAACGGATATTCACTCACCACCGCCCCCTGCCGGACAATCGCCTCCAGTAACTGCCGGTTTTCCGGTGGGTAACAGACATCAATCCCGCATCCCAGTACCGCGATCGTCCTGCCTTTTGCCGCCAGTGCCCCTCGGTGCGCCCATGTGTCTACCCCCCGGGCAAGACCGCTCACCACAGTCACCCCCGCCCCTGCGATCTCCCGGGCCAGCCGTTCGGCAACCTCCCGGCCATAATGGGAAGGAAAACGGGTACCCACTATCGCCACTGCCAGACGGTCATTGGCGATTATCTCCCCCCGGATAAAAAGCACCGGCGGCATATGTGCTACCCCTTTCAGGTTTTCCGGATAATCCTGGTCCCGATAACTAACCGCCCGCACCCCCATTTTTATCGCCGCCTGGATACGCTCATCCACCGCCTTATCCCGACGATAGTTAACAATCTCCCGACCCAGTTCTTCGTCCACCCCGGGCACCCCGGTCAGCTCCTCCAGCCGGGCACCGAATATCGCCGCCGGGGTGCTAAAAACTTCCAGCAGCCGCTTCAACCGGGTCTCGGTCATTCTCGGAACCGCATAAAGATCAAAAAACAGTTCCTGTTCCATACTTTAACCCAACAGCATCTTTTTAATCAACTCCCGCAAACGGTCAATACCGCTACCCTTTAGCGCCGAAACCGCTACCACCGGCAGGTCTGTCTTCACCACGGGCAACTCGCCGGTCAGTAGATCAATTTTATTAAGAACCAATAGTGCCGGCCGATTGAGCAACTCCGGATCATAAAACCCCAGCTCCTCCCGCAACTGGGCGAAATCACGCTCCGGTGCCTGGCTGACAGCATCCACCACATAAAGAAGCATCCGGGTCCTCTCAATGTGACGAAGAAACCTCAAACCCAGCCCCCTTCCCTCATGCGCCCCCTGAATAATTCCTGGCATATCCGCCAGCGTCCAGCGAAAATCCTTCCCCACCAACACCCCCAGATTGGGAGTCAGGGTAGTAAACGGATAATCGGCAACCTTCGGTTTTGCCGCTGTCAGGGCCCGCAAAAGGGTTGATTTCCCGGCATTTGGTAGCCCGACCATCCCGACATCGGCAAGCACCCGCAAAACGAGCCGCAGCGTCCGCTCCTCTCCCGACTCACCCGGCAGCGCCTCACGGGGCGCCCGATTGGTTGACGTAACAAACCGGGCATTTCCCTTGCCACCCTTGCCACCCTTTGCCACTACCAATCGCTCCCCGGGCTTCAAAACCTCACCCAATTTCTCGCCGCTGATGGCATCAAACACATCAGTGCCCAGCGGCACCGGTACCACCACATTCTCACCATTGCGACCGTGCCGGTTTTTGCCCATACCGTGCTGACCTCGTTTTGCCTGATACCGTCGGCGGTATAAAAAGTCGGCAAGACTCTGCAGGTGCTCGCTTCCCTCCAGTATCACCGAACCACCATCACCGCCATCGCCGCCATCCGGTCCGCCCTTGGGAACAAACTTCTCCCGACGAAAGGAAACACAGCCATCACCGCCATCCCCCGCCTTCACCTGAATGACCGCCTCATCAACAAACCGCATCGCTCAAACCTTCTCGCCGAACTTCTTTTTCAGTGCCGCCACCACTACCGGCGGGGCAAAACAGGAAAGCTCGGCCCCGGCCCGCGCCAGCTCTCGCACCAGCGAAGAACTGAGGTAAAAAAACTTTTCGGAAGGCACAAAGAAAATCGTCTCCACCTCGGGTGCCATCTTCCGATTGGTCAACGCCATTTGAAACTCATAATCAAAATCCATCACCGCCCGCAACCCCCGCACCACCGCATCCGCCCCCTTTGCCCGAACAAAATCCACCAGAAGGCCATCAAACCCTTCCACCATCACCCCGGCGATACCTGCGGTTGCCTGACGTGCCAGTGCTATCCGCTCCTCCCAGGAAAAAAGCGGATGTTTCTCCTCTCGCTTTGCCACCGCCACAATGACCCGATCAAAAAGCCGATTTGCCCGGACAACCACATCCAGATGCCCCAGGGTTATCGGATCAAAACTCCCCGGATAAACCGCCACCTTCATAATTCACCTCCGTAAAAATGTCACTACACTCTCACCGTACCGCTCCTGCCGCACCACCGTTCCACCGGCAGGAGCAACCGGCACCTCATCCCGACTGTGCTCAATCACCAGCAGACCGTCTGGCGCGAGAAGATTATGGGCAAAAACCAGCACCACCGTCCTCTGCACCAGCCCTTTGCCATAAGGCGGGTCGGCAAATATAATGTCAAACTCCGCGCCCGCCAATCTCGGCACCACCCGCCGCACATCACCCCTTATCACCCTTGCCCCAGACACCCCAACCAAATTCTCCCGCAGATAACGGCAAACCACCGGGTTACCCTCAACAAACACCACCTCTTTTGCCCCCCGAGATAGCGCCTCCATACCCAGCGCGCCAGCACCGGCAAAAAGGTCACACACCCGGGCACCATCCACCCGCTCGCCAATGATGTTAAAAATCGCCTCCCGGGTAACCCCTTTCGTTGGCCGCAGACCCGATCGGGGATAAACAAGTTTTCTACCCTTAAATTTACCACCGGTAATCCGCACCAGAGCAATATAAAAAACCTTATTCCTCTGTCAACACCGAACCTTTTATCATCTATTAAGACCCCGAAAAAACACGCTATTAACGACTACAATCAGCACCATTCCCCGCCCCATCATCGTAAGTTTCAGTTTGACTGAGTGTTGCTGACCGGAATTAAACCGTAATATCAGCCTGGGGGGCATACCCCGGGGTTATCCTGCAGTTTGGTCCCAATTTTCTTCCCAAAAAAGAAATCCGGCTGGGAGCGGAAATCCGCTTCCAGCCGGAGTAACACTCGGCTCGGTCTAACGAAACTGAATAATCCGCTCAGTTTTGCCCACGCCGGCAAACTCCAGACGGATGAAGAACACACCTGGTGCCAGGCCTTCTGGCTCCCAGACCAGTTCGCCTTGGCCCGGACCAACGGTGCCTTCAATTAAGCGGTCAACCACCCTGCCCGTAACATCAACCACACTCAACTTTAACGGTCCCGCAACCGGCACGTAATAATTGATAACCACACGCCGGCTGAACGGGTTGGGCAGAACCTGCAACCAAGATCCGGGACCCGGACGGTAAAACTCGGTTCCCACGGCCTGGTTTTCGCCGACACCGATGTAGCGGTGGTACCAAGACCGGGCACTATCGGCATTAATCAACGCCCTCACCACATCATCACCGCCAACAAAAGCTACCGCCAGCCGGCAGACACCGAATGGATTGAGCGTAACCGGCCCAACTGAAGCACTCACCGCCCAGTTGTCCGGACGGGTTGGGTTATTCAGATTTACCGCACCATTGAGAAACCGCCACTTCTGGGCATCCCGGAACGAAGAATCGGGAAGGTAATAGACAAGCGGGTCAATGGCACTGAACCGGGCAAGCGTCTCTGGTTCCAAAACCCGCACCCCAACAACCGGTCCACTGTCAGTACCGGGTCTGATATAAATGAATCGCCGGGAACTATCAGTAAAGCAAAGATCACCCGCCGAGTCCACGGTAAAATCGGCAAAAACGCCCGCATAGAAACTATCAACCCGGCTGGAACCGTTATTCTGAATATCAAAAACCATTACCACGAAATCCCGATAACCCGGCGAACCGTCAGCATAGGAATTCTGGGCGGTAACCAGATAACGCTGGCGGGGATGATTGCGATCTGAATACCAGGCCCGAAAATGCTCATGCCCCTTCAGTGGCGGATAAACACTGCGCAGACTGTCAATCATAAAAAACTCAGTATCTGGCGCCGCGGTTACCGGACAGGTGTAATACCGGTCCACCACATAACCGGTATCGGTGCCAAAAGCAAAAGAGGCGTGCCGTAAAAGGCTTACCCCGTTCTTAGGATAACAGAACCCGCTCCCTTCGGCTCCCGGCGCCACATAGCCAATCGCCCCCTTGGCGGTTATGGTCAGCCGGCAGTTATTGGTGTCGTGGTCAAAGAAGATCTGCCCCGGCAACCCCACCCGCAATTCAAATCCAAACACCTTGGTATAATCTGCACTGTCGCCGGTAACATAGAGCGAACAGGAAACCACCGTGCCCTGACGCAGTGAACTGTCCGCCTGGACCACAAACCAATCAGATGAGTTTGTCGCACTATCATCGTAGCGAATCAAGCCCCAGGTGCCGATTGAGTCAATCACCGACAGACGGAAATCAAAGGAACGCAGCCGACCCTGGGTGTTGGCACAGTTGGCATTCCCAACATTTGCCAGCAGCACCTGCAAACCGGCTGTTTCTCCTGGGTCAATATAGCCATCGTTATTACCGATCGAATCAACAACAACCACCCGGCGCAGCTCCAGAAACGGACCCCGGGCAACCCGCTGCACCGCGACAAACGCATCAATTCGGCCGGCACCGAAGTCATTGTCCTTGCCCGCCGGACCAAGGTCCACCGCCG
>CAYPNB010000007.1:0-85911 GCA_964412225.1 uncultured bacterium | reverse complement strand
AACTGAAAAAGTTTTTTCACTAACTTCTGAAAATTCTCTATCTCTTTCATCGCCATCTCCTGGTTAATCTTTTTCTTTAATTCCCCGGGTGCGAAAATTGCGCCTCCGTCACCGTTTGTGCTATGTTAATAAAAATAGCCAATCCAGTCAATTGAATTTTAAGCCGGAGCCCAAGGCCGGTTTTATTTCCTCAGCCCTATCTATCAGACCCCGTTTTTAGCCAGTTTTAACGCCGGTTTCGCGATTGCCGATAAAATTTTGCGGGTAAGTTTGTTTTTGACAATGAGTTAGAGTTCTGAACCGCACCCGAAAACCGCCTGGGTAACGGTGGGGGGGACCGCCCCGGTCAGGGTTCTGGTTGAGGATGGAATTTTAGATTTTCTGGTTGATTTCGGTTTTGATTTGCCGGATGAGCCCGGTTTTAATTCCCGCTTGGACAGCGATTTAGAATTGCCCCAGGTTAGAATCGCAACAGTTGCGCCGGGTCGATCGGCTTACCGTCTTTTCTGATTTCCAAGTGGAGATGAGGCGCGCTGGTCTGCCCGCTCGTCCCGACCGTGCCGATAACAGTGCCGACCCGGACCGTATCCCCGCTCGCTACCTTCCAGGCGTCAAGGTGTCCGTAGTAACTCGCGTAGTTTTGCGGATGCCCGAGCAGGATATAGCGACCAAACTGTTTGTCGGTTCCCCGCGCCAGAACAACTCCGTCCGCAGTGGCGTACACCGGACCGCCCTTTTGCGCGGCAAGGTCAACCCCCGGATGGTCCGCGCTGAAGGCACGGGAGACAACATAGCCGCTAACCGGCACCAGCACCGGTATCCCTTGACTTCCCCAGGGCTGGTTTTTTGCCCATTCCGGCAGGGTTAGCGATTCGGTTACCACTCCGCCCCAGTCAACCGGCGGCGGTGTCAGTTCCACCCCGAGCATCTTCGCCAGTTTTTCCCTTTCCGCTTCTAAAAATTCCAGGCGTTCTTTTAACTGGCTGACCTTTTTGAACTCCTGTTCCAGTTGCCGGTTGCGGTGGTTGAGATAGACAAGCCGGGAGAAACGCCAGGCACCAGAGGCGACAATGCCGATGGCGGCAAACACGATAAGGAGAATTAAAATCAGGAGCGCAAACAAAAGCCTTGCCAGGTGCAGGGGCAGGCTGAAGCGGAGCGAGTTGGTGGTGTAGTTGCCAAAGACAAAGACGGTAATTTCTTTGCGCGGCATCAGACCTTTTTGATCAGTTTGTAAATCCGGTCCAGATCCTCCGGCGAGAAGAATTCAATCACCACCCGGCCCGGAGTTTTGCCCGCCGGGACAATTGTCACCCGGGTGCCAAAAAACTCCTGAAGCGCATCTTCCAGTTCCCGAATGTGGACATCCTTTTCCCGCACCGGGGTGGTCCGGGGTTTGCCCTTGCGTTCGCCGCAGAGCCTTTCCAGTTCCCGGACCGAGAGCCCTTCGTTTATCACCTTTTCGCACAGTTCCACCTGCTGGCGCCGGCTGGACAGGGAGAGCAATGCCCGGGCATGACCGGGAGAGAGCGTGCCCGCGGCAAGCGCATCCCGCACCTTAAAGGGAAGGGTAAGCAGGCGCAGGGCGTTGGTGATGGTGGAGCGGTCCTTGCCCACCCGGCGGGCGATCTCCTCATGGGTGAGGGAAAATTGCTCGGCAAGGGTTTTGTAGGCAAGCGCCTCGTCAATCGGGTTGAGGTCGGCGCGCTGGACGTTTTCAATTAGCGCCATCTCCAGCATCTCCCGGTCGTCAACGGTACGGATAACCGCTGGAATCGTGGTCAGCCCGGCCGCCTTTGCCGCCCGCCAGCGCCTTTCGCCCATCACCAGTTCGTAGCCATCGCGCCGCCGGCGCAAAACAACCGGCTGAAGCACCCCTTTCTCTTTAATTGACGCCACCAGTTCTAAAAAGCGCTGGTCGTTTTCCGGCTCTTTGGTCACCCGGGGCTGGAACGGATTGGGGCGAATTTCTTCAATTGGTATCGGGCGGGATTCGGTCGCCAGCGCCACCTGGGTTTTTTCCGGAATTATCGCCCGGATGCCTTTGCCCAGTGCCCGGCGTTGATGCCCGTCCTCAATCATCCGGCTACCCCTTTGTTCCGCTGATGGCGGGCAAGCAGTTCGTCGGCAAGCGCCAGATACGCCTGGGCACCGGCGGACTGCCCGTCATAGGCAAATATCGGCTTGCCAAAACTGGGCGCTTCGGCCAGCCGGACGCTGCGGGGAATGACGGTGTCAAACACCTGTTCTTTGAAAAACTCCCGCACCTCCTGCGCCACCTGCTGGCAGAGGTTGAGCCGGGCAGAAAACATCGTCAGCAAAACCCCTTCAATCTCCAGGAGCGGGTTGAGGCTGGAACGCACCAGGTTGATCGTTTCCAGAAGCCGGGACATCCCTTCCAGGGCGTAGTACTCGGTCTGTACCGGCACCAGCACCCCCTTTGCCGCCACCAGACTGTTGACGGTAAGAAGTAAAAGCGATGGCGGGCAGTCAATGATGATGAAGGAGTAGGCGGGCTCAATCAACCCGAGCGCCCGGCTCAGCCGGAACTCCCGGTCCGGTAAATCCACCAGTTCCACCTCTGCCCCAGCCAGGTTGATGGAGGCGGGCAGCAGGTCCACACCTCCAAACGGGTTGCGGATAATCGCATCGTCAACCCGCTGGGATTCAATCAGCGCCTCGTAAACCGATATCGTCAGTTTGGCACGGTCAACCCCCAGACCAAGGGTGGCATGCGCCTGCGGGTCCATATCCACGAGCAGCACTCGCGGCGCCCGCAGCGCCAGCGCCGCCGACAGGTTTACCGCGGTGGTGGTTTTGCCCACGCCGCCTTTCTGATTGCAGACGGCGATTCGGTATGCCATTACCAGAAATTTAAACCGATAACCTCCGCCTGTCAACAACAGAAGAAAGAGATTACCAGCGGTATTTCAGTTCTAATGAATAACTGACCGCGGCAAGGTTGTCCGCGGTGTTGGCGTGCCACTCCGGGGCAATGTTAAGCATGCCGGAGAGCACAAAACCACCGCGGGCGGTGCTGAGAAACTCCCAGTTACCGAAGAGGTTGATTTCGTTAAACCGGTAGTCCGAAATAAACCCCGAGTCGGCAGCAGCGTACTTTCTCAGGCCCAGCCGGTCCTCAACGGTAAGCGCCAGCCGCTCCGACCGGAACCAGTCAACACCGAGCCGGAGGGCAATCTCCTGGTAATCCTGGTCAGTGCTCCGAACCAGCCCCCGGCTCCTTGCCAGTTCCGGACCGAGGTTGACCGATACCTCTGCCCCCGGCTGCAAGGAGAGCGCCAGGGAGAAGTTGCCATCCACCTGATTCTGGTAAACTGCAGTTGTCTCGTCATACCAGACCAGACGCAGGTTGCCGGTAAAAACAATTGTAGCAGGAGGGACGATGTCCCAGTCCAGGGTGACCGCCGGGTTTTCCTCAAAATAACTTTTCGCCCCTTCCCGGTACCGGCGCCGGGCAAAGTAGTTTGCCAGCCCGAGCCGGAAAACGGTGCCCGGATAGCCGTCCCAGTTGGCGTCAAGGGTATGTTCCTGATACCCCTGCGCCGCCACCTGTTCCGCCCCGAGCCAGGAGTAATAATAGACAAAACTGAAACTGGAAAAGGCGCCCGCGGTAAAATCCAGACCAGCGCGAAGCCGATTGCGGTAATAGTTGTAGTTGAAACTGTCCGCGGTGAAGTACCGGTGCAGTTCCAGTGCCTCACCACAACCAATCGCCAGATTTTCCCGCACCCGGAAATTGATCTCACCCTGAATGAGGTTGTTGACATAAGAAGCCCGACCGGTGGTGTCAGTGCCGACCGGCAGCCGGTTGTGAAAATAGCGCAGTTCACCATCATAGGCAAGTTTGAATTTTAACGGTGACTCCGGAGCCCTGCCGATTTGCGGGCTGAGCACCAGGTTAAACCCTAGCCGCTCCCGGATGGAGTTGCTCGCAACTGTCAAGGTATTATCTAACTGGGGTTCGTTCGCCACCAACCCGGGGTTAAGGGAAACCGACCAGAAGGAGGCGATTTCGGCATCCGCCTCGCTTGTGTCCCGGGTAATGGTGTCAACCAGGTTGTAGCGCTGCTGGAAATAGCTGCCGCTTAACCCCAGTTCATTCTGCCACCGGGCGCCGGCAATAAGACCGCTCAATAAAAGTGCCGACACCAGCATCACTTTGAGTCATTACTCCGGCTCATTTACGCCGATAAGTTCTATCGCCCGGTTAAGCAAAAGCCGCGCCTGATTGGTCTGGTTCAGCGCGCCGGCAATGTCCCCCGCCTCCTTTAACCGCCGGGCATTCGCCTGATGCTCCTGTGCCTGCCGCAACAACCCCTTTGCCTCTTCGCTATCACCGGATTCAATCGTCCGGGTCCAGCGCACAAACAGCTGCTCCGTCTCCTCAAATACCGCGGTAAAATCGTCATCAGCCAGACCGCTCTCCAGTAGCAGCGCCCGTAAGACCAGTTCCCGACTGGCCAGGGTCAAGCGTAACACCTGACCGAACAGCCGTTGCCGCAAGGCGTTGCGCGCCCGGATCTGCAGTTCACCCGCCCGGGCAAACATCTCCTGCGCCCGGAAGTTGCCCCGTGTCCGAATTCGCTCGGTTGCCCGCTGAATCACTCCCTCGGTGCGCTCCACCTCCCGGGCCACCATTTCCGGAGTGATACCGCTTTTCAGCAGTTTCAGTGCCAATTGAGTGTGCAGCCGGGCGGCAAATGTAAACCGCAGTGCCAGTTGCATCCGCCGCGCCCGCAGATGCTCTCTTGCGGTCAGCTGTTCGCTCTGCGCCATCCGCCAGAGTTCCTGAACCTTGGGAACATCGCTACGGCTGAGCAGGGGCCCGGCCTCATTCATCACCTCGGCGGTGCGCCGGAACTCCTCCTCAACCCGTACCCTCAGGACCAGCTGGTGCGCCTCCCACGCCCTTTTGCGGGCAAGAAATGTCCGACCCAGTGCCCAGCGATAACGTTGCGCCCGATAACCCTCCCAGGCAGAATTCTGAATCTCTACCGCCTGATTGAGGATGAGCCGCGCCTCCTCATTGCCTGATGGCTCCACCACCAGCCGCACCCTCTGGATAACCCCATCGGTGCGCTCCAGTTCGGCATAAACCTTTTCCCGACTTTGAGCAGATATTGCGCCGGTGACAACTAATATCAGGATGAGAAACTTTTTCATTCTTTATCAAACTTAAGCAACCGCCGTGCCAGAAAATTAAGTGACTGAAATTCGTAACTTATATCAAATAACCCCTTGGTGCCGCTGTTCAGATTGAAACGGTTGTGGTTGAAAATGTTCACCTCTTCTCCGGGTCTTCAATGCCGAACTTGCTCAGTTTGGTATACAGCATTCGCCTGGTGATACCAAGCATTTTTGCCGCCTTGGACTTGTTACCGCCCGCCTTAACCAGCGCCTCTTCAATCGTCTTTTTCTCCAGGTCCCAGAGTGAGCCAGATTCAGCCGCAGTTGCGCTGTGGGGCACAAGAACCGGTTCAGGAAACTGAATGTGCTGGGGTCTGATTTCACTGCCGGCGGCAAGGATGAACGCCCGCTCCAGCACATTCTCCAGTTCCCGCACATTGCCGGGCCAGTCATAGCCGGTGAGAACCTCCAGGACCGCAGGCACCAGTTCCAAAGTATAGCCCAGACGGTTGAGGATAAGCCGGGCAAGTGCTGGAATGTCCTCCCGGTGTTCGCGCAGGGGCGGAATTGTTATCGGGAACACCGCCAGGCGGTAATAAAGGTCCTCCCGGAACCTGCCGGCCCGCACCTCTTCAATTAAATTGCGATTGGTGGCGGCGATGATCCGGGTGTTAACGGTGATTGTGCGGTTTCCTCCCAGCCGGACAAAGGTCCGGTCCTGGAGAAAACGGAGCAGTTTTATCTGAAAGGCGGGCGGTATCTCGCCGATTTCGTCCAGAAAAAGGGTCCCGCCCTCTGCCTCTTCCACCCGGCCCGGCTTGCGGGTGGTGGCACCGGTAAAAGCACCTTTCTCATAGCCAAACAGTTCTGATTCCAGGAGCGTCTCGGGCATCGCCGCCGCATGCATCACCACAAATGGTTTCTGCGCCCGCGGGCTTGCCCGATGAATCATCCGGGCAACCAGTTCCTTGCCAGTTCCGCTTTCCCCGGTAATCAAAACGGTGGCATCACTCCCGGCCACTTTATTCACCATCTCCCGGACCCGTTTCAGCGCCCCGCTGTCCCCTACCATTTCGGCAAACCGGCTTGTTGCGCTCAACTCCTGTTTGAGCCGGCGGTTCTCCTCCCGGGTCTGACGGTGTTGAGCCAGTTTTTCCAGGACGGTCAGGAGGTGCTCCCGGCTTACCGGCTTGGTGATAAAGTCAAATGCGCCCAGCCGCATCGCCTCAACCGCCAGGGCGATGGTGCCAAACCCGGTAAGCATTATCACCTCGGTGTCCGGATTCAGTTGCCTGGCGGTTTTCAACACCGTCATCCCATCTACCGGGGTCATCTTCAGGTCAGTGAGCACAACATCGTATCTGCTCGTCTCCAGCACCCGGAGCGCCTCGGTACCACTGGTGAAAGTATCAACCTCATAGCCCGCATCCCGCAGGTTTTCCGCGGTCAGCAAACAGAACCTTTCCTCATCGTCAACCAGAAGAATCTTCATACCGGCAACCTCAACTCCACCGTTGTCCCGGTTCCTGGAGCACTGCTGATTTTCACATCCCCGTTGTGCATCTCCATCACCCGCCGGACCACAAAAAGCCCCAGACCGCTTCCTTTTTCCTTGGTGGTGAAAAACGGCTCAAACACCCGCTTGAGCTCCTCCCGCGGAATTCCCAGACCATGGTCGGTAATCCGGATTATCACCCAGCGCCGATTACCTTTCTCTTCAACCGCCCCGGTTATCCTGATCAATCCACCCTGAGTCTGTGCCTGTACCGCATTAAGCAGAACATTCATAAGAACCTGGCGCAACTGGGGTTGGGAAGCCGGCACCAGCGGTAACTCGGGAAGCAAATTTTCCACCCGAATTTCATTGCGGTTGAACTCCGGTGCCAAACTCTCGAGTACTTCGCCGACAAGCCCGGAGAGATCGGTCGGCGCCATATCCGCCGGTTTACCTGAACCCAGGTTAAGGTAGTTGGTTAAACTCCGGTTCAACCTTTCCACCTCTTCTTTAATGTAGGTAAAAGTCTGGTCGTTGCCCGCATCATAGCGAATTTGGAGCCTCTCGGTCGCCGCCAGGATGGTGGACAGCGGATTTCTGATTTCGTGCGCCAGAGCGCCCGCCATCTCACCCAGGAGCGCGAAGGTCCCGGCCCGGGCCGCGGTCTGCTCCAGGTGCAGGGCCCGGCGGGCGATTCCGACCGCGGTAAAGACAAGAACCACCAATAAAATTAAACTTAAACCGTTGATAATCAGAAGTCGGTTCCGATGGGCGTTGATTGTCTTAAAGAACCGGGCATCCGCTTCCACACCCAGCACCGCCCGAACCTGACCGCTCCGCTCATATACCGGCACATAAACCGTCTTCAGGTAATACGGCCCAGCCGCATAGAGCGGAGAGCTGGTGGCAACGCCGCTGAAAGCAGCAAAAATGTCCGCCGCATCCAACTCCAGTAACGGCTCGGTTTTCCCAACCTTCTCCGGTTCCCGGACATTGGCGATAAACTCCAGATTCTCATTTACAAGAAAAATGTTAAACAGCCCCGCCTCAGCCGCCATCTTGTTCAACCCCGGTACCGTTTCTCCCTGTGATAACTGAATCGCCAGAAGCTTCGCCAGCGACTCCAAACGGTCGGTCAGTTCCGCCTCCAGGACATTTCTGGTCTGGGAAAGGACCAGCCAACTGTGAATGTTAAACAACAACACCGCCAGAAGCGCAAGCAGCACCGCATAAACTGTAAACCTCTGCACCGGCATTAACTTTACCAGTAGAAATGACCCCCGTCAACCAGCGGTTCAGAAAAAATCGCTACCCGCTGGTCTCTATTACCAGCGGGTAGCGAATCGGCAGCAGGGCTAATTACTTAACCCCTGGTCGCCACGCTTTTCCCCGCGAACCGGTCGGAGCCGGAAATCAATGCCCCGGGTCGCCTCTCCTGGATGAACCGGAACCATGCTGGGATAAACCGCCGGCTCATACCCGGGTTTGCTCGCCGCCACCTGGTACTCGCCAGGATTCAGACCACCAATCCGATAAAAACCATGCCCATCGGTGCGAGCAAAACCTTCACCCTCCTCGCCCCGGGCAACAACCAGAACCCCGGGGATCGGTCTGCCGGTCCGGGCATCAACCACCTGACCGATAATGCCACCCCGGCGCGGTTTGGGCTGAAGGAGAAAGTTGATATTTTCGCTTACCTCACCAGTCCGAACCTCAACCGGCTCCGGGTATCGTTCCGCAAAGTAATGCCGGGCTTTAGCACCCACCTGATACCTGCCAGCAGCAAGCCCCCGGATAATATAAAATCCATTTCGGTCGGTGCGCGCTCGGCGACGATTGCCGTCCGGTGCCAGCACCACCACCACTGCGCCGGGAATCGGCTGGCGTGTGATCCGGTCAAAAACCCTGCCACTTATCGCCCCAGTGTGCCGGGGAATTTTCCTGAGCCGCAAGTCAATACCCTGGGTAACCTGACCCTCTTCAACCAGAACCGGAATCGGATAATGGGCCGGCAGATACCCCGGTGCCCGGGCTATTATCCGATACTTTCCCGGCTCAAGGTTATCAATTAGATAAACACCCCGCTCATCTGTCTGCGCTCTCCCAACCGGGGCACTGTCAGCGCAGGCAACAACAAGGGAGTTGACAACCGGCACACCGGTATTGATGTCAGTAACCCGCCCGGTAATCCCACCAGAACCGGCAAAACCGATTCCGATAACGGTACCGAGCAGGACCGCTGTAAAAAACTGCTTCATTGGGGACCTCCTTTTTGTTTTTTCATCTTGTCCTGAGTAGAGCAACCGTTGTGCCAGAATGATAATTTGTTATTTGTCAGGCAGTTAGTGAATAAAGCCGCCAAAACGGGCGAACCAGTTTGTTCAGTTGTGGACCTTAATGAACACCGCGATAGGCTGGTGTTCAGGGGCTCAACCGTTCATAGAAATCAACTCTCCCCACACCAAAGGGAAAGTCGGCAACCCGCTGCCAGGTCCCATCCGGCAGCGTCCGAATTAATACCACACCGTCAATCACACCTAGGGACCGCCCGATTTTACCCGCCTCTTTGAGCACCGTATCCCAGTCCCCAGGGTTGATAACCCGGCAGACAACCAGATAAACCCCGGACCCGGTTGTCTCGTTAATGAGCGATGCAGTTTCTGTTCCGGTGATGCTCTGACGCAACCGCAATAGTTCATCCGCACCCTGGGTAACCTCCCCGACAAGAATTTCGCCCAGCCTTTGCCAGCCTTCACAGGAGATGGCAAGCGGATGAAGTTTTCTTCTTGTCTGACTGATTGACTCTACAACGCCGAAAATCTCCCCCAGTTCTACTGGCACCCAGGGTGAAACAATTGTAATGTATGGCTCAAGTTGCGATACATCAGGAGCAAAACGCTCACGCAGGAGAAGCAACTCCCTTTCCTGACTTAATTTCGGAAAGGCAACAACGCTGAACTGGGCTACCCTCATCGCTAAATTATAACAAACCTATAAGTTTTTGCAAGAGTTAAATTTAGCAGAATAGGGTGGTTAACCAACAAGAAGCGGCCGGAGTTCCTCCTCTGTCAGCGCCGGCACCGAAACTATACCTGATGGTGTTTTTACCGCTACCGCGGGCCGGTTTTTCCCGTCCGAGTAACGGACGCAGAGCCGGGCGGCAAGCCGCATATCATCTTCACCGCCACCGTGCAAAATCAGCACCGTGGGTCCCGGCACATCCACCGGCTCCAGGAGTGTGTCCTCGGGAGTGGCAAGGTTGACCAATACCCGATTTTCCATCTCCTCTCTTCCCACCACCACCTTTCTGCCCGAGGGCAACCGGAAGTGTCTGCCCACCTTTAAAATCTTCACATCTCTCAAATTATCCTCCTGATGGGCGAAGGCATCCCGCAGACGCCGGGCAAATACCTTGTCCGTTAGCAGACACCCACCAGCCGGACAGGGATAGTCTTTAATGTTATACTGATGAGCAAGGGCGATCTGGGGCTTTCGGGACCGCCCCTGAATTGCCAGTAATTTCTCCCGGTTAACCAGCCCCTCCTTTTCCGGCACCGTCGGTTCCAGTAAGCGGGCAGACAGGGGCCGTAACAGCCTACCGGTCAACCCCGATTCCCGTTCAATCAACTGCAATGCCTGGAGATGCTGGGACATCGGCCTTTCCCCGAGCACCTCTCCGGTAAACACAAACTGGGCACCGATCTCCTCCATATACCGCCGGGCCCGGGTAAATGTGAAAATCCGGCAGTCAATACAGGGGTTCATACCCGAGCCATAACCGTGTTTCGGGTTTTTTATCATCTGGATATACTCAACCCCGGTCGGGACAACCTTGAGCGGAATCTGCAGGCTTTCTGCCGCCCTTTGCGCCTCGTGGCGACACCCGTTTTTGGTACAGGTGCAAAACGGACTCACAAAATTCAGCCCGAACACCTCAATCCCCTGGTCAAGAATCAACCGACAGGCAAGGATTGAGTCCAGACCGCCGGAAAGAAGACCGACCGCTTTTGCCATCGGTTTTAATTCTATTCGTGATGCGCGCAGGGTCAAGAAAGAAACGGCTGGAGGCGATTTAAAACAACCTATCATAATATCGGCAGTTGCACCGCTACCCTGGCTTATATCCTTGACTTCTGCAACCTGAACTTTAAACTACTGCTTATGCCCCGCGGTTTTATCAATGGAATTAAACTGTTTTTCCGGGAGTGGACCCCGGTTATCATCGCGGTTCTTTTAATCCGCTCCTTTCTGGTTGAGGCGTTTATGGTTCCCACCGGTTCAATGGAAAACACCATCGCCGTTGGCGACTTTATGCTGGTCAACAAGTTTGTTTACGGTGTAAAATTGCCGTTTACCGACCGCGTTATAATTCCGGTCTCAATACCCAAACGGGGTGACATCATCATCTTCCGTTTCCCGGCTGACCCGGATATGCCGGTGGACTCATTAAACCCCAACCGCTATGTCCGAATATTTCCGAAATGGCTACCCCTTCTGCCCCTGTTCTGGGACCGGCAGGCCAATTTCTTCGTCTGGTATACGCCGAAAAACTTTGTCAAACGGTGCGTGGCGGTAGCCGGCGACACCGTAGCGGTGCGCAACAAAGAACTCTACATCAACGGCAAAAAGGAAACCGCACCTTATGCAATTCACAAGTTTCATTACACCCTGCCGCCGCTTCCTGAAGAACTGAGACCCCGGTTTCAGGAACTCTGGGAAAAAGGCAGTTTCTATCGCTCTGATCTCTCGCCTTATGTGCGTGACCACTTCGGCCCAGTGGTGGTGCCTCCTGGTCACATCTTTGTGATGGGCGACAACCGGGACAACTCGGAAGACTCCCGTTTCTGGGGTCCGCTGGCGCTCCGCCACATCCGGGGCAAACCGCTGGTGCTCTATTTCTCTTCCAGCGCCGCCCCTAACATCGCCCGGATAATCATATCGCCCTGGGCGATTCGGTTCAACCGAATCGGCAGGCTGGTGCGATAACACCCGATGCCCGGAGCGGGAATCACGATAACGGTTCCGTTCGGCACCGAGCCGGACTGGCGCTTCGGCACTCAACCGGAAAACTTCAACCCGGACCGGGTAGAACGTTTTGTCGCCGCACTCCTCCGAGAAATCCAACAGCGAAGCAAAATTTTTCGCAAGGAGACCTTCACCACCGTATATTTTGGTGGCTGTGGTCCATCAAATCTGACCCTGGACCAGCTGTATCGTATCCTGGAGGTTCTTTACGACACTCTAACAATCCAGCCTGAAGAACAGACACTCATCCTCCTCCCCGGCACCGTGGACAGCGCGCGGGCAAAGGTTCTCCGAGAATCAGGCTTTGACCAGATGACCATCCGGGTCCAGAAACCAACCCCATTATCGCTCGCACAAGAAGCGTTCAATATCCTCCGAAAAACCGGGTTCTTCTCGGTGGGCTGGGAGATCATCGCTCCGGCAAGCACCGAAGAAGTAAAGCAATTTCATCTTCTGGAACCCGACCACATCATTTTTATTCCGCAATCAAACACCTCCCACCCCCCGGAAATTAAGCAACTCCTGAACTGCTATCAGGAATATCTACCATCTCACTTTGCCCGACCCGGAAAAGAGAATCACCATCTCATCGCCCTAACCGGCAACACCACTATCGCCGGATTTGGGCCCGGCGCCTTCAGCCGAAAAAATGGCAAAATCACCCCGAACCCGGCCTCATTTACCGAATATCTGAAGACGGTTTAACTCAGCGCCGCAGTGATGCTTTAGAAAAAAGTCCGGGCGGCATCGGGACATCAAACTTTATTTCCTCGATCACAAACTCAGTACCCCCGCCCGTCTTCAACGCATCAGGGAAAACCGCCCGGGTTGCTAACCAGCGACCGGCAAACTGTTTTACCTCTGGCTGCCACTGCGGGGTCGGGGTCAGCTCCATCCCTTTCGGATTTTTATTTCCCAGAAGCCCCAGAGCCAGACACTGTGATTGCCCGGGTAGTACCGTCCCAGCAAACCGTAAACCCCCTCGGTTATCTGAAACGGGTCCCGGGGGTCAATCCGGTCAAACCAGCGCAATGGTCGCAAAATTACCGCCGCGCCGAAGTTAATCTGCTGTAAACCGGCCCGGGGTTCATACCGCTCGCCACCATAACCAAGCAACAACCGGTAAGGGGCTAACCTCAACTCACTCTTGACACTGTCCCCGCGCAGACTGATACCGGCGTCCGCCAATAGCGAAGCCACAAAGTTAAACCCGCTGTTTCGCCCCGCCCGGTCCAGTTCCAGTTCCGGGCGGTACGCCACTCCTGTCTGCCCGACCCGCTGTCCCTGATAACCACCGGCACCCAGATTGGCAGACGCCTGACCGAAAAAATCAATTCCGCCGGTCAAAAGCAAAAATAGGAAAAACGACACCGCGGTAGGTTAAAATCACCTCACCGAGAAGAAGAATAGCGGTTGATACCCCTGATCATCAACTTCATCTTGCTAATCTGGTCTGCCGGTTTCGGAGCGATAAACTTCACCCACTGTTCCTGATTTGACTCCAGCATCACCTGATGCCAACCCCAGGGGTCGTCAATCTGAACCCCGTTCTGGTCATAAAAGAGCATCTTCACCTTACCGCCAATCGGCATATGCCAGCCGTTTTTCAAAAGGACATTGACAATCAGCGCCCCGTCGTTTTCCTCTTCTTTGACATCCAGCACCCGGATATCGCTCGCCAGAACCGGGTTGTTTATCACCCAGCGCCGGCTTTCTGTCTCCCGGTTTATCCAGAGAGAATTGATAGTTGTTGAACAGGCAACCAGCAAAAGCACCGCTACCGTACCGCCGAACAATCGCTTCATTTAAACCTCCTTTTAATAAACATAAAACTCCTCGGCCAGACCGGCAATAATAAAATATGTGCCGACGGCATATTTTGCCCGCAACTTCTTATTCCGCCGCCCGGCGTCATTCGGAACCGAATCGGACGCCGCGAAATCGCCCCCTGATTGCCCGCAACCACCGCCCGCAGACAGGGGGCATAGCGAAGAATCACCGGCAAGGGAATAATCACAATAGCCAATCATATCGCCCGCCTGGTTATAGAACACCAGCCGGACCGTCTGACTCGCTGCCGGAATCCGCAACCGGGCAAAGGCAAAATTCAACGGTGCGTATCCCCAGGCACGGAAATCCCGATTTTCTTCCTCCTTACCCAGGGTGATGTCGGCGATACCATCGGCAATGTCCTCGCCGATACCCGGCATCGCCTGCTCCAGCAATAACCCGCCCAGAATTCGTAACCCGGTCCGCGCCACCTTTGCCGCCGCCTCCTGCGCCGCCTTCCGGCTCGCCTCGGCAGCACTCAACCGAACCGCAAAGGAATCGGAAACCTCGGGTAAAGTTGCCACCGGTCCCCGGTTATCAATATAAACCTCGGTTTTGCCCACCGAGCCCGCGGTCTGATGGTCAACCTGCACCACCAGCTCCACCGAATCCGGCGCCGGCACCAGACCGCTATCCCGCAAGAGTTCCACCGAACGCACCAGACCGGTCACCCCGAGCATCTCCTCTAAAGGACGGAACTCAATCAGGGCGTCATCAAACTTCCCCTGTTTCTCATAAATCAACCCCATATAGAAATTGACAATGGGCAGTTTTGATGCCTCCTGGTCAAACTGGCGTAGTTTTTTGAACTCCACCAGCGCATCCTCTAGGTCATCCTGCAGCAAATAACATAGCCCGAGATACAGATGGACCAGTTCCCGTTCCCGTTTTTTTAGTTTATAAACCGTGCGGGAGTCCACCACCAGCCAGTCATAAAGTTTTGCCGCCTCCGGCCGCTCGCCGGCGTCAACCTTGTACGCCGCCCAGAACGCCTTCCTTGCCTCCTCCAGATTCAGCCCGTAGAAACTGGTGATGCCATAACTCAACAGGGACAGGACATAGGAAAGGTCGCGCCGTTTAAACTTCTCCGCGCCGATTTTCTGGTGCCTTGCCGCCGCCTGGTCATAAGCCAGACTGGAGAAATAACGGGGAGCAGAAGGAACAACTTTGGTTGGGGTGGGAACGCAGGAAAGGGCAAACAGCGCTACCAGCCAGTAACGGCGCATCAACCCTGCCCTGTTATTCGTACCAGGAGCGGGTACTCCTTTTCTTCAACTCCTGCTCATCCGCCCAAACAATCTCCGATGTCCGGACATTAACCAGACGCATCGTCAGTTTATAATAAGCCAGGGTGGTGCTACCCTTGGTTTTCTCGATACTCATCACATCACCGGCAAGGAAATAATCGGCGCCAATCAGATTGCCCAGTTTCACCGCTCCGTCAACGTCAATCCGCTGTGTCTCCTGCAGGGCAATCTCCTTTGCCTGCTGTTTCAACAGTTCCCGGTCAACAATCCGGAACTTCCCCAGTTTCATAAGCGCCACCAGTATCTTCTCGGCAATGCCCTCGGTATCAATGTGCTGGGATGTCCGGTTACCGATGTTGAGAAACGCCAGGACCGGCTTGCCGGTATCCTGCCCTGCCGGCAGTTTAAACTCCGCCAGCGACAATACCATCTTCTCGGCAAGCAGTTTCATATCAGTATCCGAATAGGTGTAATCCCACTCGGTTACCTCATCCGGACGGACATAATGGGATGTTGCACAGGCGAGTAAAAAAAGCACCGCCGGCGCCAATCGGATAAATAACCTCATCATTCCTCCTTTTTCAAAATCTACCACCTGCTCGCAATCTCTTTAATTTTCCTGATGGCGACCGAAAAGTCAATTCTTTCCGCCCCCCAGGTTGGCACCCACCCCTATTCCGACCGCGAACGCCGGCAGATACGGCTCGCGCTCAAAATGCTCCCAACCCGAAGTGATGCTTCCGCCAAGAAACAGGTCAATTCTTCTTGTAATCGGCAACCTGCCGGTCAAACCCAGAGAAATGCCCCGTAGACCCAGCCCGGCATTACCGGAAAAGGTCCGGTTAAAGTCATAAAGATAGTTCAGGTCAAACAGCGAGGGAAAACCGAACCCAACCCGCAGGGCATCCTTCCTGCCCAACCGCACCTTGGTACCGGCGCGAAAATCATAAAGCCATGTCCACAGAGAATCCCGCGGCTTTTCCACAGGGTAATCCTTTTTCTCTATCCAGAACCCCGGTCCCAGCGACCCCTGAAAAAACAATGCTGAGTTGCGGGATAACCCGTAGCAAAAAAGGAGTGTACCGAGCCCACCGACATAGTAATCCACATCCCCGACGGTTATTGGGCCAATCGGATATTCTGGCGACCTGCCCGCCCAACCGCTATTGAAACTCGCCCCCAGAGAAACTGTCGGACCGGGATTAATCTCGGCCCGTTCATAAAACGGCACCGAGCAGAAAGAAAAAAGTCCAATCAGACCGGCACAACCGACCACTGCCAGCCACCCGATTCGGGTGACAATATTGCTTTTAGCCATCAGCACCTCCTGCACAATATTACCTTACCCCCTCGCCCATTGTCAAGATTGCAATTGTGCTATTCCTGCCGCCGTATCTTTACCGCCGCAACCGGCGTCGGACCGCAAGCAGGAAAAGGGTAATAACGGAAGAAATTAAATTGTGGCTTCTGCCGGTTAAGGAACTGTTTGATTTTAAAATGAACCGAATTTTATTAGCACGGCAAAAAATTAAAATGGCTTTTTCTGGAGGGCTAAATAGAGGAAAAAATGAAGAAAATGGCAGTGCTGGTTTTAATCGGTCTGCTTTTCTTATCCGCCGGTGCCCAAATCAACAATCCCCGACACCGCTACGAGTTGCGGGGTGTAATTGAAACCGGCGCAAGCTGAAGGAACCCAGAAAAAACCGGAAAATCCGGGCGACGGCTATGCCTCAAACTGGCTCAGCACCTTTCCCTTTTCTCTGAGCGTTATGCTGCACTGAATCGTTTCCCGACCGAACCCCGCGCCTCATCTTCAGCCATCCCTTTTCTTTTAGACCCCGATTACCGGCAAACTTAACGCCCCGGGCGGTGGTAGCACAGCGGTTATATCCGGCAAATTTATTTCTGGCGATAAGTTAGAGAATTAAAGGGCATTAAAAAAATAGCCAGGGTAACGGTGGAGGGGACCGCCCCCTATGCCGGTAGAGTTTTTGCGGGTATGATAGCAACAGAAAAAGTTCGGAATTGAAAAACGGCTATTGCAGATGTTGGAGAAAGGCTCTGGGAATGGCGAAGGCAGGAAGGGGAAAAGACCGTCTCTGAAACCACGCCGCACTACCCCAGGATTATGATAAGACCGGCTTGCCTTGCCGGCAGAAATTTACTATAGTTTTACCCGATGATTACGAGAAAAATAACCCTTATAATGGTTGTCGTTTGGGGAAGCGCAACTGCCGAGTTTGTCCGCCCACCATATCTGCAGAACCTGACCGACTCTACGCTAATGGTCATCTGGGAGAGCGCGGACTCCTGCATTGGCAGGGTGCGTTACGGCTTCAGCACCGCTTACCAATTTCAGGTGTCTGAATCTATCCCCACCACAATCCACGAACTGCAACTGAAACCGCTGATTCCGGACACCGTTTATCATTATCAGGTGATTTCCGGCACCGACACCACCACCGACGCCACCTTTTTCACCACTTGCCCTCCGGAAAGACCTTTCCGTTTTCTGGTCTACGGCGACACCCGCACCGACAGCGCCGCCCATCAGGCGGTCGTTGACCAGATGGCACTGACAAACCCACCGCCCCGAATTTTGCTCCACGTCGGCGACCTGACTGAATCTGGCACCACCCCAGAATACCAAACCTTCTTCCAGATTGAGCAGACGATACTATCCCGGTCGCCGGTTTACCCGGCGCTCGGCAATCATGAGCTCAGAAATCTACCAAACTGGTTTAACTATCTATATCTGCCCGGCAACGAGCGCTGGTTCACATTCCACTATGGCAACTGTGCCTTTTACTTTCTGGACAACTACTCCGACTATGCACCTGGAACCGAACAGTACGAATGGTTTATCGCCCGACTCCAGGCGGACAGCGCCAACCCACAGGTCCGGCACATATTTGTTCTATTTCACGAACCGCCCTACACCACCAACGCTGCCCATTCGGGCAATCAGATGGTGCGGAATTATCTCTGCCCGCTTTTTGAACGGTTCCGGGTCCGGGCGGTATTCAACGGCCATATCCACGCCTATGAGCACAGCCTGGTAAACGGAGTCCACTATATCACCAGCGGCGGTGGTGGCGCCCCGCTTCACCGCGAATGGGGACCAGAACAGCCCTGGACCGTTTACCGGGAAACAAACTATCAATTTATGGTGATTGATGTTGCGGACGAGATGGTAACCTGTCGGTCGGTGCGAACCGACGGCAGCACAATGGAACTTTTTAATCTCACCCCGGGCATCACCGAAGAAACCCCAAAGGCAGGACCAAAACCAAAACTAACCGTAATCGGTTCCCCGGCTAACCCGGCGATTGAATTGCGGTTCACCCTCACCGAGGAAACAAAGTTAAAACTGACGATAATTGACCCAACAGGTAGAGAACGGCGGCTATTAGCCCGGGGCAAATTCTGCGCCGCCACCCACACTGTCACCGTAGCGAGAAACCTGCTCCCCGCGGGCCCGTACTTCGCCGTACTCAAAACTCCGTCCGCAGTGCATACCGCCCGGTTGACAATCTTCTGATAAAACTGTTGACCTGCCGGTCGGGACGGATATGATGAGATAAACCGTGAAACGGTCTCAGGGTGTCTTTTTTGTGAAAGGAGCGGCGATGAAAAAACGCGTGGTCTGTTCTCGCCCTTGCCCTGCTGGTGGCAGGTTGTATCACCAATAAACCACCAACCATTCCCGAAATCACCGGCACCATCAGCGCCCATGACAAGTGTGAGACATCTTGACCTGACAGAAAAACTGATTATATTGGCATAAATCCGTTTATATTAAACAAACATAAGGAGTCATAATGAAACTACGATGGTTTTGGATGATAGCGTTGGTTATCCCTCTAGCTATCACCATCGGCTGCTTCGGAAACCGGGCACCGGCAAAGCCCGGAACGCCGACCGGACCGGATGAGCGTGCAATAGGAGCAGAAGGTAATTACGTTGCCCGGACCACTGACCCGGATGGCGATAGTGTCTCCTATCAGTTCAACTGGGGTACCGCCGGAGACACCTCAGCCTGGAGTTCATTTGTTGCAAGCGGTGATTCGGTAGTTGTATTTAACATCTGGACCACCGCGGGAACCTATCCGGTAACAGCACGGGCCAAGGATACCAAGGGCAATGTCTCCGCCTGGTCAAACGCCCTGACCGTAATGGTGCGGACAAACCAGACCCCGTTAACACCGGGTATCCCGGATGGCCCGGTAAGCGGAGTAAAAAACAGAACCTATTACTTTTATGCCACAACCACCGACCCGGATAACGACAAAGTCCAGTTCCGCTTTAACTGGGGCGACGGTGATACCTCAAACTGGGGCAATTTCGTCAACAGCGGCGCCACCGACTCGGCAGCACACAGCTGGTCAACCGGGGGCATCAAGCAGATTTCGGTTCAGGCCCGGGATAAACTGGGCAGCGTATCCGCCTGGTCTGAGCCGCTGGTTTTCATTATCACCGATACCGCCTATCCCTACACCATCGCCCTAACCTGGAATGAAGACCCGCGCGACCTGGATGCCCACATCTGGACACCGACGGTTGAAGGCGACAGTTATCATATTTACTTCGGACGCCGGGGTTCTTTAAATGTTGCCCCCTATTGCTCGCTTGACGTAGACGATGTTACCAGTTACGGTCCAGAACACATTACAATCGCCCGGAACTTCCCGGGTGAATACATCTATGCGGTTCACCACTGGGCGGGCGACAGCACAATTACCACCTCCGGCGCAACAGTGCGGTTGTACACCTATGGCAACCTGAACCGGACCTTCAATGTGCCCAATATTCCCTCCCAACCCGATTACTGGTGGCATGTGTTCAAACTGAATGCGGTTACCGGTGAAATCACCGTTCTTAATGTCATCTCCCCCGACCCACCGCTTCCTTGGACAACTGACGAACGCAAGTAAAAATTAGCGCTAAAATACTGCGGGGCGATAATTTCGCCCCGCTTTGCTTTTGTTGATTAAATGGCTACTCTGCCCGCCGGCTTGGCTCCACCCGTTCCATTGCCGGAGAATTCTCTTCTAAAAACAGCCGGATTTTCTGCTTCAGAAGTTCCCGTTCCGGTTCGGTTTGCGGAATCTGGATTGTTCCGAAATAAATTTCCTTTTCTGGATAGGCCGCGGCAATTGATGGTAGAAGCCAGGTGTAGAGTTCCACAATATCGGTGCAGGCACCATTAACTTCAATGTCGGAGTCTTTCTCCCAAACCTCCAACAATCCCTTGAAAGTACCCCAGGTTTCAAGATACCCGGAGGTTTCCTTCAATCTACCCTTGAGCATCTTTTAAAGTTTTGCCAGCGCCCGCTCAAAATCCGCTACCACCCATTTTCTGCCCTTTTTGACCACTTGATGCCCCTCTGTTTCTAAAAGTTTTTTCTGCCCCTTAATACCACCAGGGTATTTAGGGTTGAGTTCGCCGCCGATTTTCAATGCCCGCCACCAAGGGGTAATATCCTTCTTGCCCTGCACCCTTGCCTCTTCTGCGGCATGGGCGGCAATCCAGGCAAAGAGACCAGTAGTCATTTGACAGGCGGTAGTGGTGTTGTGTTTACGGGCGAGATATTGACACAACTCGTTAATGGTAACCAGTTTCCCTCTCGGCACCCGGCGCATCGCCTCATCCACCTCCCGGGGTGCGGGAACAACAATCGTCTTAGGCAGGTCCTTGCTGTCCGTTAGTTTCTCCTGCCAGCTCTTATGTGTCTTTCTCGCCATTGCCGTTATTTGATAAAACCGTGCGCCTTGAACCGGGCGACAATGGACTCCTTAGAGAAAAAGCCAACCCGCCGGGAGAGTTCTTTACCACTGGCATCAAGGAATACCAGAGTTGGAATCGCCTGGATGTCAAACTTCTGTGCCAACTCCCGATTTTTATCGGTATCAATGGAAACGATCTCAATCTGCCCCTTGTATTCTTCGGCAAGTTCCTCAATTATCGGCGCCTGCTGTTTACAGGGCGGACACCAGGTGGCAAAGAAATCCCAGAGTTTCGGAAGCGCCGGCTCTTCTGCTGCCGCTTCCGGCTGGGATGCCGATGGCTTTTCGTCGGTTGTCCCCTTTGTTTTCGCCGGGGCTGGTGCTGGTTTCTCGCTCCGGGCAATGGTTTCGGCTGGCGCCGGAGTTACCTGAGAAATGCCGCTATCAGCCACCGCAACCGGTTTCTGAGTAACAGGCTGCTGTCCGCCGCAGACAACAAAAGCCAGCACTCCGATTATGGTGATAAAAAGCTTCCGCATCACTTGCTCCTTTTTTGTTATTGCTTTTAAAATATATCCTGACCGCGAAATCAATCTTTTTGCCCAGAGCAAAGGTTATTTTACCAGAACAAAATTGGTTAACCCATTACCCTGATAACAGGCAAAATAGACACCCGCCGGCACCCGCCTGCGATAACGGTCTGTGCGGCTCCAGAGCGCCTCGCCACCGCGCACCGGCAGATTGGCAACCAGCCGACCGGCGCGGTCAAATATGGTAATTATACCGCCGCCAGCACCTGGAACCAGAAAACGCACATAATTGAACCCCGGGTTGGACCCCAGTACAGCAACCGGTTGTGCCACCGGGATCGGTGCCGGTTCCGCCACCCCTATCGGTGTCACAGTGGTACTGTCCAGAAGCCAGTTGTCAGGGTCCGCGGTGAGACTCAAGGGTTCACGGGCAACAACCAGCGTATCGGTGATCAGCGTATCATGAATCTCAAGGGTAACAATCAGACTCTCGCCCTGACAATTGAGGCGCACCGGCAACGGAATATGGAACAAAGGACAGGAGTTGGTGTCGTTCCGCTGGAACAGGTTAATCACCACCTGCCAGGAGTCGCCCCGCGGGCTCTTCGTCCAGTTGAGATACAACCGCGGATAACCCCGGTCATAAACCCACTCGTTGAAGAACGTATCCAGGTCAATTCCGCAGACGTTTTCAACAATTCGCTGGAAGTCGGCGGTGGCAACCGTCCCGTACTTAAAGGAGTCGCCGTACACGCGCATCGCCCGGAAGAACACCCCGGGCCTCTGCCAGGCGGTATCACCGGTAAGAAACTGCAGCATCCGCAATATCCAGGACCCCTTACAGTAAATAATACCGTAGTTGTAAATCTCGCTCCAGGGCGGGTTGTAAATGGGAAAATCCCTGCTCCGGTGCTGGCTGAAGAACTGCCGTGCCTTACCGGCAATGTAGTTCTGAAAGTAACTTCTGCCGTTCAGATAACCCATATAAAGACACTCCGCCCAGGAGGCAAACCCCTCGTTGAGCCAGACATCGGCATAACCAACATGGGTAACCATATCCCCCCACCACATATGGGCCAGTTCGTGGCAGATTGTCGCATCACCGCCGCCGCCGATATAACTGGTGTGAATCATCACCTGGGTCTGATGCTCCATCCCCCCCCACGGAAAACCGTAATAACCCGGCACCATTCCAAACCGCTCAAATGGATAGGGACCAAAACGGCTGCTGTCGCTGAAGTAAAGCATCATATCCGGCACCCGGCGATAACCGGTCCGGGTCGCTGCCGAATCCCGCGGCCACATAAAATAAATTAACGGTACGGTATCGCCGTTCGCAAGGACAACGAGTGTATCCCAGCGGGCGAACCGGGAGGCGGAAAAGGTCATCAAATAGGTGGAGATGGGATAGGAATGGCGCCACCAGTAGGTTCGTTTACCCTCTGGTGTGACCGTTACCGAATCCAGGATGCCATTGGCACAGGCTTGAAATGTGTCCGGAACTGTAATGTTAATTGCACAACCCCGGTCCGCTTTGTCATTCGGCCAGTCCCAGCAGGCAAACCAGTAGTGATTATCCCGGGGGCAGCCACAGGTCATCGCATGGGCGTGTAGAACCGTCGGCGGTCGGGCAAAGAAAAAACCAATCTGCTGGGCGGTTGACTCCCGCCGAAAGAAAATATCAACCGCGGTTGACTCCCCGAGCGCAAGCGGCTGGTCCAGTTGAATCACCAGCCGCCCCGGCGGCGTGGTAAACGTCAGCGGCACCGGACCCCGCTTTACCGAATCACAAACCAGACCGGCAAAGTCCAACCCGAAGGTATCAAGAAATGGGACATTGCTTTTTATCTCCACCACCTCCCGGCAGGCATAACTGGCATCGGTCATCGGCAGGTCAAAATCCAGCCGGTAGTACCGAACATCATAGGAGTGCAAAGATTCGGCAAAAATTTCCGGCGGTCCGATCAACTGGCGGGCGGAGCGCTCCAACCAGAACCCCTCGTAATCCGGCTGGGCAAAAAGCCCGCCCACCGAAACCAAAACCAAAAAGAAAAAGTTTTTCATCCTCCCCGGTTAACCTTTCAACAGCAGCCCGGCAATCTGTAGGGCGTTGTAAGCCGCGCCCTTGTAAAGGTTATCGGCAACAATCCAGAAACTCAACTCATTCCCGTCAGCGCCCTGCCGGATCCGGCTAACAAAGACATCGTTCTTCTTACGGCAGATAACCGGGGTCACCGGCTCGGCAGTTATTTTTACCACCACCCCCGGCGCCTCCTTCAACACCGCTATCGCCTCCTCCCGCTGCACCGCCCGGGCGAAACGGCAGGTAACCGCAAGACAGTGCCCCACCGTTACCGGCACCCGCACACAGGTGGAGTTAATCTTCAACTCCGGCAGCGACATAATCTTTTTCGTCTCGAGAATGGTCTTTTTCTCCTCGCCGGTTGTACCGCTCTCATCTTCGGCACCAATCAGCGGAATCACATTGTCCGCAATCTGAACCGGAAACGGGCTATCCGCGGTATCGGGCTCCTGATGCAGAACAAAGAACTCGCTTTCATAATAAAGTTGCTCCAGTGCCGCCCGACCCGCGCCCGAAACCGACTGATAGGATGCCAGAAAAACCTCCTCCAGACCAAAACGCTGGTGCAGTGGATTGAGCACCACCACCAGCGGAATGGTGGTACAGTTCGGATTGGCGATAATGTTTCGGTGCCCCTTTATCGCCGCCGGGTTCACCTCCGGCACCACCAGCGGCACCCCGTCCTCAAGCCGGAACTGACTGGATTTATCAATGACCGGGCAGACCTCTGCCACCGCCGGCACTAACCGCGCGGCAAGTTCATTCTCAACGCAGAAAAAGGCGACCTCCAGACCATCAAAACCGTCGCCACTCAACTTCTTAACTTCGTACTCCCTGTCCCGGAACGAAACCTTTGTACCCGCGCTTTTCTCCGAAGCAAAAAGGCGCAGGTCCTCAATCTCGTAATCCGATGCCTCAAGAAGGCGCAAAAGTGTCTCGCCCACCAGACCGGTGGCACCGGCGATACCGATTCGCCTCATATATATTAAAAATTAATCAGCCCGCTCCCAAAGTCAAGAACTTTCTCCTTTTTCGGCACCACCGCCACCAAAATCCGAACCACACCCGTTTCATTTGAGCCCGCCAAAAACCAAACCGCTAACCAAACCGACATCCAGAAACATTAACCCCGCACCAATGGGTTCACAAACCTCGCCAGCCACCACCTCTGTTCTCCAAAAATACCGCCAGCCAACCCGAACTGGGCACCGAACAACCAAAAGGAGACAGCGCGGAGAAGGGGGGAGGGAAACTGACAACTTTCTGGCTAACGCTATGACAAACTGTTGGTTAGTTAATTATTCGCAATGGACCGACGGAAAAAGATGACAGAACGGCTGTCTGGCAGTTCAATCCGGATAGCCTTGCGGGTGTGCCTTAAACCACTCCCAAGCATCTCTGATCATATCCTCCAGTGTACGCGTCGGCCGCCAGCCCAGTTCCCGTTTTATCTTTGCCGAGGAGGCAACCAGAACCGGCACATCACCGGGACGGCGGGAAACAACCTCAAAGGGAATCTCCTTACCGGTTACCTGCTGGGCAACGGTAAAAACCTGCCGGACGCTGTAGCCCTCCTGGGAACCAAGGTTGTAAACCAGATTTTTATTGTTGAGCGCCTGCAGCGCCAGAACATGGGCACGCGCCAGGTCATAAATGTGGATGTAGTCCCGGATACAGGTGCCATCCGGCGTCGGGTAGTCATCGCCGTAGATCTGGAACCTCTCTCCAGGACGCAAAACCGAAAGTAAGATCCGGGGAATCAGGTGCGTCTCTGGCCGGTGGTCTTCACCCAGACCGTGATAGGCGCCGGCGACATTAAAATAGCGCAAGATGCAGTAGCGCAACCCGGAAATCCGGGAGTAGGCGGCAAGCAGTTCCTCAAAGAACCGCTTCGTTTCGCCATAGGGGCTCTCCGGTGCCAGCGGCGCTTCCTCGGTTACCGGCACCCTTGCCGGCGTCCCGTAGACCGCGGCGGTAGAAGAAAACACAAACCGCTGAACCCGGAACCGCCAGACCGCATTCAAAAGGTTAATGCCGGCACCGACATTGTTGGCAAAGTACAAATCCGGCTTCGCCACCGACTCGCCCACCGCAATCCGGGCGGCAAAGTGCATCACACAATCCGGCCTTTCTTCCTCCATAACCCGAGCGATTGCCCCTTCGTCGGCAAGGTCGCCCTGCACCAGCCGTGCCGGCGGCAGCACCGCAGAACGATGACCGGTTGACAGATTGTCAAACACCACCACCTCATAACCCGCCTCAGCCAGCAGCCGTGTGGTAACACTGCCAATATAACCGGCGCCGCCAGTAATTAAAATCTTCATCCGCTCAACTATAGCAGAAAATCGCCTCCGGGCAATAAAAAGATTGACAGTTTTAATCGCCGGCTTATAGTGTTTCCAGAAAGGAGTGGCAATGCAACGAACCATTTTGGCCATAGTGTTCGCGGTAGTGAGTGCGTTCTTTCTGAGTTGCGACGTCTTTGGGGGCAAACCCGACTATTTCCCCATCTCTATCGGCAGCACCTGGAACTGGTTTTCCTGCGTGGTACTGGCTTCCGGGACCGATGCGCCGCCGGATACGCTGCAGGTGGGTAATATGACCACCAAGGCAACCAGAAATGAAAAACTGGCTTCAGGTGAAGATGTGGTAGAATTAGTAAAAGTCGGCGTTTTTACTAACCGCTACCCTCGGGAAAGCACCTACACCATTTATGACACCTGTTATGTGCGAGAATTGAGTAATATGATCCTGAGTTACGATAGCAAAGACGACGCCGAACCGGAAACGACCCTTGCCCTGCCCCTTGCCGCCGGCAAAACCTGGCGGGTAACCCAGGAACTGTTTGCCAAAGCACTCCTGCAAGAGGATGTAACAGTAAGAGCAGGCAGTTACCAGAACGCTTGGAAGATTGAAATGAGTGAAGCCTCCGGCGCTGACACATTCCGGATGTTCTATTGGTATGCCAACAAAGTTGGTAACATAAAATATCATTCGGAACAGGACGTGGGCACCTCCACCTTCATCTATCACGGCGAACTGGTCTCCGCCATCATTAAGTAAAGAAAATCAATCTCACCACCGGGCGGCGTCGTAGGACGTCGCCCTTTATTATTTGACGGACGGGCATTTTTCCGGCATAGTGCTGACAGGTGAACGATAGCAGACACCCGGTGCGGTTAAGGGACATTATCCTTGTCTTTCTCAAAGTTGGGGCAATCGGATTTGGCGGCGGGGTCGGTATGCTGGCGATCATCCGTCAGGAAACGGTGGCAAAAAGGCGCTGGGTTGAGGATAGCGAACTGGCCACCGCGGTGGCGCTGGGGCAGATGCTCCCCGGACCGTTTGTTTCCAATTACGCCGAATACATCGGCTATCGCCTGCGCGGTGTGCGGGGAATGGTGGCAGCGGTCTGCGCCCTCCTGCTTCCCAGTTTCCTCCTGATCTGCCTTCTGGGCTTTCTCTATTTTCGCTATGGTACCCTGCCGATAATAACAAGGATTTTTAACGGCATTCAACCGGTGGTGGTGGCAATTCTTGCCTGGGCAACCTGGACAATCGGCCGGGCAAACATCCGCAACTGGCGCACCGGTTTAATCGCCCTCGTTGCCGCAATTGCCCTTTTCCTGCGCGGCGATGCTCTCCTGGTCATCCTTGGCTGCGGTGCCCTGGGAATTATTTTTTCTGGCGTCAGAAGGACAAAAAAACCTGCCGCCTTGAGTCTGTTGCCCTTCTTTTTTGCCCTCCAGCCCGGTGCTGCCGCACTGCCGGAACTGCTGCGAACCGCTGGCGCACTGGCCCTGGTCTTCTTCAAGGTTGGCACGGTGATATTCGGCGGCGGGTTTGCCGCGATCCCGTTTCTCCAGTACGAAGTGGTGGACCTGCGCCACTGGTTGACGATGCGGGAATTCATTGATGCGGTTGCGCTCGGGCAACTGACCCCTGGACCGGTGGCGATTATGGGCGCATTTATCGGCTACCGGGTTCTCGGCATTGCCGGTGCGCTCATCGCCACCATCGGCACATTTCTGCCCTCGGCGCTAATGCTGCTGGGATTACTCCGCATCCTGGATCGAATCAAACTAACCGAACATCGGCTGAGCCGGGCGTTTCTCTCTGGCGTTCTTGCCGCGGTCTGCGGTATGCTCCTGTTCTCCACGATAACCATCGCCCGGAATGCGATAACCGGCTTCATCCCGGCGCTCATTGCCACACTGGGCATTTTTCTGATGGCGCGCTTCCGGATTGAACCGGTCTGGTTGATTCTTGCCGGCGCTGCGCTCGGACTCGTGATTACTTGACCATAACAACTCGGTAGTTAAGATTTTTCAATGCGCTGGTATAAAAGGTGCCTTCTTTTTCCAACCGCGATCTGGATAACCGTTGCCGTGGCGAACAGTTCCACCCCGGTCGCGCTTGTCGCTGCCGACGAAAACCAGGTGGTGTTTACGTTTACCGCCGAGGTAGTTCCGACCGACCGGGGAATAAAAATCGCCGATTGTGAGCCCATCGCCTTGCCCGGTGAACCGGACCTGCCGGGTAAAGTCGTACTTATTGGCGTCCCGCCCGAGGGAAACGTCAACCTGAAGTTTACCGTTGAAAGCAGCACAGAACTGAAAGGCATGACAATTAATCCGGCACCGGGCCTAACCGAAAAGCCGGTACCACCCGGCGAACAGTTTCAACGAGACCAATTCTGGCCCGGACAACCAGTAGAATTGCAAGGAATTGAAATCGTCCGCGGGATCAGGGTGGCGCGAGTGAGAATCAACCCGGTCCAGTTCAATCCGGTACGGGGGGTGCTGAAAGTTCACCACCGGATAAAGGTAACCCTGATGTTTTCCCAGCCGGCAAAAAATCGGCAGACAAATGACCCGTTAGACCGGGTTTTAAAGCGTCTGCTTTTGAACGGTGAGGTCGCGGTCAACTGGAAAATTGCTCCTGCCAGCCCCGACTCAATTAATTTTTTCCGCCGGTTCGGTATCTGGTGCCGGATCAAAACCGAAAGCACCGGCGTCTACCGTATCTCCCCGACCGACCTCAGAGAAGCCGGTTTTAACCCGGCGACAATTGACCCCCGCACCTTCCGCCTATTCACAATTGGCCGCTATCAGCAGAACGGCCCTTACCCGGATACGATGATTGAACTGCCGATTTACGTTGCCGGTGAAGAAGATGGCCGGTTTGATTCCCGGGACTACCTTCTTTTCTATGCCCGCTCCCCATCCTACTGGAACGACTCCCTGAACCGGTGGCAGGAAAATTATTATACCCGGCACGCCTGCTTCTGGCTTACCTGGGGAGCGGACCCGGGCAAAAGAATGACCGCGGTCTCTGGTGCTGGTGCCACTGCCGGACCCAATCGGGCGCTCCGTCGGACCAGGGTTGAAGAGGACCGGCTCTGCCCGGCGCGCGGTGGACTGCTCTGGGTCTGGGAACGCTACACCGCCACCGGCGGCAGCCAAGTGATGTTTCACCGGGATTTTGAACTGCCGGCTAAAGACACGTTAAAAAAACTCATCGTCCGCTTTTACGGCTGGAAAGACGAAGGCATCTCCTCCTATCCGGTGACGGTATTACTCAACGGCGTGGTCCTTGACACCGTCCGAATAGAGGCAAAAAACCGCGAGGTACCCCCGACCACGATTGAATTTGACAGCCTGCCGTTAACGGCAGAACCCGGCAAAAGGGATACCCTGACCTTTGTTCCGCTCGGACCCGCTGACTTCTATCTTGATTACATTGAGGCGGAGTACATCACCCGGCTCGACCTCTCTGTTAGCGGCGCGCTGGAATTCATTGCCACCGGCCCGGCCGACTGGACCATCACCGGCGCTAGCGGGGAACCGCTGCTCCTTGATGTTACCGACCCACTCCAGCCCCGACGTATTGTTGACTATCAATTAACCGGCGGTGAACTGCGTTTTCGCCACGGTGACACGGGATTTGCCGTATTCTCCTGTTCCCGCAATTCTGGCTGGCGCCGTCCGTTCAAAATTGAACGCCGCAATCCGGGTGAGCTGCTTGGCGCTACCGAAAGGGCGGACTACTACATCGTCTGCCCGGACGAATTTCTCCCCGCCGCCCGTGATTTCGCCCGCTATAGGGAGGAACACATCGCCAGTCTTCCCGGGGCCCGGGTCAGGGCGGTAGGCTTAAGCGCAATTTACGACGACTACGCCTTCGGTATGGAAGAGCCCGGTGCCATCAAAGCGTTTTTCCGTGCCAAACAGCCGGCATACGGACTCCTCGCCGGCGATGCCACCTATGACTATAAAAACAACCTGCAACTGGGACTCGCTCCAGGTGTCCCCGCCTATGAAATTGGCTTTGACCTGGACTTTGAGGTGTACAACCCGATTGTCAAAGCGCTTGACGCCTGGTTTGCCGATTTTGAGGGCGGCGGCTCCAGCCCGGATATGATTCTCGGCCGCATCACCTGCCGAAGCGGACAGGAACTGCGGCAATTTTTGGACAAGGTCCGCCGTTACGAAACACAGGAGCTTGGACTCTGGACAAACCGTTTCCTCCTCATGGCCGATGATGAGTATCTCGGCGACCCGGACAAACCGGAAAGTTTTATCCATCAGGACAACTGTGAGAATATCGCCGCGGTCATCAAGCCGGGGTTGGATTTAGAAAAACTCTATCTGGTGGAGTACCCATTTGAGGGGGTACGTTCAAAACCCAAGGCAGCGGCAGAGCTACTGCGCCGATTAAACGCCGGGGCGCTGTTGTGGTTTTTCTTTGGCCACGGTGCCGGATTCCAGCTGTGTCACGAACGTGCCTTCAATATTGACGATGTGCCCCTGATTGATAACCACTCCCGCACTCCGTTGGCATTTTTTGGCTCCTGCGGCGTAGGCCGATTTGAGGATACCCGTTATCAGGCGATCGCTGAGGAACTGGTGCGCCAGGAGGACGGCTGCATCGCCACCCTAGCCGCATCCAAAGCGACCTACTCCAGCGCCAATGAGACCTTTGCCCGGTTGTTTCTGAACAAACTTTTTGCCCAGCCCGGAGAGCCGATTGGCAACGCCTTCTATTCCGCCTGGTTAACCTATAACCTCTATATCCTCTTCGGCGACCCGGCGCTCACCCTCCGCATTGCCCAGCCCGAGCCCCTGACAATCGCCACCGCCTCGGATACGATGTTCGCCGGCGGGGTAATTAACTGGCAGGCGACGGTATCGCTCAATAACGGCTGGTTTGAACTCCGGGCAACCGAAGCGGAAAAAGAACGTTTTTACTCCAGCAGTGTGGGCAGCCGGACTTACCGCATCAATGGCCAGGAGATTTTCCGGGGCGGCGGCAAATTTCAGAACAACACCATCGCCGGCGCGTTTATGGTCCCCCGCCTCAGCTATCCGGATACAATAACACTCCTCGGTGGCTGGGCGGTGCGCAAACGGGAAAACTGCCAGTTGAGCGCCATTCTCTGGTCCGGTAGCGAAACCCGGGTCATCCGCTCCTCCCCGCTTTACCTGGCCCAGGAGATGCTGCCGGTTACCGACAGCCAGCCGCCGGCGGTTTTTCTCTCGGCCGACAACGTCCTGCTGAAAGTAAGGGACACCATCCGGGTTCCCAGACGATTTAACCTCCGGGGTCGGATAACCGACCCGGCGGGCGTATTTTTACTCTCCGACCCCAATTACGGTTTGAGTTTTTTTGTCGGCGATCGTAGTCAGCGCCGGGAAATCGCCGACCGATTTTCCTACGAACCCAACTCGGCAACAACCGGCGGGTTCAACTATCCGGTAACGCTGGAACGAACCCCGGATTCACTTTTCTTCACCGCCGCCGACAATTGTCTCAACCGCTGGCAGGGAGTTTACTATCTGAAAACCGACCTGCGCGAGGAGTTGTCCATTGACAGCGCCCTTGTCTACCCCAACCCGGTGTATGACCGGGCATTCTTCACCTTCATTATCTCCCGGCCGGCCCAGGTAACGGTGAAAATCTACACCATTTCCGGCCGGCTGATTCGGGTCATCGGACCACAGATGGTCGGTTTCGGCTACAATCAGATTGAATGGGACGGCAGAGACCGGGAGGGAGTGGTGCTTCCCGGTGGCGTCTACCTCTATAAAATTGACGCCCGGGCTACCGATGAGTCGCTGGCATCACGAACCGCAACCGTTCGGGACCGGTTTATCGTCCGCCCGACACGAAATTAATGCTCCTTTTGCTTTTTTTTCACCTTGCCTCGGTTTCCTACGACGGCACCGTTGGCTACCGGGGCGAAACCGGAGTTGAAAAAAACGGCTTCATTAACGCCGGCCTGAACTACGAAATAAACCGTTTCGTCTCGCTGGACGGCGGTGCCGGCCTGGCCCTGTTCCAGCATCGGGGACTTACCGGCTATACCATTGCCGCTACCCTTCGCCACCCGCGACTAAACCGGTTCAACTTTAAACTGGGGTACCAGCACCAGCAGTGGAACGAATGGCACACCGGCGAAAATCGGCTGTACGTCTGTCTGGAAGCGGCACCCGCCAGATGGCATTTCGGCATCGGTATCTGCCGCCGTGCCCCGGTATTTGACTCCCTCCTTTTTACCCAGCCTCTGCTCTGGCAGAGCCCGGCACCGGAATGGAACCTCGTCTATCACCTGGCGTGGTGGCCATTGCAAAAACCCAACCTCGCCGCCGCCGTTTTCCTGAAAAACATCACCCGACTCACCATCCACAACCCTCAGCAATTTCCCTTTGGCATCCACGCCGAATACCGTTTACCCGGCACCACCTGGTGGTTGAATGGCTTCACCTCGGCTGCACTTAACGGTGTCTCCGGTCCTTTGCCTTCCGTTTCGGAAATTACCGCTGGCATCGGAGTGAAATATGAAAAATAGCCGCCTGCTCTTTCTCGTTACCCTCGTTTTTCTCAACTGTGAGTTTGACCCCGTTCAAATTCTTCTCCGCCCGGATGTGGAAACCCGGGTCCAGCAGAGCCTGCAGTTAAATCCACCGGCACCGGTGCCGGTAGGCGACACATGCACCTTCGCCGTTTTCGGCGACCTGCACATCGGTAAACCGGTCGGTAGTTATTTCGCCGATTTTACCCGCCAGGCAGAATCACTCAGAATTGACTTCTTCTGTGTTGCCGGCGACATCACCAACTCTGGCCGGGCAGAAGAATACGACTCCACCGGTGTTCTGTTCTCCGCTCTCGGTATAACCGCCTATGTCACCCCTGGCAACCACGACCTTTACTCTGCCGGCTCCTGGCAGCGGTTTCAGGAACAATTCGGACCCGCCACCTACGCGGTCACCATCGGCAATAAACTGAAACTAATTTTCCTAGACACCGCTGAAGGCCGACTCGGTGCTGCCCAATTTAACTGGTTAACCACCCAGCTCGCGGACACCGGTTTGATCAAACTGGTCATCACCCACTTTCCGCTTTACGACACCGAAATACCTTCGCCATTCCGCCTCGCCTCGGGAACAGAGCGAGCAAAACTTCAAAGCCTGCTTGTGAAAAACCGGGTTTACGCCTTCTGTTCCGGACACATTCACGGCTGGCGTCACCGCCAGATTCAGGGCGTCAACCACTTCATTATTGGTACCATCTCCCGATCCCTTGACTTCGGTCTCCCCGGATACCTCCTGTTCCAACTGCACGGGGATTCCATTTCCTGGCACTTCGTCCCGCTTCCAACCGGAATGAATTAAAACCCGAAAGCCCACCTCCCCGCAAAACCGCAGCAAAAACAACCTCAGCACAAAAACAGGCATCGCCCGACTTGCTTAACCCGCAACAGGCGCTTATTCTTATGAACGATGACCCGCATCGGCATCTGCCGTGCCCTTCACAGTTATCATCATTTCTCATTATGGGAAAGGTTCTTTCGCACCCTGGGCTTTGACGTCCTCCTTTCCCCAGCGACAAAAAAGGATACGGTTTCCCGCGGAGCGATCCGGGCACCAGCGGAAATCTGCCTGCCGGTAAAGATATTTCTGGGGCACATTGATGAGTTGCGGGATCAGGTTGACTTAATCTTCGTCCCCCGGCTGGTGTGCTGGCGCCTGGGTCGTGACTACTTTTTTGGGTGTCCGAAGGCAATCGGTCTTCCCGACTTAACAACCGCAACCTTCCCCCGGTTGCCCGGAATGGTTGAACTGACAATTGACGAACGGCAACACCAACAGGAAACCGCTTTTTTGTTAACCGCAAAACAACTGGGGGTCCCACTCAACCATGCCCGCCGGGCATATCAGGAGGCGTGCGCTCCGGCCCTTCCGCCAAAGACGGAAAGAACATACCTCCGCAACGGACTCCCCCGCTCACTTCCGGAAAAACCGCCCCTTCCTGGCATCAGAATCGGCATAATCGGCCACCCTTATATACTGTTTGATGAGTTTCTTGGTGTCCAGATTATAAACTTCCTACAGGAATTGGGGGTATCACCGGTAATTCCGTTTCCGGATGAAGAGGCAATTTTAAAAGAAACGCAACAACCCTGGTACCCCAACTGGTTCTACGAATTAGAACTGCTCGCCGGGGCGCGGATGTGTGTAACCCAGCACCAGGTCCAGGGGGTCATCCTGGTTACCACCTTTGCCTGCGGCACCGCTTCGGTGACAAATGAAACCATTGGCACAATAATTGGCCGCCACCGTCCCCTCCCGACCCTCACCCTCCTCATTGACGAACACACCGGTGAAACAGGACTCAAAACAAGACTGGAAGCCTTTGTGGAACTGGTAAAGTTAAAGGAGCGACGGAGATGAAAGCGGCATTCCCTTATATGGGCGATATTCATATCGTCCTGAAACCGATTATTGAAACACTCGGAGCAGAGGTGATTACGCCCCCCGAGCCCAACAAAGAAACACTGCAACTGGGCACCCGCTTTTCTCCTGAGACAATCTGCCTTCCGTTTAAAATCACCCTGGGAAATATGCTCCGGGCTTTAGAACTGGGCGCCGATACCCTAATATATGTCAGCGGCTCCTGGTCCTGCCGCTTTGGCTATTACGGCCACCTCCAAACGCAGATCCTTCGGGAACTCGGTTACCAGTTTGAGACCATAGAACTGCGTCGGGACCGAATGACTCACATCATCAGGCAAATCCTGTCCCTGAATCACGGCCGATTATCACAAACGTTGATTAGAACAGCCCGCGCCTTCCGATTGGGATTGCTCAAGGCGTTGATAATAGAAGAAGCCTCCCGGCTCACGCGCACGTTGACGCCGCTTACCAATACTCCCGGTGAGTATTACAGCCTTTTCAAATCCATCTTAAAGAAAACCCAGAGCACCGAAAACCCAAAAAAACTGATAAAGCTGCGCCGCTCGTTGGCAAAAAGGTTCCACAATTTACAATCTCAGTGCCGTGCCAACGGTAGCCTGTCCAATAGCCATCCGATTTTACGGATAAAAATAATCGGCGAGAGTTACTGCACAATAGAACCATTCGTAAACTTTGACCTCCCCCGCCGGCTGGGAGAAATGGGGGTCATTGCCGAGCCCTTTCTTACCGGACCCTCCTGGCTTGGGTTCCATGGCTTCCGGTTAAAGAAAAGCGAAATCCGGTATGTCCAGAAACTGGCACGGCCTTACTGGCGGTATTGTGTTGGTGGCGAAGACGCCAATTCTCTGGGACACCTGATCTTGGCAGCACTCTCCGGGTATGACGGCGCGATCTATCTCCACCCCTTTGCCTGTATGCCCAGCACCGCGGTGCAACCGGTACTGATTAAAGTCAGCCAGAATTACAACATCCCCCTGCTTGTCCTTTCCCTTGACGAGCATACCAGTGAAGCGGGTTTTCTCACCCGGGTAGAGGCATTTGTATCGCTTTTAGAAAGAAAAAGGCGCCCGCCACCTTAAAACCAATGGCCATTCCAACTTTTCCCATGCCGACGCCAGGAGCAAGAGACGCCGCTGGAACAACCCCGGAAATCCACCTGTTTAAATGCGTTTAAGACCAAAAACTGGGATGCCATGGACAGTAAAAGCCGGGATTGGTGTGCTCGCTTGACATAAGGGATAGGCGTGATTATAATTTATTATATTAACTCTGCAAGCTGCAAGAAAAAAGGAGGAAGAATGCGCAAAGAGCATATCGCTTTTGCCGCAGTTTTGAGCCTATTCTTGGCTTTTATCCTGCCCTTATTCGCCGCTGAGGCAAACCACAGCCCCTGTCTCTGCGGAGCAAAAATTGTTCCCATCCAGGGTAGCGCCAAGAATAGCTACATCGCTCAGGTCCGTTACTCTGACCCCGACAATGACCCGCCGGCAAGGGTTGAGGTTTATGTGGACGGAGTAGCATACCCGCTCCGATTGGTAAAAGGTAAACCGGCTGCCGGCATTTATCAGGCCCGACTGACACTCCCCCCAGGTGAACATTCCTATTATTTCTATACTGAAGATGTCCGCGGCCTTGCGGAACGGTTTCCCCGTTATGGTGCCAAGCCCGGACCATATGTCGGACCCGGGAAAAAGGTCTATAACCGCCTGCCGGTTCTCAGCAACGGAGGCTGCCATCAGGATTACATCACCGGTGAAGGAATCTATACATTCACCGTAAACTATCTTGATAAAGACGGCACCACCCCCCGGGCGGTGCGGGTGATAATTGATGGTATTCCTTATGATATGAAATTATTGCAGGGCTCACCCGCTGCGGGACTCTATTATTACAAAACTAAGTTAACCCCCGGAAACCATGTGTATTATTTTGCCGGCATTGATGACTGTGGTACCTGTGTGCTTCACCCGCACTATGGGGTTCTTTACGGGCCACGCGTCGGCGAAGTGAGTAATTCTACCCCCCGGCTGATAGGAGAAAAAGTGGAGCCGGCATCCGGTTACCCCAACACCACTTTTAGCTACTACATTGAGTACCGCGACCCGGACAACGACCCACCGTCACGCGCCGAGATTTATATCAACGGTAAACCCTACGAGATGCAGCGGGTAGGCGGTAAGCCTGATTGTGGCATTTATCGCTATCGGACAAAACTATACCCTGGCACCTATCACAACTACTATTTCTACTTTGAGGATGGAAAAGGTGGTTTCTACCGGCATCCTGAAATTGGTTATTTTCACGGTCCGGTGGTAACAAGATAACTTTGGCAAAAGAGCAATCAATGGGAGGAGCAGAAATGAATAAAAGTCGAATGGTACTTGCGATTGCCCTAATTGTAATCGCAGGTCTCTTAAACCTGGGCTGTCCCAAACCAAAGGCGCCCAACACTCCGGTAATCGTCGCCGCACCAGAATCAACCTGGATAAATGCAACAACGCCGATAAGGGTATTCACCACAGCGCCTAATAAAAAAGACGTACGATTTATCACCGACCTCGGACAACCGGATGGCAAAATTGACACCTCGGATGTTGCTGCCAGCGGTGATACAACCTTCATCTATCCAAAATGGACCCAGACCGGAACCTTCAACTTCCGGATTGCCGCTTATCTTGACGAAGACCCAACAAAGGTATCTGAGTTCTCCGAAGCCAAAAGCATCCGGGTTCTTCCTAACGAACCACCAGGAAACCTGTGGGTCCGGGTACCACCGGTAGTTCCGAAAAACGTTGAGCAGAAATTTTATGTCAGCGCGGTGGACCCGGAAGGCGATTCAATTCAATTCTACTTTGACTTTGGCGACGGCAGCAAGGGCTGGGTGGATACAATGCTGGCATCGGGCGAAACCCTTGTCTATGCTCATAAGTACACCCGGGAAGAAACGGTCTTGGTGCAGGTAAAGGCACGGGACTGGAAGCGCTCGGAAAGTGCCCCGGAATCGGTGCAGGTTGTAATCACCGGTGTGGGCAGAGTCATCTGGCATTTTGTTGGACCAACCGAAGATTCCGCACCGCCCCTGGCATCACCGGTGGTTATTGACACGATGATTTACAGTTATGCCGATGACGGCTATTTCTATGCTATTGGCTATGGTAGCGGTAGAAAGCAAGCATCGTATTACAGTACTAGAGGCGAAACACCGGACGACTATACCTTCCAGGGGCACCCCGCCTATTGCGCAGCACGAATGCACATCATCTGTGGCAACAACGACGGTTATGTGTATGCGTTGGCCGCAGGGAACCTGAACAAAGCCTGGGATTGGCGTCCGGACACCATGGAACGGGGGTGGGGTACACCGGCAATCAACGGCGACAAAATCTACATCGCATCGGATGATGATACTCTTTACTATCTCCAGGACGCCGGTAGCAGCGCCAACCGGCTCGGCGCCTATAAACTACCTGGCAGCGTTGCTGGTGCACCGGTAATTGACCGTTCCGGTTACGTAATTGTTGCCCTGGATATCGGCATCCTTTACCGATTTGAGCCTAACCTGCAGAACCCGGCCTGGATATGTACCCTAAGACTTAACTCCGAGCTCACCTCGCCGGTAATTGGTGATGACGGAACAATCTATGTCGGTGATGACTCCGGTTATGTTTATGCGGTCAACGAAGCCGGTAGCATTAAAACTGGCTGGCCGAAAGCGGTTGATCCCGCGGGCATCAGCGGTATGGTTATTGGGACCAACGCCCTCTTTGTTACCACCGCCGCCGGCAAACTGGTGGCTCTGAACCCCCAGAGCGGTACTGAAATCTATGCCAAGAGCGACATCACCACCAACGAAATCATTGGATCTCCGGTTCTGACAGCCAACGGCTACATCTACTTTATGGATGACGACGACATCCTCTACGCAGTAGAACAATCAACCGGTAACCTCGTCTGGCTTGCCGAATGCCGCACCCAAGTAGAAGGAAGAGGCCGTCATTCCCGGCCGCGCCGGCTGGAAGAGGCAACCAATCCCAGCCTGACGCTTGGTCCTACCGGCAACATCATCGTAGTCGGTGCTGACTATCTCTACGGCGTGCTCGGCTATCCCGAGGGAACCCTGCCCAATACCCCCTGGCCAAAGTGGCAGAAGGACCTCTACAACACCGGCAAGAAGTAAAAACACTGAACCAACGGCGGGCGCTGCCACTGTTGGCGCCCGCCGTTCCTTTTATTAACCTTGACTTTAAACGGTTTACCGGTATTGTTTTTTAGATGCGTCCTTTATTAATTCTGGCCCTTTCCTTTATTTTATCCTGCGGTCGCCATTCGGTATCGGCCGTTGCCCGCGTAAACGAAAACACAATAACTTTAGAGGACCTCAACCGCACCCTGCCCGGATCAATCACCGCCGGGGAAGAGTCAACCGCGGTATGGAAATGCCTGGAAGAATTAATCACCAAAGAACTGTTTGTCCAGGAAGCAATTCGGCTCGGACTTGATTCAGCAATCTCCTACCCCCTGGCGATGGAAAAAAAGGGGCTGGTTATCCAGGAACTGTTTGCCGATGTTGCCCGGCAGACAAAACCGATCACTACCCAGGAGTTGCAGAATGCTTATAAACTTTTAAGTCAGGAGGTACGCTGCCGTCTGATTTCAGTTCCCGACGAACCAACCAGCCAGCGAATCTATCAACAACTCCTCGGAGGACAGCCTTTTGAAACCCTGGCAACTATTTACTCAATCCACCCCAGCCGGAGAAACGCTGGCGACCTGGGGTTCATTGCTGAGTATTATATTGAAGAACCGCTTCGCTCCTATATCAGCGTCCTTAAACCGGGTCAGTTCACCAGACCGGTATTCTTTGATTCCAGTTATCAGATTGTCCTTCTCGTTGAACGGCGTCCGGTTAATCTACCACCATTTGGTGAGATAAAACAACAACTGGAGGAACAGATCAAAATTTCCCGCCAGCGCCGGGCAGCAAATGAGTATGTCCAGAAATTAAGGCAGCGATTGATTTATAACCCGGTCGGGCTGGCGATTTTCTATAAACCGGCTGATGCGATCACCGAAGCGGAAAAGGAAATCTGGGTAGCGGTGCGCGACTCTCAAAAGTACATAAAAGTAGCAAGGCTTCTGCATATTGCCCGGCGTTTTCCGCCTGACCTGGATACCGCCATCCGGACCTATGCCATCAAACGGGCGATCGAGGACGACCTGATGTTTGAGGATGGACTCAACCGCAGCCTTGACCAAACCCCCAAAGTAGCCAAGCAGATTGAACAGCGCCGGCGGAAACTGCTCTATGAGACGCTTTTTAACCGGATGGTTGCGAGCCAGATAGTTGTTACCGATACCGATGTTAACGAGTATTATTTAACCCACCGCGACCGTTACCCCGGTAACGACTTTAATGCCGTCGCCGGACTCATCCGCAATAATCTAACGATTGAACGCCGGGACGCCCGGTTCAAGGCGTATGTGGCCGAGCTACGTTCCCGGGCAAAAATTACTATCAATCGGGCTGCCCTGCAACGGGTAATAGCCAATTTAAAGAAAAATAAAAAGGAGTAAGAGGTGAATAAAAACTTGGTCGCTCTTCTTTTGCTGCTATGCCTCGTTATCGGCTGCACTAACGCCCCGACCGGACTCCGCCAGCCCAAGGGAAAGGTAATTGGTACGGTAAATCAGGACCGGATCACCAATGCCGAGCTGGACTATGCTGCCGAACAGTTCCGGGCCGAGGTCTCGCCGACAAATCTACCCAAAATCCTGGACCGGATGGTTTCGGTTATCCTTTTATCCCAGGAGGCGGTTCGGCGCGGACTGCTGAATGAAGAGGACGTAGTGGCCGGTCTTGCTTGGATGGAACGAATGTATCTGGCAAACGAAATTGCCAACCGAATGGCGGAAACGGTGGCGCCAACCGCAGCGGAGATAGCCGACTATTTTCAGCGCTACCGCGACCAGTTCACCTGGGGTTTAAAGATGATGTTGATGGTTCTCCCTGATTCGGTTACCGCCGAAGCAACATTAACAGAACTGAAAGCGGGCGCCAATTTTGTCAAACTGGCCCGGGAACGGTCAATGGACACATCGGTAATCAACATCCCTGGTTATCCAACTCGCGGAGTTGGTTTCTCTCTGGGCTGGAGTCTGAAAGACGAAGAACAGGTGTTTGCCCTTAATCCGGGCGAAATATCTTCTGTCATCGCCACACCGGTGGGGTATCAGATCGTCAAGGTGGTAGAGAAAAAACGCGTTACCGAAAACCCGAGTTTTAACGAAATGACCCAGTTTTATATTAACGAAGCGCTGAAAGTAGAAAAACGCCGGACGGCGATGGACAGCCTCCTGAATAACCTCCGGGAAAAGGCAAAAATTACTTTAAAACCCGAGGATTACCAGAAACGGTAACTGTGCTCAAAAAGACCATTGTCACCTGCTTTCTTGTCACTACGGCACTTTTTGCCACCGCCGTTGATAGCATTGCGGCGGTGGTGGGAACAAAGGTAATTCTGGAGAGCGAACTGCAACAACTGGTTACCTACCTGCGGCTCACCCAGGGCGACACCGTCAGCCCGGACTCCCTCTTACGCCAGATGGCACTGCGCCGGATGATTGATGAGGCGCTATTAAGTGAACAGGCAGAAAAGGAGTCCATTGAGGTCAGTCGGGACGAGGTGGTGGCAGCGGTAACTGAAAACATCAACCTTCTGAAAGAACGCTTTGCCTCGGAGGCAGAATTCAAATCGGCCCTGCTTGCGGAAGGGTTAAACGAGAAACTGTTGCGGGAAAGAATCGGCAACGAGGTCCGACGCAACCTGATCGCCCGCCGGTTGCTGGAAAAAGCAGGACTCACCCAGATTTACATCTCTCCGACTGAAGCGGAACAGTTCTATAATGAACACAAAGACTCCATTGCCCGGGTCCCGGGACGGGTGACCCTGGCCCACATTCTCATTCTCGTCAAACCCGCTGATTCGGCTGAACAGGCGGCAAGACAACGGGCAACCGAGGTCATTGACCTCATCGCCCGAGGCGGTGAATTTGCCACACTGGCACGGTCTTTTTCTGACGATAAAAAGACCAGTTCCCGCGGCGGCGACTGGGGCTGGCTGGACTCTACCCAGCTGTCCCCGGAACTGAAACTGGTGCTGACGCAACTCCAGCCCGGCCAGGTATCACCGCCGTTTCGCCTCCGGCAAGGCTATTGCATTGCCCAGTTAATCGGCCGGGACGGTCCTCGTTACCGCTTCCGCACCATCCTTATCGCCGTACCGCTTACCGCTGCCGATACCGCCCGCGCACTGGCCACCGCCCGCCGGCTCCGCAATATGGCTCGACAGGGGGTCTCATTTGACTCGCTGGCAAAACGTTTTTCTGACGACCCGGAAACCGGCCCAACCGGCGGCTTTCTGGGTGAATTTATGATTGAAGGGTTGCTCCCGCCGTTTGATCAGGCGATCGCCCGGCTTGATTCCGGGGAAATCAGCGAACCCATCCTCTCCGAACACGGCTTTCACATCATCAAACTCCTGGCCAAGGAACCAGGGCGGACCCTGTCATTTCTTGAACTCCAGGACGCCATCCGCAACTATCTTTATGAACAGCGATTCAGTGAACGAATCCGGCAATTTCTTGACCGGATTGAGCAGAAAATATACGTTGAAGTAAAAGGGAAGAAATAAATTGACCTGATTATGATAACACTTTTATAATAATATAAATATAAAAAACAAGGAGGAACGATGTTCAAAAATACGTTGTTGACCGTAACTCTGGTTCTGCTGGTGGTGGTCGGCATTGGCTGCCGTAACAAACCACCACAGATCCCGGTCAAACCGGCCGGCCCAACTCAGGTGAATCTCGGCGATAGCGCTGTCTACGCCTCGGTTACCACCGACCCGAATCGGGACCGGGTACTGTACATCTGGGATTGGGCCGATGGCCGTTTTGACACCACGGCACTGATGGTCTCCGGTGATACGGTAAGGGCAACTCACCGGTGGGACTCTATCGGAACCTATCCGATCCGGGTCCGGGCAAAAGACGACAAAGGAAACTTCAGTATTGAGTGGTCGGACACTTTAATTGTAACGGTTGCCATCGGTGTAAACCAGAAACCGACTGTCGCCGCGCCGATCGGGCCGGATTCCGGCTGGGTTGGTGAATGGCAGGTATTCAAGGCGGTGGCGGTTGACCCGAACGGCGATTCGGTAAAAATCAAGTTCCTCTGGGACGAAGGACAAACATCCCTTGTCAGTCCGCTGGTGGCATCCGGTGATACCGTCGTTGACTCGGTGAAATACTTCTATCGCGGGATCAAAAACATCCGCTGTGTTGCCTGGGACAAAGCGGGGTTGATGTCCGACACCTCACCGGCAAAGGTGTTCAATGCTCGGCAAGAAAACACCGCGCCCCACACCCCGGTTATCAGTGGACCCAGCCGGGGTATCACCGCCGGACCCTATTACCGCTTTTACGTCCGGGCGGTTGACCCACAGGGCGACCGGGTCCGTTATAAATTCTTTTGGGGCGACGGCAGCTCTTCCGAATGGACGCCGCTTACGATAAGCGGCGCACTGGGAATCGACTCGGTCCGTTTCCTCCAACCTGGCACCTACTACATTAAAGCGGTGGCCCAGGACTCATTTGGTCTGGTTTCCGAGACATCGGCGGCAAAGGTATTCACTGTCGTTGAGGAAGGCAATGTCATCTGGGCACTGCGCGCCGAAGAGTTCATCTCCTCGCCAGCGCTGGGTCGGGTAACTAAAGGAAGCGAACTTCGCCCGGCGCTTATTATTGGTGGTACCGACAACATCCTCCACGCCTATGACCTCTATCAGGCGGAAACCCTTTACCGAGCTTCCGACATAACCTGGGATGAATTCCACTCCTCACCGGCGGTCGGCGGCGATGGCACGGTATATATCGGCAATGAAAACGGTCGCTTCTATGCCTTCACCACCAATGGCACCGTAAAGTGGGCGTTCCCCGAAACATTGACCCAGGATCCCTTCACTACCTCGGCGGCAATAGACGGCAACACCATCTATATCGCCGGTGAAGACGGCTACCTCCGGAAACTCCAGGACAACGGAACCGGTTATGCCGAATTGTGGAATTACTACATCGGCAATGATATAAACGCCTCGCCGGTGATTACCCCTGACGGCAGTGTGGTGGTGGTGGACGACTCCGGTTATGTTAACTACCTCAACAGCAGCGGCGAACTTTCCTGGCGGTATCTGCTCAACGCCGGTGTTGTCTCCTCACCCGCGGTTGATGGCAATGGCAACGTCTACGTTGGCACCGACCAGGGAGACCTTATCGCCCTCTCCGCCCAGGGAGCCCTGCTCTGGACCTACCATGTGTCTACCCAGTACAACGACATCAACTCCTCTCCGGTAATTGACCAGGACGGCAATGTCTACTTCGGTTGCGAAAACGGCCGGCTTTATAAACTCAATTCTAACGGTCAACTGGCTTGGGAATACGACTTCGGGACCGGCGTCTCAATAAGCAGCACCCCGCTTTTAACCGCTGATGGCGTTATCTATATTGCGGCAACCGTTGACACCGTTACCGAAAAACTCTGGGCAATTAATCTTGATGGCAATCTGCGCTGGGAATTACCCCTGCGGGCACCCGGTGCTCAGCGCCGTGGCGGGCAACCGCGCCGGCTGGCCATTGACCTCTTCCCCTCGCCGGTCGTTGACCAGTATGGAATTGTCTACATTGCCACCCCCAGCGGTTACGTCTATGCGATTGCCGGTCGATCCGGTGGTTATCTGATGCCCAGTTCCTGGCCGATGTTCCGACACGATCAACGTCACACCGGTAAGTTCGGTGCCCAGTTCCGTTAAAACCCGAACCGTTCACAAAGGGGGATGGGCTTTACCCATCCCCTTTACTTTTATTTAAAGACTGAAAAGATAGCGGACCTTCACCACCTGAATCGTGCGGATTTCTCCGTTCGGGTCCCGAAAAAGATTGACGGCGAAATAAAAATTACTGCGCGGCCGGAAGGTCCAGCTGTAAAGGGCAAAAACCGAACCGGTGGTGTAACGTTGTGCCGTTAATGGCTCATACCCCCGGACGATTTCGCCTGTCAGCTGGACAAAAGATTTCGCCGAGAAGATGTGATTAATACCCGGCCGGAGAACAATGGTGATATCCTTTTGCAAGTCAACCTGGCCACTGGTGTCCGCCTCCACCACCAAATTGCCGGCGAGATTCATTGACCAGCGGTCCCCCAAACGGGCATTAATGGACAGCTCCCCCTGGATGCTCGGTGCAATTATTCCCCGGCGATAGTTTGCGGTCCGGCTCAGATATTCCCCCCATATCTGGGCGCTGATCGGACGGGTTGCATCGGTAGCGAAATAGACCCCTATAAAACTCCGGTTATACCACTGCGCCATCGCCCAGTGCCGACCAGCGCCAAACCAGGGGTTGATGAAATAATTGTTTTCAAACCGGATGTGACCATTAACAAAAGCATCGCCGCTGAATTTTCGCTCCGGTGCATCCCACTCCCGTTGCAGTTCTATCCCGGGGTAGAAATTCGCTGATTGCACTGCGCCCCGATTGTAAAACGCCGGTCCCCCATAAATAGAAAAGTACTGACCGCGCCAGGTGGTGTAACCCGGACCGTTCATATTAAACCGGGGTTGAATCTGGCGGAAATAAAAGCCCCCGATGGCCGCCGGCGACTGATAACTTCCCTCGGCGGAAAGGGCGTAATCAAAACTGTCGCCAAACTGACTGCCGGCAAGAAAGAGGCGACCGGTGAAACTCCGGGTATAAAAAACCCCGTCCAGCGCCAGACCGTGATTGGAAAACTGCCGATTGTCCTTACCGGCGTAAAGCAGACCGATTTCCGAGTTCTTGAAAATCTGCCTTCTGACCGCCAGTGCCGAATAAACGCTTTGCGGCTCCGCCGCCAGTTCCCCAGTAGCCGCCACCATCATCCCCAGCTGCCCGCGCAAAAACCGGTCGGTGTATTTCACCCCACCCAGAATCGGAACCACCGTCCCATCCGGCAGCGGTTTACCAACCCGCCGGGAATAAAAAATTTTGATCGGCTGGGAAGACCCCCCAAATGTCTCCGCCGCCTCGGTAAAAAACGGCCGTCGTTCCGCGAGGTAAATTTCGTAGCGGGACAAATTCACCTGATAGGGGTCGGCTTCAATCTGGGCGAAATCGGGAAAAACCGTCAACTGCAAATTGGCGCTCGAAGAGGGAAAATAGGCACCATCAAAACCAAAGGCGCCGTTTGTTTTATCCCGCCAGGTCCCGGCATTTCCCGTCTTCTCTGTGCGCACCAACCCCACCGGATACAACTCTAAATGCAGCCCCCTTCCACCGGGATGGATGCCGATCAGCCTGCCCATTCGGGAAACCTTAAAACCGGTAATCTCGTGCTTCGCCCAGAACGACCTTTCCCCGTTGGCAACAACGGTCCGACCGAAGTCAATGCCCCATTCACTTTTACCGGGATGGTAGCGCAGGGTTTTAAACGGAATTGCCACCTCAATAACAAAACCAGCGTCATAGCGCTGGACTGCCGAACGCCAAACGCCGCTCCAGTACTCCCAGCCAGAACCGTCACCGGTAATTCGCATCGCACTCTCCACACCATTGAAGCCAACGGTAAAACTGTAACAGGTGGCGTTGTCGTCAAATGGGTCAATAAGCAACTGGACGCCGTCCGCATCCCCGACCAACCGGTCGTGGACCTGGTTCATATCCCGCACTGCACACCAATAGGCAACATAGACGTTACGCTGGTCGTAGAGAAAATAAACGGTTGTGTTTTCGGTTGCTGGCTTCCCCGCCTCCGGTTGCTGCTGGACAAACCCCCAGGCAGAATCGGCCTGGTGCCACAACTCCTCCAGCTCGCCGTCGATCTTCGGCGGTGTGGTTGTGAACTGCGCCCGGATTACTGGCAGGCTATCACTAGGGGCAGCAACCAAAAGGAAATTTAGCCCTAGGAGTCCGACTACCAGCCGGTGCAATTCTATTGACCGTTAAGAAAAAGGTGGTCTTTTAGAAGGGTAGCAACGACCCTTCCCCGCATCTTCCGGCCGAGAAACGGTGTGTTGTAAGAACGGGAGAAAATTTTGTCCCGGGTGAATTCCCATTTTGCGGCGGTGTCCAGCACAACGATATTCGCCTCCGCCCCGGGGGCAATAACCGGCGGGTCAATCCCGAGAATTGTCGCCGGCATCACGGTGAATTTGGCAATCAGTTCCGGCAACGACAGTTTCTCTTTTTCCACCAGCATCTCATAACTCAAACTGAAGGCGGTCTCAAACCCGATGATTCCGCTTGCCGCGGCGGCAAACTCTTTTTCTTTGTCATCCGGGGTGTGGGGGGCGTGGTCGGTGGCAATGGCATCAATGGTGCCGTCGGCGAGCGCCCGAATCAACGCCTTCCGGTCGGCATCGGTGCGCAGCGGTGGGTTGACCTTATAATTGGTGTCAAAGCCGGTGAGACAATCGGCAGTCAGAGTGAAGTAATGGGGACAGGTCTCTGCGGTCACCGGCACGCCGCGCGCCTTTGCCCAGCGGATCAGTTCCACCGTCGTCCGACTGGAGACATGGCAGATGTGCAGCCGGGCGTTGGTGAACTCGGCAAGGAGAATATCCCTTGCCGCTGCTGCCGCCTCGGCCACCGCCGGCGCGGAAGGCAAGCCCAGCCTGGTGGCAATTACCCCTTCATCCGCCGGACCGGTCACCAGTTCGGTCATCTCGCAGTGTGACATCACCACCAGGTCAAAAGTCTTCGCATACTCCAGCACCCGACGCATCAACCCGGCGTCATCAATCCAGTTGCCGTCGTCAGAAACCGCCCGGGCACCGGCGCTGCGCAGGACACCAAACTCTGCCAGTTCCCTGCCCTGCCGGCCCTTGGTGCAACAACCAACCGGAATAACCCGGGCAAAACCCGCCGCCTCGGCCACCGCCAGTTCAAACCGGATGAGCGCCTCGGAATCAATTGGGGGAATGGTGTTGGGCATCGGACAGACCTGGGTAAAACCGGAGGCGAGGGCGGCCCGACAGCCACTGGCGATCGTCTCCTTAATCTCCTCGCCCGGCTCGCGCAGGTGACAGTGCAGATCAATGAACCCCGGCGCTAGAAATTTATTCCGGCAGTCAATCTCCTGGACCCGGGTCTCCTTCAGTCTGCTGCCAACCGCCTTCACCTTGCCATCCTCCACCAACACATCCGCCCACCGGACTTTCCCCGCCCGCGGGTCAATTACCTTGCCCCCGGTGAATAGAAATCGGCTCATCTGCTACTCCTGCCCTTCGCTGTCAACCAGCCCCCGGCCCACCGCCAGCAGATACAGCACCGCCATCCGCACCGCCACACCGTTTTTCACCTGGTTCATAATCAGAGTCTGGGGCAACTCCCGTACATCACAATCCATCTCCACACCCCAGTTAACTGGACCGGGATGGATTATCACCACATCCCGGCGCAGCTGCGCCAGCCGCTCCCGGGTAAGACCATAGAACTGCCGGTATTCCCGCAGACTGGGTATCATATTGGCCGCCATTCGTTCGGTCTGAAGCCGAAGCATGTGGACCACATCCACCTCATACAGTATGCGGTCAATGTGATAAAAAACCTCGCACCCCAGTTCCGCGATGTCGGTGGGCATCAACGTCGCGGGACCGCAAACCGCGCACCGGGCACCCAGTTTATTAAAACAGAGAATCGCCGAGCGCGCCACCCGGGAATGGGCAATGTCACCGACAATCAAAACCTTCTTCCCGGTCAAGTCGCCAAAGTGGCTCTGTAGGGTAAATGCGTCAAGGAGCGCCTGGGTGGGATGTTCGTGGCAGCCGTCCCCGGCATTGACCACAAAACAGTTTGCCCGCTGGGCGAGAAAGTGGGGCGCACCGGCAGCCTGGTGCCGGAGCACCACCCCGTCAACCCGCATCGCAACGATGTTCTGCACCGTATCAAGCAGACTCTCCCCCTTTTTCGTCGCCGATGCCGTAACGGCAAAGTTAATGCACTGGGCCGAAAGGCGGCTGGCGGCAAGGTTAAACGAAGTCGCCGTCCGGGTTGACGGTTCAAAAAACAGATTGACAATTGCCTTTCCGCGCAGCACCGGAACAATCGGTATCGGTCGGTCTAAAACCTCCCGGAACCGTCGCGCCTGCTCCAGAATTTTGCTGATTTCCGCCTGGCTCAGCTCGGCAATGCCCAGGAGGTGTTTCATATCCGACTAATCTTCAGTGGTCAAGACAACCTCGTCCCGGCCATCAATTTCTTTGAGGTAGATGTCCACCAGGTCTGCGCGCTTGGTTACCACCTTCTCACCGACAAAGTCGGGCTGAATTGGTAACTCCCGGTGCCCCCGGTCAACCAAAACCAGCAACTGCACCCGCTGAGGTCGGCCAAAATCCAGCAGTTCGGTGAGCGCCGCCCGGACGGTCCTGCCGGTAAATATCACATCGTCAACCAGAATGACCGTCTTGCCGTTGATATCAAAGTCAATGTTTGACCCCCGGACCACGGGCGTCTCCGCCACCAGTTGCAGGTCATCCCGGTATAGGGTAATGTCAATTGAACCGACGGGAATGGCCTTTTCCCCGAATGCCGCTGCCAACCCCTGGGCGAGCCGCTGGGCAAGCGGTACGCCCCGCCGCTGAATCCCAACCAAAACCAGTTGTTCCGCCGCCTGATTTGCCCGGGCAACCTCCGCGACCAGCCGGTTGATGGTCTCTGTTACCGCCGCTGCCGAGAGCAACCGCTGTTTCATCGCAAAAGCAATGCCAGCGGCACCAGGACGCAATAGCCAACCACCAGCAGAAAGGGGGCCAGCGTAATTGAGCCTCGGGCAAGGAAGATAAATCCGGCAGCGATGGTCGCCACACCAATCCCGAGCAGAATATAGTTTTTCTTTTTCAGGGTCAGTTCGGGGCCCCGGCTTAATATCACTACCTTTGGTTTTGTCTTTGGTGGTTTACCCTTCATTTGTGCTCATCATAGCCAGCCGTTGCATAAAGTCAAGAAACTTCTTCCTTTTCGGCAAACCGCTCCCGGAGATAGGCAATTATCGCCGTTTCGTCTGCGGGCAGAAGAAGATGAACGCCGCGGAAATTGTCCAGAAAATTGGGCTTCTCAAATGGCGACAAAACCACCCCGCCGCTGGTCCGGAAAAACCGTCGGAACCGGGACCACTCGTAGGTATAACTGAATATCTGTTTATCCACCGTCACCCCGGCACCACTGAATGTGTATTTTACCGGCAAAAAATAGGTGTGGGTAGCGGCAAACAACACCACCAGGGCAACAACCAGCAACAGCACGCCAAACGCCCAGTAGGTGAACACCATAAACAGCAGCATAAAGAAACTGACCAGTGCTGTTTTCCCCGGGGTTTCCCTTGCCCGATGCACTGTCCAACTCAATTCCGCCATAATTGAAAAATGGGCCCGGTCCGGGTCGAACGGACGACCAACTGATTATGAGTCAGTTGCTCTGACCATCTGAGCTACGGGCCCCGCAGTAAATATTACCTGGCCAGAAATTAATGGTCAAGCGGTTCACCACTCGGAATCGTCTCCCTGTTCCGGAGTAATGTCAAAGTCATCCGGTTCGGTTAACTCCAGAAAATCGGTATCCGGTTCCTCTTCGGCTCCGAGGGTAAAATCGTTTACTTCCGGCTCTTGCGGCTCAGGATGACCGCGCCGTCGCAACGAACGTTTCTTGCGCAGTTTCTTTTTTGATTTCATTGCCATCCTCCTTCAAATCTCACTGCTCCTACGGCAACGCCATCGGTTAAGGAAAGCAAGGACATCTGTGTAACCACCAGTGATACCAGATTGAAGTTATCAATTTTCATTTCCCTGTCAAGCAGAAAATCAGCCGGCCTTACCGCCCACCAAAGGATAAACTAACCGGCACGATTTGACCAACCCCGCCCTCCCCGGCAAAAAGAAAAAGGCATTTTGCCACTGGAGTCAAAATTTTACCAAAAGGAAAATTGCCCTAACTCTCATTTTATCGTACTGTTAACCGAAAAACCGCCCATGCCCATCCCCCGTTCCCCCGGCTGTCCGGCCCGTTCCCGAAAAAACAACTTTTGCTTAAACCAATTAGGAAGCCCGAATTGGTATAACCGTTATTGATTTACCAGGAGACCCCGATTTTAACCGTGCTGTGAAACACTATAAAAATAATAAAACCGGCCGGTTCGCCCCGGGATTTTTATCACATCCGTAAGGTATTCAAAACTGCGGCTTATAACCCCGTCTTATTAAAGGGCGCTGTGGTTGATCTGTAGGACGTCTGTCTCATCTGCCTGAAGGTATTGCCAGAAAGACTTTCTTCGGCTATGATATTCTGTTAGATGAACACCGAACAGGAACTTTTCTCCCGCCTGGCTGAAGCGGTGGTGGCGCTGAAGCCCGAACAGGTGCGGGCGCTGTGCACCGAGGCGTTGCAACTGGGCATCCCCCCGGACCAGGCGCTGGAAAAAGGATTGGCGTTCGGGATGCGCCGGGTGGGCGAGAAGTTTGCCTGTCGGGAGTTTTTCGTGCCCGAGGTGCTCTTGGCAGCAAAGGCGATGTACGCCGGTTTTGACATCCTCCGCGAACGGCTACCCAAGCAGAAAAACAAAAAGGGCCGAGTGGCACTGGGCGTTGTCCAGGGGGACATCCACGACATCGGCAAAAATATCGTCAAGGTGATGGCAGAAGCCGCCGGGTTTACGGTTGTTGACCTGGGCAGAAATGTCCCGTTAGAACGGTTTGTTGCCGCGGCACAGGACGGAGTGGAGATTATCGGCATGTCATCTCTGATGACCACGACCATGCCCAATATGGCAAAGGTGATTGATATGCTGAAACGGGCCGGACTCCGGGAAAATGTCAAGGTGCTGGTTGGCGGTGCACCGGTTAATGCGGAATTTGCCCGTCGGATTGGTGCTGACGGTTATGCCCCTGACGCCCATCAGGCGGTACTGGAGATGGAACGGGTGCTCACACGGTGACCGACGCCAGAGAACGGATACAACGGCTCCTCACCGGCAGATTTGATTTCCAGCCGCCGGTTGTATTTCCGATGGTCGTGGCAAATCACGCCGCCCGCATTGCCGGAGAGAAACTCGTTAACTGTCTCACCGACAGCCGGAAGTTAACCGCTGTGCTTTACGATGCCTATCGCCGTTATCAGTATGACCTGATAATGGTTTTCGCCGATGTCCTGATTGAAGCGGAGGCAATGGGGGGACAGGTGGAATTTTTTGATGATGAACCGCCCGTTCTCCGGCAGCCCGCCGGCACAAAGGCATCCCCCGTTCCGCCGGAATCGGCAAGAATGGGAATAATTCTGGCAGCAACCCGGCAACTGGTGCAGCAGACCGAAGCCAGGGTCGTTGTGCTCACCTCCCTTAAAGGACCGTTTTCCCTTGCCGCTTTTCTTCTCGGTCCGGAGCCATTTCTGGAGAGCCTCCTGGTGGCACCGAAACGGGCAACGCGCTATCTCCGCCTCGCCACCGAGAACCAGAAAGCCTTTGCCCGGGCGATTGTCGGGGCTGGCGGGATCCCCTTCATCGGCGACCCGATGGCATCGGGCAGCGTTATCAGCCCAACCATCTTTACCCGTTTCGCCCTGCCCTTTCTTGGCGAACTGATCGCCACAATTCACTCGCTCGGTGTCTGGACCGGCCTGCACATCTGCGGCGACACCAGCCGGATGCTGCCCCTGCTCAAACAGACCGGTGCCGATATCCTCAGTATTGATGAAATGGACCTGAGCACCGTACGCCGGGAACTGGGCCCGGAAACGGTGATTATGGGCAACGTAGCCACCGACGTCTTGGCCACCGGAACCACGGCGGCGGTTAGAAAGGCGGCGGCGCGCTGTCTCCGTCAAGGGCTACCCGCCTTACTGCTCGCGAGCGCCTGTGATGTACCGGCTGAAGCGCCGGTGGCAAACGTCCAGGCGCTGGTGGAAACCGCCCGCAATTGGCCGGAGGTGTAAATGCGCTGCGACCACCGCTGTGAATACTGCGGCAGATGCTTGAGTTCAGAACCACCGCCCACCGACCGGCTGATAAATAAAGGTGCAGGGCGGTTAACGGACAATGGGCGACTGGTGGCGGACATCGGCACCACCACCATCCGGCTGAGTGCAATTGACGTGCTCAATCGCCGAACTTTCCGCAACCTTACCATCCTCAACCCCCAGTTAAAATTCGGCGCCGATGTCCTCACCCGGATAAGCCGGTGGCGCCAGGTCCAGGAGGTGCCGATCACCGGTGTCCTGCGCTGGTTTCTGCACCAGACCGGCATTGACGCCCGGCACACCGTCACGGTGATCGGCAACACCACGATGATGCACTTTACTTTCGGAGAAAACCCGACCGGGCTCGGAACCTACCCCTATCGTTCTGCCCTGCCCTTCGGTCAGGTGATTAGAAAAAGAAACGACGGCATCCCCCTGCGTACCCCGCCCCTTTTGGGACCGTTTCTCGGCAGTGACTGCACCGCCGCCATCATTGCCAGCGGTATCACCGAAACCGACCGGCTCACCCTTCTGATTGATGCCGGCACCAACGGCGAGGTTGTTCTGGGCAACCGGAAACGGATTGTTGCCTGCTCCACCGCTGCCGGACCGGCTTTTGAAGGCGCCACTCTGAAGTGCGGCTCCCTGGCCCGACCGGGCGCAATCACCGCCTGCCGATTCCGCAACCGGCGCTGGCAGATTAAAACCATCGGCGACGCCAAACCAAACGGTATCTGTGGCTCCGGGGTCCTGGACGCAATAGCAGCAGGAGTAAAGGCGGGTCTCATTCGCCGGGATGGTAAAATTAAGAACGGACAATCGCTGCTATTAAGCGAAACTGACCCGGCTGTTTATCTCACGCAGGCGGACATCCGGGCGGTTCAGCTCGCCAAGGCGGCAATTGCCAGCGGCATAAAAATCCTGTTAAAAGAATGGGGCGGCGGGGTTATTGAACGGGTAATTATTACCGGCCGGTTTGGTGGCCGATTGCGGACCGATTCAGCAGTTGCCATTGGCCTGTTGCCCGAACTCGTCGCAAAAACTGTCCACCAGGAACCGGACCTGGCACTCAAAGGAGCAGCCCGCACCTTACTGAACCCAGCCTTGCTTGAGACCGCGGTGCATGCCGCCCGTTTAACCCGGGAAATTCGGCTCGCCGAACACCCGGATTTTGAAGACTGTTTTATTAAATCAATGGCGTTTTCCCGATGGCGATGTTAAACCAACACTGGCAAGACCTCCAAAAAGAACGACTCGCCGAACTCCGGGAACTAAAACGCACCGGCAAGAAAAAAATCCTTGGCTACTTCTGCCTTTACGCGCCAGTTGAACTCATCCGGGCAACCGGTGCCATTCCGGTGCGTCTGGCTGACGCCGACTATCAGGCGGAGTTGCGGGGCGAACAACTGCTGCGCTCTGACGCCTGCCCATTTTGCAAATCCTGTCTTGGCCATCTGCTCGCTGACCAATCCGAACTGTATCAACTGATTGACGGCCTGGTCAGCGTCAACACCTGCGATATGATGCGCCGGCTTCCAGAAGTGGTGGAAAGAAATCGCCCCCTCCCGATATTCTATCTCTACCTCCCCCGCACCGCCGAACCGTTTCCGGAGCGAATCGAACAGTTTGAAGAAGAACTTTCCCACTTCCGTACCGAACTCCTGGCGTTCACCGGCGACACCGGAAATGAAGAAAAACTGCGGGCAGAGATAAACCGGATGAACCGGCTGCGCCAACTCCTTCAAGAACTTGACCGCCGCCGGCCGGCAATAAGTGGCAGCGAACTATTTGACCTGGTTGCGCTGGCAACGCTGCTGGAACCGGAACAAACCGCCGCGCTCATTACCGAACTGCTGGGGAAATTAAAAGACCAGCCGCGGGGCAAACGCCCCCGTCTGCTTCTGGCCGGCAGTATCCTGGCGCAGGGCGACCGATTGGTGCTGGAACTAATTGAAGAACGAGCGGACATCGTCGCCGATGTAATCTGCACCGGTAGCCGGTGGTTTGCCGGTGAAATTGACCCCGGGACCGACCCCTTACGGGCAACCGCCCGCTTCTACTTTACCCGTCTCCCCTGCGCCTGCCGGCGTCCCAACCGCCCCCTTTACGAAACGCTGCGCCGCCTTATCGCCGAACGCAGAATTCAGGGGGTTGTCTATAAAACCCTCCTTTACTGCGACCCCTGGCGGTTTGAGGCAAAACACCTGCGCCGAGAACTGGCGGTTCCGTTGCTGGAGATTGACGGTGACTACTCCCGGGAAAACCGGGGCCAGTTGCGCACCCGCATTGAGGCATTTCTGGAGACGCTCCGATGAATCTGCCCTATCAAGACCCACCGCCCCGGCGTATCACCTTTGACGAATGGGATGACCTGTTCCAGACGGTTCCGGAAGAGTTAATTGAAAATTACCATTACTTCCCGCCCAATAAAGACGCCTGGTCAAAGTATCTCTTCCCGCCCCAGACATTTGCCATCTACGGCGCCCGGCACCTGCGCCGGCTGAAATTTGACAACTCCCTTGCCGCCCTCCGGCTCTGGGGGTTCATTCAGAATGAGGGCGAACGACTCTTCCGCGCCCGCCAGATTGGCCGAAAGGTTATTGCTGTGCTCGGTGACCTCGGTCCCCTGGCGGTGATTGTCAATTCATTTCCCGGCTGCGTCGCCTTTTATCCGGACTGCTGGTGGTGGACACCGTTTGCGATGGAAAGCAAAGTCCTGTTAAATAAGGCGGCAGAACTGGGTATCGGCGAGGCAACCTGCTTCTCCCGCGCCGCCCTCGGCGCCTTTGCCAAACACTCCTACTTCCCTGACCCTGACCTGGTGATTGCCGCCACCGGCATCTCCTGCGACGACTACTCCGGGGTTGAAAACCTGGTCGCCAACCTCGTTTCCGAAGTCCTCTGGGTGGAAACGCCCGGCCGTTTCCCGGGCGTTTCCCGCTCCAATTGGTCCGAACACGAGGAAAGGATGCGCCGGTTGCTGGTGGCGGAGTATCGCCGGGTCATCCAGCGACTGGAGGAATTGACCGGAACCCAGCTTACCGAAGACATGCTCCGGACCGGTATCCAGCGGGCAAACCGGGTCCGCCTCCTTACCAACCGGCTCCGGGAAATGGCTTACCAGGCCGCTCTCCTGCCCGCACTGGAAACGATGCTTGTGGAATTCGGCTGCCTCCATTGTTATTCTGACATTCAGGAATGGACCGCAATACTGGAACACCTCCTGGCAACTGCAAAACGCCGGCAAAAAGAAAACCTGCCGATTTTACCCCCTGACAGCCTGCGCATCGCCTGGGTAACACCACCGGCTGACCCGCTTCTTCTCTGCTATGGGGAAGACCGCGGCGCCCGGGTGGTGGCAACAGAATATGTAATTAATCAGGCACTGGTGCCGATTGACGAAACAATCCCGCCCCTTGCAGGAATTGCCGGCTCGGTGCTGATGGGCTCCCTGAACGGCACCTCCCGGGACCGGGCAAATTTGCTCATCACTCAGGCAATGAAATACCGGGCTGAAGGTGTCATTTTCTCCGGAATTCTCGGCGGCTCCCACTGCGCCATGGAATCGAAACTGATTGCCGAGTACGTAAAGGCGGCAACCGGCTTGCCGGTTCTGGAATTTGACGTTGCCCCGCCCAACCGGGAAATTGACCGCCAGACCCAAACAAGGATTGACGCCTTTCTTGAACTCCTGCGCAAAAGATGACAAAGGACCTCCTTACCCCGCGGGAACGATTTGGCCTTTTGGTTATTGACGAACCCCACGACCGGGTTCCGCTGTTTCCCCTGCTCACCGCCCATGCGGCGACGGTCTGCCGGATTCCGCTCCGCGATTATTACACCGATGGCGAGGTGATGGCAAAATGTCAGTTGCACAGCCGGGAATTTTACCAGACCGACTTTATCTCCTTCTTTTCCGAGGTCGGGATAGTGGCGGAGGCACTCGGTTCCGAGTTTGTCTATCCAGAAGAGGACCTGCCGGTTCTTTCCCGCCCGCGCTGGCAGGACCTCCTGGGTGCCGCGCAGGAAATCAGCATGCTCCCCCCGGAAGAACCGGAGCGCCGGATTGCCAAACAGGGACGGCTGAAGGTATATCTTGATGGCATTCGCTACGCCTATGAGGCGACCGCCGATACCACCCCGCTGCTCGCCTATATCCCGGCGCCATTCACCACCGCCCAGCAGTTAATTGAACCCGATGCGTTTCTGCTGGGACTGCTGGAACACCCGGCGGCGGTCCAGATGGTTTTGCAGTACGCCACCCGGGCGGTGCGTTATTTCTCCTGGCAGGTAATCCGCGCCGGTGCCCTGCCCATTCTCGTTGACCCCCTGGCTTCAGGCAGCGTCCTCAGCCCCCAGCACTATCAGAAATTTGCCCTGCCCGGTGAACGGGAAGTAATCCGCTTCTGGCACCGCTATGACCTAGATGTGGTCCTCCACATCTGCGGCGATACAACCGCAATCGTCCAACTGATGCCGGAGACCGGCGCCGACCTCATCAGCATCGACAGAATTGACCTTAATTACGCGATTGAACAGGTCGGGGACCGGGTCCGGGTGATCGGCAATTTTGACACCTCTTCGCTGTGGCTGGATTCTCCGGAAACAATTGCCACTGAGGTGGCGACGATGGTGGAGCACGGCAAACGCTGCCCGCGCGGTTATGTGGCAGCAACCGGTTGCGAAGTTCCGCTGCGCACCCCGCCGGAAAATCTAAAGGCATTTCTCGCGGCTGCCCGGGAGACCGGAAGCTATCATTTTCCATTGAAAAAATCGCCGGGAAAGGAGGAACAATGTTAACAGCGGGGATTGACGTCGGCTCGGTAAATACCAAAGTGGTAATTTACGATGTCCGGAAAGGCCAACTGGTCGCCAGCCAGGTAACGCCAACCGGAATGAAACCCCGGGAACAGGCGGAGCGCACCTTCACCCAGCTCCTGAAGAAAACCGGACTGACCGGGGATGATATCGCCCTAGTGATGGCAACCGGTTACGCCCGTCAGGCGGTTAACTTTGCCCAGCGCACGCTCACCGAAATCACCGCCACCGCCATTGGTATCAATCACTGGCACCCCGGCGCCCGAACGGTGATTGACATCGGTGGCCAGGATTCTAAAGTTATCACCATTGACGAAAACGGTCGGGTCCGGGAGTTTGTGATGAACGACCGCTGTGCTGCCGGCACCGGCAGTTTTTTGGAGTTCATCGCCCGGGCAATTGGCGTCCCGATTGACCAGTTTGGCGAACTTTCCCAGCAATCAGAACGTCCGGTGTTGCTTTCCAGCCTCTGCGTGGTAATGGCGGAGTCGGAAATCCTCTCCCTGGTTGCCGCTGACACCCCGGTGCCGGATATCATCGCCGGTCTCCACCAGGCGCTTGCCAGCAGGATAGTCAACATAGCGGCGGGTTTACCGCTTCTACCCGAGGTGATTTTCACCGGCGGGACTGCACTCAACGAAGGACTGCGACTTGCCCTGTCCAGATTAATGGGATTGCCGGTACAGCGGGCGGCAATGCCCCTGCTCGCCGCCGCGTTAGGGGCAGCGATCGCCGCCACCGATGGTTTAACGGACTAAAATTAACCTACCTTTTTGCCCGTTATTAAAAAGAAAAAATATTCTCCCCGGCGTCGGCTCTTCCTCGATTAACCTCCGGCCAGCAACATCATAAATGGCTGCCCGGCCGGATATATTGAGGTCACCCCGCTGAATGGTAGCAACGTAATTTTCCCTGCCCGCCGGCGCAACTAAAGTCGGGTCAGACTCCACCAGTTCCCAGAACCGTTGATAGGTATTGATGACCAGCTGACATACGGCTTCGGTCAAACTTCTCGCTGCCACCGGGTCCGGACCGGCCGCTCCCCACTCCCTTTCCTTCTCGGCAACTAGGGCAAATATCGTTGACTCTACCGGTGCGATGTGCTCCAGCCAGCGGGAGAGTCGGAAGGTATTAATTGCCCTTGGCCAGTCCGGGTCAGGATAAAACCAGCAAAATAGCCGCTGTGCCTCATCGCACAGCTCGGCCCGGGCGGTGCCATCAACCGCTTCGGGCAGCCCGGCTGTCACCACCCATACCGGCACCGGCAACGCGGCAACAGGACAGCCAAGCATAATCCACATCATACCGGTTCCCGGACCAGTACCCGGTCGGGGGCCGACCATCACCTCTACTGAACGGGTGGTAGCCCGGCAAATGGTGGTGTCGGTTGGGAGATAACCGTACGACAAAGGGGCTAACGTGCCGAAAAAGGGTAAAGGATAAGGGTTAAAACCTACCTGCCCTAAATCCCGGGAGAGAGTTTTAAAAATAAAGTCTACGGAAAGCCGGTTCTCCTGGCGGACCGGAACACACAACGCCATTGCCCGCTCATACCGGTTCTTTCCCACCATACGATTCTGTCCACCGGACATGGAATAGTTAGCACGGATGAGAAACCCAAGCGAATCCAGGTTCGCTTTGTGCTCGGTATAAGAGGTATAACTCGCTTCAAAGATGGCGACGTTTCCCGCCGCGTCAAACACCCCGTAGTTGGCCGGGGTCTCCCGACCGATGAAATTGAGCGAATCCATCAGCCGGGCAAAGTCGCTTACGAGCGAACAGGTACCCAGCGCCAGCCGCATCACATTGCCGTCGTCGGGGCTGTCAATACCGGAAAGGTTATAGGAGTTGGAGTTCATAATGGCAAACCCCGCCTCATTGATCCCCGCCCAGACATCAAGCGTCTCACCGGCATAGACATTGGCGACGAACCGGAACCGCGGTCCGGCAAACAGTTTTACCTCCTGGTCAGGATTGGTGACATCCCGGTTTTTCCAAAGCACCGCTCTTTCTTCCACCATCGCCGCCGGGCTGAAGGCACCGATCGTGCAGGCATCCAGAAGGCTCACCACCGCAACAAGACAAAAGACAAAAACCGCTCGGAGAAAAAACCCATCCGCCGGCCTCCTCATTCCGCCCCCTCCACCGCCCGGTTAATCTCGGCAAGTAATGCGTTCACCAAATGGTCCTCCCGGCACGTACGCACCACCCTGCCCCGAGCAAAAACTACCCCTTTGCCAGCGCCACCGGCGATCCCAAAATCAGCCGCACGTGCCTCGCCCGGACCGTTTACAACACACCCCATTACCGCGACCTTCAACGGCACCTTTATCCCTTTTACCGCCCGCTGCACCCGCTTTGTCAGTTTAACGATGTCAATTCGGGTACGCCCGCACCCGGGGCAGGAATAAACCACCGGCCCGGTCCGGCGAATTCCGAGCGCGGCGAGCAACTCGTAACCGGCAACCACCTCCCATACCGGGTCACCGGTCAACGATACCCGGATGGTATCACCGATTCCCTGTCGTAATAGCGGTGCCAGACCGGCCGCAGAACGAATGGCACCCTCAAACGGTGGCCCGGCTTCAGTGAGCCCGAGATGAATCGGATAGGGATAGCGCCGGGCAATCTCCTCGTTAACCGCGATTAACTCATCCACCACCGTCGTCTTAGCCGAAATAACCACCGCCTTGAAACCCAACCGTTCAAACGGCACTAAAGCATCATCCAGCGAGGCGAGCATCGCCGCGACCCCGGGCTGATGATACCGCCGGAGAAACTTCTTCTCAATTGACCCGGCGTTTACGCCGATCCGTATCGCCACACCCCGGTCCGCGGCCATTCGGATAATCTCTTCCACCTTCCAGCGGGCACCGATATTCCCGGGGTTTATCCGGATTTTGTCAAATCCCGCGGTAATTGCCGCCTGGGCGAGACGGTAATCAAAGTGAATGTCCGCGACGAGGGGAACTCCCAACCGCTGACGGATTGTCGGCAGAGCCTCGGCACTTTTCTGGTCCGGCACGGCAATCCGCACCAGTTCACACCCCGCGGCAACTAAACGCCGGGCCTGACGCACGGTGGCAACAACGTCGTCGGTACGCGTCTTGGTCATTGACTGGACCCGCACCGGCGCCCCGCCGCCGATAAAAACGTCACGAACCTTTACCGCCCAGCGAGCGCTTATTTTCTCAGTCAAAGTGGATGCGCTTGATTTTGCCCCCGAGCCGGGCAATTTTTTTCTCCAGGTGTTCATACCCCCGGTCCAGATGATAAATCCGCAATACCTCGGTCTGCCCCCGGGCAGCAAGTCCAGCTAAAACCAGCGTTGCCGATGCCCGCAGGTCTGATGCCATTACCTGGGCACCATCAAGTCGTTCCACACCGTGAATTACCGCCATATTCCCGGCGATATCAATAGATGCGCCCATCCGGTTCAGTTCCAAAGCGTGAAGAAAGCGCGATTCAAAGATATTCTCGGTAATTGTGCTGGTCCCCCGGGCGATTGCCAGCAGCGCGGTAAACTGGGCCTGAAGGTCGGTCGGAAATCCCGGATAAGGGGCGGTGGAAATATTTGCCGCCTCGGGTCTCACCTTCATTTCTACAAACATGGATTGGTCGCCTGTTTCTACCCGAGCGCCAACCTCCCGCAGTTTGACAATGGCGGCGGTCAGATGAGCGGGTTCGCAGCCGGTAATCTCAATTGCCCCGCCGGTGAGCGCTGCGGCAACCGCAAATGTCCCCGCTTCAATTCGGTCGGGAATCGGACGCCAGCGGGCACCGTGCAACTCCGCTACCCCTTTAATCCGAATTTCCGGCGTCCCCGCCCCTTCAACCCGCGCCCCCATAGCGTTAAGAAACTGCGCTAGGTCAACCACTTCGGGCTCACAGGCCGCGCCCTGAATAACCGTTTCGCCCCGGGCAAGGGTCGCCGCCATCATCGTATTAATCGTGGCACCAACGCTCGGCCCCTTATAACCCTCCAGCATCATCGTACTACCCTTTAACCTTTTTGCCCGGGCGTGGATGTAACCCCGCTCAATTTTCACCTGCGCACCGAGGGCATTAACGCCTTTAAGGTGGAGGTCAACCGGCCTCGGACCAATGGCACAACCACCCGGCAGGGATACCCGACAGCTACCGAAACGGGCAAGAAGGGGACCGAGAACATAATAACTCGCCCGCATCTTCCGCACAATATCATAAGGCGCCTCAAGTTTTAATTTCCCCCGGGCGGTAATTTTCAGCAACCGCCCATTCTGCTCCACCTTAGCCCCGATCAAGGCAAGCAATTTCAGCATCGTATTGACGTCTTCCAGAAGGGGAATGTCTTCAATAACACAGGTGTCTTCGGTGAGCAAACAGGCGGCAAGCTCGGGCAAAACCGCATTCTTTGCTCGGGACACCGACACCGTGCCCCTTAGCGGCACGCCGCCCCGAATCAGAAACCGGTCCACGAAAACATTTTCAACAACGCGGACTAAAAGTCAAGAAGACAACAGTGATCAAGGAAGGTAACGCTGCTCCTTGACTTTAACCGATTTTCCCCTTATATTGACTATACGAAGAAATCAGCAAGGTTTAAATCGCCCTCCCTCAGAGGGCATTAAGGAGGCCTTATGTTACTAACGTTCCTCATATCATTTGTAATCGCGGTCAGCCCTACCGGGCTGGGCAACCTGACCCCCCACTGGGGTGGCGGTGGTCCGGACTCATTCGGATATCGCTACCTTGACTCAGACACCGTCTGCCCCGGTGCACCAACCTATAACTGGATTAACATTAAAGGGGTGGGTACCCGGGTAACTGGTCTTGGTGACGACAACGTCGTCGGACCGTTTGATATCGGTTTTGATTTTCCTTATTACTGGTACCGCGTAAACAAGGTGTACATTGGCTCCAATGGCTATATCGCCTTCCACGACAATATGCTTAACGCCTCACCATTCCAGCGCATTCCCAGTCCGGCTCGCACCAACAACACCGTGGCGGCAATGCTCAGTGACCTTGACTGCTCCGCAACCGGTTCGCCCAACGGTTCGGTCTGGTACTGGACCAGCCCGGACAACGACACCTTTATTGTCCAGTACGACAGCATCCGCTTCTGGTCAACCGGCGGCAACAACACCTTCCAGATTATCCTCTCCCGCCCTGACTCCTCAATCACCTTCCAGTACAAAGAGCAATCGGGCGCCCCCTATAACGGCTGGGTACCAGATGCCAACCAGTGCGGAATTGAGAACGTCTCCGGCAGAATCGGTCTCAATTACCTCTCCGGCAACATCCCGCCCGGTAATATGTACCATCCTGAACTGGCGGTAAAGTTCATTCCACCCGAATCCACCACCCTCCAGGTCCACGATGCCGCGGTGCGCAACGCAATGAACGACCGCTCCGGTGGTATTTTCGCCATCAACGGTCGCCCGCTTACCTTCTGGGCGGTAATCCAGAACACCGGCAACCAGCCGGAGAGCCCGTTCCGGGCGGTGGTCCGGGTCAGAACTCAGGCCGGCTCGACTCGGTTTATTGACTCTACCAACGTGCGGGCGCTGAACCCCGGTGAAACCGATTCGGTGGTTTTCCCGCGCACCTGGACGCCCACGAGTAACGAGGTCCTTTTCCTCCAGGTAATCAGCAAACTCCCGGGCGATGCGGTGCCGGTAAACGACACCGTTACAATTGAACTGCGGGTTGTCACCCTGCCGACGACCCTGACCTACGACCGGGGCACATATACCCATATGTACTCCTGGAACGGTCCGGGTGGCTACGGCAACCGGTTCGTACCGCCAGTTTATCCCTGCTCAATAACCAGCGCCCGAATCTACATGCAGGCGACCACCACCACCCCTTGTGCCGTAGGCATCTTTGATGACAACGGACCGGGTGGTAGCCCCGGAGATACCCTTTACATTGCCACCGTCCAGGTCAGTGCGGCAAACTGGTACACAATTAACCCGCCCAGTCCAGTTGTAATTGAAGACGGCGCCTTCTTCGTCGGCGGCATGTCCGCGGTCTCCAGCCAGCCTTCATTCGGCATGGACTCGGTGGCGCCGATTTCTCTCCAGAGTTGGGAGTACACCGGCGTCTGGGCGCCGAGCAGAAATGCACATGCTATGGACGTAATGGCAAACGCCACCGTCTCGGGTCCGGTCGGGGTAATCGAACTCCAGCCGCAACGAATTAATCCACCGGCAAAGCTGACCGTCGCGCCCAACCCGGCTATCGGTGAAATGTGGCTGATGATCAGCGGCCCGACCGACGGCACCGTTGAACTCTTTGATGCCACCGGTAAACTGGTTCAAACAGTTACCCTGAACAACGGGGTAACCGCTCTAAACACCCGGGGTCTAAACTGCGGCATCTACTTCGCCCGACTGGCGGAAAACGGTTCTTCGGTGGCAAAGATAATAATCTCAAAATAGCCACGGGCTAAAAAAGTAATCTGGCGGGGTGTTGATACCCCGCCAGAATTTTTATAGTGCCACTGATAAAGTACCGTAGAACTCCCTGCCGATTATCGGACCCCAGTAGTACTCTAATTTCTCATCATGAGAAAGCGGCGGTTGATAATAATCCCAGACATTGTTGACTCCTAAAGCGATGCGAAACGGCCCCATCTCCTTCACCAGCCGAACATTCATAACTGAATATAGCGGCGAATCGTGCCGGTGAATACCGCCCGTCCCGGAAACTGTCTGAACCACCATCGGCCCATTAAGTTCGCCCGCGGCGGTAAACTCCACCCCCCAGCGGGAGACTTTATAGGTGGCGGAAACGCTAACCGCCCAGCGTTTGACAAAAGGCAAAATTTGTCCGGACCGGGTCTGCGGTACCAGAAAATAGCCGCTGAGCGCGGCCGAAAGATTCTGCCCGATAATAAAATTTCCGGCAACCTCTGCCCCGCTGGAAAAGGCAACCTCGTCAAGGTTAGAATAGTAAAAAACTGCCCGCCGGCTGATACTGTCAATCCCAACGAGTTCGGCGGTGATGAAGTTGGCAACCCGATGCCGGAAAAGGTTCGCCCGCAGGTCGGCGATAAGTTTTGCCGCGGTCAATCTCCGGGCTACCCCCGCCTGTAAAGAAAGAGAACTCTCACGGGTCAGGTCAGTGTCCCGGCGAATCGCATATTGATAGCCACCGGGAAGATTTTCCATGCTCTCAAAGATGACCGTCGGGGTGCGAAAACCGGTGCCGGCGGCGAGGTTAAAGTCCCAGGGACCGAGAAACAGTTGCAACGCCCCGTAAGGGGATAAGATACTCCCGTAGTCAGAGTTGAAGTCAACCCTTAAAGCGGGCAGAAAATCATTGCCAACCGGACCCAACGGTAAACTGATCTTTCTCCCCGCCGCCCAGATACCGACATCGCTCTCTTGATACAAATCAAACAACCGGTTGTCTTGCAGGCGCTGATGGGAAACAACGACACCGGAAACCAGCCGCTCAACACCACCGGTAAGTTCACCGTAAAGGGTGGTCTGCTGCGCCGAGTAGGCCCGGGTCTCTACAGTGCCGTCCTCCTGATGCCGAGAACCGGCCAGACGGATGCGCAACTCCTTATCGCCGCTGGTAAAACCGGTGCTGTGCCAGATGTCCCAGCGCCGGGTGTGGACCTTCTCAGCCAGAGGGTTGCGCTGGTATTCAGAATCGGCAACAATCGCCCCGCCCCGGCGGAGTTCATCGGCAAAAGAAACACCGGTGTTAAACCGCCAGTGGATCCCCGGATAATAGCGCAAAGTGGCGAGCAGCATATCCCGTCGGAAGGCGGTGTTTTCGGCAATCCCGTCCTGATTCCGGTCAACAAAATCCCGGTTGCCGTGGACACCGATAACGCTCATCCCAACCGGGTTCAGATTACTGCCCAGCATCGCCGAAATATCATTGCCGTAATTGCGCTGGGTATAACTTGCCTTTGCCTCAATCGTCCGCGCCGGCTCGGGAAGAATGAGGTTAAGCGCCCCGGCAACCGCATCGCTACCCCATAAGGCACCGGCAGCACCCTTGAGCACCTCTACCCGGTCAATGAACTCAACTGGCAGGAGGTCCAACACATAGCGGGAGGCAAGATTAGAAAAAAGCGGCATACCTTCCAGGAGCACAAGCGAAAAGCGCCCGGGCAATCCCTGAATTGAAACCTCACTCGCCTCACAGGCGCTGCAACGCTTCTGCAACTGCACCCCGGTTTCTAAAGTAGCCGCCTCACCAACCGTTGTCTTTCCCGCCTGTTCCGCGACAACTCTTGGGATAACCACCGCCGGCTCCGGCCCCTTTGATTCATGGACCACCTGGCGCTGCCCCCGGACCTCCACGCCAGAAACGGGAATCGCAATTTCCTTCAACACAACATCCCGCCTCACCCGCTCCCCGTGCCTAACTAAAACACTCACCGTTTCCGCCCGAAAACCGATGAACTGATAGATAACCCGAAACGCGCCATGCATTGGCAGTTCCAGAAAGTAGTATCCCGAGCTATCACTGACGGTTCCCACCGACAGATTTTCCAGGTAAATCTGGGCACCGACCAGGGGTATCCCGTGGTCTTCTTTAACCCGGCCCTCAATGGCACCGTGAAAAGCAAACATTAAACCAAAAGTAAAAAAAACTCCCAACGCGTACTTCATTTTGCTCCCTTTTGTATATTAGACCTGTTTTCCGCGTTTTTCCTTCGCTGTCGCGGGGTGATCTCCAGCTGATAGACAGCATACCGGTTAATCAACTCCAGAAGTTCTGCCGGCAATTCCACCCCGACCAACTTTGCACTCGGCGTGTGCAGCAGGATTTTCAGCCGCGCCAAATCGCCGACCGCTATCACCGTATTTCCGGGCTTGCGGTCCAGTTCGCCGCAACCCGGACAGACAACGCCACCGCGCTGGACATCAAAATAACTCACTCCGGCCAGGACCCCCTCCTTATCGCCCTGTGAAAGCACCGGTTGACCGCAGCGCAGACACCGCTCCAGTACCGGACGAAAGCCCAGAAAAGCGCTGGTTTTCAATATAAATGAACCCCAAACCCCGGAAAAGTCAGTCGTCTGAGCCGGGGCATCGGCGATGGCGGCGAAACTGCTCTTCACCAGTTCAAACACCCGGGGCTCAGGATAGAAACGGGCAAGTGCGGCAAGCAGAAACCGACTAATCCGGCTGGCGGCAAGAAAACGGTTATAATCGGCTGTCATACCAGAATAGGCGGTGATGAGATCGGCGTCGCCAACCGTGCCGAGATTTCCACTCCGCGGCAGATAAAGGGTAATGCGGGAAAGGGCGAAAAGCTGGACCGCCGCACCCAACCGACTTTTCGGACCGCGGGCGCCCCGGGCTATCGCAGAGACAAGCCCGAGGTCCGGGGTCAGCATGGTAACAACCTTTGAGGTCTCCCGCCAGTTATGTGCCCGCAGGCAGAGCGCCTCGGTCCTCACGATCCGGCGCACCTAATCCTCGCTTCGGATTTCACCCACCAGTTCCTCAACCAGATCCTCTAAGGTAACAATGCCCAATGTCCGCCCCGGACTCTCCATCACCACCATCAACTGTTCCCCCGCCTCCTGCATCCGCCGGAGCACCGCCATCGCTCGGGTCTCCTTATCCACCCGCGCTACCGGGCGGATCCTCACCCCGTTACCCAGCGCCAGGTCTTTAACCACCGCCACCCCGACGATATTGTCTTTTCTATCCTGATACACCGGAATCCGACTGTAACCAGACTCCTTCAGAAGCGCCAGAACCTCATTCACACCGGCATCCGCGGGCACCGACCGAACCTGCTCCAACGGAATCGCCGCTTCAAACACCTTCATTCTTGAAAACCGAAACAGCCGGGCGGCCATATTGGTGGTAAGCGGCCTTTGCTCCCGCTGGGCAAACACCTGAAGAAACTCCTCCCGCTTCAAATCGACATGAGCCGAACCGGGCAGAACCCGGCTCAAAATACCGGTTGCCGGAGCAAATATCACCCGGCTGACATTCAACAGCCAAGCACCGCCACGCAACCACCGATTGGGCATTGCCTGCGCCAGCGCCTTGGGCATGTAATCGCCCAGCACCAGAGTAAGGATAACCACCAACACCACCGCCACCGGTGTCCACTGGGCACCAAACTGGTTTACAAAATAGCGTTCAAACAAAAGGGTCGCGAATACGCTGGCCAAGTTGGTACCCAGCAAAGTGGTAACCAGGGTTACCTCCCTTCTGGTCAATGCCGCCAGCGCCTGCCGGGCACCGGACGCCCGGGACTGACCTTTCATCCCTGCCCGGGTTGCCGCCCTCACCCAGTTGGTCAGCCGGACCCAGTTCGCCCGGTAAAGGGCGGTCTCCGAACCGGCGTAAAAACCGGTGATAACAATCAGAATAAGCCCGGCAAAAAGCTCCATAATCCTATCGCCCCTTCCGGACAATCAGAACCTTCTCCAGTTTCCGCTCCGAAACTTCAACCAGTTTGATCTCCAGCCCCTGAAACTCCAGCCGGTCCCCGACCTGGGGCAATCTCCCCAGCCGGTCATAGATAAAGGCAGAAAGCCGCTCGTGCTCAACCCCCTGAAAGGCATTCCCCAGCAACCGGTTAAGTGTTACGATGTCAATCTCCCCATCAACAAGAAAACACCCCTCGCTCAATTTCCGGTAAGGCGCATCCTCGGCGCGGTCAAATTCATCGGCAATCTCGCCAAATATCGCCTCCAGGAGATCCTCCAGGGTCACCAGCCCGGCGGTCTGGCCAAACTCGTCCACAACGATGGCGATGTGCGAACCCCGGCGGCGCAGTTCGTCTAGAAGCGGCAGGAGCCGCTTGACCTCGGGCACAAACTGCGGCGGCCGGGCGATACTCTTCGCCGGTGCCGCCGGGTCCGGAGCGACAAGAAGTTCCTTCAGATAAACCACGCCGGTAATCCGATCAATACTATCTTGATAAACCGGCAACCGGGAAAAGCCGGCATCGGCACCAATCTGCAACGCCTGCGCCACCGTGGTGGTTTCCGACACCGCTACGATGTCGCTGCGCGGGGTCATCACCTCCGACACGGTCCGGCGGTCAAGTCCAATCAGGTTGTAAAGAATCTCCTCCTCACCCGGCAGGAGCACCCCCCTTTCCCGACCGACTGTAATCATTGTATGCAACTCCTCATCGGACAGCTGCGCCGGCTCCGAGGGCAAAAAGCCAAACAACCGGTGCATCCTTTCCAGAAGGACTGTTACCGGCAGAAACAACCATTCAATCGCTGCCACAAACGGCACCACCGCCCGGGCAAAGCGATCCGGATGCCGGCTGGCAAAAACCTTCGGCGACACCTCACCAAGCACCAGAATCACCACGGTCATCACCAAACCACCGGCACCAAGCAGACCGGCGGTGGTAATGCCGGTCCGGCGGGAAAAGTAAATCAGAAAAAGGGTAAACAGGGCGGTGGCGCTGGTATTGACCAGCAGATTACCAAAAAGAAGCGTTCCCAGCAGGCGCTCGGGGTTTTTCAAGAGCCGCCTCACCCCGGGCTGTTCCTTGGTCCGCCACTCCGGAATGGAAAACAGCGCCGCCTCGCTCCCCGAGAAAAACGCCGAAAGCACAAGCAACACCGCCACCGCTACCAGGGTTATTACCATCGGCGGAAAACGATCAATCCAGTTTTGCCATCTGCCGGTGCGAAAGCCCGGCAAGGTGCAAAACCCCGTGCCGAACGAGCAAAAGCAGCTCTTTCTTCAAAGAATGACCATAGCGGCGCGCCTGTTCCCGGGCGGTCGGCCGGGAGATGTAGATCTCTCCCAATAGCACCTCCCCCTTTCCTTCCGGACCATCGCAAAACCCCAGCGGAAAGGCAAGCACATCGGTCGGCCGGTTGCGGCGCAGAAAACGGCGGTTGAGTTCCTGAATATAGGCATCACTCACAAAAACGACGTTTATTTTACCCGCTGGCAGCCGCTTCCCCAGCCGGCGGGCAAGCTCCCCGGTAAGACCGCTTATCGCCCGGCACAGCCGCTTATCCCGGGAACCAAAAACCTCAACCCTGAGCATTGTTTTCTTTATCCCTGCCCTCGTAGGCCCGAATTATCTTTGACACCAGCGGCGGCCGGACCACATCCCCCTTGTCAAAATAGACAATACTAATTCCGTCAATCCCCCGGAGCAGTCTTTCCGCCTCCACCAGCCCAGAGGTGTGCTGATGGGAAAGGTCAATCTGGGTGATATCGCCGTTGACAATCGCCTTGGAGTTCCAGCCCAGCCGGGTAAGAAACATCTTCATCTGGGAAGAAGTGGTATTCTGTGCCTCGTCCAGAATAATATAGGCGTCCGATAATGTCCGGCCGCGCATAAACGCCAGCGGCGCCACCTCAATTACCTCCTGTTCAATCAACCGCTGAGTCCGCTCCAGAGGCAACATATCAAACAGGGCATCGTACAGGGGGCGAAGATAGGGATCTATTTTCTCCTTAAATGTGCCGGGCAGATAACCGAGCGACTCCCCCGCCTCCACCGCCGGTCGGGTAAGAATAATCCGGCTACACCGGCCGCTGATCAGGGCATTCACCGCCATCGCCACCGCCAGATAGGTCTTACCGGTGCCCGCCGGGCCGATTGCCAGGACAACGTCGTTTTTGGCAACCGCGGCAAGATACTGGCGCTGATTCTCGCTCTTCGGCACAATGCTCTTACGCGGGGTGTAAATCACCAGCGCATCACCGGTATCAGGCTTTTTCCGCTCCGCCTTCCCTTCCTCTTCCCCTTCCGCCACCAGTCCTGCCCCCCTTTCCTCTCTCAGCCGCATAACCTCCGCCTCTACCAGTTCCGGTGTGATGCGCTCGCCCCGCTGGCACCGGGCGATGAGCCGGGCAAAAATCTCCTCCAGTTCCTTCTTCTCGGAACGGGGTCCGGAAATGCGCAAAAGACCATCCCGGAAAACAACATAACTCCGGTAAAACCTGCTCAGGGTGACAAGATTCATATCGGCAGGACCGAGGAGTTCCACCTGGTCAATGTCCTCGGCAGAAATTATGTATCGCAACCTGCTATAATTTTACCCGCAACTGTATTCTGGTCAAATTTATCCCTGCCCGCTTGACCTGAAAAACAGATTAAAGGAGAAATCAAAGAAGAAAACGGCAATTACAACCAAAAAGGCAATCGCCCGCACAACCATTAACCAGACCTGCCCCCGGAACGGTGGGGGGGATAACCCCCGGAAGCGGCAATTAAAAGCAATTCCATATTCTTAACTATCTGAAATAAAAATAGTTAAACTGCCGGACCCAAGACAAAACATAAACACTGGAAGTTAATTGGCATCAATTTTCAGGGTCTAAATGACCACCACCCTGCCCAAACCCTCCCGAACATAACCAACAACCCATCCCCGCTCAATCTGCTTAAGCAGTTCCTCAACCCGACCCTCTGGCACCGCTATTAACAGGCCACCTGATGTCTGGGCATCGCACAAGAGAAACTTTGTTTCCTTATCAACCTCAGCCGAAAACTCCACCCGGCTCTGAACAAACTCATAGTTCTTTACCGTACCGCCGGGAAACAGCCCGGCTTTTGCCAGTTCTCTAACACCGGTCAAAAACGGCACCTTGCCCCACTCTATCACCAGTTCCACGCCGCTTGCCTGCGCCATCTCCCAGGCGTGACCGAGCAAACCGAACCCGGTAATATCGGTTGCCGCATCCACCCCGACCCGAACCATCGCCGCTGCCGCTACCCGATTGAGTTCAACCATAACCCGGTTCGCTTCTGCAACTGCTGCCGGCTCTGCCCGATTTGCCTTCAGTGCGGTGGTCACCACTCCGGTGCCCAGCGGTTTGGTTAAAACCAGCACATCACCCGGTTTTGCCCTGCTATTGGCAACAAACTTTTCCGGATGAACCAGCCCGACCACCGCCAGGCCGAACTTCACCTCAAAATCCTTAAAAGTATGCCCGCCCGCGATCACCGTATCCGCCTCCCGCACCTTATCCCAGGCGCCGGCAAGGATGGCGCGAATTGTCTTATGCTCTATCTCGTCCACCGGAAACCCGAGAACCGAAAGCGCGGCAACCGGCTTACCTCCCATCGCATAAACATCAGAAAGGGAATTTGCCGCCGCAATCTGACCGAATACATAGGGGTCATCGGCAATCGGGGTCAAAACATCAACGGTCAGAACCAGCGCCTGTTTGGCATCAATCCGAAACACCCCGGCGTCATCCATTGTTCCCTGCCCGACCAGCAGGTCCGGATGCGCAAACTGAGGCAACTGCTGCAGAACCTGCACCAGGTCTGCCTGACAAACCTTGCTCGCTCAACCGGCAGCCCGGGCGTAATCAATCAATCGCTTTTCCATTTTCACCTACCGTATTAAAAGCACCTTTCTCACCGCCAGCGGCTCACCGCTGACAACAAAATACACCCCCGGCGCAAGGCTTCCGGCTTGCACCCTTCTCCCAGTTTTGTCAAACACAACCCCTTCGGTGCCACTTTCGCGGCAACCGGTAACCCAGCCCGCTCCTGGCTCCTGCACCCCTGCCCCGACCCTGGTTCTGGTAATAATCGTCCGGGAAAGCGCCGGATTCCCCAGTGAAGTCACCCGCATACTCACCACCTCCTCTCCCTCGGTACCGGTGGTGAAAACCGTCAGGTGAACCGTGGTATCGCTCTCACCGGGCACCAGGGTGTCAAACATCGGAATCCCCGGCTCAACACACCTTCCCCGCACGCAGTATATTGCCGACCAGCCCGGCACCTCCTGCAGTACAAGACAGAAAAGTTCGTAAACATCGGCCTGATTGCCGGTATTGGTAATGGTAAAGTAAAAATGCGCCTCCTCATTCGGGTTGACCTGTTTTAAGGTGTCGCCCCGGCAATAAAAGTCAAAGGAATAATCGGCATAACCAGCCTGAAACAAAACACTCAACAGCACAAACCAGCCGCCTCTTCTCATTTTCTTCACCTCCTGTTGCCTATTCGGGTGGCGACAGACTGAAGCACTTTTTTTGTACCTGTCTGCTGGACAAATGCCACCGCCCGCAACCTTGGCACCTGCCAGTTCTCTTTTATTAGAACCCGGTTTTCAAAACTGACCGTATCCGCCCGGGCGAGCCAGACCGGCTGGCCCTGAACATCCGGCACCATCGCCCGCATCACATTATTAAACACCGAATCGGTGGCACCGACTAACTTTGCCAGAACACTGTCTTCAGTAATGACAACAAACAAACGCAGCGTCTCTGCTGGCGTGGCGTCAACCCCGAACACGCGGACCTCAACCACCGCCTCGCTTCCCTCGGTCCGGGCGGTGATCTCCAGCTGGACCCGGGGCAGAACCGACTTGGCGCCGATGATGTAATTGCGAAAAGTCTCATAGTTGTGCTCCGGTCCCGGTGTTCGCACCACATCCCCGCCGTCAAAAACGGTCGCCGGTTCACCTCCCGATTCATAGTAAAACGCCCGCCGCGCCTCTACAAATTCTGGCGAAAGGGTATCACCGGCAACCCGACGATGATAGCTGATTATCACCAGACTATCAGCAAACTCCTGCGCCAGACTCTCTAAAGCACGCGCCGCATAAGGGCAATAAACACACCGCTGCCAGGTAAAAAACTCCGCCAGGACCACCCGGTTGGTCGGCACCAACGGCACGGGCGGCGCCTCGGAACAGGCAAAAAGCAAAAGGAGCGGGCAGCAGAAAATAACTTTCCACCCGCTCCTGCTCATCCTCCTGACCTTTTATCTGACCACCACCACCGAATCAAACGCCCGGAACTGCAATTCCTCTGCCCCCCGCGCCGCACCCGGACAACAGCTACACCAGGTGACGGTAAAATCCTCCATCACCATTACCCGCTGGGTTGCCAGAACCAAACCCGGAATGGTCAGCCGACTGACCAGTGTTAATAACTCCTTCCTCAGCGGTCCTCCTTTTTTACTAAACCAGTCCCATACAGGACAGGCATATCTGGGTACTGAAGTAATTGATGCGCGCCCAGCCTCCCAGAAGCGAACCTACTACCAGCGCCCCGATACCGAGGATAACCAGGGGGATTAAAATCCGGCGCACAACCGCTACCCCGGGGATCACTTCTGCCCGATGTAGAAACCCCTGCCGACCTTATGGGCGTGGGCCGCATCCCGCCACATATTCACCAGATTAACTGCAAACTGGAACAGGTCTTTGCCGAAGTTTTCCAGAATCATCGGCTTCAGTTTTTCCTCTACCGTCACCTTGTACTCGTCAAAACAGCGGGCGAACTCGTCGGTCTGGTCCTGGGCGTCAAGGATTTTAAACCCGGCGCGTTTCAAAACCTCCTGCCAGCCTGTAAATGTTTCCATATACGGGAACGCCATTGACTCATACAGTTTTGCCAGCAGGTCCTCCTCTATCTTGCCGGTGATCACCCAGTCGGTAAAGCCGATTTTACCGCCCGGTTTCAAAACCCGATAGCACTCCCGGGCCAAGAGGTCCTTGTCGGTCACATAACACCACGCCTCCTGCCCCCAGACCACATCAAAGGTGTTTGCCTTGAACGGCATATCCAGGGCATTACCCTCAACAAATGTTATCAGGTGTTCCAGCCCGGCATCCTTTGTCCGCTGACGGGCCTTTTCCAGCATTGTCTTGGTGAAATCAAGCCCGGTAACCTTCACCCCGTACTTCTGGGCAATATGCCTTGCCGGTGCACCGAGTGCACTGCACACATCCAGCACCTGCATACCCGGCTTCAGACCGAGCGCATTTGCCAGCCGGTCTGTCGCCTCGGGTCCACCGGAGTGAATCTGCTCGCCCATCACCGCTTCCCAGAGCAGCCCGCCCGGGCCATCATAAACATCCTGGACATCCTTACTGGTGTAGTCGTATCGTTTGCTCATACCTTGCCTCCTTTTTGGTTTTTGACTCTGGTTTTTAGTCTGCCGACCGGAGAAAAATTCGGGCTCACCGCCCGCAATAGCGAAGCGTTCATCTTTTTCTCCGGAGTGGCGATTTTTTTATGGCAACTAAAGGGAATGTACCGACTGATGTTGGGAACTGGAGCGAACCGCTCCATCGGGTGGGGTGGCTCACCGCCGCCACCTCCGGTAATAAATCTTCACCTGCAACACCAGCATGGCAAAAAATTATAACGGTCAGCCTGTTAACAGTCAAGAAGCGATCGTAAAATAAGAAGGGGGGCGATACGCCCCCCTTCAATGCTTCCGGCTTCGGGACTACCGGACGATCAGCTTCTGGCTGGCGCTGTAGCCGGCGCTCTCAAACCGCACCAGATACACACCCGCTGCCAGCTGCCGCAGGTCAAGGCTCCGGGTGCCGGTCCCAGATGCAACAAAGCTGAGATGCATAACATCTCTGCCGGTCACATCGTAGACCTTCACCTGTGCCTCTGATTTCTGCGGCACGCTGTAGGACAGCAGCCCGTAGCCTCTGACCACCGGGTTCGGCGTCAGGGTGAACCCGAACCGGCCAGCCGCCACCTTCTCCGCGGTCACGCCGGAGCGCTGTGGCGCCCGAGCAAACACCGGTGCCGGTTCAAAGTAACGCCAGAACTCCCCGGTTTTGTTCCCCTTCAGGGCGAACAGGGCGCCGTCGCCATAACTGGCAAGCGCACCACCGCCCTTGACCAGTTTCTTCTTGGCGGTAGAACCGACCTCAGGCATCGGGTCAAGTTCGGTCCAGGCATAGGTGCCACTCAGCACATCGCACTTCCACAACTCGCAGGTGTTGCCACCCTTGAGCGCATAGATGAAGCCGTTGTAGTAGACACCATCGGAACCGTCCTTGGGCTTCTTGTTCTTGCCGGTCTTACCGCTCGCATAGGGGATTCCCGGCACTGAAGTGGCGCCCCACTGATGGGTGGTCAGGTCAAACACCCACATCTCGCTGTACTTCGCCTTGTGGGCTACCAGCCATGTCGGATCGTCGTCAATGTACACCAGCCAGGAGCCCTTGTCCCACTTTGCCCGCTGACCGGCCGGAGCGTCAGGCAACTGCTCCCACTGACCAGACACGGTGTTATAGCGGAAGAAGTCCTGCTTGTAACCCTTTAACAGGTACACATAGCCGGTGTCATTCTCCACCACATACACCATATCGCTACCACCCTTGACCTTCTTGCCGCTGGTGCCAATTGGCACATCAGTCAGTTGCTCCCAGCTGTTGCCATCAATGGAGTAACGCCAGAAGCCCAGGGTGTTATTGCCCTTGACCGCCCAGATATAGCCACCGCCATAGCAACCGTTCGCGCCCTTGGAAGGCGGTTTGCCCTCGGTGCCGTTGGGCCAGGAGGTCAAAGCGGTCCAGCTGCCCATCGTATCGGCGCTCGGGTCATAAGAGTAGAAGTCGCCCGCCTTGTAGCCGCGCGCAGCATAGATGAGCCCGTTGTCCGGATTCATCGCCAAGAACGCGCCATCCTTTGCCAGAGCGGGGAGTGATTTCATTTCCATCCAGCCGCCGACATAGCGCGGTCTGACCGTAAACGGTGCCTCAACCTGGTTGTTACCAGAATTGGCATCGCCGGTCATGGTCACATTTGCCCGGGCAACATAGTCACCGACAGCAGCAGCATTCCAGGTGGTGGCAAACACATGGTCACGAGACTCCCCAACACCAAGGGTAACCTCTTCGGTCTGGTCATAGACCGGTGTACCGGTGCCGTCCTCAATCACAAACCGCAGGCTAAAGGTCGCCGGAACACTACTGAGGTTCTGAACTGTAGCGGTCGGATTAACCGTGGTGCCGATATAGACAATCCCGGTTGGCTCCACAATCGCATTCACCGCCACATCCTTGTAAACCACATGCACCGAATCAACCAGACGGTCATTTTCCGGAATCATATCACCGGTCAGTCGGGTTGAGCAGCGCACACTAAACCAGCCACACTGGGAAGCGGTCCAGTTCGGGAAGCCGGTAACCAGCCGTTCCTCGCCCGGAACGACACCGACCACCAGCCGCTGCTGGTCATAGGTCGTGCCAATCTGCAACCGGACATAGAACGACGCCCCCTCGGTGCCGTTGTTTCTCACCCGCACCTGCGGCGCGATAACCGTTCCGGAGTCAACCTCACCAACCGGCCGGACAATCACGGTCGGCTGAACGTCAACCAGGTAAACGAACACACTGCCGGTTACCGTATCATTGCCCCGCACCTCGTCAGAGCCAAGGAGCGTAACCGCCCGGGTTGATAAATTACCGGTTGTGGTTGGTGTCCAGGGGTCAAAACTGACCACCGCCGAATCGCCCGATGCCAGGTTAGAGACCACCTGAGTATCGGCATAAACCGCACCGATTTTAAACTCAACCGGGAAGGTCTGGTTCCCGGAGCCGTAGTTTTTCACCTTTGCCTGCGGTGTTACCGGTACACCATAGGGGATGTTGCCGGTCGGTGCCAGGATTTCACTTGCACCGACATCAATCGGCAATCGGCAACCAAGCCCGGCGACGTCGTCAATCAGCCAGCCGCCATCATAAACAACTGAGGCGTCCGATGTAAACAGCCACATCACCCGGAACGGGGTGTTGTTGCTCACCGGAACCTTGAACTTGGCAACCTCCCAGGTAGGGATGGAGCCGGACCAGCCAATATGACCGGTGGACAGGGTGCCGTAATAAGGCCTTCTGCCACCTGTGGTGTCCGGATACATCAATGTCCAGGTGGCGCCATCATTGGTGCTGTAGTAAACACCGCCGCCATCCCAGTAACTCTCACAGTACAGCCAGTGGAAAAACATCACTACCGGTGTATCCTGGGTTGCGATAAGCCGGCAGGAAATCAACGAGTCCCGGGCGTCGTTGGCATAGTAGCCGCTCAACACATTGCCCCAGACCTTGGTGCCGGACTTGGGCAGAGGACGGTTAGAACCGGGTGTGCCCCACTGCCAGCCGCCATAGGAGCGGTAGTTGCCATTGTTCGCCTCAAACTGCTCAATCCAGTCCATAACCGTAACCGTGGTGATCTTCCGGTCATTACCGGGATTGGCATCACCACTCAGCCGGGTTGAGCACCGCACCAGATAGTCGCCGCTGGTGGCGTTCCAGATGGAAAAGGTGTTGACCAGCAATGAGTCACCCGGACCAACTGAACTGGTCACCGTAACCGTGCTGGAATAAGTCGCGCCAATGTCCATCTTAACCTGGAACCCGGACTGGGCTGCGGTACCGTAGTTTTTCACCCAGGCTGCGGGCTGAACCGAACCCGCGCCAACCATACCATCAGGCGCGACAATTCTGGACACACCGATGTCGTTTGGTGCGGGCGGCGCGCCGCGCCTGTAGTAGATTTCGTAGTTGGTATTCCGGTAATCGTCCCAGACCACATGGACATCATTCGGATTGGCGCTGTTACCACCGTTATTGATTGACGGATAGTAGCAATAAGAACTCACGTTTGTCAGGTCAATTGGTGTGCCCCAGACTCCACCCGCTGTTCGGTCGTTGTAGCGAATCTGCATATACGAAGGGTTCTGCGTGGAGTAGCCACACCAGACAACATGCCCCATTCCGTTAGCGGTAAAGGTAACAGTAGGGTAGTACTGGTAATAATTTAACCCCGGCTCAGAAACGGTATCACCGATCAACTGGAAGGTATCACCCATAGTAGTGCCCAAACGCTGTTTGTGAATGATACGGGTGTAGTAGAAGCCAGCGTCATAACCATACCAGACGATATGTACCCGGTTGGTTACCGGATTGACCGCAATGGAGGGGTAGTACTGGTAATAAACTGCGCCCGAGATGTTCGGCTGAACCGATCCCCAAGTTCCGCCAAATCGGCCGCGGTAACCAATCTGGTAATAACTGCTGCCAGGAGCATAACCGTACCAGGTAAAGTGGATGTTGTTGTTTCTGTCTGCCGCCACCTTGGGCCACCAGCGGTAATAGCTCGTGCTGCCTGAGTCAACCCAGACCCTTGGCTGCCAGGTGGTGCCAATTTTTTCCTTATACCCAATCGCATAACCCAGTGTGCTATGATAGCAGTAATAGACCACATGGATTCTGTTGTTCGGGCTCGCCTCAATTGCCGGGTAGTACTTAAACCAGAGGAGGGTGTCTTCGGTAATCCGGGTGGTTGTCGCATCCCAGCCACCATTGCCTGATGCGGTCGGTGTGCACATCTTGTAGGCGATATAGGTTCCGGTTGGTGAAACCGCTCTGCTAACATACCACACCGCATGGACATTACCCGCGGAGTCAACGCAGATCGAGGGGTAATAGGAGTAACCGATACTGGCAACATCTGCGGAGATGCAGGTGTCTGATGTCCAGCCCGAGCCCGGATAGAACCGCTTGTAATAAATCTGGGGTGAATAGGTGCCGGGTGTCCGACCGGAGTACCAGACCACATGGATTCTGCCTGATGGGTCAACCGCAATTGTGCGCCTGCCCATGGCATAGTTGTAATCGTAAACCGTGTTGTTGGTTAACCGCACCTCCGGGTCCCACTGGGCATCGGTCTCTGCCCATTGCCCCTCAGCCTGACGCGCCAGGTATTCCAGATACTCCTGGCTCGGCGGTCCAGGCTGCTTTGCCATTATCCTCTCCGGCAACATCTCCTCGGGCAGACCGGTTTCCGGGTCAATCCGCGGTGGTTGCGGTTTTGCCGCGAAAACCAGCCCAACCAGGAGTAGTAGCGAGAGGATTACTAGCGTTTTACGCATACTTAGCCTCCTTTTTTGTTTTGCCTTTTTATTGGCTGGCGTCTGCTAAAAACAAGCCATTCGCAGACGCTTATTCACCGGTTTTAATTCGGATGCACCCTCGTTGGGACGGCTAATTATAAATTATTTTCTACTTTTTGTCAAGCAAATTATTCCGCTATTTATTATCCGCCGGAAGCGCAACCAAAGCCAGTAAAAAGATAAAGCGCCGCGCCATTTTTGCCGCCGATTTTAAAAATATAACCGGACCGGATTTGGTGGCAATCACCGACAAGGGGTTGACTCTAATACTATCACCGTTTATAATCAAAAGATGAAAGTCGTTGCCACCAACCGCAAGGCGCTGCGTGACTACACCTTTTACGATAAAATTGAGGCCGGCATCGCCCTGCACGGCACCGAGGTAAAATCGCTGCGCGCAGGCGGGGCATCGCTGGACGGCGGTTACGCCCGGGTGGAAAACAACGAGGTTTTCCTTTACGCCGTCAACATCGCCCCCTATCGCCAAGGCAATATCTTCAACCGGGACCCGAAACGCCGGCGCAAACTCCTCCTCCACAAAGACGAAATCAAAAGGCTCTTCGGAAAAACTACCCTGCGGGGCTTCACCCTGATTCCCCTGCGCCTCTATTTCAACGACCGGGGTATCGCCAAGGTGGAACTGGCGCTGGCAAAAGGGAAAAAGGCAATTGACCGCCGAGAAGACCTGAAACGCCGGGCGCTGGAACGGGAAGAAAGACAGGAACGGGTGCGATGACCACCGGCTTAATGGTGATCTTATCGCTGCTTCCTGGCTTTGCCGCACCGGCTCCGAAAAACCCGCCTCCCGGCGGCAAAGTGATCAACGGCATTGACTACCTGCCCCTTGCCGCGGTGGTAAGCGGCTATGGCGGCAGGTGCTTCTGGACCGAGAACAACCGGTTTATCGTCCTCATCCCGAACCAGGACTCCCTGCCGGCGGAATATGTGTTCACAGTTGACAGCGCCCGGGTCCTCCACAACGACCGGGCGCTGAAACTGCCCCTGCCACCGGTAAAAGAAGGAAACCAGTTGTACCTGCCCGCGGCAGTGGTTGCCGGAATGTTTCCGGAACTGGATGTCCCGGTCCTCAGCGCAATTGAAACCGACCGGGAAAAGGACACCCTCGTCATCCGCCTGATTTTAAACCCGCTCCAGAAAAGGTCCGCCCCGTTTCTGTTTCACAAAGAAAAGCGCTCCAGCATGGAGTTCCGGCTCACCCTCGGCTGCCGGACCGATTCCGGTTTTGCCTCCCAGTTGCGCCTACTCTCCCTCACCGCCGGCAACACCCTGCTCAACGGCGTGGAACTTGACACCACCGTAACAAACACCCACCTCGTCTGGCTCTTCCGGGCACCGGTGCAGGAAACGGTGATCGCCCGCCAGAATTTGATTGAGGTGCGCATCACCCCCCGACCGCCGCGCCGGGTAACCAAAATCCTGATTGACCCCGGTCACGGCGGCACTGACCCGGGCGCAATTGGACAGCGGGGAACCGAAGAAAAAACGGTTGTCCTGGACATCGCCCGGCGCCTGAAAAAGTACCTCGCCCAGCAAGGTTTTACGGTAACTATGACCCGGGAATCGGACGAGTATGTCACCCTTGCCCAGCGGGCAGAGATGGCGGCGAAAAGCGGCGCCGACCTGTTCATCAGCATCCACGCCAACGCCGCGCCCAATCGCAGCGCCCACGGCGTAGAAACCTATTTCCTGTCCGAAGCCAAAACCGACTGGGAACGGGCGGTGGCGGCACGGGAAAACGCCGTGTTTGAAAGAGAACTGAGCAACCCGCTGATAAAGGAAAACAACCCGCTGAGCCTGATTCTTGCCGACCTGGCCCAGAACGAATTTCTGTTTGAATCCAGCGAACTCGCCATCCACATCCAGGAGGCAATGCTACCCGCTGCCGGCACCGGCGACCGCGGCGTCCGTCAGGCAAACTTCTATGTCCTGCGTAACATCTTTATGCCCGCCGTGCTGGTGGAGTGCGGTTACCTGAGCAACCGCCAGGAAGAGAAAAAACTGCGCACCCCCGAACACCGGGACAAAATCGCCCGGGCGATCGCCAAAGGAGCGGCTGAATTTGCCCGCGTTTATGAGCGCCGGCTCAACGGCAACCATCGGGAACAAAGAAATGGCCGATGAAACCACCTTCGTTTCCAGCCCGACGATAAAGCGCTTCCACCGGATCGCCTCCCAGCGACTTTGGGGAAAACGGCTGGACGTCTACCTCGTCCTTTCCGGATTGGGTATCTCCCGCAATAAGGCAAGCGCCCTTATTGAACGGGGTCAGGTTCTGGTCAACGGCAAACCGGTAAAGCCCAGTTATCGGGTCAAGCCGGGAGATGAAATCACGGCCGAGTTTGAACCGGAACCGGAAATCACCCTGACGCCCGAGCCGATGGAACTGAACATCGTTTACGAAGATGAGGAGATCATCGTTATTGACAAACCCGCCGGGGTGGTCGTCCATCCGGCAAGAGGCAACCGCTCCCATACTCTGGTCAACGGCCTGCTTTACCACTGCCGGAGCCTTCCGCTGCGCGCCGACGCGGTTACCCGGCCCGGGGTGGTGCACCGCCTGGACAAGGACACCACCGGTCTTTTGGTTTTCGCCAAAACCGACGAGGCGCTCCGCAGTCTCGGCGCCCAGATTGAACACCGCACCGTGGTCCGGGAGTACCTCGCCTTTGCCTGGGGTGATTTTGAACTCGCAGCGGGAACAATTGACGCACCGATCGGCCGGCACACCCTGGAACGGCTGAAGATGGCGGTAACGCCGTTTGCCGCCCGCACCGCCATCACCCATTATGAAGTCCTCCGCCGCTACGCCATCTGCACCTATCTCCGGCTTCGGCTCAAAACCGGCCGCACCCATCAGATTCGCGTCCACCTGGAACACATTGGCCATCCGGTGGTCGGCGACCCGGACTATGGCGGCAGAAAAACCGGGGTCCTCACCCGGCCGGAACACCTACCGGTCTTCAAAACCATCCTCGCCATGCTGAAACGGCAGGCACTGCACGCCACCCGCCTCGGCTTTATCCACCCCCGCACCAAACGCTATCTGGAGTTCACCTCACCCCTGCCCGCGGATATGGAGCAACTGCTTTTTTATCTGGAAGAAAAGTCGCGCCGACGGGAACTATGAACTGGCGCATCACCATCACCTTTATCTTTCTTTTGCCGCTGGCCTGCTCGCCGCCACTCAAACCCCTTCCTGAACTAACCCCGCCGGGCTGGGCCGACGGCGAGACCAGTGTCTACGAAATTGTCCGCGGCGACTCGGTGCTGTTTCAACGGGTAACCACCCTCTCTTTTGATGAAGAACTGAACGAACCAATCCTGGTGGTAACCAATGTTGTCCGCTCAGCCAACGCACCGTTTTACTTCTTTGACTCCACCGCCTTCGCCCTGACCCGGTTTACCCTGAAACCGCTCTGGTCCTACCGGGTGGTCGCCACCGAACTGTCGGTTTCCGAAGCCGAGGCGGAGTACGAACCGAACCAGGTGCGTTTGCGCAAGGAAACAGTGGAGGGCAGCGAGGAAAAAACCTTTAAAATCAACCAGAACTTCTATCCGGTTGAGGCGCTCTCGCACCTGTTGCGGACAATTCCGCTTGACCCCGGGCTATCCTTTTCGGTGTTGGTGGTGGTGCCGATGGAGTTTCGCACCCTGCGGATTGAAGTCGTCGTGCTCGGCACCAAACTGCTTGCCACCCCGCTGGGAGACATCCTCTGCCGGGAGGTGAGCGCGGTTGCCCCCCGGCGCCGGTTACGCCTTTTTTACGAACTGGCCGACCCGCGCCGCCTGGTTGCCATCCGGGACCTGGAAAATCAAACCGAAACCAGATTGGTAAACTTTTCGGTACCGCCGGTTGTAGACAGTCTTCTTCCCCTGCCCTGATAACAAACCCGGTAGCGCTTATTCCACCGTCACTGACTTGGCTAAATTACGGGGCTTGTCCACATCGCAGCCGCGCAGCACCGCGATGTGGTAGGCGAGCAACTGCAGGGGCGGGGCAACAAGCAGGGGCAGCAGAAACTCCGGCGCCGGCGGCAGGTAAAATACCTCATCGGCGAGTTCAGCCAATTGCTCATCGCCCACGGTGCCCAGGGCGATTATTTTGCCGCGCCGCGCCTTCGCCTCAGCAAGGTTGGAAATCATCTTCTCGTAAACGGTATCCCGGGGCGCAATCCCGATCACCGGTACGTTTTCGTTAATCAGCGATATCGGACCGTGCTTCATCTCGCCGGCCGGATAACCGGTGGCGTGAACATAAGAAATCTCTTTTAATTTCAGCGCCCCCTCCAGAGCACTGGGATAGTTAATCCCCCGGCCAAGAAATATGAAGTCATGGGCAAACGCCAGCCTTGTCGCCGCCTCCCGAATCCGGCGGTCCAGTTCCAGAACCCGCTCAATCTGCTCGGGCAGACACCGCAACTCATCCCGCACCTTGTGGAACTGCTCGTCGGTTATCGTCCGGCGCATCCGACCGAAATAAAGCGCCAGGACCAGGAGGGTAAAAATCTGGGCGGTATAGGCTTTGGTTGACGCCACGCCAATTTCTGGTCCGGCGTGGATGTAAACCGTGGCGTCCGCCTCCCGGGCAATGGAGGAGCGATAGACATTCAAAACCCCGAGCGACTTTATCCCCCGGCGCTGCGCCTCCCGCAGGGCGGCAAGGGTGTCCGCGGTCTCGCCCGATTGACTGATTGCCACCATCAGTGTCTCGTTCTCGTAGAGAAATTCCGCGGTCCGCAACTCCGAACTGATCTCTACAGAAACCGGAATCCGGCACAGTTTCTCAAAATAGTACCGACCAACCAGCCCGGCATGATAAGAGGTCCCGCAAGCCTGAATCACAATCCGCCCGATGTGTTCAATGTAATCCGGATAGAGGAGAAACTCCGGGTCAAGTATAATCCCGTCATCCCGAAACCGACGGCGGAAGTTTTCCGCTAACACCGCCGGTTGCTCAAAAATCTCCTTGCGCATAAAATGGGGATAACGCCCTTTGGAAATCTCCTTCGCCTTCAGTTCAATCGGCACAAACTCCCGGTGTATCTCCCGACCGGCAAAATCCCACACCTGAACACCATTGGCGGTCACCTGTGCCATCTCGCCATCCTGAAGCACCAGCATCCGCCGGGCGATGCCAACCAGTGCCGGCGCATCTGAGGCAACAATGAACTCCCCCTTTCCCTGTCCGACTAAAAGCGGACTGCCCACCTTCACCGCGTACAGACGGTCCGGCTCGTCCGCCGAGATGATCACCAGCGCATAAGAACCCTTCAGTTCCGCCACCGTCTTGCGCAATGCAGTAACCATATTGTGCCGGTAATGGGACTCAATCAGGTGCACAATCACCTCCGTGTCGGTATCGGAGACAAACCGGTGCCCGGCCGCCACCAGCCGGTTGCGCAGTTCCCGGTAGTTTTCAATTATCCCGTTGTGGACAAGCACCACTCGGCCGCCACAGTCAACAAACGGATGGGCGTTTTCATCGGTTACCTGACCGTGGGTCGCCCAACGGGTATGACCGATGCCCAGTTTGCCGTCAACCGGATTGCCTTCAATCAGCGCCTTCAACTGCTGCAGTCTCCCCGCGGTCTTGCGGATTTTAATTCCACCGTCAATCACCGCAATCCCGCAGGAGTCATAACCGCGATACTCCAACCGCTCCAGACCGACCAGTATCACATTTGTAACCGGGCGCGGTCCAATATAACCAACAATGCCACACATCCTTTACCTCCTGTCTTCCGCCAGCGCGTCAACTGTGCACCGGATAACATCCGCCAGTAGCCGTTCACTTTTTGCCTCGGCAACAACCCTTACTATCGGCTCGGTATTGCTCTGCCGGATATGGACCCACCAGTCATCACCGGCACAGCGCAGCCCCTCACTGCGGTCAAGAACCACCCCGCTGCCAAACCTTGCTACCAGCCGGTTTGCCACTTTGGTCCAATCCAGACCATCGGCTGGCACCGCCACCTTCTTCTGATAATACACCGGCAACTCCTGCCGGATTGCCGACAGCCTCCTGCCGGTTTTCTTCAACAACCCCACAACCACCGCTGCCGCCAACAGCCCGTCACGGGTGAGGTTAACCTCGGGCAAAATCACACCGCCGTTTCCCTCACCACCCAGCACCGCTCCCTCCTCAAGCATCCGCTTCACCACCCACACCTCGCCGACCCTGGTCCTTAACACCGGCACACCAAATCGGGCGCCAATGTCTTCAACCGCCCGACTGGTGGAAAAATTTACCACCACCGGACCCGGGCGCTGGGGCAAAACAAAAAGGCTGGCAAGACACAGGCTCGCCTCCTCGCCCAGCGGCATCCCGGTCTCGTCAACGCAACTGAACCGGTCCCCATCCGGGTCAAAGGCAAACCCACAATCAAGATTTTCTCTTCTCACCATTTCGGAAAGGACATTCAGGTTCTCCGCGGTCGGTTCCGGACCCCGGGGAAAACCGGCGCCAGGATCTGCCGGCGAACAGAAAACCGGTACCACTTCGCAACCAAAAGAACGCAACAACTCCACCCCGGCAACCGCAGCCGCGCCGTTCACCGCATCAACACCAATCCGCAAACCGGCGCCGTCCACATCGGCAAACATCCCGCTCTCCCGAATCGCCTGGATATGCTCTGCCACCGCATCCATCTGCACCACCGCTGGCGTTCCCCTTGGTTTCACCGGGTTCAGGTCGGCGAGCGCCCTACGAAACTCCTCAAACTCCGCGGGCAGAAGAAACCTGCCCGCCGGACCGACAAATTTAATTCCGTTCCATTCCAGGGGGTTATGACTAGCGGTAAGCACCAGACCACCGCGCACCTCGCCCTGATGGTGCCGGACAAAATTGACCACACTCGGGGTAGGACATACACCCAGGTCTATAACCTGCGCCCCGGCCGCCCCAAGCCCCATCATCGCCGCCGCGACCAACTCCTTACCGCTCGGCCTGGTATCCCGGCCCAGGGCAAACCGCCCCCCGCCCAGAAACCGGGCATAACCCGCAGCAAAACCCATCACCAGTTCCGCACTCAACCCTCTGTTCACAACTCCGCGTAAACCGGAAATAGAAAAAATTGGCTCGTCCATTTGTTTCAGATTATAGAACACCTCGTTCCCGGCGTCAATAGACACAAATCAACTTCTGGAAACCAGCACCGAAAAACTTTAAATAGGCTTCTTACGCCCTGGCGTCAGTTTCCTTTTCTCATTTCAGACGCCCCCGACACTCCTCCGGAAACGCCTACCTGTTGACGATAAACTTTACCCTTTCTTTACCCGCCTCCAGAAAATAGGTGCCGGTTTTGAAACCGGTCAAGGTAACTGTTATCTCGTCCTGATGAGCGTTAACCGGAATCAATTTGAGCAGAGCGCCGGACACATCGTAAATCTTTATCTGTTTTGCCCGGTATTCGGGAAGAAGTTTAACCCGCAGAAAAGAACCCGCAGGATTGGGATAAACTTTTACTGGTGAGCGTTCAGCGGATAGCGGATAGCGGTCCTCTGCCACTCCAGCACCATAAAACTGATAAATCTGTAGCCCAGCATCCCAATCCGCCACATAGGCATAAGA
>CAYPNB010000006.1:0-100236 GCA_964412225.1 uncultured bacterium | reverse complement strand
ACCGCAACTAAAAACGCCAGCACAAACACTGTTCTTCTCATAAAACACCTCCTTTACACAATAAAAAATTATACTTCATCATTTTACCGGGGTCAAATTTTCTCCACATAAACTGCTTGACAAACAAAATTAAACCCTTACAATTAGTGCCGATAAGGCTGAGCGAGGACTCAGATTAATTTAGTTTAAGACGATTGAGCTTAGCGGCGAATCGTCTTAAAAAGCCAAAAATTCCAAAAAGGAGGAATAGTGTGAAAAAAATAATCGCCGCTTGCGCACTGATAGCAATTGTATTCGTCCTCGGTTGTCCGAGCAAGAAGACCGAGGAACCGGTAAAACCGGCTGCCCCGGAGACAACAATGCAGGCACCGGTACCCGAGAGCGGTGCGGTAAAGGCGCCGGCAGAGACACTCGCTGCTCCTCAACCGGCTCCCGCTCCCGCACCTGCTCCCGCACCCGCGCCTAAACCTGAACCCAAAGGCAAGCCGCCAAAAGTAGGGCGCTAAACAGGAGGTAAAAATGAAAAAACTTCTGGCCATTTTTGCTCTCGTCGCCTGGGTAATTATCGGTGTCATCTCACTCGGCTCTGAGTGCGGCAATATCGTCGGTGGTGTTCCCACCAATCTAAAGGTAGTTGCTGAGACCGACAGCACGGTAAAGCTCACCTGGACCGCACCGACTGAAGGCACCCCAGACAAGTACATCGTCTACTTCCAGGCGGTTGGTACTGCATCCTATGAGATGGTTGCCAACAATGTCACCACCACAGAATTCGTCCACAACCCGAATGGCAAAACCGGCACTTATAAAGTTGCAGCAAAATTCGGCTCTGAAGAATACAGTTCGCTGACAACAGTTTCCACTGTCCCGATCGCAACTCCGGCAACAACCGTAGCAGAACTCAATGCCGCCGGCAACTCTGGCTATGGCTGGAATAGAACAAGCGGAACCGGCGCTTCATACTCAATGACCCAGGCGGCAAATGCGGCCAGTGTTGATTTCTACATCACCGACTTCCAGACCACTACCTACTCCATCGCCAGCCCGGATCTTGGTCCGACCGACCCGGGTAATGTGGTTCCCTCCGGCTCCTGGCGAATTAACGCCATCGCCGGCCCGCTGACCAGTGAAAACCAACCACTTCCTGCCCATAACCCCAACATCTACTTCAACTATCAGGATATCACCCAGACGCCGTTCCTGGCTGGCATCTACACCGAGGACGGCTATTACGCACTTGCCAAACTGGACGGCTTCAATTCCGGCAACAAAACCTATCAGGTCTCGGGCTGGTTCCAGCTCGTCAAAGGGCTGCGCCTCATCCAGCACTAATTCGTTAAAAACTTTAGAAAGCCCCTAAAACTTCAGGGGCTTTCTCTTTTTTGTTGACAAAAGCACCTTCTCACGGTAGCCTCATCTATAATAGGAGGAACAGAATGAAAACGACCAGATTTTTTCTCTATCTCGCCATGACCTCCGCAACGTTTCTCCTCTTCAGTTGCGGCACCATCGGCGGTCCACCAACGAGCCTCCAGATTACCGCTGCCACCGACAGCACCGTCCAGCTGGTCTGGACCACACCGGCAGAAGGGATGCCCGACTGGTTTCACATCTACTTCTGCCCGGTAGGAGAAACGCTATTCCAAATCGTTGGCGATACCACCGCCAACACCTATATTCACAATCCCCAGGGCGTCACCGGCAGTTATCGGATTGCCGCGGTCTTTGGGAGTAAGGAGTACCTTTCGCCCACCGTGCTCACCACCATTCCGGTGCACACCCCGGCCAAGATTGTTTATGAACTGGACGGCATCGGCGACGCTGGCTACGGCTGGGCCCGGGACTCCGGTACCGCCCGCACCTATTCAATGCGCCATGCCGGTAACGCCAGCATGGTTGACTTCTACATCACCGATTTTACTACCGGGACCGGCTCGCCTTATCGCATTGCCAGCCCAGATATGGGCCCCTCGGACCCGTCCGGAGTTGTACCATTGGATACTAACTGGCGCCGCACCGGGTTCACCAACCTGCTTGCCGATGAAAACGCCCCGCTTCCGGCCGTGGATTCAACCATCTACTTCATCTACACCACCATTCCCAGCGCCCCACTCCCTGTTCTGATCGGCTGCTACAGCACCACCGACGGCCACTATGCCCTGGTGAAGGTAAAACAGGTAAACACTGCCAACGCCACGGTGGAACTGGAATCCTGGTTTCAGCTGGTCCCCGAGCTCCGTCTGATCCGGCACTGAGGTAATATGAAAGGCGATTTCCAACCCGACAAAAAACTGGTGGAGCAGTTCCATACCCTGGAGAAGAAAATTGACGCTGCCCTCCACCTTATCGCCCGGCTGAAAGAAGAAAACCGGCACCTGCAGGAGGAACTGACAAAACTGGAGGCCCGGCGCCAGAATGCCCTCCAGCAGTTGAACAATATTATTGACAAAATTGAACAACTACTGTAAATTGTTTTATTGACGGGAGCCTATGGCAAACTTTGTAGTTAAAGTTTTTGGTAGTGAATACAATGTCAGAGCCGACCGCGACGGCGATTATGTTTTGAGGGTCGCGGAGATCGTTGACCAGAAAATGCGGGAGATCAGCAACCAGTATCATCAGCCAACGCCCATCCGAACCGCGGTACTGGCATGCATGAATCTGGTTGATGAATCCCTGAGAAAAAACGAAGCCCAGACCGAATGGCTTTGTCGCCGGGTCGGTGCGCTCATTGAAAAACTGGCAAGTGTAGATTAGGCTCCCTGCCGTGTCCGTGATAGTGGTGAGTCTTGAGCCAACACCTGTATCACGGGGGCCACGATAGTGGAGTGGAGTGCCGCCCCGTTACGGGGTAACGCGAATCTCCGCTGAGGCTCCCACCTGTCCTGCAGGTTCAGAGACAACACTACACGACATGCGCAGGGTTTTCTTTTGTCTGAGGAGGCAAGAATATGGACTGGCATAATCTCGGGAAAATTCTCATTGCCATCGGTATTATGGTGGCATTTGGGGTTATCGGTTTTGGAATTGGGTTAATTATCAGCCGGCGGACAGCCCGCCGATTTCTACTCAACCGGGAGGCGGAGGCAACCGCCATCCTGAGTGAAGCGCGAAAAAAGGCAGAGGATGCCTTCCAGAGGGCGGCGGCCGATGCCAAAGCAGAATGGGAACGGGAAAAGGTAAAATTTGAAGCCCAGACCACCGCCACCCGCCGGGAACTGGAACGTCTGGAACAGAAACTGAACGAACGGGAGTCCTTTCTCGCCCGTCGCGAAAACGTTTTAAACCAGCGCGAATCGGAACTCATTCGCAAGGAGCGCGATATTGTTGCCCGGGAGAAACTGACCCGGGCAAAAATGGAACGGTTGGACCAGCTAATTGAACAGGAGAACACCCGGCTGGAGCGCATCGCCGGCCTCTCCTCGGAAGAAGCCCGCCGGGAACTTCTCCGCAATCTGGAGAACGAAGCCCGACTGGAAGCCGCTCGGATGGTGCGCGAAATCAAAGAAGAAGCAAAGGCACGCGCCGAAGCCGAAGCCCGCGAGGTCATCGCCGCGGCAATCCAGCGCTGTGCCATATCCCAGGTAAGCGAAACCACCGTATCGGTGGTCAATCTCCCATCGGACGAACTGAAGGGACGCATCATCGGCCGTGAAGGACGCAACATCCGGACCTTTGAAACCCTCACCGGTGTGGAAGTAATGATTGACGACACCCCGGGAGCAATCATCATCTCCGGCTTTGACCCGGTGCGCCGGGAAATCGCCCGCCGGGCAATGGAACAACTGGTTGCCGATGGCAGAATCCACCCCGCGCGAATTGAAGAGGTGGTCGCCCGGACCGAGAAGGAAATGGAGGAAGTCATCCGGTCCACGGGCGAAGACATCGTTCTGGAACTGGGTATCATCGGACTCCATCCCGAACTGGTCAAACTCCTCGGCCGACTCCGTTACCGAACCAGCTATGGCCAGAATGTGCTCCTCCATAGCCGGGAGGTTGCCTATCTTGCCTCCCTGATGGCACAGGAAATTGACTTTGACCCGGCAATCGCCAAACGGGCGGGTTTGCTCCACGACATCGGCAAGGCAGCAGACCAAACAATTGAGGGTCCCCACGCCCGCATCGGTGCCGAACTCGCCCGCCGCTACGGTGAGGAACCGGTGGTGGTCAACGCCATTGCCGCCCACCACGAAGAAACAACTATTGACTCACCCTACGGCTTTCTGGTCGCCGCTGCCGACTCGGTATCCGGCTCCCGGCCCGGTGCCCGGCGCGAGAGTTTTGAAACCTACATCAAACGCATTGAAGGGCTGGAGGCAATCGCCGCCTCCTTCCCCGGTGTGGAAAAGGCCTATGCGGTTCAGGCCGGACGGGAAATCCGGGTTCTCGTGGAACCGGAAAAGGTCTCTGACCAGGAGACTGCCGAAATGGCGGCCCGCATCGCCGCCCAGATTGAAGCCGAAATGAAATATCCCGGACAGATCAAGGTAATGGTCATCCGGGAAACCCGGGCGGTAAACTATGCCCATTAACCGGGTGCTTTTTCTGGGTGATGTCTGCGCCGAACCCGGGCGCCAAGGAGTCCAAGAGATGCTGCCGGTTCTCCGCCAGAAATTCCAACCCGATTTTGTCATCGTCAACGCCGAAAATGCCGCCGGCGGCTATGGACTCACCCCGCGCCTTGCCGAAGAACTGCTTAACGCCGGTGCCGGTTGTCTCACGCTGGGTGACCACACCTTTGACCGTAAAGAACTCTGGAACCACCTGGACACCGAACCCCGGCTGGTTCGGCCGCTCAACTTCCCCCCGGGCACACCTGGCCGGGGCTGGTCGGTATATCAACTACCGCACCAGCCAGAAACTTATATTGCTGTTGTTAGCCTGCTCGGCAGGGTGTTTATGAAACCCGCCGACTGTCCATTCCAGCGCATCCGGCAGACACTTCCTGAAATTCGCGCCATCACGCCGATTATTATCGTTGACTTCCACGCCGAGGCGACCGCGGAAAAACAGGGAATGGCGTACTTCCTTGACGGCAAGGTGTCGGCGGTAATCGGTACCCATACCCACATCCAGACCGCCGATGAACAGATCCTGTCCGGAGGCACCGCCTACATCACCGACGTCGGTATGTGCGGCGCCTTTGATTCCATTCTCGGAATGAAGAAGGATCTCGCCCTCCGCCGGCTGATTGAACTGCTACCGGTCCGCCTGGAACCGGCTGATGGCGACCGGCGGATTAACGGCATCGTCATTGATATTGACCGGGACACCGGACGGACAAGTGCCATCCAGCGCCTCTCCTGGTCGCTGCCGCCGGCTTTTTAACCGCGGACAAGGAGCGGCTTAAGAAACTTCCCGGTCCAGGATTCCTCGCAGCGGGCAATTTCCTCGGGTGGACCGGCACACACCACCCGCCCCCCACCTTCTCCCCCCTCTGGACCCAGATCAATTATCCAGTCGGCGCACTTGATCACCTCCAGATTGTGCTCAATCACCACCACCGTATTCTGCCTCTCCACCAACCGGTTGAGCACACCCAAAAGCAACCGGACGTCTTCAAAGTGCAACCCGGTGGTCGGCTCATCAAGAAGATAAAGCGTCCTTCCGGTGCCGATTTTGGAAAGTTCCCGGGCCAGTTTCACCCGCTGTGCTTCGCCGCCGGAAAGGGTAGGTGCCGGCTGACCGAGTTTGATATAGCCAAGCCCGACATCCTTCAGCAACTTCAACTTCCTCTCAATCGGCGGCACATTGATAAAAAAGTCATAGGCTTCGTCAACGCTCATCTCCAGGACATCGCTGATACTCCTCCCCTTGTATTTAACATCCAGCGTCTCCCGGTTATACCGTTTTCCCTTACACACGTCACAGGTGACATAAACATCGGGCAGAAAATGCATCTCCACCCGAATAATCCCGTCGCCGGCACACGCCTCGCACCTGCCGCCCCGAACATTAAAGGAAAAACGCCCGGGCTTGTACCCCCGCATCTGCGCCTCTCTGGTTCGGGCAAAAAGCTCCCGAATCGGTGTGAACACATTAGTATAGGTTGCCGGGTTTGACCGCGGGGTCCGACCAATTGGCGACTGGTCAACGTTCACCACCTTGTCAATCTTATCCAGCCCGACAATCCGACGGTGGACACCCGGCTTCTCCAGGGCGCCGTAAAAATGGCGCGCCAGCGCCCGATAAAGAATATCCGAAATCAGCGTGCTCTTACCCGAACCAGACACCCCGGTAACACAAACAAAAAGCCCGAGGGGAATCGCCACATCAATGTTCTTCAGGTTGTTCTCCCGACACCCCTCCACCACCAGATAACCCGAAACCGGCTGCCGGCGCTTTTCCGGCACCGCAATTCTTTTCCGACCGGCAAGATAGGCACCGGTCAACGAACCCGGGTTATTGATAATATCTGCCGGCGTTCCCTGTGCCACCACCCAGCCACCAGCCGCACCCGCACCCGGACCAAGGTCAATCACCCAATCCGCCTCCCGAACTGTCTCCTCGTCATGCTCCACCACAATCACCGTATTCCCCAGATCCCTTAATCCCTGCAGGGTTGCCAGAAGTTTCCGGTTATCCCGCTGATGCAAACCGATTGACGGCTCATCAAGAATATAAACCACCCCGACCAGCCCTGAACCAATCTGCGTTGCCAGCCGCACCCGCTGTGCTTCGCCACCGCCCAGACTCTCGGTGGTCCGGTCCAGTGTCAGATAGTCCAGTCCCACCGCGAGGAGAAACCCCAACCGGCGACGCAACTCCTTAATCACCTCCCGGCCAATCGCCTCCTCCTTCTTTCCCAAACGCAACTCATTAAAAAACCGCACCGCCTCTTGCACCGAAAATCGGGAAATCTCGGCGATGTTCAATCCGCCAATCCGCACCGCTAAAGCCTCGGGCTTCAGCCTTGTCCCCTGGCACTTCGGACAGGGCAAAACTGACATAAATCGCTCCACCCATTCCCGCCGGCTCTCCGACTCGGTCTCCTGATAAATCCGCATCAGATATGGCACCAACCCCTCATAGCGCTCCTCATAAGAGTACTCCCACCGCTCATCCTCATACTTAAACTTTAACTCCTCCTCGGTTCCGTAGAAAATCGCCCGCCGGGCCGCTGCCGGCAACTCCTTCCACGGTGTGCTCAACTTAAAATGGAACTTTCGCCCCAGCGCCTCCAGTTTGCCCAAAAACCAGGCGCTCTTATCGCGCACCTCCCCCCAGGGTGCGATTGCCCCATCCAAAATGGAAAGGTGCGGGTCAACCACCAGCCGGTCCGGATCAATCTCCCGTTTCGTGCCCAGACCGTGACACTCCGGACAGGCACCATAAGGCGAATTAAACGAAAACAGCCGGGGGGAAATCTCCTCAAAAGAAAACCCGCAATCCGGACAGGCAAAGGCGGTGGAAAACAACCGGTCCCCGCCCTTCTTCCCATCACCCACCGCCACCACACATAACCCCTGCCCCTCCCGCAACGCCAGTTCCACCGAATCCGCCAGCCGCTTTCGCACCCCCTCCTTCACCGTCAACCGGTCAACCACCAGTTCAATACTATGCTTTTTGTACCGCTCCAGCGCCGGCACCTCCTCAATTTCGGAGATTTCACCGTCAACCCGTACCCGCACATAACCCCGGCGCTTCGCCTGATTGAGCAACTCCCGATACTCTCCCTTTCTCCCCCGCACCAGCGGCGCCAGAATCACCAGCGCCGTTCCCGCCGGCTCGGCTAAAAGACTATCCACAATCTGGTCCGAGGTCTGCGAACTTATCGGCTTATCACACTTCGGGCAGAACGGCTTACCCACCCGGGCAAAAAGCAACCGCAGATAATCGTAAATCTCGGTCGTCGTGCCAACCGTGGAACGGGGATTCCGCGCACTGCTCCGCTGCTCAATTGCAATTGCCGGGGAAAGACCGGAAATCTGGTCGCAATCCGGCTTCTCCAACATACCCAGAAACTGCCGGGCATAGGCAGACAGCGACTCAATATAACGGCGCTGCCCCTCGGCATAGATGGTGTCAAACGCAAGAGAAGACTTACCCGAACCGGAGATGCCGGTAATCACCACCAGTTTGTTTCGGGGAATATCAAGATTGATATTCTTAAGATTATGCTCCCTTGCCCCGCGAATTGAAATCACATCACCGTTCATCTGGAAGTTAAAGTATATTCCCTTAACCCCTGCCGGTCAACATAGATAACCCGGCATCTTCCCGGCATTCTGATAACCAGGTTCAACTCCCCGTGCCCTCCATTTACCTGACCGGTTAAAACCCATACCGAACCTGCCCGCGACCGCCAAAAAGCCTCGCCGGAACCACCCCGGGGGTCACCCCCGGGGTAGCCCACCTGTCGGGAGAAAAATCTCCTATCTCATTAATTTTCTAAATGATACCAGATATCTCCCAAAATCAATCCTTAACTTTTCTCTTTTCGGAGATCTGACCGCCAACCAACTGATAATCCGCACCCCCGCCTCAATATCACCGCTGTAAAACTGCTGGCTTGACAACAGGAGGCTTTTTAAATAAATTCTATTCTGTTGGACGAGTTAAAACTGCGCTACGGAATAAACCCACATCAAAATAACGCCCGGGTCTATCTTCCGGAAGGGAAACTGCCGTTAAAGGTTCTTAATGGAACCCCCAGTTATATCAACATTCTTGACGCCCTCAACTCCTGGCAACTCGTCCGGGAGTTAAGACGGCTTACCGATCTACCCGCCGCGGCCAGTTTCAAACACACCAGTCCGGCCGGTGCCGCCATCGGCAAACCGATTCCAGAAGACCTTGCCCGCTCCCTCTTCGTCCCCAAACTGGAACTTTCCCCGCTTGCCTGTGCCTATGCCCGTGCCCGCGGTGCCGACCGGATGGCAACCTTTGGCGACTGGGCGGCATTCTCCGACCCTGTTGACGAACCCACCGCCCGGCTCCTCGCCCAGGAAATCTCTGACGGTTGTATCGCACCGGGCTATGCGCCAGAGGCGCTGCCGGTACTCAAAGAAAAAAAGGGCGGTAATTATCCAATTCTGGAAATTGACCCCACCTGGGAGCCACCCCCGGTTGAAGTTCGCCAGTTGTTCGGCATCTATCTGGAGCAGGAACGCAACAACGCCCCGATTGACGAAAGACTTTTGGAAAATGTGGTGACGGTAAAAAAAACCATTCCGGCATCAACCCGGCTTGACCTGCTCATCGCCCTCATCACTCTCAAATACACCCAGTCCAACTCGGTCTGTCTCGCTTATGACGGTCAGGTAATTGGTGTCGGTGCCGGTCAGCAGTCCCGGATTCACTGCACCCGGCTTGCCTGCGCTAAAGCAGATAAATGGTTCCTCCGCCTCCATCCCCGGGTACTGAACCTGGAATTCAAAAAGGGCACCAGCCGGGGCGAAAAGGCAACCGCCATTGACATCTACCTGGAGGAAAACGCCACTCCCGAGGAGATCCACACCTGGCAACGGCTCTTTGCCAAACTACCCGAGCCATTCACCCGGGAGGAACGCTGGGAGTGGCTTGCCAGATTTGAAGGGGTTTCCCTCGCCTCAGACGGCTTCATCCCGTTCCGCGACAACATTGACCGGGCAGCTCGCTCCAATGTCCGTTACATCGCCCAGCCCGGTGGTTCCACCCGTGATGATGGGATAATCCGTGCCGCAGACGAGTACGGTATCGTAATGATCTTCACCAATCTCAGACTTTTCTATCATTAAAAAATATGCGGGGCAGAACCTGCCCCGCACTTAAAGCAAAACAATCTGGACTACTCCTTCACCACCAGTTTACCGCTAACCCGACTCTCGCCACATTGCAGACAGTAAAGATAGACACCGCTGCGCAGCACACGGTTGAGCCGGATGTTATTATCGCCACTGGCTAACCCGCTGAACTCCTCAATTAAACTACCTGCCGGCGAATAGATGCTCAGTCGATAGGGTATTCCGGAGGATGCGCTAAACCGGAAATCTGCCCGTCCCCGGCAAGGGTTGGGTATAACCGAAAGGACCGTTCTGGGCCGATTGGTGGTCTTGCCTTCCTTCACCCCCACCATCTCCAGCACCCTTATCTGGGCACCCTGAAACGCCGGATAAGAAGAGTCAGCCGGAACCATTGTCGTGCTCTGCGCGTAAACCACTATATTACACCTCTCCTCCACCCAGGTACTGGCAATGGTAAACGGCTGGATAACCGAATCGGTGCCGCCAGCAGAAACGGTCAAAACCGTACCGCTCTGGTCCGGAATGTAATCCCGGCAGACATGGTTGTGCCAGGGGTCTCCGTTCGGCCCGAGATAATAACAGGAATCCTCGGTAATAACAACCGAAACCCGGGCGGTAATATCCTCCGTAGAGTCGTTCTGCAGCACCGCCTTGATGGTTCCGCTCCGGGTGGCAGGGTCATACTCACCGGAAAGGGTAATCTGAACCGGCGTAGGCACTCCAATCTGGGCAACAACGTAACTGCGCCAGAGGTTATAGTTATAGCCGCGCTGTCGGCCATCAACCCAAAGCCAGGGTGTGGCATAAGCGCCGTTATAGGGAGGCGGATACATCCGCCACTTTGCCCTGCCCTCGGCAGAATAAAGTGGATAGGACGAACTGATGTGCCACGACACCGCCGTCACATAACCGGCATAATCGTAACATATCTGGTCCAGCACACTGCTGGCAGTTGCACAGGACGCTCAACCTTCAGAATAGGCTTCCTCCAGTACTACCACTCGCTGATAGCCGAAGGCAACTCCGGCGGCAAGTAGTAGCGCCAGCGGGGTTAAGGTTCTTTTCATAATTACCTCCTTTTGCTTTATTTTACCGTCAATCCAAATCCCGTCAATCTTTGTTTCTTATACCCAGCGCCTGCAAGAGCACATCCTTCCCCGCATTCAACCGCCAGAGCGCCATATTGGACAACTCCCTGATCGTATGACGAACCGGTTTACTGCCCGACTCCTGAACCTTTAACAGCAGCGGCAAACAGGCAAAACGGGCAAAGCCGGCAAGGAGAAACATCACGTCGTAGTTATAAAAATCCGCGCCCGCGATAACCAGGTGAAACCGGCCCAGCAACTGGGCAAGAGTTCCCGCAACCAGTGAAGCAACAAAGGCGCCCAGGCCGGTTACTACGCTGTAAATGGCAAAATAACTTTCCTTCCGTGCCGGATTGTCCGCCAGGTCCAAAAGCAAATTCCAGAGTCCGAGGCTGGCACCGGTCCAGACCACTCCGTTCAGCACCCCGTCAATCCAGATCGGCAGACGAAAACCAGGTGTGGCAAAAAGCCAGAGAAACGGCATAACCCCAACCAGGGCAAAATTGAGCACTGTTACCGGCCGGGAACCAAACCGGTCAATCGCCTTGCCCCAGAAAATCTGGAATAAAACACCGATTACACCGCCAATCATTGAGTAGATGGCAATTGCGGCAAAACCGAAACGAAGGTTTTTAATCAGATGCACCAGATAGAACGGCGACGCCAGGGTCCCGGTGAGAAACCAGATCGCAAGAAAAACGGTCAGCCGTCGGAACTGCGGCTCCTGCAAAGGACCAAAGACAACCTCCTTTATCCTCGCTGCGGGCCTGGGTGACAGCTTTGGCTCGGGTTGACGGACAAGTAAAAGAGTAGAAATTAACCCCATTACTATCGCCAGACTGAAGGCAAGAGCATAACCCAGCGACTCCCTACCGCTCGCCTTCAGAAAATCCATTCCTCTGCCCGCGGCATAGCCGGCAAAAACACCGGTAACACCGAGAACGGCATTCCGCACTCCGAAAAACCTTCCCCGCTGGTCCTCCGGCACCAGATCGCTGATCCAGGATGTCCAGGTGGTTCCGGCAATCGTCATCAGAACGCTGGCAATGGTAATCAAGGCAAGAAAAAAGGCGATTTTTACCCTTATCTCAAGAAAAAGAAATGGCACCAGAACGATATAAATCGCCCTGCCTAAACCCGCACTCCAAAGTACCAGAATTTTCCGGGACTGAATCTGGCGCACAAGGTAGCCGGCAAGAAAACTGAACCCGGTCACCAGTGCCGGAATACCAGAAATCAAGGCGATCTGAAACGAATTGGCCCCCAGATATAACGCCAGACCGGCAAGAAACATCCCGCCGGCAAAGGTGGTATGAAGCGTAGCAAAGGCACCCTCAATTATTGATATCTTCAGCCCGTACTTAATCTCCTTGGGAGCGAGCGGTCGCTCCTGACCGGTCGGGGCCACCCCTAATCTCCTGCCGCCCGATAAGAACTGCGCACCAGCGGTCCTGCCTGAACCTGCCGGAACCCCATCACCTCGGCCCGGGCTTTAATCTCGGCAAACTCCGCGGGGGTCCAGAAACGCACCACATCCAGACACCCTCGGCTCGGCTGCAGGTACTGCCCAACTGTAACCACATCGCATCCCACCGCGCGCAAATCTCCCAGGGTGGCAAAGACCTCTGTCAGCGTCTCCCCCAACCCCAGCATCAACCCGCTCTTGGTTATCACCGCAGGGGCAATTTTCTTTGCCTTCTCCAGAACCGTTAAGGAAAGCCGGTAACCTGCCCGCCGGTCCCGCACCAGGGGGGTCAAACGTTCAACCGTCTCCAGATTATGTCCGAATACATCCGGTCCAGCTGCCAGCACCGCGGCTATCAAATCCTCCTGTCCACCAAAATCGGGCACCAAAACCTCAACCTTCACCCCGGGGTTTCTCTCCTTCACCACCTGAACTGTTCGGGCAAAATGCCCGGCACCGAAATCTGCCAGATCATCCCGGTCAACCGATGTAAGAACCAGATAGCTAACCCCCAGTTCCTTAACCGCCAGCGCCACCCTTTCTGGCTCATCCACCTCCGTTTTGCCCTGCGGATTGCCGGTCCGCACCGCACAAAAGCGACAGGCACGGGTACAGACATTGCCGAGAATCATTATCGTTGTGGTCCCGGAACTCCAACACTCGGCGATATTGGGACAGCGGGCGCTGCTGCATACCGTATTCAGCCGGTGCCGGAGTAAAATTGCGTTGACCCGATTAAACCCCTTGCCTCCGGGTAACTGCACCTTCAGCCATTCCGGTTTCCGCACCGCTTTTCAGACAGAAATTTTGAGACTGGATTTCGGACAATGCCAGACACACTCAAAACAACGAATACAGTCTATTTGATTCGGCTCCTGGTAAGGCTCAATGTCCATTGGACAGACCCGGCGACACAACTGGCATTCGTTGCAACTCTCCCGGTCCAGTTTAAGCCGCAAAAGGCTGACCCTGTTGAAAAGGGCATAAATTGCGCCAATTGGACAAACCACCCGACAGAAAGGCCGTTTGATAACCATTGCCGCCCAGAGAACAAATAAAAGTATCGCCACCTTCAGGTAAAACAGCCAGCCCACCAGACTGCGCAAACCCTGAACCGGATCCCAGAGAACGAGCGGAATACCCGCCTCCAGGGTTCCCTGCGGACACAGTTTGCAAAACCAGGGCTCGGCGGTGAAGAACGCCAGCACCCCCGCCACCAGGACAAAAAATAGATACTTCAAACCCGTCGCCGGCAGCGCGAGTTTCAGCCAGTGGTCAACCAAAAGTACCACCACAACGGCAAAAACGACAAACAGCAGCCCCAGTTCAGCACCGGCAAAAGGTCCGAGATGAGCACCTTTACCAAAAAGCGCCAGGATAAAACCAGCCGGCACCGCCAGCAGCAGCGTTGGCACCGGTCCTACCAACCCCAACCCCGTGGTCGCCACCACCCCACTGGCTATCCCCAGATTCACATCATAACGCCAGCCGATCAATAACCCCAGACCGATTCCCACCAGCGTTCCACCCGGAAACCAACGCTTGGGCAGTCCCATCTTCCCCTTGAATACCCCGAACAGGTAAAGCGCCATAAACGGCAGCCAGCCGAAAAGGAGCGCCTTCGCAATATTAACCTTGACAAAAACCGCGAGCAGCGCCACCGCGAGCAATCCGATGACGCCGATGACCACAAAGGAAATCCACCGTTTATCCTTTGCTCGCGGACCGAGTTTAATCTTATAAAGTAAATCCTGCCCCAGTCCGAATGGACACACCCAAGCACAGGGGCTCCTACCGACAAAAGCGCCAATCACAATAAATAACCCCAGAATAACCCAGGGCACCCTTAAATAGAACGCCAACCCCTGCTGGGCGAGAATCTGCTGGAATGAGCCAAGCGGACAGGCGAAAACCGAAAGCGGACCGCCATAACAGTTGAGCACCGGCTCCGGGATGCTCTTCAGAAAACCAGAATAAAGAATCTTTCCCTGAATATAGGCAAGGATATAGGCATTGAGTACCACCGTTCCGATTATCTGACCGATGCGATAAGGGGCGATTTTCCGTTTCTTCATTCTTTTAATGGCCTACACGAGGCCCATACAGGACAGTCATATCTGAGAGGCAAAACCGTGAATTACCGCCAGCAGGCCAACTTTGACCCCGAGAATCAGCGCTGCCACCCCGATTAAAATCATAACCGCAATCACTACCCGCCGCATCCTCTATATCCGACTGATCAACTGTAACTTCACACCCTGAAATGGCGCCTCATAACGGCATACACCACCCGAGCAGGTATACCCCCCCTTCTCCGCACCAACCCGCACCCGCAAAACGTTCCTCTCGCTTATGTTCCAGACCGTCTCAAACATCGGCCAGGACCGTTGATTGTCATAACGCTTTAGCGAATCCCGGTCCACACCCTGCCAGCCGATAGTAAAAAGCCACCTTTCACCGTAACCGTAACTGAAGGCAATCACCGGCTCGTGATACCGCCACACCGCCCCGTGGGTGGTATCTGAAGGCCATTCCTCGACCCAGCCCATTTCTGCCTCCAGGGCAAAGGTATGTCCACCTGCCAGATAATTAAAAAGTAGACCCGGACGGTCGTTGATCCGGCGATAGGTGCCCAGTTCAATGTTCTTCTGCTCCATATGGTTAAACTTTGTCTCTAATGTCCAGTTGCCGCCAGGAGTATATCTCCCCTTAACTTCGCCTTCCAGAACCCCGGCACTTGTATCGTCATGAACAAACAACCGACCCAGATCCCCCTCAAGATAAACCGCGGCCGTCGGCATTCCAGAAACCTGGACTCCGAAACCGCGCTCATCAACACCCCGGTTTATCGCCACCCCGGACTTAATCGGTGTCGGCGGGTCGTTATAATGATAAACGCCGGGCGGAAAACCCAAACGGGTGTAGTCAACGTATTGCCCAAGAACAGAAAACCCGGCAAGGGTCAAAATGACATTCGCCACTCCACCAAAACCTTTCTCCCTGCCGCCAATCCCGGGCTTTGTACCGAGCCGCCAGCACAACTCACCGGAGACCGCCACCGGTCCGAAATCCAGCCCGATATCACCGCCAAAAATCTCAGTAAACGCCTTTGCGGTCGGATCCACCTCCCGGTTAATCCGCACATACCTCCCCCCCAACGAAAGAAATCGCACCGGTTGCGCGGTCAAGTCTGCTCCCAGCACCTGGTCGGTGGTATCCAGTTCGTTCATCGTCTTGTAGGTGTTCTCCTGAAAGAAAACATCCCGCAACCTGCCCCCCAAAAGGGTCACCTGTGTTCGCAACGGTAAATTAAACCTGCCCAGCAGCCCGTGCAGGCTTTTGTAATGCCGAAAATCGTCATCAGAATAGGTCCGCAGCGCCAGCCCCTGCCCGAAGGTGGCGAAAAACCTTCCCAGCCGCAGCTCCACCTCCCGGGGGTTATAACCAATGGTGTAATCCAGCAACCGCACCGGCTTCCGCTCACTCGGTCCATGCTTTGACGGTTCAAAAACGAGCGCCCCGAACTCCCCCTCAAAATCACCGTAGCGGGCAATTATCTCCAGTTTGTCTTCAAAATGGGTTGCCCAGTCCTTCTGATATCCCCAGAACTCCGCCCGGTTGGAGCCCTGGATTGTGAATTCTGCCGCAGTCAAAAACAGGGGAAAAACAACGCCCAGAACAAATAACCCCGGCCGCCTCTCTCCGGTCCCCTTCACTGCTGCCCTTTACCTTTCTCCTGTTCCCCTTCCGGTTCTTCTCCCCTGTCATTCTCTACCGGCGTATCGTCAACCGGTTTCTCGGGCAACCACTTTTTCATCTCCTCGGCAATCCGCTTTTCGTCACCCTTTTTATATCCGATATGGGTATAGACAATCTCGCCCTTCATATTGATTAAAACCGCGGTTGGCTTGATGATGACGTTGTAAGCCTTTTTCACCTTTTGCTGCTGGTCAAGGAGCACGATGTAGGGCCACTTCTTGGCTTTCACAAACGCCTTTACCCGTGCCTCATCGGAAGGTTTGTCAACGGAAAGGGCAACGATCTGCAAGCCCCGCGACTTCAGCGAGTCATAAACCGGTAAGAGCGCATCCAGTTCCGCAACACAGTTAACGCAGGGTAAATCCCACGTCTCCAGATAAACCGGACCGTTTTTCAACAGTTCGGAAAGTGTTACCTCCTCACCGTTGACATCGCGGAGGGTAAAATCGGGCGCCATTTCATACCTGGTTTTCCCCTTCGGTTTCTCCTCTGCCGCCAGCGCCCTCCCTGAGACAAAGACGATCAGGGATACCGCCACTGCCCATCCCCCCGCAAGGAGACGGCAAAAACCATTCCGGTTCACCTTCATAAAAACCTCCTTAATTGCCAACTCTTCTCCTGATTACCGACTGCAACACCGCCCGGTTCGCAACCTCCTGAACCGAAACCGCCACACCGACCCGACCGAAACTATAGCCGGTAACCGGGGCGGTAAGGACCGTGTCAAAATCCTGCCCAAACCTCAACTGCAGAGGGACCCCCAGACTATCCCCAATAACCTCCCGCACTACCATCCGGGCATAGGTTGTCTCCCCCCTCAGAAAAGAGTAATAAGGCACACTGTCCTCAAAAACCACCGCCACCAGCCGCAGGGTGCTCATCGTGTCAACCACCGAATCGGTGGAAGTAATGTGTACCCCCACATGCAAATAACCCGATTCAATTCGTGTCTGAACACTGTCCAGCTCCATCTCCAGCACCGTCTTCTGGGCCCGGCTGGCATCAACCAGAGACTGGTAAATCGGGTAAAAAGAGTCTCTGATCGTAATCTGGGGTGCCCGCCGGGTGCCATCAAAAAATGCGAGTGGCAACTCCATTCCCACGCCATACCATCTTGCCCTTCCCCGACCGCCCCGCCCCTCCATCTCCGGGTGCATCTCGGCAGAATAGTAAACGACACCGGCAAGGGAATCCTGGTAATCCACAATCAAACTATCCAGCGCCTGCACCGCAGACGCACAGTAGGCTCATTCATCGGGCAACGTGGAAAAAATTTCCACCAGGACTATCCGGTTTGCCTCCCGGACAATCTGCGGCGCATCCGAACAGGAAAGCAACCCCAGCCCGGCAAAAATCGTCAGACCGACTTTACTCAATGCCAACCGATGACCACCAGTCCGTAAGAAGAAAAAATCTCTCCACATTCTATTAATCATAAATAACCGGCAATTTTAGTCAAGGAAACGCATTGCCTCACGGTAATTCGATCAAAGAAGTCATAATTGATACCGGCTAAAATTAAAAAAGAGACGCCCATACGGGGCGTCTCTTTGTAGTTCCAGTAGGTTAGTCCTCGGCGACGATGGTAATCTCTTTCGCCTTGGCTTTCTCCGATTTCGGGAGGACCAGTTCCAGAACCCCCGCCTTGTAGGACGCCTTCGCCTTTTCTCCTTCTACCTCAGCCGGCAGGGTAATTGTCCGCTGGAACTTGCCGTAGGCGCGCTCAATCCGGTAGTAGGTCCTGCCCTTCTTTTCGGCCTCCTGTTTCCTCTCACCAGAAATGGTCAGCGTATCTCCCGAAAGATTCACCTTAATATCCTCTTTGTTCATCCCCGGTAGTTCGGCCCGGATAACAATCGCTTCATCGGTCTCTTCAATGTCTATCGGCGGTGCCCAGAAAGTCTCGCCTCGCTCGCGCGGGAATCGGCCAAACAGCGAGTCAAAAAACCGGTCCAGTTCATCCCGAATCGAAGATACCTCCCGGAATGGATCCCATGTTGTTATGTGCTTTGCCATATGCCTTACCTCCTTTTAACTTTCCTCACCTATTTAGACTACCACCGTATTTTCAGGATTCACCATCCCGCGCCAATTTTCTGAATCCCAACAAAACTTTGCAGGGGGGTCCTTTTTACCTTTTCCGGAGGGATTAAATGCAATCCGGGAATCAACTCCGGCCGGACCTGAATTAACAATCTCCGGCCATTTCCCCGGTGCTGAAAGAAAGCCCGGCAGACGCCATTGCGCCGGCGATGGCTGATGTTTCCCTTACCCATCGTACACCCCGAGCCGGTCTGAATGCCGTCAATAAAGCAGCTTGCCGGCGGTTTTGCCGGACACTCCACCAGAACCAAAAGTTCAAACGGTGAACCCTTCAGTTTTCGTGCCCCATATCGGCCACAGCGCCAACCCAAAATCAGCCAGGGACCGATATGACCGTGAAACCGGCCCGACTCTTTTACATTTAATAGCATCAAATCGCCCCCTATCTACCGCAGGGAATCGGCAACCATCTCTGCCACCTTAACACCGGAAAGAAACATACCGCCAAATATCGGACCCATTCGGGGTCCACCAAAAACCGCATTTACTGCCATACCGGCAACCCAAAGTCCAGAATAAACCTCTTTCGTATTCTCCACCACAAATCGCTCCGCCTTGTCCGCCCACATCGGTCTTTCGCTTTCAAAACCGCCCGAAGGTGTGAGCAACACAACCTTGCCCTTGCTCACCAGCCGGTTGACAACCTCCGCAGAATGACCGGAGGCGTCAATCACCGCCCGGCTGGCAACAGTCAGCGGATCAACGTGTAACTTCGCCATCTCCACCGCACTCCAGTTCAAAACCAGGCCGCACACCCGGTCTTCAATCAGCATCACATCTTCAACCGAAATAAGGTTAAAAATTTTCACCCCGGCCCGGCTCACCCGGACCAGCAGAGCCCCGAGCGTCTCAATCGCATCCGCCACATAATACCCCGGCCTTTTCTCCACCAACCGCACCTCCAGTTCCTCCATAACCGGCACCGCGTCTTTCTGAACAACAATCTCAGAAAACATCATTCCGCCGCCAGGCATTCCACCACCGGGCTTCAGCGCCCGCTCAAAAACCACCGTCTTCAAACCCCGCTCCGCCGCCTTCCACGCCGCGGTCAATCCCGAAGGACCGGCACCAACAACCGCCACATCGGTCTCAAGGTTTTCCAGTAACCGCTCCAAATACCGCTCCACTATTGCTCGAGTAACCTCTATTTCACTTATCTTCATAGGTATCTATAATAGTAGAAAAAATGCCCCGGAAGTCAACCGGCTAAACACCATCTCACATACTTTTAGAGCCCTGAAACCGGCAAAATTAACAACCGGAATCACAAATCGGGCAGGACCTACTGTTTAAGTTGCATATTAACAATATGTTAGTAAAATAAACAGCATAACCGGTTTTATCCGGGTAACGGTGGAGGGGACCGTCCCCACAATAAAAGACAATCTGGTTTTCTGGAACTGTTGCCTTATCGACCCCATTTCTGGTTCTGGTTAAAAAACGCCTTCACCGGTTAAAGTTTTACATCTTGACCACTAAAGCACTGATTGTTAAACTTATCACCGTGAGAAACTCAGTAAAATCGCTGCTTTTAATCGCTTTGCTTTTATACCCGCTTGCCTGCGGTGGCACTCAAACCCACTCACCGCCCCCAACTGCGCCGCTGGCAATTGATGTCAATACCGACGTCTCTCGTTCCCGGGTGAACGCCATTGTCCTTGCCGCCCAGCGGGTGAGTCCGGCGGTGGTATCGGTAGTTGTCACCCAGACCCGGGTGGTCAGTTATGACCCGTTTGGTCTTTGGGAATTTGACGACTTTTTCCGAGACTTTTTCCCCCGCCATACTTTCCGGCAGGAGATTAAATCAATGGGCTCGGGCGTAATTGTTGACCCCCAGGGTCATATCGTCACCAACGCCCACGTGGTCCGCAACGCCACAAAAATCCGGGTCACCCTGCCGGACAACCGCGGTTTTGACGCCAAACTGGTGGCGATTGATACCGACCGGGACCTGGCGCTGCTGCAGATTACCGGTGAGAACCTGCCGGTAGCGCCCCTCGGCAACTCTGATGACCTGATGATCGGTGAGTGGGCGATAGCAATTGGTAACCCGTTCGGTTTTTTGATAGAGGACGCCCAGCCCACCGTTACCGTGGGTGTCATCTCCGCCCTGCACCGGGACATCAAGTCCGGCACCAGCGGGGCACTGTACACCGATATGATTCAAACCGATGCGGCAATCAACCCGGGAAACTCCGGCGGTCCCCTGGTCAACGCCATCGGCGAGGTGATCGGCATCAACACCTTTATCCTCTCCCATGCCGGCGGTTCCGAAGGGGTGGGCTTTGCCCGACCAATTAACGAGGTAAAACGTTTTATCAACGAGGCGCTTGGTCAAACCACGGCGGATTTTGAACGCTTCACCACCCGCATCGGCGCGGTGGTAGCAGACATCAACCCGAGCCTGCGCAACCGGTTTGGTCTTACCTACAGCAAAGGGGTGGTGGTGATCAGCGTTCAGCAGGGCAGCACCGCGGAAAAAATTGGCCTCCTGCCGGGCGATGTGATCCTTGCCGCCTATGGCAAGGCGGTAACATCGGCCCGCTCTTTAAAGGAACGGCTGGAACGAACCGGCCCCGCGATTGACCTGGTGATTAACCGTCAGGGCGAACAGTTAAGAATACTTTATCATGCAAAATGAGTTCCCGCTATTTGACCCCGGAAATGACTGAACTGTGGAGCGAGGAGGCAAAGTTTAACTCCTGGCTCCTGGTAGAAAAAACGGTCGCCGCAGTTGAAGCGGAACTGGGCTTAATTCCCCGCTGGGCCGCAGATAAAATTCAGACCGCCAGTTTCAACCTAAAAGAAATTGAAAAATTTGAAAAGGAAACCAATCATGACGTTATCGCCTTTACCCGCAGTGTTGCTAAAAGCGTGGGCGATGCCGGGCGATTTGTCCATTACGGCTTAACCTCCTATGATGTGGTTGATACCGCGCTGGCGCTTCGCTGCCGACAGGGTTTAAAGATCATCGCCGCCGCGCTCCAGGAACTAAAGAAAACCATTGCCGACCTCGCCCGGAAACACCGGGATACGCCGATGATGGGCCGAACCCATGGTGTTCACGCCGAACCGATTACCTTTGGTTTGAAATGCCTCTCCTGGGCAAGTGAAATCGGACGAGCGCTGGAACGGGTCAATCAAGCACAAACGGAAATCGGCTATGGCAAAATCTCCGGAGTTGTCGGTGCCTATACCCAGTTGCCCCCCCGGGTGGAAAAAATGGTTTTAAAGCGCCTCGGCCTGAAGGTGGAGCCGGCATCAACCCAGGTTATTCCCCGGGACCGACACGCCCTGATGCTTACCGTCCTGGCGTTAACCGCCACCGCCCTGGAACGCATCGCCACCGAGATCCGCAACCTCCAGCGCACCGAAATTGACGAACTGGGCGAACCATTTGGCAGAACCCAGGCGGGCTCGTCGGCAATGCCCCACAAGAAAAACCCGATTATCTGCGAGCGGGTCTGCTCCCTGGCCCGGGTGATTCGCTCCTATGCCTTTGCCTCATTTGAAAACATACCGCTCTGGCACGAACGCGACCTGACCAACTCCGCTGCCGAGCGCATTATCATCCCGGAAGCGTTTACCCTTCTCCACTACTGCCTGCGCCAGATGAACAAAATCCTTGCCGGTCTGGTGGTAAAACCGGACAGGATGCTGAAAAACCTCAAATTGTCCGGTGAAACCTACTTCTCCCAGGCGCTCCTCCTCGCCCTGATAAACAAAGGGGTAAACCGCACCCGGGCATATCGCTTGGTTCAAGGCCTAGCTTTTGAAGCCACCACCACCGGCACCGGTTTCCCGGAACTCGCCCGCCGGTCTTCAGCGGTCACCCGGTACATCACCCCGGCAGAACTGGACCGAATTTTTGACCTCAAAAAACTACTGAAAAACACCGCCGCAATATATAAGCGTGTAATTCCTGATGCCTGATACCTTAACCGATGGCTCCCGCCTGGTTATTGAATCCCTTGCCCGTGCCGGTGCCGATGTCTTTGTCGGCTATCCAATCACACCGGCAAACCTCCTCTACCAATACGCCATGCGCCGGCTACCCGTGGCACTCAACGCCCCGGACGAAATTACCGCTGCCCAGTGGCTCAGCGGCCTCTCTGCCACCGGTCTATTGCCGGTAACCGCCACCTCATTCCCGGGATTCGCCCTGATGCTGGAAACGATAAATATGGCGTATATGATGGAACTACCCCTCCTGGTCATCCTTGCCCAGCGCCTGGGACCGGCAACCGGTTCGGCAACCGCCGGTGCTGACGGCGACCTCCTGCTTCTGCGGGGTACTATCTCGGGCGGACACATCCTGCCGGTTCTTGCCACCAACAGCCTGGAAGACTGCTGGACCATCCCGCCGGTCGCCCTGGCGATGTCTGCCTGGCTGCGCACCCCGGTTGTCCTTTTGACCTCAAAAGAAATGATGATGACCCAGTTCACCGTCAACCTCTCCGAACTGCCCGAGGTAAAACCGGTGTCCCGCCGCGGCTTTCACGGTCAACATTACGAACCCTACGCCCCGGAACCTGACCTGGTGCCACCTTTTCTACCCGTCGGCAACCTGAACCACCAGGTCCGGCTCAACGCCTCCACTCACGACGCCCGGGGTATCATCCAGCATCTGGCACCGGAGGCGATGGAAAACACCACCCGGTTAGAAAAAAAACTAATAAAAAACCTGAACCTTTATACCCGCTATTATCTGGATGAACAACCTGGGGCAACAGTCCTGATTGTATCCTGGGGAATAACCGCACTTGCCGCTCGGAAGGCGGTGGCGGAAATTCGCTCCCGGAACCACAAGGTGTCCCTGTTTTTGCCCAGCACCATCCTGCCGATTCCCGACGACTATTACCAGATTCTCGCCCGCTATCACCGGATTGTGATTGCCGAGCAGAACCATTCCGGACACCTCCGCCAAATCCTGTTCGGAACCGCTGAGCGGGACGGAATCACCGGGGTTAACGCCCTAGGTAATATGATCACACCCGAAGATATTGTCACCGCGGTGTTAAGGATATGAGTGAATCTGCGTTTATCCGTCCCGAACCCCTGCCCTTCTGTGCCGGTTGCGGTCACCATCTGGTTGCCCGTAGCACCGCCCGGGCGCTCGCCCGGATCGGACTGAAACCGTTATCAGTCGTGCTGGTCACCGATATCGGCTGTCACGGCATTGTTGACCAGTTTTTCTTAACCCACACCGTTCACGGACTGCACGGTCGCGCCGCCGCGCTCGGTGCCGGTATCGCCGCCGGTCTCTCCCAGGGTAAAGTAATTGTCTTTATGGGAGACGGTGGCGCATCAATTGGACTGCAGCACCTGGTGGAATGTGCCCGCCGCAACTTTCCGCTCAGTGTCGTTGTCCACAACAATATGCTCTACGGGATGACCGGTGGCCAGCCCAGCGCCCTTACCCCCTGTGGATTCCGCACCCCCCTGATTCCTGAGGGTAAACCCGACCCCGGGCTTGACCTCTGCCGGGTGATCCGCGCTGCCGGAGCACCCTATGTCCAGCGGGTCGCCAGCAGCGCTAACCTTCCGGAAGCACTTGCCGAGGCGTTCGTCACACCTGGCTTCTCACTTGTAGAAGTAATTGAAACCTGCCCCAGTTACGGACTGAAATACAATCCGGACAAAAAACCCGAAGCGATCGCCGAACAGGCGGGTTTTGAGTTCGGGACCTGGCGTAACCAGGTAGAACAACCGGTTTTCCGGCTCCATCCCGATCCCGGCCGCCCCTCTCTATTTACTGACCTCGGCTCAACTCCGGAGAAAAAGTTCTCACCGCCAGAAAACTTCTCCCGGACCGCTGTTCTCATTGCCGGCTCGGCGGGCGGCGGTGTGCAGCAGACAGCCGAAGCGCTTGCCGCTGCCGCAATCGCGGCCGGCATTTACGCCACAAAAAAAGGCACCTATCCGGTTACGGTCGGAACCGGCTATTCAGTTGCCGAAGTTATCCTTTCCCCGGACCCCATCCTCTTCACCGGCATTGACAAACCCGATGTGGCGATAATCGTTTCTCCGGACGGGCTCCGTTATGCCGAAAAAACTGTCCGCCGAATGGACGCCGGGCTCCTGGTAATTGACAGCGCGCTCCCCTTACCCGAATCCGGGGCAAATGTGCTCCGGCAGCCTTTTGGCAAAATCGCCGGGAACAAAAACGCCGCGCTCCTCGCGCTGTTATTCCTGTTGCAAACCACCAACCTGCTACCGCCAGCGGCGTTAATTGAGCAGTTAAAAGCCACCAGCCGGGGACGGAGGGACAGCCTCCCGAAACTGCTGGACCAGCTGGCAACACTGACAACAACCAGCCCGGTTGACAATTACAAAAACAAACCAAAGGAGGAATAGAATGATTGATTTCGCCTTAACCGAAGACCAACAGGCAATAGCAAACCTCGCCCGGTCCTGGGCCCAGCGGGAGGTGCTCCCGACCATCAGAGACTACGACGCCCGCCACGAATTCAACCAGAACATCTTAAAACAAATGGCTGAACTGGGCATTCTCGGCCTCTCCATCCCTTCCCGTTACGGCGGCAGCGGCAACGACTACATCGCCCTCGGTCTTGCCTGTGAGGAACTGGAGTTTGTGGATACCTCACTGCGGGTGGTTCTCTCTGTCCACATCGGACTCAACTCCCTCACCGTCCTCACCTGGGGCACCGAAGAACAGAAAAGGCGCTTCCTCATCCCTCAGGCAAAAGGGGAAAAAATCGCCGCCTTCGGCCTGACCGAACCCGGCGCCGGCACCGACGTAATAGGAATTCAAGCCCGGGCACGAAAGGACGGCAAAAACTACATCCTCAACGGTGAAAAAACCTGGATTTCCCTTGCCGATGTTGCCGACCACTTTCTCGTTTTTGCCTGGACTGACCGGGAAAAACAGCAAAGACGCGACCACTCGGGCATCACCTGCTTTATTCTGGAACGGGGTATGCCCGGACTGACTACATCAACAATTAAAGGCAAACTGGGGGTCCGCGCTGGTAACACCGGCTCCATTGCGATGAATGACGTCGTGGTACCGGAGGAAAACCGGCTGGGCAATGAAGGCGAGGGCTTTAAGATTGCGATGTTCGCCATTGACCAGGGGCGTTATACCGTCGCGGCCGGTGCCACCGGTCTCATCCGCGCCTGCCTTGATGCCTCGGTAGAGTACGCCAAAACCCGCCGCACCTTTGGTAAACCCCTTGCCGAACACCAACTGGTAAAAGAGATGATCGGTGAAATGGCGGTTGACTATGAAGCGGCAAGACTGCTCTACTTCAAGGCGGGCTGGCTCAAAAACCAGGGCAAACCCAGCACCCGGCTAACATCGGCGGCGAAATTCTTTGCCTGTGCCGCTTCGGAAAAGGCGGCGAGCAATGCGGTGCAGATTTTCGGTGCCTACGGCTTCTCCGACGAATACCCGGTAGAACGGTTTTACCGCAACGCCAAAGGTGCCCAGATCTACGAAGGCACCCGGGAAATTCACAAACTCCTCCAGGCGGACTTTGCCCTGGGGTTCCGTACTGAAAAAGAGTTGCGGGTAAAACTGCCCCAACCCGAAGAGTAAAAAGGAGGCGCTGTGCCTGTCGTCTTTCTTAAATCCGGCGGTGTTGCGGTCTGTGGTGGCTATACGATAAAAGAGGGCGTGGTGAAAATGGTGGACGTCCTGTTCAAGGACGCCGGCGTCCCGGAGGGCAAAGAAAAACAGCCCGAGGCGCTTGTCTCTCTCGCCAACGTCCTCTACATAATACCCGGTCAGTAATCGCCTCAACAGTTGGCCACCGTCCTCGTCCGGAAAATTACCGACCTGTCCGACGCGGTTAGGGAAGCGCTGGATACAATTGGTTTTGACTTCACCGGCAAAAAAGTCTGGGTAAAACCCAACCTCCTGGCGCCCCACCCGCCCGAAGCCGGGGTAACAACCAATCCGGACCTTGTCCGCCAGGTCGTGCGGGAACTCCGGCAACGGCGTGCCAATGTCATCTGGGTTGCCGACAACCCTGCCGGCATTCCCCGCCCCTCGCTCGCCGATTACCTGAGCCCCACCGGTGTGGTGGTAGCCAGCGACAACTGCTTTGTCAACCCATCGGTCAACCCGGTAAAACTCCGCCTCTCCTCCCGCTTTGTCTCAGAAATCCCGGTCTCGCGCCTCATCACCGAAGCGGATGTCATCCTTAACCTGCCGGTATTCAAGACCCATGCCCTTACCCTCCTCACCGGCGCGGTCAAGAACATCTTCGGCATCATTCCCGGGGGCCACAAAACCTATCTCCACACCGTTGCCCCCAGCGCCGAGGCGTTTGCCGAACTGCTGGTTGACATCTACCAGGCGGTGCCCAGACCGATTATCACCATTATGGACGGTATTCGGGTGATGGACGGTATCAACGGACCCAGCGGCGGCAGGGTGCGCAAAATGGACTACCTCCTTGCCAGTGCCAACGGCATTGCCCTGGATGCGGTGATGGCGCTCATTGCCGGCGCCAAACCGGAAACAATTCCCACGATTCGCATCGCCGGTGAGCGCGGCCTAGGTCCGCTCCAAAAAGAGGAGATCAAAATCATCGGCGATTTTGTTCCGATTAAGGACTTCCGTCTGCCTGGTATCGGTTTCGCCGCCCTCATCAGCCGGCTGTCAATACCGGTTTACCGGTTTCTTTTGCCCCGCGTGCCGGTACTGAAAAAATCCCGCTGTATCCGCTGTGGCAAGTGTGCCGAAAACTGCCCGGTCCAGGCGATAAGCCTCACCCCCTATCCGGAAATTAACCGCCGCAAATGCATCCGCTGTTTCTGCTGTTCGGAAATCTGCCCGGAAAAGGCGATAACCATCGCCAGCCACCTGAGGAGCCTCTGGTTGCGGGCAACCGCTCACTGAACTTTAGCCCGGCCAATTAGCCGCAGCGCCTGCTTTATCAATTTCTGATTCTCCCGCCGATTTGTCCAGACCGACGCGCCGGACGGATGCGGCAGGGGAATAACGGTCACCTTCTGATCGTTAACTGTCTTCACAAAACTTTTACCCACCACCTCTGCCAGTTTAACCCCGCCCAGAAAACGCTCAATCGCCAACTTTCCAACCAGAATCACCACCGCCGGTTTAATCAATGCCAGTTCCTTCTCCAGCCAAAAAGCACAGTTACCAAGTTGCCTTTTATTGGGCTTCCGGTCGCCGCGCCTGCCTTTACCCGGAAAACACTTCATCACCGCGGTGATATAACAGAAAGAACGGAACTCCTCCTCGGCCAACCCCACCTCTGCCAGCCACTTAAAAAGCCTCCTTCCTGCCGCACCGACAAACAACCTTCTGAAAATCTGCTCCTTTATTCCCGGCGCCTGCCCAACCAGCATCCACCGCTGACCGGTAAAGCTGCTGAACACCGGGCGGACATCTCCCGGCAACCCGCACCGCCGGCACCGCCTCAAACCTTGGCCCAAAATCCCCCCTTTTTCCCGGTTTTCCGCTGCCACTTCTGCCAAATGCAATTTGCTCCTCACCCCAGAATCAGCGTCCGGACAGAAAATCTCCTACCGCCGCTTCAGCCTTTTGCGCCTCTGTCTTTTCCACTCCTCATCGTCAATCTGCTGTCTCAGTTCCCAGATTTTATCCCGGATTTTTGCCGCCTTTTCAAACTCCAGATTCTGTGCCGCCCGCGCCATCTCCTTCTCTAAAGCGGCAAGCAGTTCCAGGGGATTTTCTTTCTCCGCGGTCAGCCATTCGGTTGTCTCGATCTCCTCAGACCTCTTCGCATCCGCAACCGCGGTTGTCCCTAGGACCTGTTCGGTTGTCTTCTCAATGGAACGCGGGGTGATGCCATAACGTTCATTAAACTCAATCTGCTTCTGCCTTCTCCTTTCCGTCTCCTTGAGTGCATTGCGGATGGAACGGGTGATGTTGTCCGCATAGAGGATTACCTCTCCCTGAACATTTCTCGCCGCCCTGCCCGCGGTCTGAATCAGCGAACGGGCGTCCCGCAGAAACCCCTCCTTATCCGCATCCAGAACCGCCACCAGGGAAACCTCGGGCAGGTCCAGCCCCTCCCGTAAAAGGTTTATCCCGACCAGCACATCAAACTCACCCAGCCTTAAACCACGCAGAATCTCCACCCGGTCCAGCGGCTCAATCTCGGAATGAAGATACCGCACCTTGACCCCCATTTCGGTCAGATATTCGGCAAGGTCCTCTGCCATTCTCTTAGTCAGGGTAGTAACCAGTACCCGTTCCCGGCGTTGCACCCGCTGACGAATCTCATTTATCAGGTCATCAACCTGGTTTTTCGTCGGTCTCACCGTCATCTTCGGGTCAACCAGACCGGTCGGGCGGACAATTAACTCTGCTACCCTTTCCTGACTCACCGCCAGTTCATAATCACCCGGCGTTGCCGAGGTAAAAATCGCCTGATTGACCAGCGTCTCAAACTCATCAAACCGCAACGGCCGGTTATCAAGGCAGGAGGGCAACCGGAACCCGTAATCAACCAGAACCTGCTTACGGGACCGGTCGCCGTTATACATTCCCTGAATCTGGGGAACGGTCACATGGGACTCGTCAACGAACATCAAATAGTCGGCAGGAAAATAGTCTAAAAGGCAGTAAGGTCTTTCCCCGGGCGCCTTGCCCAGAAAGTGGCGGGAGTAGTTCTCAATCCCCGGACAGTAGCCAAACTCCCGAATCATCTCCAGGTCAAACCTGGTTCTTGTCTTTAACCGCTGTGCCTCAAGGTGCTTCCCCTGTGCCTCCAGTTCTGCCACCCGCTGATGCAGTTCCTCTTCAATTGACACCAGCGCCCGTTCTATTCGTTCTGGCCCGGTAACAAAATGCTTTGCCGGGTAAATCACCACCCGCTCCCGGCGCTCAATCAGGTCACCGGTAAGGATGTCAAATATGCTCAACCTCGCCACCCACTCCCGGTCAAACTCCACCCGCACCCCGTAATCCCGGTGGGAAGGGTGAATCTCAACCACATCACCCCTTACCCGAAAGGTTGACCGCTTTAACTCAAAATCATTCCTGGTGTACTGCAGTTTTACCAGTTTTTCCAGCAACCCTTCCCGATCCATTTCCCGCTCCATCTCAATTGGAAAAAGCGCCTCCTTGAACTCCCAGGGCTCACCGAGATTGTAAATACAGGACACCGAAGCAACGATAATCACATCCCGGCGCTCAATCAGACTGGAGGTGGCGCGTAACCGCAACCGCTCAATCTCCTCGTTAATGGAGGCGTCCTTCTCAATATAGAGGTCGTGCTCCGGCACATAAGCCTCGGGCTGATAATAGTCGTAATAGGAAATAAAATACTCCACCGCATTCTCCGGAAAGAACTGCCTGAACTCTCCATAAAGCTGCGCCGCCAGGGTCTTGTTATGGGAAAGGACAATCGTCGGCCGGTTCAACCTGGCAATCACATTTGCCATCACAAAGGTTTTGCCCGAACCGGTTACACCTAAAAGGGTGGAAAACTTTGCCCCGGACCGGACAAATTCCACCAACCGCTCAATCGCCTCCGGCTGGTCCCCGGCTGGCTTAAACGGCGCCTTTAACCGAAAACGCTCACTCACAGATAAATTCTAAACCCGGCCGTCCCCGGGTCAAGCCCGATAAAAACCGCCACCCCGGGCTGCCGCTGACCTGCAATTTTCATTGACTTATCTCCTCTCCTGACTATTATCGCTCCTGATGTCTTTCCGTGTCCCCTTCTACGACCTGAAATCGGAAAACCTTCCTTTTGCCGCCGATTTTCATCAGACTCTGGAACGCATCCTCCGGACCGGCAGGTTTGTCTTCGGTCCGGAACTGGCACAGTTAGAAAAGGAACTGGCCGAGTACCTTGGTGTTAATCAGGTCTGGGGGGTGAAGAGCGGTACCGACGGGCTGTTTTTTGCAATGAAGGCACTCGGCATCGGCCCCGGCGACGAAGTGATTACCGCTCCGTTCACCTTCTCCGGCACCATCACCGCCATCCTACGCACCGGTGCCACACCGGTTCTTGCGGACATTGACCCCGACACCCTCTGCCTGTCTCCGGAACGCTGCCGGGCGGTCATCACCGCCCACACAAAGGCGATTCTTCTCGTCCACCTTTTTGGCAACTGTAGCGACGTCAACCAGTTTCTTTCCCTCTGCCAGCAGGAAAACATCCTCCTGATTGAAGACGCCGCCCAGGCAATCGGCTCAACTTACCACGAGAAAAAACTGGGCAGTTTTGGCACCGCCAGCGCCTTCAGTTTTTACCCCACCAAAAACCTCGGCGCACTCGGCAACGGCGGAGCAATAGCAGCCTCATCAATCCGGGTTGATTGTGAAACCTCGGCCCGTCTGGACGAACTGCAGGCGGCATTTCTGCGCCTCAAACTCCGCCATCTTGACTCCGGGCTGACCCGGCGCCGGGCCATCGCCCGGCGGTATCAATCGGCGCTTAACCCGCTGGTCAAAATCGTCGCCAGCGCCCCGGATAGCCGGCCCAATTTCCATCAGTTTGCCATCCGCACCCCGCACCGGGACCAATTGCGCACCTTCCTTACCCGGACGGGCATTGAGACAATGGTCTATTATCCCCAACCGATCCATCGGTGCTCGGATTTTGCCGCCCTGTTCGGCAACCTCGTTCTTCCCGAAGCCGAACGCGCGGCTGAGGAAACTCTTTGCCTGCCCATCCGACAAAACTTGACAGATGACGAGCAGGCGTTCATCATTTCTACGGTAGAAAAATTTTTTCTGACTTATGATTAAGCTCACCGAGATCGTCTCCCCTGAACTCGCTCTGGACGCCCCGCCCATCAACCTGCAGGAAGAACTGTTTCACCTGATCGCCGACCAGCTCCTGACCGCGGGTATCTCCGTTGATCACGACTCCCTTATAGAGGGATTCCGAAAAAGAGAAGAACTTTGCTCCACCGGGGTCGGCCACGGCGTTGCCCTGCCCCATTCTGCCACCGATAGCATTGACCGGATTATCGTGGTGGTCGTCCGCCTCAACCCCGCTCTTGACTGGCACGCCCGGGACAACGAACCGGTTGACCTGGTGGTGGCGCTAATATCGCCACCATCACTCTATTCGGTTTATCTGCAGGTTCTGGCGGCGCTGGCCCGGGCCCTGCATCTGGCGCCAGTTCGGGAACTGGCGCGCAATGCGCCCAATGCGGCTGTTGCCGCACAGATCATCGCCCAGAGCGCCCAGCAGCAGGAGGCGGGCGGCGAGGTGGTGATTGAGCCGGTCTGTTAACCACGCCTTTTTTAAACTCCTCAACCCGTTCTGCCATTTTCGTAAAAATCGCCAGGCTCTCCTCTGCCGCCTGCCGGTCAAGAACCTGAATCGCAAAACCGGCATGGACAATCACATAATCCCCGACCTTCACCCCCGGGGTCATCACAATTGAAATCTCCCTTTCCACACCGCCAACCTCGCCAATTGCCCGGTCTCCTTCAATCGCTTTAATCCGAGTCGGAACCGCTAAACACATCGCTCCCCCTTCCCCGGTGAATAACAGCAGACCAAATCCCCCGGCTTCACCCCTAACCGCTCCGCCACCAGTTCGCACTTGGCGGCAAGTAGATAAAACCCGTCCCGGCCCTCCTCAACCAGCGACTCAAAGTTGGCATGCCCCTTGGCAATCACCAGGTCCGCCTGGTAATAACTCTCCCGAAATTCTGCCGATACGGTCTTTAGATCCACCCCCAGATAACGGGAACCGGTGCCAATTAATCGACCCAGTTCTCCCAATCCCAGCGCCGCCGCCTCGGTCACCGTGATATCGTTGAGAATCGGCGCCGACCGGGCAACAATGGTCAGTTCCACTTCGGGCAGGCGCTTGAGCAGAAGCCGGTCAAAGAAAACCTCGCCCGCATTGTCCAGAATGAACATCACCCGCTTTGCCTTTGCCAGCCGTTCCAGCAACAACCCGCTATCATCGCGGGCAAAGGCAAGCCGCTGCAGTTGCTTCTGAATGTCAAAACGGCGCTGCGGTCCGACGTCAATCACATTACCCGCCGCCGCCAGAATCAACGCCCGGTACAGGGGTGAATCACAGCGGTCCAGTTCGGCATCAAACCGCGTTGCCAGTTCTGCCGCCCGGCGGTTCTGCTCCTCTTTTACCTCCTGAAACGGATCGGTAATCCCCAGCAGGTCCATCGTTGCCACGAGCATCCGGGAGGTATAAGTACTGGGCGGTTCCGTTTCGTCCAGTTGCGGCCGCAACTTTTCCAGCCGGTCGTGCACCCTCGCCTCATCCTGCTCGCCACCGTTAACCATCCGGACCATCTTCAAACACTGCCTCATCCCGCACTCAAAACATTCGGCAGCCGACCGCATCGGTTTACGTCTTTAAAGGCTTTTTCTCCGCTGCCGGAAAAAGGACATTGTTGAGAATCAACCGGTAACCGGGTGAGTTCTTGTGCAGGGAGAGGTCGGTGGGTGGGTCGCCAATCCGGTGGGCGTAGTCCTCCGGGTCGTGTCCGCCGAGAAAGGTAAAAGTCCCCTTGCCAAACTCACCGTGAATGTACTTAACCTCCTCGGTGTTCGCCACCTCTCCCATAATCAGAACATCCTTCTTTAAGACCGAACGCCGGAACCCACAGTTCTGCCCGAGAAACTCCTTGACCAGCCCAACGTGGTTCTGCACCAGCATCGTCGGCACCGGGTCGTACTTGGCGGAAAAATCAAAAAGGGAAAAATAGACATCCTGCCCCCGGGCGGTCGCCTCCAGATAGGTATCAATATTGGAATGCTCATAGACCAGCGGATCGGTGATAACCTGAAAGTTTTCAAAGGCAAAACAGCCGGTAAAGTCAAGTCGGGACTGATACTGCGGATCAACCGGGTCACCGTCAAAAACCTCGGCACAGATGTCGGTGTTCCTTGCCGCCCAGGCGATATCCGGGGAATCGGTCGCCGAACACATCGCAAACAGCATCCCCCCTTCTGCCACATACTTCCGGATTGCCTCCAGTACCGCCAGTTTCAACTGGCTCACCTTACGGAAACCGAGTTCCCGCGCGGTTCTGATGTTGAGCGCCACCTCCTCCTGATACCATTTCTCGTGGCGGTAGGAGGAATAAAACTTACCGAACTGACCGGTGAAATCCTCGTGATGGAGATGTAACCAATCAAACTGCGAAAGCCTGCCGGCAAGCACCTCCCGATCCCAGACCACTTCATAAGGAATGCCGGCATAGTCCAGCGCCAGCCGCACCGCATCATCCCACGGGTCAGCGGTTGGCGGGGCATAAACCGCCACCCGGGTCGGTCGCTCCAGCACCACCGCTGCCATATTGTTCGCCTCTATTGTCTGCCGAATTGCCACCACCTCGGCCGAACCAACAATTTCAAACTGCACCCCGTTTAACCGGCACTCCTTTGCCGTCTGGGCATCATCGGGAAACAGAAACGAACCGCCCCGGTAATTCAAAAGCCACTCCACCCGTTGCCCCCGCTGTAACAGCCGGTAGGCAATGCCATAAGCCTTAAGGTGGTCACTCTGACTCAAATCCATTGGAATGAGCATCATCCCCGAAACAAAAACGGGCAACAGCAAAACGAACCGGGTAAACAACAACCGGGGGGCAGCCCCACCAGAAAAAAATCTCATCGCTCAACCCTCGTCCCGGCCGCACCTGCTAAGGCGGCTAAAATATGCTCCGGGTCGGTAATGACAACCTCTTTGCCACCACCGGCAAGAAACGCCAGCGCCGCCGCCACCTTCGGACCCATACTCCCCTCGGGAAAATGGCCCGCCTCCAGGTAACCCCGCATCTCTTCCGCACTCGCCCGCTCAATCGACCGGGCATCTGGCTGACCGTAATTCAGATACACCCGGTCAACCGCGGTAGAAATCACCAGCCGATCGGCGCCGATAAGGTTGGCCAGTAGCGCCGAGGCCAGATCCTTATCAATCACCGCCGCCACCCCGCGCAAGCCGTTATCATCCTCCACCACCGGAATCCCGCCCCCACCTGCCGCCACCACCACCGCACCCGCCAAAATCAAAGAACGAATCTCTTCAATCTCCACGACCGCCTTTGGCATCGGCGATGGCACCAGGCGCCGGAACCCCCGACCCGCATCCTCCTTCATTGTCCAGCCCAGTTCCCGCTGCAACCGCATCGCCTCCTCCCGGGTGTAAAATGGTCCCACCGGCTTGGCCGGATTGTGAAACGCCGGGTCCTCCTTGTCCACCACCACCTGGGTAACAACCGTAACCACCCGACGGGAAACACCAATTCGCCGGAACTGATTGCCCAAAACCTGCTGGATCATATACCCGATCTCCGCCTGGGTCTGGGCGTTCGCCGCGTCCAGCGGCACCTCTGGCAGCCGGTTTCGTGCCAGATGGGAACGTAAAAGCACAAACCCGACCTGGGGACCATTTCCGTGGGTTATCACCACCCGCTCACCGCCCTGCACCAGCTGGACAATCGGCGCACCGGTTGCCTCCAGCGTTGCCATCTGCTCTTGAAAAGAACTGTTACCCTTGCGCCGGATCAACGAATTGCCGCCAATTGCAATAACAGTTGTTCCCATATAATAAATCATACCCCACTCCGCCCAACAATCAAGCCCGCGCTCACGCGGACAATCACAAAGAAACAATCTCCCCCATCCGGGGAAAAATTCCCCCTGTTTCCAATCCGTTAGCGGCAAGCCTCTTTCTTTCCTTAAACTATCGATAAAGCAAACCCCCGATTAGTAACCATCGCAATCACCAAAACCACCGCCATTTCATTAACAAAAAAGACACACCACCAGAGGTCGCTCCCACCGGTATCCCGGACCGCACCGCCACCTTTACCGCGTCCCGGAAAACAGCCGGGGGAACTGGGAAGGGGTAAGGCCGATTTTCCTGACAACACGCTGAAAAATTAAGCCTTATATAATTTCTCCGCCAGACAAAACTTTGCCCCCATTGGCAAATTTGCCCGCAAAATTAATTATTGGTTTTCCCCCAACCCTGAGAGTTCTGTTCTGCGGGTTAACCTTCTTCCCGAATACAGGGCAAAACAGCTAAAGATTTACGATGTGTCTGTGGTCTGCTCAAGATGGTTTCGGTTAACGCTCAGTTGGGCAATGTGTTATCTTGACAGAAGCAAAATGGGCAATATAATCGGTTGTGCCTGAAGGTGAAAGGCTCCGGCAAAGGGTCGGCATCCAGATTCTCTTTGATTTCTCAGACATCACCAGCGCAATTGATTTTGCAGCCCAACACCGATTCGGCGTCCTGGAGATAAATCTCGGAAATATCCGCTTTGGCGAGCAGTTGCAGAAACCCGGAGAACGAGAAAGGCTCCGTCGGCAGGCCCGAAGAGCAAGGCTGAAACTGGCAATCCATGCGCTGGAAGGACCGTCCCTTTTCACACCGAGCCGGGCGGTCCACCGGTGCGCGGTCCGGGAGTTAAAACGGACACTGCGGTGGGCGGGTGACATCGGCGCGGAAAATGTTGTTATGCACCTTGGCTTTGATATGCATTACGGTCTGGGTGGCACCAACCGCTACACCCATCAGGAGTTTCCCCGCTACTATGAACTGGTGCTTGCCGAAGCCTTTGCCGAATTAAAGGAATACGCCCGGGACAAAGCCCGGTTGTGCGTGGAAAACGTGGGTGGTTTTCGCTACGCCCCGAGCCAGCGGATCCTGTCCCGGGTTCTGGGAGAAAATTTAGGGCTCTGTTTTGATACCGGTCATATCGCAATTCTGCCCCCAAAAAAGCGCAAAAGAGAGTTGACCTTTTTCCGACGTTTCTCCCAACTGATCTATCACAGCCACATCCACCACAACAACGGGGTACGGGATGAGCATCTGCCCCTGGGTGAGGGCAGTGCCGATGTCTTGCCGTATCTCCGACTGTTGATCTGCAATAGCCCGGCGCTCCTGGTGATGGAAACGAGGCCGAAGGAGGCGGCACTGCGGGCAAGAAATTTTCTCCTCAAACGGGTTTTGCCAGAACTGAAATGAAGGTTTTGGTGACCGGTGCCAACGGATTTATCGGGTCCCATCTCTGCGAACTGCTGCTGACAAAGGGGTACACGGTGCGGGCGATGGTGCGGCGGACAAGTAACCTCCGTTGGCTCCAGGGATTAAAAGTGGAACTGGCTTATGGCGAACTGGAAGATGAAAATTCACTCGCGCCGGCGCTGAATGAGATAACGGTTGTTTTTCACGCCGCGGCGGCGGTGCGGGCGAAAAAGGGTGAAGACTTTCTCCGGGTAAATTATACCGGCAGCCTCCGGCTGGCAGAACTGGCAGCGCGTGCCGGGGTCAAGCGGTTTGTGCTTTTTTCCTCGGTGGCAGCAGCGGGTCCGGTAAAAGCCGGAGAACGGTTAAGTGAAGAACGGACACCGCAGCCGGTGAGCGAGTACGGCCGGGCAAAGTTACAGGCGGAACAGGCGGTAACCGCGCTCCGGGAACAACTCCATTCGGTAGTATTACGGTTACCGGTGGTTTACGGACCGCGGGACCAGGATGGACTGGTGTTCTGGCGGTTGCTTTCCCGGGGGATAGCACCAATTCTGGGGGGAACTTTTTCCCTCATCTACGTCCGGGACGCAGCGCAGGCGGCGCTTCTTGCCGCGGAAAGGACGGTCCCCTCGGGTTCGGTTTATTTTGTCAGTGACGGCGTCTGTTACAGTTATCATATGCTGGCTGAGGAATGGGAAAAACTCACCGGCCAGCGGGTTTTCCGGATTCGGATTCCAGCCTGGCTTCTCCACCTTGCCGCGGGATTGAACCGCAACCTCACACCGGCGGGAACCATCTTCAACCCGGATAAAGTGCAGGAACTCGGTCAGGAGTGCTGGGTATGTTCTGATCAACGGGCAAAAACAGAACTGGGTTTTGTGCCCGAGTACGACCTGAAAAAAGGGATCCAGGAAACCTGGCAATGGTACAAGGAGCAGGGATGGATTTAAACCGGGATGATAAACCGGAGGTAAAAATCAAAAAAGGCTCTCAAGAAATGGTGCTTGCCGACCTGGAGGCACGCTGTGCCGAACTGGGTATTCGGGTAATTTACGATGACCTGCGGAGCGAAGGCGGTGTCTGCCGGGTAAAGAACCGGTTGATGGTAATAATTAACCGCCGCGCTTCGGTGGCAACGAAAATCAGAATTATTAACGAGGCGCTAAAACGAGCCGAAGAAAACATCGCCTCACCGATGGCCGAAGAAATGAAACCGCCGGCAATCCAGCCCCAGGAACAAAAGGGTACCCCTTCTGCCTGAACCGGATTAGCGCTGTTCCAAGTCTCTTAAAAGTTTCTCTGCCGCCGGTTTGTCTTCTAAAAAGAAATCGGCCGGACAGGTAGGATTGGCGGTTTTAATTACCAGCCGTAACTGCTCTTTTGCCTTATCAATACGACCCTGTTTGAGGTATACCCGGGCGAGGTCAAGCCGGATGATGGTATAGTTGGGGTCAATGGCGATACCTTTAACAAGAAACCGCTCCGCTCGTTTCAGGTCACCACCGGCAAAACCGGGCAGTTCGTAATAGAGAACCCCGAGCCCATCGTAGGCAGCAGCATAACCCGAGTCCAGTTCCAAAACCTTGGTAAATGCCCTTTTCAACTCCCCGACCATAAACAGAGAATTAAGCACCCCGCGGGTCTGACCGATTCTCCCCTGGGCAATTCCCCACCACATATGCCCGTCCGGATTATTCGGATTCACCTGCTGTAATGTCTCCGCAATCGCCTTTGCTCGCTCATACCAGTGGATCTTTTCCTGTTTCCGTGATGCGTTCTCGCCAAACTGGGTGTGCAGCCGGGACCAGAGATAAAGGGTGCGCTCATGGGTGGGATGCGCTTTCCGGGCCGCGGCCAGGAGCGCATAGGCAGAATCAATGTAGCTGGCATCGCGATGGCGGTTAAATAAGAAAAACTGCGCCCGGTCACAGACCGCGTCCGGGGTCTGGGCAAACAGAACTGTAAAGAAAAAAAGACCGACCGTTTAGCCCTCCTGGTACATCGCCTCAATCAGTTCCCGGTAGGCATCTGCTACCGGTTTCCGTCTCACCTTGAGGGTGGGCGTAAGGAAACCGTTTTCCACAGTAAGCGGCTCCGGAATTAACCGGAACCGGCGCACCTGCTCGTAAGTGGCGAAAGGAAGCAAACAGCGGTCAATCTCCTCCCGGAAGAGCCGGTTTATTTCTGGGTGCTCAAGGAGCTCGGGAAAATCCGCAAACGGTATCTTCTGCTCCCGGGCGTAATCCTCCAGGGTAAGACGGGCCGGGACAATCAGGGCCACCAGATAAGGTCGCCGGTCCCCAATTACCACCGCCTGTTCAATATACTTGGAGTTACTGAGCGCCTGTTCAATCGGTACCGGTGGAATGTTCTTGCCATAGGAGTTGACGATTAACTCCTTGATTCTACCTGTGATGATGAGGTTGCCGGCCGGATCAATTTTACCCTGGTCCCCGGTGTGAAACCAGCCTTCCTGATCAATCACCTGGGCGGTTTCCGCAGGTTTTTTGAAGTAGCCCAGCATCAAATTAGGACCCCGCACCAGGACCTCGTCATTGGGGCCAATTTTTATCTCCACTCCGGGAAACGGCTTGCCCACCGTTCCCACCCGCTCCTCTCCCGGCACCGCAGCACAGACCACCGGCGCAGTTTCGGTCAAACCATAACCCTCAAGAAGATTGAAACCGAGGTTGCGGATGGTCCGCGCCAGTTTTCGTTCTAACGGCGCACCGCCGGAAACGATGAGCCGGAGTTTGCCGCCCCCCAGTTTGCGCAGTTTCCGGACAACAATAAGGTCAAGGATTTTTTTCTTCAGCCTCAACCCGGGGGAAATTGGACGGCGCTGCTGGCGCAGAATGGCAAACCGGTTACAGGTTTTAATCGTGGCAACCATCAGCCGGCGTTGGAGCGGAGAACTGGTAAGAACCTTTTCCTGGACCGCATTGTAAACCTTTTCCAGCACCCTGGGCACAACGATTAAAAGGGTAGGCTTCACCCGCTGGACGTCTTCCCGGATGGTCTGGAGCGATTCGGCATAGGCGATGGCGGCACCGGCGAGAAGCATCGTGTAATAACCACAGGTGCGCTCAAACATATGGCAGAGGGGCAGAAAAGAAAGCAAACGGTCGTTTGCGGTGATGCTGAACCGCTCAATTGCCCCGCGGACATTCGCGATGATGTTGCGATGTGAGAGCATCGCCCCCTTGGGTTCACCGGTGGTCCCGGAGGTATAACAGATGGTCAAAAGTTCATCCGGCTGGGCCGGGTGGGGCTGTCTCAACGCCGGTTTTTCTTGCCAAGACCGGGCGCCGGCAAGACGCAAAGCAGAAAGACAGGTAAACCCCTTACCCTCCAGTTTTCCGTCCAGCTGGTCAAAGAAAGTAATGAGCATTTGCAGAGCGGGCAAGTCGGCAAGGTGGGGAACAAGCGGATTGAGCAACTCCGGCGTTTCCACGAACAGGTGGCTGACCTCGGTCTCGGCAAGAATGTAGCAGACAGTGCTCAGCGGCAGGGTGTGATACACCGGCACAACCACCGCCCCCAGTTTAATCGCGGCGAGGTCAGCGACCACCCATTCCGGTCGGTTGTAAGAGTAAATGCCCACGCGCATCCCCGGTTTTACCCCCTGCTCAGCCAGTGCCACGGCGACTTCGTCAACCATCTGACTGAGCCGGGCATAGGTGATGGCCCGATACCTGCCACCAGATTTATACATCAATGCGGTGCGGTCCGGAAAACGTTTAACAACACCGGCGAATGCCGAATAAACCGTATCTGCCATCACCCCAATAATGCCCGGTTCACCCATAAAGTCAAGCCCTGCCCGGGGGTAAATTGACAGCCCGGTTCAGCCTGTTTATATTTACTTGATGCACTTTCTCCGGATTCTCTTTGCCAATCTGCCCATGAAATTATTAGCCCTGCTCTTCGCCCTGTTTCTCTGGGGGGTGGCGGCTCTGGAGCGCCAATATGAGATAACGCTGGAGGTGCCGATAAAGGTGGTGGAAAAAGGGGAAAAGGAACGGGTGATTACCAATGTTGACGCCAAGAACGCCCGGGTCACACTGAGCGGCAAGGGAAAAGAACTGCTCCGGATCCGGCGGTCGCAGCTGACGTTCCAGCCGCTGGTGCCCGAAGGTCGTTTTGGCAGCCGGCAGGTCCGGCTGAACTCCGCCGACCTGAAATTGCCCGCCGGGATTACTGTACGGACAATAGAACCGGAGTTGGTAGAGGTAAAACTGGGTCCGGCACAGGCACGGGATGTGAAGGTGATAGTACCAACAAAAAACTGGCCGTCGGGCGGGATGACGATTACGGAGATCCGGCCGCTCTCCGGAGTAAAACTTATTGGGCCAAGCGACGAGATTGAAAACTACAACACCGTGACAACCGAAACGCTGGACTTAAGCCGAGTCCAGTCGGGCGAACGGCGGGTTTTGCGGGTACTGGTTCCTACCGGACGTGGCTTCAGCGCTGTTCCCGAGTCGGTAATGGTGGAAGTAACACTGGAGCGGGAGGCGGCACGGATATTTTTAGGACTACCGGTAAAGGTGATTGCGCCGCCCACGATGGATATCTCGGTAGAACCAGATGAAGCCCAGATAGCGATTGCCGGACCGGCCAACATGATTGATTCCCTCAAAACCACCGATATCACGGTGCAAATTAAAATCGCCAGTTTGCCGGTGGGAGAACATCGGCTTGGTGCCGATGTCCTTCTGCCGCCGCGGTTCCGATTGGTGAAGTGTGAACCCCAACTTTTCGTGGTAACCATCAGGTGAATTTCTTCTGCCTCGGAATTGAAACTTCCTGTGACGAAACCGCCGCCAGCGTTGTAGTGGACGGCGTAACGGTGCGGTCCAGTATCGTATCCTCCCAGATAGTTCATTCTCTCTACGGTGGTGTGGTTCCGGAACTGGCCGCAAGGGCGCATATCCGGATACTCGTTCCGGTGGTGGAGACTGCGCTGGCGAAGGGGGGCATCGGGTATTCGGATCTAAATCTGATTGCCGTCACTCACGCCCCCGGGCTTCTCGGCGCGCTCCTTGTCGGATTGCCATTCGCCAAAGGGTTGAGCTTTGCCCTGGGGGTACCGTTTGTTGGTGTGAATCACTTAGAAGGACACATCTTTGCCCTTCGTTTAGAGTATCCAGACTTGCAACCGCCATATCTCGGGCTGGTCGTTTCCGGTGGTCATACCGAACTGCTGATTGTCCGCGACTGGTGTGAGTACGAAGAACTGGGTTCCACAGTTGACGACGCCTGCGGAGAGGCATTTGACAAAGTGGCAAAACTACTCGGCCTCCCCTATCCGGGTGGCGCTGAAATAGAGAACCTGGCAAGAAAAGGGCGGGCGGTGATTGATTTTCCGGCTCCTGACCCCGGGGGAATGAACTTCAGTTTCTCCGGGCTTAAAACCGCGGTGCTTTATTATCTGCGTGACCATCCGGATACGGCAAAGGAAGATGTAGCGGCCTCTTTTCAGGAAGCGGCGGTGCGGGCGCTAACAAGAAGGGTAGAACAGGCGGTGCAAATCACCGGATTCCACCGGGTCGGGATTTCCGGCGGAGTGGCGGCTAACCGCCATCTCCGGGAACGACTCCAGCAGTTGGGTGAACGACTGGGGTTACAACTTTTCATTCCCCGACCAGCGTACTGCACCGATAATGCGGCGATGATTGCGGCGGCAGGATTTGAACGCTATCAACGATTCGGCCCCTCCCCTCCGGACCTGCCCGCTTTTGCCCGGCTACCGCTGGACATCCGACCCCGCAAAAACGACGAATCGGCAAAACCAATCCTGGAATAACGGCAATGACAACTACCAGGACGCGATGCCGCTGGTTGACGGCAGCGGAGTTTAAAGATAAAATGCCGGCAGATGAAAATTTACAATACCCTTACTCGCAGCAAACAAGATTTTATCCCGGTTGAACCCGGGCGGGTGAAAATTTACACCTGTGGCCCCACCGTTTACTGGTTTGCCCACATCGGTAACTTCCGGGCCTATGTGTTTGCCGATACCCTGCGCCGGGTGTTTGAGTACCTCGGATTCCAGGTAAAGCACGTGATGAACATCACCGATGTCGGCCATCTCACCACTGATGACGACCTCGGCGAAGACAAATTGGAAGCCGGGGCAAAAAGGGAAGGCAAGCGTCCAGAAGAAATCGCCCGGTTTTACGAAGACGCCTTTTTCCGCGATGCGACAAAACTGAACATCCTCCGACCGCACATCATCTGCCGGGCAACCGAACACATCCCGGATATGATCGCCCTGATAAAACGGATAGAGGAAAACGGCTTTGCCTATAAAACCGGCGTCGGACTGATATTTGACACCGCCCGCTATCCGGATTACTGGCGCCTGGGCAGACTGAACCTGGAAGAACAACAGGCGGGTGCCCGGGTGGCAGTAGACCCGGAACGGCGAAACCCATCCGACTTTGCCCTCTGGATTACCAATCAACCCAAACATCTGATGCAGTGGGATGCTCCCTGGGGCCGGGGTTTTCCGGGCTGGCACATTGAGTGCTCGGCGATGTCAATGAAGTACCTGGGAGAAGAATTTGATATCCACACCGGCGGCATTGACCACATTCCGATTCACCATACAAATGAACGGGCGCAGAACTTCGCCGCTACTGGCAGGGAGGTTGTCCGCTACTGGTTACACAACGCCTTTCTTGTGCTGGGCGAATCAAGAATGGGAAAATCGGAGGGAAATATCGTTACAATTCCGGAACTGGAAGAACAGGGGTTTGAACCCATTGCCTTTCGTTACCTCTGTCATACCGCCCATTACCGGATGCCTTTAAACTTTACTAATGAGGCGCTCGTCAGCGCCCAGAACGCCCTGCGCGGCCTGCGGGAGACGAAACTGAACTCACGGAACTGGAAAAAGCCGACCGATGAAGACTGGACCGAGAGTTTCCGGGTTAAGTTTCGGGCGGCGATTGAGGATGACCTCAACCTGCCCCAGGCGCTGGCGGTGATATGGGACATGGTCCGGGAAGGCAATCGGCGCCAGGACCCGCGGGCGTGGGAACGGCTGCTGGATTTTGACCGGGTCCTGGGATTGAATCTGGCGGCAACAATTGCCGGAGACGAAATCCCGCTGGAAATTCAGCACCTGGCCCAAAAAAGGGAAAAGGCAAGACAAGCAAAAAACTGGGCCGAGGCCGACCGATTGCGCGAGGAACTACGCCAGCAGGGATGGTTGGTGGAAGACACAAAAGACGGCTGGCGGTTGAAACGCTTGACTTAACTAAAGTTTTATAATATGATTAAATCTGTTGGGCCCTTAGCTCAGGTGGTAGAGCACTGTGCTGATAACGCAGGGGCCAGTGGTTCAAGTCCACTAGGGCCCATTCAAATTTTATGAGCCGCCGGACTTTGATTGTCCTGATTGTGGTCGGGGTGCTGGTAACGCTGATTCCCACCATCCTGACCACAACGATTTTTATCTCCGGAATAAAAGATGAGATGCCGGTTGTTTCGGGAAAGGCGCTGGGCTATATTACCATCAGCGGAACAATAACCGATTCCCGGGAAACGGTCCAGCAACTACAGGCGCTGAAGAAGAATCGGCAGGTAAAAGGCATTCTGGTCCGGGTGGAGAGTCCGGGTGGGGGAGTCACCGCCGCCCATGAAATTTACTCCGAGATAAAGCGCATCCGGGAGGAGGGTAAACCGGTAGTGGTCTCCATGGGCGCGCTCGCGGCTTCGGGCGGCTACTATGTCTCGGCACCAGCAACCAAGATCGTTGCCAACCCCGGGACACTAACCGGTTCCATCGGGGTAATAATGGAACTACCCATTGTCCATCGTCTCCTGGATAAACTGGGTATGAAGGTAGAAGTGATTAAGTCCCGGGAAGCAAAGGACATTGGCTCGCCCTTCCGGGAGATGACCGACCAGGACCGGCAACTTCTCCAGAGAGTGGTGAGTGATGTCTATGAACAGTTTCTTGAAGCGGTGAGCACCGCCAGAAATATCCCCTTGGACAGCCTGAAACAGATCGCCGACGGGCGCATTCTCACCGGCAAGCAGGCGTTAAAGTTCGGACTGGTTGACACCCTCGGCACCCTGGAAGACGCCAAGCGGATTCTTGCCAACCTGTGTGGGATTGAAGGTGAACCAAGGTTAATCAAACCCCGACCCCGGTTCAGTTTCTGGATTCGGCAAATTTTTGAAGAGGGGTTAAACCGATTCCTCGGGGTCTCCCAGTATCCCCGCTTGCTATATCGTTGGTTTTAACTACTGACCAGCTGGTTTAGGTTTGGTCGCTTCCCGCAGCCGCCGCCGGACCTGACGGATAACTCGGTGCACATTACGAAGTGTCTCATTCGCCTTTCCCGGTTCGGTGGCATTCTTTACCTCTGCCAGCAGGGTACGCGCCTGATTCAGTTTCTGCTCCGCTTCGGTGAGCATCTGAACTTTTTCTGCCGGGAGTGGCACCGCCTTTGCTTGAGCCAGTTTTGCGGTTAATTCATTTATTGAGGTCTCAGTACGCGCCGCCTGCCTTTTCAGGTCGTCAATAGTAACCTGATTACGACGGGTGCTTTTCCCGGTGAGTAGAATAAACAGGACACCGGCAATAACCAATACTCCTACAACTGACCATAAAATTATCCGCCCCTTCATCGTTTTACCTCCCGGGGGCTTGCCGCACGGGCAAACCCCCGTTTAAATTCGCGCTATCTAATCGCCACCACCCTTTGCCTTGCGTACCAATTTGCGGGCTTCGCCGATTTTATCCATTATCTCGTCGCGTTTCTTGGTAATCTCGGCTGGTTCGGTTAGACTCTGAATTTCCTGAAGACCGGTCCGCGCCTCGCTGAGTAACTGGTTCGCCTGATCAACCTCCGGACCGCTAAAGCGAGCCAGTTTGCTTTCAACGTTCTCAATCTGGCGTGCCGCCTTATTGACAAACGGTCCAATATCCTCGGCTTCCATTACCCTTTTACCAATTTTGGACTCCTGGGCGCGGGTTCGGAGCACCCAGATTCCAACCACGATAACAACGATGGCAAGAACCACGTAGAGAATGATTCTGCTCGTTGGGATTTTTGCCATTGCTCCTCCTTTTTAAGTTTTGGCTTTGGTCCTGCTAGCCGAAGCGGCCCCCTTGACCCGGTTGGATTCAAGAAGACCGCAGCAGCGTTTGTATTTCTTCCCCGACCCACAAGGACAGGGGTCGTTTCTACCAACCTTAGGTGTTTCCCGGCGGATCGGTGCCGCTGCCGGTGTTTGTGGTGCGGGCTCTTCTGCCGACTGAGCTGGTTTATATGCCCGCACCGTCGCCATCCGGCGTGGACTGAGCCGATCCTCACCACTTCGCGGGTCAACCCGGAAGAGAATCTTCAGGGCGTTACCATAAAAATCCTGCATCGTCTCGCTGAACAAACGAAATGACTCCTGTTTGTATTCCACCAACGGGTCCTTCTGACCGTAAGCCTGCAGACCGATGCCCTCGCGGAGAATATCCAATTGGTGGAGATGGTCGCGCCAGGCTTCATCCAGGGTGGCGAGGAACACCCGGCGGCACCACTGGCCAATCACCTCAACGCCCACCTCCTGAGCCAACTCTTCGTAGCGGTTTCTGCCAAGCTGGAAGAGCTGTTCCTTGAGTTCATCCGGAGTGAAATCACGCTGGCCATCGCTATAACCGGGCAGGTCGGCAAGAAAAGTCTTCAGCACCTCCTCCCGCATTCCTTCCCAGTCCCATTCCGATGAGTTCCGGCTCCGGGCAAACCGGTCCAGAAGCCGGTCAACAAACGACTCCAGGATATTGTTGAACACCCCGCTGGGGTCATTTTCTTTCAGAATGGTGTCTCGCAGGTTGTAAACCACCTCCCGCTGACGGTTCATCACGTCATCATACTCCAGAAGATGGCGCCGGATTTCCGCATTGCGCATCTCCACCCTTTTCTGGGCATTGGCAATTACCCGGGTGACCAGTTTGTTCTCCACCGATTCGTCTTCGGCAGGGGCCCACCGGTCCATAATTGCGGCCATCCGGTCACTACCGAAAAGCCGCAGCAGGTCGTCTTCAAACGACAAGAAAAAACGAGAGGAACCCGGATCACCCTGTCGTCCTGACCGACCGCGCAGCTGGTCATCAATCCGCCGCGCCTCGTGCCTTTCGGTCCCGATGACATAAAGGCCGCAGGGAACCTCCTCGTAACACCGGCCCGGTTTTTCTTCCCAGTAGGCGCATTTCCCGTCTCCCGATACCAGATAGCAGCGCTCCCCCTTCACCACTCCTTTACCCAGTTTTATATCGGTACCGCGTCCGGCCATATTGGTGGCAATCGTCACCGCCCCGGCCTCACCGGCGTGGGCAATAATCTGGCTTTCCGACTCGTGATTCTTGGCGTTAAGAATGGCATAGCGGATACCGGTGGGACGGAGAAGCCGGTCCAACTCTTCTGAAGCCTGAACCGAGGTGGTGCCGACAAGAATCGGCCGGCCCTGTTTGTGCCATTTGACGATCTCCTTAACCACCGCCTGGTATTTTGCCCGCCGGGTGCGAAATACCACATCCGGGTAGTCAATCCGGCGCACCGGCGCATTGGTGGGAATCTCCACCGCCTCCAGTTTATACACCTGATAGAGCTCCGCGGCAATTGACATCGCCGTACCTGACATCCCGGCAAGCTTCTCGTACATCCGGAAGTAATTCTGTAGCGTAATGGTTCCAAAGGTCTGGGTCTCCTCTCGCACCGCCACCCGTTCCTTTGCCTCCAGCGCCTCGTGCAGACCATCGGAAAAACGCCGCCCGGGCATCAGCCGGCCAGTGAACTCATCAACAATCACCACCTCGCCATTGGGCGTCACCACGTAGTCAACGTCCTTCTCAAACAGGGCATAGGCTTTTAATAGGGCATGAATGTTGGCCAGCCGGTCACTCCTTTCCGCATACCGGCGATAGGTCTCCTCCTTACCCCGGGCACGTTCCTGTGATGAAAGGCTGGGGTCAACATCCCATTTCGCCAGTTCGCTCGCTAAGTCGGGCAGAACAAACAATTCCGGGTCATTGGGTGAGATGGCGGCGCGCCCCTTGTCGGTAAGGTCGACCGAATGGTCCCTTTCATCAATAACAAAAAACAGTTCGGCGTCAATCTCGTGCAATTTTTTATCCCGGCGGATAACGCCGTCGGCATTCTCAATCGCCCGCTTTACCCCCTCCTCCTGCTGGAGACGCATCAAGTTCTTGTTTTTCGGCGAACCGCGCAGCGCCTGGAGAAACTTTACCGCTGCCTCAAACTGCTTGCCCTGCCGCCAGAGACGCTCACCCTCAGCACACAGCCGGTCAACCAGCCGGTCCTGCTCCCGAAACAGTCGGCTCACCAGCGGCACCAGTTCCTCCAGCTGTTTACCCTTGGAAACGCCCACCGGTCCGGAGATGATCAGAGGGGTACGTGCCTCGTCAACCAGAATGATATCCACTTCGTCAATTATCGCATAGTGGTGCCCCCGCTGGACCTTGTCTTCGTAGTTAATAACCATATTATCCCGTAGATAGTCAAAGCCAAACTCGTTGTTGGTCCCATAGGTAATATCACAGGCATACTGGGGGCGACGTTCCTCCGGACTCATTCCGGCCTGAATGTAACCAACGGTCAGACCGAGGGTCTCGTATATTGGACCCATCCATTCCCGATCCCTTCGGGCAAGGTAGTCATTCACCGTTACCAGATGACAGCCCTTTTTCGTCAGAGCATTGAGATATAAAGGCATCGTGGCGACGAGCGTCTTACCTTCACCAGTTTTCATCTCCGCCACCTTGCCTTCGTGTAAAACAATTCCGCCGATCAACTGGACATCAAAAGGCACCATATCCCAAGTAATTTCCTGATTGGTTACGGTCCAGCGCTTGCCCACCAGACGCCGGCAGGCCTCTTTTACTAAGGCGAACGCCTCGGGTAAAATGTTATCCAGCGACTCACCATCCCGAACCCGGGCGATGAACTCTTCGGTCTTTTTCGGTAATTCTGCATCGGTAAGTGAACGGTAGGTCTCGTAGATGGCATTGATTTCGGCAACGGTTTTGCGTAGCCGTCTGACCTCCCTCTCACTCTTGGACGGAATTAACTTCCTAAGCGCCTGCAGCATCTATAATAATAATTTTAACAATAAATGTGGGTTTGTCCATAGTTTAATTTAACTCAGCTGCCGGAGCGCCCGCTCCATCTCCGCCCGCACCTCCTTAAACCCCTCCCGGCTGATTGCGGTCCGAAGCGCCGGTGCCGCGGCCGGGTCGCCAATCGCACCAAGCGCCTTTGCCGCTGCCCGCCGGACATCCTGACTGGCGTCAGACAGAGCGACGCAGAGTTCGTTCACCGCCTCCGGCGCACCAATTCTGCCCAGGGTCCGCACCACTTCCAGCCGGATATCCTCACGCAGGTCCCGGAGCCGGGGCAGCAAACACACCACCGCCGGTTTGCCTGCATTCACCAGTGCCTGCCATTCCTGTCGGGCACAGAGAAACTCCAGCCGGCTCTGCGGTTCGGTCGGCACCGCACCCTGGGCAACCAGCGCATCGGCTGCTGCCCGCCGAACCGCCGCATCCTCATCGGTCAAAGCCTTAATCAGTGCCGCGGTAGTGTGCGGTGTGGCCGGAAAGTTCAACCCCAACGCCCGGGCGGCAAACTCCCGGCCGCTGGGGTTGGTTTCATTTAAAAGAAAATGGACCAGTTTCTCCCCTGCTGCCGGATAGGTATGTGGATTCAATGCCCTTGCCGCCGCATCCCGCACCTCCAGATCTCCATCCCGGAGAGCGAATATAAGCCTTTCCATCGCCGCTTCCCGCACATCTTCGGGTATCCCTGCAGGCAGTCTGGTGAGTGCACCTGCCGCCGCCACCCGGACCGGCATATCCAGATCATCCAATGCGCGCAAAATGATATTCACCGCCTCAACCGGCATTACCGGTAAAAGCCTCTCCCCGGTCGCCAGCACCACCGCCGACTTCAACTCCTCTGGCTCATCCGGAGTGTTGAAAATCTCTCCGAACCGTCTCACCGCCTCCTTCTGGTCTATCTCCGCCAACCTGCTCAGCGCCAGCGTCTGAAGAACGGTCATCCCTTCCTCAGCGAGCCGGGGCTCAACAGCCTCCCGCAACTCCCGACTGTCCTGGATGGCACCGAGCAACTTCTCCAGTTCCTTCAAAGCCTGCTTCCGCTCCGCCTCGCTATCGCTCAATTTAGCTCGGGCAAGCTCAAAGTTCAACACCTGTGTTGTACCCTGAGGCCGCCAGTTGGCACGCAAAAGCGCCTTCAGGGCAAAAACCCGCTCCGTCGGGGTGCCTTCACTCAAAAGGTCAACCAATCTCTGGATTCCAGAAGGAGATTGAACCCGGCCCAGGGCGTTAATACAGTGTTCGGACAGCTGATATAGCCGCAGCAGCACAGACAGATATCGCCGAAACTCCTTGTCAATCTGTGCCACCTCCTCCTGTAGTTCCTCTTCCCGACCGGTCAGCTCCTCTTGGAGCCGTTTCAGTTCCTGATTATCCCGGCCTTTACCGGTGCGAATGAGGTCGGCGCTACGCCGCTTCAGTGCGGTAATCTCCTTTTCCAGTGGTGCAATAGCTTGTGTTTGCACCGCCACCCGCAGCCGATTCACCACCTTGCCTACCGGACCGAACTCCGACTCGGCCCGCTCCCAGGTGAACGCCGACTTATCCGGCAGGGGACCCAGCTTCGCCGGCGGTGCCGGTAATCGGGAAAGAACATCAATGATAAAACGCACATCCTCTTCGGTACCGGACTCTGCCCGTCTGCTGATTAAAGCCTTATCCTCCTCAAACTCCTGCTCCAGCCGCACCGTAAGGTCACGGAGTTTATCGGTCAGTTCCGGTCGGTTCAACTCCACCGTTTCAAATATGTGCCAGAGCGACAACAACCCGAGAAGTTTCTTATCCACACTTTTACGTCCAAATGGCCATCTCATCAACTTTAGATTAACAACAAAAACGGCAGAAATCAACCCTGCGAGAAAACAAACAAGAGACGTACGGGAAGAATTTCGGCCGATTGCCAGTTTAATTTCTTGTCACATAAGCGGTTAATAAAAATACCCGCCGGGGTTAATTTAACCTGCGGCCGGAGACAATAAGTTTATTGACTGAAATTCATTATCTCTTAATATTCAGATGTGCGGATTCGTGGCTTCATCCCCACATCACTTGTTGACTGGGACGGCAAAATCACCTCGGTCATCTTCATCGGAGGGTGTAATTTCGTCTGTCCGTTCTGTCATAACAGCCTGATTGCCGAGGATGACCCGAGCCTGCCAGCACTCACCTGGGAAGAACTAAAACAAGAACTGGAAAGAAAACTTGGCTGGCTGGACGGGGTAGTCGTCACCGGCGGTGAGCCACTCCTCCACCCTGAGATATTTGACCTTTGCACCCGGATTAAACGGCTGAATCTGAAGATAAAAATGGATACCAACGGTTCATTTCCCTATCCCTTGAAAAGGACACTGGCATTGGGGTTAATTGACTTTGTCGCAATGGATATCAAGGCGCCACTGACCGAAGAACGTTATTCCCTCGCCGCGGGCAGAAAATCGCTGACCCTCGCCCCAATCTGGCGGTCAATCCGGCTGATAATTGAATCCGGTATTCCTCACGAGTTTCGAATCACCCTGGTGCCGGGGCTAGTCAACCCGGTGGATATTCCGGAAATCGGCCGGGCGCTACGGGGTGCACACACTGTGGTCCTCCAGCAGTTTGTGCCTGAAAACGCCCGCAACAAAGCCTATCAGAAAAAAACGCCCTACACTCAGGCTGAAGCGGAATCAATGGCAAAAACGCTGTCTGAATTTATCCGTGTAGTTAAACTGCGGGGTAAGTTTTTCTGAAAAACCAAACCGAATACCCTTTCAAAACCACTGACAACCGCCGCCCTGACCGTTGGCGGGTCAGCCATTCCCACTTCAATCTCTATCGCCGTCATCGCCACCGACCTCATTCCACAGGGATGAATCAGCCGAAAACCGCTCAGGTCATTCTTAACATTCAGAGCAAAACCGTGCAGTGTAACACCCTCCCGGACCGCAATGCCGATAGAGGCGATTTTTTTTCCTTTTACCCAGACCCCGACCAGTTTCGGTTGCACCTCAGCGGGAATACCTAAATCCTGTAACGCCAGAACCAGCGCCGTTTCCACTCCTTCAACAAACCGGCGCACTCCGACCAACCCCTCCCGGAGATGAAAAATCGGGTAACCGACCAGCTGACCCGGACCGTGATAGGTGACATCACCCCCCCGCTCCACCTTTTTTACTGCAATCCCCAACCGGGTAAGTTCCGCTTCAGCAACAAGCAGGTTGCTTTTGTCCGCGGTCCGACCGAAGGTGATAACCGGAGGATGCTCAAGGAGAAGCAACGTATCCGGTATCCGGCTTGCCACCCGCTGCTGATGAACCTCGTGCTGCAATACCAGAGCCCGCTGATACTCAACTCTACCCAGTTCCCAGAGCAGTGCCGGACGCATTATCGCTTAACGGTTGACAATGTGAATTGCCCTCCCCAGAAGCGCATGCGCTGACTCAAAGACAAGTTCGCTCATTGTTGGATGGGGATGAACAACCCGGCCCAGTTCTTCTGCGGTTAAACCCAGTTCCACTGCCACCGCCGCCTCGGCAATCAATGCATCCGCCTGGGCGGCAACTATCCCAACCCCTAAAATCTTGCCGCTCGCATCATCTGCCACCACCTTACACAACCCTTCACTCCTACTGAGGGTCAACGACCTGCCGATTGCCGTCACCGGGATTTTTGCCACCCTAACTTTGAAACCCGCTTCCCTTGCCGCCGCTTCACTTAAGCCCACTGTTGCCAGCTCCGGATCGGTATAAACCACTGATGGAATTGCCCGCTTTCTCCCAGTCTTCCGGTTCTGGGTACCGGTAAGCAGTTCGGCAAGTTCTATTCCCTCAAACATTGCCTTATGGGCCAGTAATGGCCCCCCCCGGATATCGCCAATTGCAAACAATCCTTTGCAATTCGTTTGATAGCGGCAATCGGTTTTTACAAATCCCCGTTCATCCATCTCTACACCCAGCTCGTTCAACCCCAAATCCCCGGAATTCGCCACTCGTCCTATCGCCACCAACACCTGGTCAGCATCCAGATCAGTTTTACCCGTCTCCTCGGCAACACAAACCCGGGCACCGCTATCGGTTATCGCCTCACAACTTGCTCCCTTCACACCCAACCGGAACTCAATGCCTTCCCGTTCCATCTGACGCCGGAGAATCTGGGTCAACTCCGGGTCGGTGCCGGGCAGAATTGAATCACACATTTCCAGAACAGTAACCCGGGCACCGAAGCGCTGGAAAATTGTGGCAAACTCCAGACCGATAGCACCGGCACCAACAATCACCACCCGGTTCGGCAGTTTCACTAGATTGAGGGCGCCATTGGAGTCAATTATCTGCCGATTGTCTGGCTCCAATCCAGAAAGCACCGCTGGCCGGGAGCCAGTGGCGATGACCACATTACGGGCGGTAAGCTCTCGGTCTCCGTCTGGACCCCGTACCACTACCCGGTCCGGTGCCGCCAGTCTTCCCCGGCCCCGCACCAGCTCTACGCCGTTTGTCTTGAACAGAAACTCTATTCCCTTTGCCAGTCGCTCCACTATCCTTGCCTTCCAGGAAGCAACGCTAATCAGGTCAATCGTCGGTGGAGCAAAGTTTATCCCCATCTGTCTGGCTTCAGCCGCATTGCGTACTGTTGCCGCAGCGTGGAGTAACGCCTTAACCGGAATACAACCCCGGTTAAGACACACACCTCCCACCCGTGCCTCCTCCACCACCACCACTTCCTGCCCCAGCTGAGCCAAACGGATCGCCGTCACATAGCCAGCCGGTCCAGCACCAATAACAATTGTGTCTTTCATCCTGCCCTACCAGAGCGTTCCCTTAATTAACTCCGCGGCAACCACCAATCGTTGAATCTGGTTCGTCCCCTCGTAAATCTGGGTAATCTTGGCATCCCGCATCATTTTTTCCACCGGATAGTCCTTCATATAACCATACCCGCCGAGAATCTGCACCGCATCGGTCGTCACCCGCATCGCCGTATCAGACGCCATCACCTTTGCCATTGCTGCCAATCCGGCGATGTTTTTTACCCCGGCATCTGCCGCCCGGGCCGCCTGATAAACCAATGTCCTTGACGCCTCAATTTGAATCGCCATATCAGCCAGCATCAACTGCACCGCCTGAAAACTGGCAATCGGTTGATCAAACTGAATCCTGGTCTTGGCGTATTCCAGTGCCTCATCCAGCGCCCCCTGGGCAATGCCCACCGCCTGAGCACCAACACCGGGGCGGGTACGGTCAAATGTCCGCATCGTGATTATGAACCCCATTCCCTCCTTACCACCGAGGAGGTTTTCCGCCGGCACCCGGCAATCCTGAAATACCAGCTCAGCGGTTTTGGAGCACCGGATCCCCATTTTGTCTTCGATCTTGCCGAAAGTGAACCCCGGCGTACCGTCCTCAACGATGAACGCCGAAAGCCCGCGCGCCCCCCGCGTCGGGTCGGTGGAGGCAATGACTGTGTAAATTTTCGCCACGCTGCCATTGGTAATAAACTGTTTGGTGCCGTTCAGAACATAATAATCCCCCTCCCGACGCGCCCGGGTCTTAACGTTACTGGCATCAGAACCAGCCTGTGCCTCGGTGATGGCAAACGCTGCCAGCTCGCCCGCCGCCAGCCGGGGCAGGTATTTCCGCTTCTGTTCCGGCGTACCGGCAAGGATAATCGGAAATGTTCCTAGACCACAGGCGGCATAACCCAGCGCCACCGCCCCATCAATCCGGGACAACTCCTCCACTACCAGACACATCTCCATTATCCCGCCACCAAAACCACCGTACTCCTCAGGAATGTAGACGCCCATCAAACCCAGTTCGGCAAGTTCCTTCATCAGCCCAAAGGGAAACTCACCGGTTCGGTCAAGTTCTGCCCGGACCGGTTTTATCTTGTCCACCGCAAAACGACGGGCAAGCTCCTTTAACTCCTTTTGTGTCTCAGAAAGAAAATACTCCATATTCACCCCTTTCTATTGCTTGCTCGGCAACCTTTCCTTTATCTCGGCAAACACCTTCAATACCCCGGCTTTAATTAAAACCGCGGTCTGACGGTAAAACTCTATTGACCGCCCGATCGGGTCGGGAATTTCAATCATCCGGTCTGGATAACCGCCGAGAAACCGAACTTTAACCTCTGCCTCCGGTAGCCGGTTTAAAATCCATTCTCGGTGCCCAGGTTCCATTACCAGAACCAGGTCGCTGCGGGCAATCGTCTCCTGGTCCAGCTGTCTTGCCCGGTGATCGCTGATGTCTACCCCCATCTCCTTGGCCACCGCCACCGCCAGATTGGTTGCCGGAGCGCCCACCGGTGCGGCGATTCCCGCCGAGCCAACCAGAACCGGCATCCCGGTACAGAGTTTCTGTAATAACCCCGCGGCGATCGGACTGCGACAGGAATTTCCGGTACAGACTACAACAGTTGAGAATATCACCCCAGCACCCAAAAACAACCGCTGGCCTAAAACACCCTCCAGTGCCAGTATCCCTGGTTCACCCCGGTGCACAACCTCAGGCACTCCGTTATCAAGGTTAATTACAGTCGGACCCGGACCCCGGGCCGGGCCATCAATTCTCATCGTCACCCATTCACCGAATTCATCAATCAGTTCCTCAGGAGCGGTTTCATCCTCGGACAAACCCAACCAGAGCTCCCCTGTTTCTTTCTTAATTACCTCCTGAAGCACCCCAGCCGGTGCCCGTGCCCAGCCATCCGCACCGCCAACCCGCACCAGCGCGCCCTGATTGAGCAATAAAGCTGCCGGTCCCCCAACCGGACATTCATTCACATCTCCAATCAACCGATAAACCTGACCCAGTCTTTTTATCACCTCATCGCGCTCCCGGCTCACCACAGCCCAAGAACCGGCGACTGGCAATAACACTCCGCCCCGCTGAAGGGCCCGGAGCACATCTGTTACCTTAACCTTTTCCGGTTTAACCCGCAAAGTCATTTGCGCTCAAGAAAAGCCCGCTTATCCTCTTCTTGCAATCGGCGCAACCCCCGCACTCCAATGTCCTGGCGATAGTGCATACCCGGAAAATGAATGAGCCCCATTCCGTAATAAGCCCGGTCACGTGCCTCAGCAAGAGTACCGCCAATCCCGGTTACACCCAGCACCCTGCCCCCGTTTGTTACCACTCTTTCGTCCACCAGTTTGGTCCCGGCATGGAAAACAATTGTACTCTCGCCACCTTCAAGTTGCCCGGAAATCGGCAGCCCCTTCTCATAATCACCAGGATACCCCTTTGCCGCAGCAACAACACACAGCGCCCAGCGCCCACTGGACACTAACGAGTAGCTTTCCCCTTCCGGCAGTTTTCCCCCGGCACATTGCAAACACAGCTCCCCCAGGTCACCATCAAAAAGCGGTACCACCGTCTGGGTCTCCGGATCACCAAAACGGCAGTTGAACTCCAGCACCTTGGGACCGTCATCGGTTAACATCAATCCGGCATAAATCGCCCCCCGGTAAACAACCCCTTCCCGTTGAAGACCTTTTACCAACGGATCAAAAACCTCCTTCACTACCCGCTGAAAAACCGCATCAGTGACCGCCGGCACCGGTGCATAGGCACCCATTCCACCGGTGTTTGGTCCTTCATCGCCATCCAGAAGCCGTTTGTGGTCCTGGGCGGGCACAAGAAACCGCACCCTTTCCCCGTCACATAACCCGATAACCGAAGCCTCCTCACCCTGAAGGAACTCCTCAATCACCACCCTTTTCCCTGCCTCACCCAGCCTTCCCTCCTGCATCAATTCGGCGAGAACCTTCACCGCCATCTCATAAGAACCAACAACCATTACCCCCTTCCCGGCGGCAAGCCCTGTTGCTTTGATCACCAACGGAAATTGCCCCCTGGTGCGAACAAACTGTTCCGCACGCTCAAAATCATCAAATACCTCAAACCGCGCGGTTGGAATTCCGTAGCGGACCATCAAATCCTTGGCAAACGCCTTGTCACCCTCCAACCGCGCCGCTCCTGCATCCGGACCGAACACGAGCAAATCCTGACGCATAAATTCATCGGCAAGCCCGGCGACCAGGGGAGCCTCGGGACCAACAACTGTCAGGTCAACCCGTTGTTTTTTGGCAAAACTGGCCAGCGAAGAAATCGCCATCGGCTCTATCGCCACGCAATCGGCAATTCGGGCAATACCGGCATTCCCCGGCGCACAATATACCTTATGTCCGGAACGGGAAAATGCCCAGACCAGGGCGTGTTCTCTTCCGCCGCTACCAATAACCAGAATTTTCATACTGTCTTTCAATTTATCAACGATTTCTCTCCTGTCAAACAGGGGAATAATTAACAATGAAGGCGGGTCTGTAAGCCGGGTTCTGTTCCCTTTTCAGGGCGACGGTCATTTATCTGGGACCAGCGGTTGCCCGCCGGCCTCAAGCGACCTACCCGGGAGCCAATGCGGACCGGGCCAGTCCGGGAGTGCAAAAACAGCACTCACAACTCCCTGCTTGGTCTTGCACCGGACAGGGTTTATCCATCCGTGATGTCACCACCACGGATAGTGCGCTCTTACCGCACTATTTCACCCTTACCCCAAATAGGGCGGTGTAGTTTCTGTGACACTTTCCGTCTGTCCGCTACGGACAGCCTCGCTATTAACGAGTGTCCTGCCCTTTGGTGCCCGGACTTTCCTCCCCGCAAAAACGGGGCGACCGTCCGACCCGCCTTCAAATAATTATAATACCGGCCGTGTCAAATTGCAAACGGAAAGATCAAACAACCGGGAAAAGAACCGCTACTGTCCGCTCCGATTCCGGAGGAACTCATGCGCCATCATCGCGGCAAGAGCGCCGTCTCCGACCGCGGTGGCAATCTGACGCAGGGTCTTGCGCCGGACATCGCCCGCGGCAAAAACACCGGGCAGCGACGTCTGAAGGTTTTCGTCGGTAATAATGAACCCCGCCTCATCAAGATTTATGACACCCTGACACCAGCCGGTATTCGGAACCAGTCCAACGTATACAAACAAACCGGCAACCGCCAGGTTCGCCACCGCTCCGGTCTTCAGGTCCTTAACCTCCAGGCTTTCCAGCCGCTGGGTGCCATTGATTCTGGTCACCACCCGAGAGAGAAGTAAGGTAATCTTGGGGTTCTGGCGAGTACGCTCCTGACACACCTTTGCCGCCCGAAACTCATCCCGGCGGTGAATGAGGTACACCCGGGAGCAGAACCGGCTGAGGTAGTTGGCTTCGGCAAGGGCCGAATCACCGCCCCCCACCACCGCCACCTCCCGGTCCCGAAAAAGCGGACCATCGCAGATCGCGCAGTAAGAAACACCCCTGCCCACCAGCCTTTCTTCGTTTTCCACACCCAGCGACCTTGGTTTTGTTCCGGTACAGATAACCACCGCACCAGGATAAAATTTCCCGATATTCGTCTGAACCTCAATGCCCTCCGCGGCAAGGTCAATCCCGGTAACTTCCGCATTCTCAATCTGACAGCCAAACCGCCGGACCTGGTTTTCCATTCTCTGAACCAACTCAACCGCATCTATTGGCTCGGCAAAACCCGGATAGTTCTCCACCACCGCGGTCTTCGCCACCTGACCACCGGTAACCTCCTTCTCTAAAATCAGCGCAGAATGACCCGCCCGGCTGGCATAGATGCCCGCGGTCATGCCGGCCGGTCCGGCACCAATAATCAATATCTCAGGTCCGGACATTATTCAACAACCGGGCGACTATCGCCCGCTGAATGTGAAGCCGATTCTCCGCCTGGTCAAGGACAATCGATTGGGGTCCATCCAGGACATCGTCGGTTATCTCCTCACCCCGATGGGCGGGCAGACAGTGCAGGACTTTAAGGGTAGGCTTCCCCCGGGCAATAAGGCTACGATTCACCTGATAGGGCCGGAATATCTGCCGGCGCTGCTCTTTTTCATTCTCCTGTCCCATTGACGCCCAGACATCGGTATAGATAAAATCGGCATTTCCAACCGCTTCACAGGGGTCATAGGTGAGTTTAATCTGCGCGCCGCTATTTTTTGCCTGCTCCTGCGCTCGGGCGGTAATTCCAACCTTAGGTTCAAACCCCTTCGGTGTCGCCACATTGAGGTTAATGCCCATGATGCTCGCGGCAAGCATAAGCGAGTGACAGACATTATTACCATCACCCACCCAGGCAACCGTAACCCCGGCCAGCCTCCCCTGGTGTTCAAAGATAGTAAGCAGGTCAGCAAGAATCTGACAGGGGTGCTCCAGATCAGAGAGGGCGTTGATCACCGGAATGGTGGCGTTCTCAGCCAGACCGGTCACCTTTTCGTGCTCAAAAACCCGGGCGATAATCACATCCACCCAACGGGACAGGTTCCGGGCAACATCCGGTACCGACTCTCTTGTACCCAGGCCGATGTCAGTCGGGCTAAGGTAAGTACTGGCACCGCCCAGCTGCTGGAGCGCCCGTTCAAATGTCACCCGGGTTCGCAAACTGGGCTTCTCAAATATCAAAACGCCCATCCGGCCCCGGGCGATATTGAGCGTACTCTCTCGCCTTACCTTCTCCTTTAATTCCTGCGCCTCCTGCAGAAGTTCACTAATCTCATTCTGGTTTAGATCGGCAATTGAAATCAGGTCTTTTTTCATAATTATAAAATATAACGGCTTAAATCCTTATTGGCAACTATTGCCTTGAGTTTCCTGCGCACATAACCGGCGTTGATCCGCACGTTTCGGGTTTTCGGATTGGGCAGTTCAAAAAGGATGTCCTCAAGCAGGGTGGTCATAACCGTGTGCAGACGCCGGGCACCGATGTTCTCGGTATCGGTGTTCACCTGGTGGGCGATCTCGGCAATCGCATCAATCGCATCCCGGGTGAAGGTCAGTTCCACCCCCTCGGTGGCAAGCAGGGCGGTGTACTGTTTCACCAGGGCGTTCTCCGGTTCCACCAGGATGCGCCGGAAATCTTCCTTGCTCAACGGCGCCAGCTCCACCCGAATCGGAAACCTGCCCTGCAGTTCCGGGATCATATCAGACGGTTTTACCTTATGAAAGGCGCCGGCGGCAATAAACAGAATGTGATCGGTGCGCACCATCCCGTATTTGGTCAGAACACTCGCCCCCTCAACTACCGGCAAGAGGTCCCGCTGGACACCCTCACGGGAAACATCCGGACCGGTGGTTGACGGTGTGGCGCTCACCACCTTATCAATCTCGTCAATGAATACAATACCGCTCTGCTCCACCCGCCGCTTTGCCTCGCTCACCACCTCATCCATATCAATTAATTTCTGTGCCTCCTCCTGGACAAGCACCCGTTTCGCCTCGGCAACGGTCAGCTTCCGCCGCTTGGTCTGTTTGGGCATTGTCGGCGCCAGGATCTCCTGCAACTGAATCACCATCTCATCCCCGCCCAGTTGGGCAAAGATATCGGGAATCGGAAACGTCTGACTGGTGGATTTAATCTCCACCAGCTGCTGGTCCAGTTCTCCGGTACGCAGTTTCTCCCGTAACCTTTCCCGGGTCCGGGGGCTGCACACCCCGTCATCGGGCAGTAAAATCTTCAATATTTTCTCCTCGGCGAGCGCCTCGGCCCGGCTCTGGACCAGCCGGGTTTTCTCTGCCTTGACCATATTTACGCCAATCTCCATCAAATCCCGGATCATCGCATCCACATCCCTGCCCACATAACCCACCTCGGTAAACTTGGACGCCTCCACCTTCACAAACGGCGCCTGGGCAAGACGGGCAAGCCGCCGGGCAATCTCGGTCTTGCCGACACCGGTGGGCCCGATCAGGATGATGTTGTTGGGCAGAATCTCTTCCCGCAGGCGGTCCGGTACCCGTTGCCGGCGCCAGCGGTTGCGAAGGGCGATCGCCACCGCCTTCTTCGCCGCTGCCTGCCCGATGATATAGCGGTCCAGTTCTGCGACGATCTCGGCCGGGGTCAGCGCCCGGTCCGGTGTTACCGGAACCAGTCCACCACCTTCTTCAGAAACGGTTGTGATAATATTCATCGGAACAAATAAAGCATAGAAGACCCGGCAATCAAGTCAAGCGCTGTGCCTATTGACAGTAAACAAAATCACCTTATTGTGATTCAAATGCCCGCGGCGGAAACAGAAAAACAACCGTTTCCCGAACGCCTGGCGGTGGATGTGGCGCTGGTTACCGCCGCCTACATCGCCGCCCAGATTCTCGCCGACGTGGCGAGCCTACGCATCCTCCTCATCGCCGGCTTCAGCGTTGACGCCGGCACCCTGATCTACCCTTTCACCTTCACCATCCGGGACCTGGTGCATAAAACCGCCGGCATCAAAGTCGCCCGCCGGGTGGTCACCGCCGCCGGTGTCATCAACCTGTTTATGGCCGGGCTTTTCTGGCTTGTCGCCCGCCTGCCCCCGGACCCTCAGGTCGGCGCACAACTGGAATTTGGTATGGTCCTCTCTCCGGTCTGGCGCATCGTCATCGCCTCAATTGTTGCCGAAGTCGCCGCAGAACTCGTGGACGGGGAAATCTATCAGCTGTGGGTCAACCGGGTCGGACCGCGCCGCCAGTGGCTCCGGGTACTGGTTTCCAATTCGGTCAGCGTGCCTTTGGATTCAGCGCTCTTCTGCTCCCTGGCCTTCATCGGGCGGCTGCCGCTGCCAGTGGTCGTCAGCATCTTCTGGGCAAACGTCATCCTCAAAGGTATCTGTACCCTCATTTCCCTGCCCTGGATTTATCTGGTCCGGGAACGTCGGACTGCTTGACAGAAGCGGTCAGTTAAGTAGATTGAAAGCATGGAACGCACTCTGGCAAAACAGTTACCCGAGAAGGTGGGCGAGCGGGTCCGGCTTCTCGGCTGGATCCACCACATCCGTCCGGTGGGTAAAATCGCCTTTCTTCTGCTGCGCGACCGCTCTGGCATCTGTCAGGTGATAACCACCACCCCGGCACAGTTCAACCTCAACTCATTAGAACGGGAATCGGTGGTGGAGATTATCGGCCGGGTAAAACCGGAACCCCAGGCAAAACAGGGAGTAGAACTGGAAATGGAAGAACTGCGTGTCCTGGTCCAACCGGTGGCACCCCTCCCGTTTGAGGTCAACCGTTCCCGGGAAAAACTAAACCTGAAACTGGACATGATTTTAGACCATCGGGCGTTCGCCCTGCGTAACCCGGAGTTCGGTTCGGTCTTCCGGGTCCAGGCAGAGATTGTCCGATCCTTCGCCGAATTTCTCCGCCGCGCCGGGTTCCTCCAGGTCCACACCTCCAAAATCATCGCCGCCGGCACTGAAGGTGGAACCGCCCTCTTCCCGATTCAGTACTTTGAACAGAAGGCGTTCCTGGCCCAGAGCCCCCAGTTCTATAAACAGATGCTCGTCGGCGCCGGCTACGAAAGGGTATTTGAAATCGGCTTTGTTTACCGGGCCGAAGACCACGCCACCTCCCGCCACATCAACGAATACCTCTCCCTTGACTACGAGATGGGCTTCATTGAATCATTCCGGGATGTCACCCAACTGGAAAACCGTCTGCTCCAGGAGATGGTGGCAAACATTGCCCAAAACTGCGCTGAAGAGCTGAGCGTAATCGGTGCCCGGCTGCCAGAAGTCGGCACCATCCCGGAAATCAAGTTCCAGGACGCCCTGCAGGTACTCCAGAAAGACTACAACCGGGACACCACCGGGATGATTGACCTTGACCCGGAAGGCGAACGACAGTTATGCGACTATGCCCAGAAGGCACACAAATCTGAATTTATCTTTGTCACCCACTACCCCCGCAAAACCCGCCCATTTTACACAATGTGGGACCCGGCTGACCCCGATTACACCTTTGGCTTTGACCTCCTCTTCCGGGGCCTGGAGGTAACAACCGGTAGCCAGCGGATCCACGACTACAACATGCTCATAGAAAACATGCGCCACTTTGGCCTAAACCCGGAAAACTTTGAGTTCTACCTGGAGATATTCCGCTATGCGGTCCCGCCGCACGGTGGACTGGCAATCGGCGCCGAACGGCTCACTCAGCAGCTCCTTGGCCTGAGCAACGTCCGGGAGGCAAGTTTCTTCCCCCGCGACCGGTTTCGCCTCACCCCCTGAGACTCATAGCCATTCCGGAACTAACAAAACACCCCATCTCACCACCCATTACCTATAACAACACACCCAGCGTCCAGAATCAAAACCACACCCGGCCAGCCAATTACCCCCGATTCTGAACTCACCGCCAATAACTATAACCAGGAGAACTCTGAACAGTTATACCAAACCTTAAACCGGCTCAAAAACGGCTACCACCCCCCGGGTCACCCCGGGGGTAGCCCCCTTTGAGAATTAACTGTCTAAAATATTGGGACTTATCAAAACAAAGGTTGATAAAAATACCATCTGAAACCGAACCCGTTAGAAAACAAATCCCGGAGCGATAAAACCGTAATCTTGCCGGCAGGATGGAAAACATCGCTCCTCTTTTTCCAAATAAAGCCTGTTGACGCAATGGTGATCGCAGTTTATAATTTATCAGTATGGCAGGATGGAACGGACCTCTGGAGAGAATTGACGACAACCGATTGCTCATTCCGAAGAACTATAAACCGGGAATGAAGGTTGATGGGATAATTTATGCCGATGCCACCCTCATTGAGGATATTAAAGCCGACCAGGCACCAGAACAGGTGGCAAATGTGGCAACACTACCCGGTATTGTCCGGGCATCGCTGGCGATGCCGGATATTCACTGGGGTTATGGCTTTGCCATTGGTGGCGTCGCGGCATTTGATATTAAAGACGGCGTAATCTCCCCGGGTGGTGTTGGCTACGACATCAACTGCGGTGTCCGGCTCCTGCGGACAAATCTGGAGCGCAAAGACCTGAAACCAGAACTCCTGGAAAAACTGGTGCGGGCGATTTTCTATAACGTCCCCTCGGGCGTTGGTTCAAAAGGCAAAATAAGAATCTCCCGGGAGACGGTCGCCGAGGTGCTGACCAAGGGGGCGCGCTGGGCGGTTGAACAAGGCTATGGCACCCCGGAAGACCTGGAATACACCGAGGAACACGGCGAAATGGCGAATGCCGACCTTGCCGGTGTCTCTGCCCGGGCGCTGGAACGGGGGATGCCGCAACTGGGTACCCTTGGCGCCGGTAACCATTTCCTGGAGATTCAGGAAGTGGTAGAAATTTACGACCCAACAAAAGCCGCTGAACTGGGCATCCATCTCGGACAGGTAACGGTAATGATTCACACCGGCTCCCGTGGTCTGGGCTATCAGATCTGTGACGACAATGTGAAAAGTCTGGTGGCGGCGGCAAGGAAATACGGCATTGAACTGGTTGACCGGCAACTTGCCTGTGCGCCAATTGAATCTCCAGAAGGTAAACGGTACTTTGGGGCGATGGTGGCGGCCGCAAACTACGCCTGGGCAAACCGGCAGGCGATCAGTCACTGGGTACGGGAGGCGTTCTCCCAGGTGCTTGGCATCCCGATTGAAAAACTGGGAATGACCCAGGTCTACGATGTGGCGCATAACATCGCCAAAATTGAGGAGCACGAGCTCAACGGAAAAAAACTTAAACTCTGTGTCCATCGTAAAGGTGCGACCCGGGCATTCCCGCCCGGCCATCCAGCACTGCCGGCAAAGTATCGCCATCTCGGCCAGCCGGTTCTGATTCCCGGTGATATGGGCACCAGCTCCTATCTCCTCCTCGGCACCGAAAGGGCGGCAAATGAGACATTTGGTTCTGCCTGTCATGGTGCCGGCCGGGTCTGGTCCCGCACCAGGGCATTGGAGGAAACAAAACGCCGGGATGTAGCAGCAGAACTGCGCGCCAAAGGCATTCTGGTGATGGCGGCAAGCCGGGAGGTCCTGAACGAGGAGGTGCCGGACGCCTACAAAGACGTTAACCAGGTGGTGGATGTCTGCCATCGCGCCGGGATTGCCCAGAAGGTGGCGCGGATGCGCCCCCTGGGTGTGGTCAAGGGTTAAAACCTCCTCTCACCAGAGATGAGTTTGGCAGCAAAGGTGGTGCAGGCACCCACTGAACCGGGTGTCTATCTTCTTAAAGACAAAAAGGGACGGGTGATTTACATCGGCAAGGCGCGTTCCCTCCGGGATCGGCTGCGCAACTATCTCCAGCCTCAGTCAAGCCCCCGTCTGGCCGCCCTGGTGTATCGCACCAGCGACTTAGAAACAATCGTCACCCGTTCCGAAGTGGAAGCGCTGCTTTTAGAGGAAAGCCTGATAAAAATCAAAAAACCCCGCTATAACGTCCGCCTCCGGGACGACAAAAAATACCCCTATCTAAAAATTACCACCGGCGAACAGTTCCCCAAAATATTCGTCACCAGAAACATCAAACCGGACGGTTCGGTGCTCTTTGGGCCCTATACCAGTGCCCGGGAACTGCGCCGGGCCCTGCGGGCGGTAAAACGTATTTTCCAGCTGCGCACCTGTAAGCGACAGCTGCCCGACGCCAGCTCAACCCAGCCCTGCCTCAACTTTCAACTCCACCGCTGTATTGCCCCCTGTACCGGCCAGGTAAATGACGAAGCGTACCGGCAACGGGTGAACGACGTAATTGAATTTCTTTCCGGACGTTCTGAGAAACTAATCGCCGAACTGGAAAAACGGATGTGGCAGGAGGCGGCAGCGCAACGCTATGAACAGGCGGCGTTGCTGCGCGACCAGCTGCTCGCCATCCGAGAGGTGATCCGCAATCAGCAGGTGGTGAGCCAGGATAAAGTAAGCCGGGATGTGGTCGGTCTGGCCCGGGGTGGCACAACCGCCGTGGCGACGGTATTCCGCATCCGGGAAGGAAAAATCGTTGCCCGGGAGGAGTACCGGCTAGCCGCGGCCAAAGACATCCCGGAGGCAGAAGTTCTGGAAGGGCTCCTGCGCTCAGTTTATACCCACACCGCCGACCTGCCCGATGAAATTGTCCTGCCTGTTGCTATCGGTGAAACCGACCTATTTGAACGGCTGTTTCAGGAACGACAGGGTCGGCGGATAAAAATCCTTGCTCCCCGCCGGGGAGAAAAACGGAGTCTGGTAGAACTGGCGCAGAAAAATGCCGAAAAGGCGCTCGCCGAAGAGATCCCGGGAGTGGAACCGATTCCCCGGGCGAATGTGGAACTGGCGGAAATTCTGGGTCTAAACTCACCGCCCCGGTTAATTGAAGGGGTAGATATCTCCAACACCCAGGGAACCAATGCAGTTGGTTCGGTGGTGGTATTCAAATATGACCGACCGTTAAAAAGTCAGTACCGGCTGTTCAAAATCCGCAGCGTCACCGGTCCAAATGACTTTGCGATGATAACCGAAGTCCTGGCGCGACGGGTGCGCGGACTTCTGGAGAAAAACCTGCCCCTGCCCGACCTGGTTCTGGTTGACGGTGGCAAAGGGCAACTTTCGGCGGCAACTAAAGCCTATCACCAGTACGACCAGGAGATTCCCCTCCTCGGCATTGCCAAACGCACCGATACCCTGTTTTACATTGACGGCAGGGAGATCGCCATCCCCGCCACCTCACCGGCATTGAAACTGTTGAAGCGAATCCGGGATGAATCCCACCGCTTTGCCATCACCTTCCACCGCAAACTGCGCGGCAAAAAAGTTCTCACCTCAGAACTGGACACAATTCCCGGTGTCGGTCCTTCCCGCCGCCAGTTGCTAATTCAGCACTTCGGCTCACTGGCAAAACTGCGCGGCGCCAGCGTGGAAGAAATTGCCCAGGTCAAAGGCATCGGCCGGGGTTTAGCCGAAAAGATTTACCATTCCCTCCACCCCGCTCCCTGATTTTACTCCTGAATGTGAAATTCAACAATATCCCTGTCCGCGAGGAGATGCTCCCGCTCCACCCGCTGACCGGAAAACCCGTTTGCGTTCCAGAGCCGGGCATAGGAAAGCTTGCGGGCAAAGTCTTTATGTAAATAATAGGCGGCATCAATCACCGTCGCCGGGACCTTTAATATCACCGGGTCATCCATATCCGGTGGCTTGCCCGGCTTTTTGGTGTAAACCCGGATGATATTTAAACTGACAAACACCTGCCGCCCGAACTCCTCCAGCCCCTGTTTTGTCTCAACTGAGACCAAAAGCACCGGCACATCGCCGATCATCTCCCGCAGAATCGCCAGCCGTTCCTTTGCCTGCCGGTCATCCGCCTTCGTGCCGACGCGCAACAGAGGTGGCTGGCGGTAAGCCTCGGGACCGACAATCCGGTTCTGCACCAGCAACTGCTGGACCTGCTCGGTCGCCTCCAGCACCGCATCATCGGCAAGGTCAATCAGCCAGACAAGGACATCGGCGGTGCGAAGGATGTGAAATAACCAGGGGGGCGAATCTGACACCAGCGGCGGCGTATCAATCAACTGAATCTGAATGTCCTCAAATTTCATCATCCCGGCAAGGGGACGGGTGGTGGTAAAGGGATAGGCGGCAACCTCGGTATTCAACCCGGTCAGGGTTTTCACCAGCGCCGATTTCCCGGAATTGGGTGGACCGAACACCACCACCTGGCCCGCCCCCTGTTTCTCAATGTGGAACCAGTCGGAACGTTTACCGCCCTTCTGCCCCTCGGAAAGCTCCCGACGCAACCGGGCAATCCGGCTTTTGATATCCGCCTGCATCTTCTCCGTCCCCTTATGCTTGGGGATGGTGGCAAGCATCTCTTCCAGACAGAGCAGTTTTTCCTCCGGCGTCTTTGCCTGACGGAACTTCTCTTCTGCCTGTTTATACTCCGGGGTTAAATTGGCCGGCATACCCCTTTATGCCTCAAAGCCGGTTACCTGGTGCAACATCCATAAATACCATTCCCGAAATCAGTTTGGGATAAAAATCGGTAGACTTCTGGGGCATCCGCTCTTTCTTTGCCGCCAGCGCCTGAACCTGCTCCGGACGGGTGGGATTGAGGAAAAGAGCACAGTCCGCCTCACCACTATCAACCCGGGCCAGGGTATCATCCCAGTAGCGCTCATAAAGCACCCGCCCTTCCACCTCATCCGGTTTGATGCCAAACACCCGCTCAATCACCAGGGTATGAAGCAAAGCCACATCCAGTTCCCGGTATTCCGGGCTGCGGTCTGGTGAAAAGAACCGCTCCCGCCCCGCCTTCTCGCGAAGAACCAAAAGATAGCTTTTACCCCTGCCGTAGTAGAGAACAAAAGCGTGCTCCTGACGCCGTTTTTCTAACTCTGCTTTCGCCTTCTCGTCTGGAACCGCCTGGACGGTAAACATTTCGGCAAGTCCATTGAGCACATCGGCCAGCGGAAATTGGACGCCTTTAAGCAACCGATGGGTAGGTAAAATAACCAGGCCGGGGTCGGTGATTTTGAAAAACGCCGCCGTCTTGAAACGCAGGGCTGCGTCTTCGGGCACCACCCCCTTATCTTCCATCTCCCGACGATAATTAAGCGCGGTTTCGTACCGATGATGACCATCGGCAATCAGCACCACCCGGGAAACCATCGCCTGACGCAAAGCCTGAACCCGCCCGGGATCGGTCAACCGCCATAACCGGTGGATAACACCGTACTCATCGGTTGCCACCATCTCCGGCTCTCCTTCGGTAACAAGCAGCCGGTCAATCTCTCCGGACTGGTCCGGGTAAAGAAAAAATATCTGCTCGTAATCCTTCGCCGTGGCCCGCAGTAGTGCCAGCCGGTCTGCCTTCGGTCCGGAATGGGTGAACTCATGGGGCAGGACTGTCCCTTTTTCAAACTCCTCCACCCGGATGGCGCCGATAAACCCCCGGCGTTTTAGAGTAGTATTGTCCAACTGGAACTCCTCCTCTAAAATGTAATACGCCGGCTGGTTATCCCGCACCAGAATTCCCTGCTTGAGCCACTCGGTACAGGTCCGGGCCGAAACGGTATACGGATCATCGCCACCGGGCAGAATCAACCGGATGAAATTATAGGAATGACGGGCAAGGTACCCCTCCCGCATCTTCGGAGTAACCTTATCATAGGGCTGGGTAATCACATCGCTCAGTTCTACCACCTTCGCCGGGTTGTAGTGAATCGCAGGAAACGGCCTGACATCAGCCATTATGACTCCTTTAAGGCATCCCGAACCTTTTCCGCAATCTGGACCCCTGCCCGGCGCTGACCCTCTTTGGTCTGAGCACCAATGTGGGGTGTTCCAATAACCTGGGGAAGCGAGAAAAGCCGGAAGTCATCCAGCGGCTCCTTCTCAAACACATCCAGCGCTGCCGCTGCCACCAGTCCGGACTGAAGCGCATCAAACAAAGCCGCCTCATCAATCACCCCACCCCGGGCACAGTTGACAATAACCACGCCTTTCTTCATTTTGGCAAAGGCATCCCGGTTCAGAATGTGATAGGTCTCGGGGGTCTTCGGAATATGTAACGATATGAAATCGGCTCGGGCAAGAAGCTCATCCAGTGCAACCGATTCGCCATATGCCGGTTTCACCCCGGGCAGGTCGTAAACCAGCACCTTCATCCCCAGTGCCAGCGCCCGCTTCGCCAGTTCCGTACCAATCCTTCCTGAACCAATAATACCCAGCGTCTTACCGTAAAGCTCTATTCCGTGGAAAGCCTTCTTCTCCCATTTGCCGGCACGCAACGAAGCGGTTGCCTGCGGAATAGAACGGGCACAGGCGAACATCATCCCCAGCGCCAGTTCGGCAACCGATATTGACGTTGCCTCGGGTGTATTAACCACCTTAATCCCCCGCGCATCCGCGGCCTTTTTGTCCACATTGTCCAGACCAACACCCGCCCGGCCGATTACCTTCAGGTTCTTGCCGGCGGCAATCACCTCCGCGGTCACCTTGGTGGCGCTGCGGACAATGATGGCATCATATTCGGGAATCACCTGAAGCAGTTCGGCCGGCGTTAACCCCGGTTTCTCATCAACGGTAAATCCGGCTTCGCGTAACATCTGCACACCTTCCGGTGCAATCGGGTCGGTAATAATTATTTTCATCGGTTAACTCCTTTGTTTGATTGATTAATAATATCTGAATCTTCCTTACCGGTCAACCGGCGCACTCTGTTGACAGAAGCAAATAGGCAGATAAGATAGAAACTGGGTATGCTCTCATTCTCGGTTACAACCCACCGCCGGACGGAACTGATTGACATCACCGTCCTAGTCCAGGAAGCGGTAAAGAAAAGCGGTGTGACATCTGGTGTTTGTTTTATTTATGTCCCTCACACCACCGCCGGTGTAACGGTAAACGAGAGCTATGACCCGGCTGTAGCAGAAGATATCATCACCACCCTGTCCCGGCTCGTTCCAGCTGATCGCCATTACCATCACACCGAAGGTAACGCCGACGCCCACATCAAATCGGTTCTTGTCGGTTGTTGCCAGGCGATTCCGGTGACGGATGGCCGGCTGGCATTGGGTAGATGGCAAGGGGTATTTTTCTGTGAGTTTGACGGCCCTCGTGAACGCCAATGTCTGGTAAAAATAATTGCCGAAAAAGGAGGATAAGAAATGGCTCATAAAAAACTTTTTGTTCCCGGCCCGACCGAGGTGCGGGAAGAGGTGTTAAAAGCGCAGGCGCAGTGGATGATCGGCCACCGCTCCAAGGAGTTCGGCGAATTGAATCAACGGTGCGTGGAAAAGACACAAAAAATCCTCAAGACAAAGAACTATGTTTTTTGGTGGACCGCATCGGGCACCGGCCTGATGGAAGGGGCAATCCGCAACACCGTTAACAGAAAGGTCCTGCACTGCGTTAACGGCGCCTTTTCCGACCGCTGGTTCAAGATAGCACAGGCCTGTGGCAAGGAAGCGGTGGCACTCCGGGTTGAATGGGGCAAGGCGATAAAACCGGAGCTGGTTGATGCCGAACTGGCAAAAGGCGGATTTGAAGCGGTAACCATCACCCAGAACGAGACATCAACCGGCGTCCGCTCCCCGATTGAGGAAATCGCCCAGATGATTCGGACAAAATATCCCGATGTGCTTATTCTGGTTGATGCGGTCTCCAGTTTGATGGGCGACTGGTTTGAAATTGACGCCCTGGGCCTGGATGTGGTTGTCGCCTCCAGCCAGAAGTGCGTCGCGCTGCCTCCGGGAATAGCGGTGGCGATTGTATCGCCGCGGGCAATGGAAAAATGCCGGACCATTCCGGACCGGGGTTACTACTTTGACTACGACGCGATGTTCAAACGGTATGAGAAGGACAAACAAACACCGACTACGCCCGCCATCTCCCTGTTCTGGGCCCTGGATGTTCAGTTGGATGCCATTTTGAAAGAAGGGATGGAGAACCGCTACCAGCGGCACCGGCAAATGGCAGAGTTCACCCGGGAATGGGCAAAAAAATACTTCGCCCTTTTCCCGGAACCGGGTTATGAATCGGTTACCCTTACCACAGTAACAAACACCCGGGGAATCAGCGTTAAGGATTTAAATACCGCTCTGGGTCAACGGGGTATGCAGATCTCCAACGGCTACGGTGACCTGAAGGAAAAGACATTCCGTATCGCCCATATGGGCGACCTAACAATGGAGGATATGAAAGCGGTAACTGCGGCAATCGTAGAAATCCTGAAGTTATAATGTGAGCTGCGCCATAGGGCTCGGGCTGGCGCTCCTGAGTTTCCTCGGACCCGGGCTAAATAAAACTCTTCATCGGGCAACCGCAACGCCCGAACCCTATCTTTATTCAGAAATCTGCTTTGCCAACGGCATAAACGTAAATATCACCCCATCCCGGCCATTCATAACCGCTGAACACCGTTACTGGCTCATCCATTTTTCTCAACCGGTGCAGCAGAAGATGCTGGCCGAACTCAAAGCGATCGGCTTGGAACCGGTATGCTATATCGCTTACCAGACAGTGGTGGTACGGAAAACCGCTAATTTCAGCCCCGGAGCAAAACTCCCGGAAACGGTTGATTGGGTCGGTCCCTATCTGCCCGAATATAAACTCGCGCCAGAAATCCGCAACGGTACCAAAACCTCCCTTCTCCACCAGCCAATCGTTGTCACCTGGCCCGGAGAATTAATTACCGGTCAGCCTGCCGATCTTATGAGCCTTGCCCGGGACGAAGGCGTCGCCTGGATTGAAAGCCGGGCCCCACTTACTTTTTTCAACCGCGACGTCCAGTGGGTTCTGCAGACCGGGTGGGATTCGGTTGTCCCGAACCCATTAGAAAGCCGCCGGATATGGCGATGGGGCATCCGCGGACAGGGGATGATTGTCGGGTTGTTTGACTCAGGGGTTAATCCTGAACACGATATGTTTCGCGACCCCTGGGTGCCGCTGGAGGCACCGGGAATCTACCCTTCCCACCGCAAGATAATCGCCTATAAACTCTACCGCTCGGCCGCGTTTGGAGACGAACTGGGTACCGGTTATCACGGTTCTGCGGTCGCAGGAACCCTTACCGGCAACGACACCGCCTGCGGCAATCTGAGTTCGCTTGACGGCCTGGCGCCGGATGCCCGCCTTTATTTCCTGGACATCGCGACCGCCAGTGGTGAGTATCTTTACTCTGATAATCTGACCGAAATGCTGGACTCAATCCGGTTGAGCCTGGGAATGACTGAACCGGTCCGCCAGGTCTCAGGTTCCTTTGGCACAATGGACAATCCAGGGTATTACCGCCTGGCCGAGGCAACCGTTGACGCGGTCTGCTGGCAGGACAAACGTTTTCTGGTAATCTGGGCAGCGGGAAATGGCGGTGGCCAGCGGTATCGTATCGGACATCCCTCCGGTGCTAAAAACTGTCTTACCGTTGGCGGCTGTGGTAACGGCACCAGAAGCAACCTGGTCTATTCGCTTTCCTCGGCAGGTCCCACCCGGGATCAGCGGATAAAACCCAATGTGGTCGCTCCGGCAGAGTCGGTCTGGACCGTTGACGGTGCTGGCGTCAACGGCTACAGTGTCCGCCAGGGAACCAGTCTTGCTTCCCCCGCGGTAAGTGGTGCCCTTATCCTTCTCCGTCAGTATTTAAAAGAAGGGTGGTTTCCCTACGGCATCCCGAGAACCGGAAACCGGATTGAAGCACCGAGCGCAGCACTACTCCGGGCGTTTGCCATCTGCGGTGCCGATACCAATGTCGGCTCCGGTGTGGTTCCGGACTACCGGGTTGGCTGGGGTCGGCTCAACCTCTCCCGGATTATGCATTTCCCCGATGACTCGGTCAGCCTCACATTTATTGATGACACCATCGGACTGGAAACCGGACAGTTTGACGAATACCAGATTGAAATCGACCGCCGCGAGCCATTAAAGGTGGTTCTGGCCTGGACCGATACCGCCGCAGCGCCTGCCGCTCAAATCGCCCTGGTGAACGACCTGAACCTGGAACTGGAAAGCCCGGATGGCAATCGCTATCGGGGAAATCAATTTTATCTCGGCCAGTCAATACCCAATCCCGTGCAATGGGACGAACGGAATGTGGAAGAGGTTTGCCGAATATCCCGCCCCCTTGTTGGCACCTGGAAAATCCGGGTTTATGCCCGCTGTCTCTATACGGTACGACAGCCTTACGCGGTGGTAATCAAAGCCGGTATCCGGGGGCTACCGCCCGCAGTATCAGAAAACCAGCGTGCCCCCCAGCAACTCAAAATCGTCCCGGACCGCACAATTTTTCTCACCACTCCGGTCTTTACCTGCCCCGCCCCCCCGGGTGCCCTGCTGAAAGTATGGGATGCTCAGGGTAGACTGGTCGGCCAAGCAACATCGGACCAGGGCCGGATTAAATGCCGGCTCAGGGCTGGCGCCGGTGTTTATTTCTATCGGCTGGATTCAACAACCGCCATTAAACACAGCGGCCGAATCGTTTTGCTAAACTAAACCGCGATCATCCGGCCCACCCATTCGTCGTTGATAATAACCTCCCGATTGTAAAGGATAGCCGCTACCCGGATCCCGGTAATCCGGTCCAGAAACTCTACCCGCTCCATCAACTTGGCAATTCCCCAAATATCCGCTTCAATGCCAATGTATCGCCCGTTAATCTCTCGCCCCCCTAGAACAAGACCCATCCCCTGGTCGCCGAGCAGTTTGACAAGTTGCTCAGGACGATGGCTGGTTTCCACCAGAAAATGAAAATGGCCAAAATTACTGACCGGTGTCCAGTCAATCGTCGGCTGAATCCGCACCACCCCGGTGCGGTTATTCTCAGTCCAGAAAAGCCGTTCCAGTTTTGCTTGGACCCAGGTAACGGTCTGGCCGAAGTTAGCGGCGATGGCTTCGCTATCCAGCCCCGCATTTTCCATCAGAAAACGAATAAAACTTTTTTCCTCCCGGGAAAGGGAGACGCTGACCGGAAACGAGAACTCCTGAATCCGGAACACCTCCAGTTGTTTTAATCCGGTAAGACTTCTGATGAACCGGGTCTCGGTTTCAAAATCCCGGGAATAGAAGAGCAGGGCGAGATTTGGCCCGATGCCCAGCGGCAAACTGGCGTTGATCACAATTTCGGTCACAAACGGTAACCGGCTGACCAGATGCCGGGCACTTTCCAGCGGACGGTCGCTCTGCGCCAGCACCGCGGCCCAGACCCAGCTCCCCCCCATAAGTGGCGGTACAACCAATGTCAGGTGGAAGGAACGGATAACCCCCGCTGCAACCAATTGTGCTATGCGCCGACGGTACTCATCCGGCTCCAGACCGGCACGAGCAAGGTCAACCGGAGACGGGAAAAGAGCCCGGCTCTCTGCCAGCCGAACAGCAACCACATCCGCAGGTTCAATAATCACCGATTCCTCCTTTTTTACTCCCAAGCCAATTTAATATGCCCCGCGCCGGGAAATCACCGCCGGTAAAGTCTTAAAAATTATCGCCACGTCGCCGGCCAGGGTCCACTCCCGGACATAACGGGTATCAAGACGCACCCGCTCTTCATAACTGGTGTCGGTTCGGCCCGAAATCTGCCACAAGCCGGTTAGCCCGGGCGGCACCCGAAAAAGAAGCAACGAATAGTCCTGATAGTAATTGACCTCTTTTTCTACTATCGGCCGGGGCCCAACCAAACTCATCTGTCCGGCGAGAACATTGAGCAACTGCGGCAGTTCATCAAAGCTCAACCGACGTAGCCACTTGCCCACCGCAGTAACCCGGGGGTCGTTTTTAAGTTTAAATGTCTTCTCAAATTCCATTCTCTTTTCCGGATCGTTCTTAAGAATCTCATCCAATCGCCGGTCCGCATCCTGGTACATTGTGCGAAACTTCAGGACATCAAACTCGCGCATATTTCTCCCCAGACGCCGGTGACGATAAAACACCGGCCCGGGGCTGGTCAGTTTAATCAAAAGGGCGATGATGAGCATAAACGGGCAAAGAATAGCCAGGGCAACAACCACAATAAAAAGGTCCACCAGCCGCTTCAGCCGCCGGGCGATTCCATCGGTAACAAACGGCCCTATCGCCCGGGGATGCGGCCCAAGGAGATAGGCGGACATCCGGAAAGAACGAATGCCAACAAAATCAACAAAGTACTTGGGGGCGAGAGCCGAAGCAATTTGTTCGGTACGGGGGTCGGTGATGTCAATTACAACCATATGAAAATCTTTCACCCGGCCCACCGGGTCAGAACGCTCCTTAAGCCAGGTCACCAGGTCCTCAATCGCAACCACCCGGACAACATCAAAACCCCACCAGCGAAGGAGAGCCTGTTTATCCCGGTTGAAATCGGTAACAAGGACAACCTGCTGGGGAAATAACCGGCGGAAAACGATGCCGATGAGCGGGGCGACGAAAGTAAGATATAACCACAACCCAAGCCAGAACTTAACCGTCAGCGGCTCACACCACGACCAGACGGCGTGCACACCGTTGTAGGCAACATAGTTAAGGGCAAACGCCGACTGGGTCCGGGTGGTCAACCCATAATTGGCCCGGGCGGTGGACTCAAACTCACCGACAAGATAACTGGTAAGGGCAAGCAGAAACCAGACCATCACCACCGTTGTGATACCGATTGAAAAAGGAACGAAAATTAACCGCAATACCGCAATAACCAGTAGCAGAAAAAGCATTTCCAGGAGAATTAAAATGTTATTATCACGCCCACTGGTCAGGCTCATAAACCTCAATTCCAGTGTAGCGTGAGAAACGGCTGAGTCAAGCCACGGCGGTCAACCGTCAGCGGATTTTCTTCTTATGACGCAGGGCTTTACGGCGTTTCTTGAACTTATGGCGTTTGACTTTACGGAGTTTTCTTTTTCTCCCGCAAGGCATTTATCGCTCCTTTTTTGCTATTCCCCTCCCCGCATCAAACTCGCCTTTAACAACCGGGAAGCCTTAAAAACCGGAACCCGGCGGGGCGGGATATTCACCGGTGCCTTCGTCTTTGGATTGCGCGCCACTTTGGGTTTCCGCAGCTTGGTAGAAAGAACGCCGAACCCGCGAATTTCCACCCGGTTACCCTCCTGAAGCGCACGGCACAGCTCATCAATGAACAACTGCACAATTTTACCCACATCCCGTTTAGTAATATTGGGCGCCATCTGCCCGGCAATAGTTTCAACCAGATCGGCTTTAGTTATCGTCATAAAACCTCCCTCCTATGAACAACTACTACAATTACGAGAACTACAATGACCGCAACTCTTACCAAAGCTCTGGACCCGCTTATCCGCTCCGGAAACGCCAAAAACCGAAAACAATCGTGAGACCTTTTTACCGCCACACTTCGGACAGGTAACCTGCTGCTTATCCGCTCGGTTCAATATCAGTTCCTCAAATATATGCTGGCAAGAGTTGCAGCAAAACTCAATGATCGGCATAACTAATTATAAGAATTTAACTTCTAAATGTCAAGCAAATGCCGCTCCGCACCCCAAAAACACCCCTTGGCAATCAATAATTCAACCCATCGGCAACTGAACACCACCCCCATCTGGAAAAATTCTACCTATTAGTAGAAAATTTAACTCAATTTTGAGTTGATATAGGTGTTTAATTATCAGAGACTTACGCAAGAAAAACAAAAACCAAACACCCCACCCCCGGGGTAGTTCCCCGGATGAATGCTCAAACCCTTCCTTTTGTTTCTGAAATGAATACTTTAAGAACTGTTCTCATAACATATTGCCTTTCTATTTACCAGTGCCGCCCTTGCCGTTTTTACCGTTATTGTCTATCCTGAAATCCGCTGCCCGGATACCGTTTTAATTGGAGTCCTGTTTACCAGGCCAACCGACCATCATTACCCGCCCCCGGGCCAGCACATAAGGCTGGTATCAACCACCACTGTAACTACACAGTTTGACAAAATAAAAGAGTTGGATAAAATAAATTTTCTTAATGACAAAGGACACTCGGTGATCAATCTCGGGCGCTTTGTCCTCTCCGAACTGGCGCTGGACTTAGATAACCCGGTCAGCCCGGAAGAGTTATTCACCCTTGTTGCCGAACACCTGCACCGGCAAGGACTTGTCAATGATCCCCACGCTCTCGTTGTTGAAATGTCCAACCGGGAAAAAATGGGCTCCACCGGCGTCGGTTACGGCATCGCCATCCCCCACGCCATCAGCGACAATGTGCGGCAACCGGTAATTCTGGTCACCCGACTCGCCCACCCGTTAAACTGGAACTCTATTGACGACAAACCGGTCCATCTCCTGGTGTTTATCCTGGCACCGGAAAAGGACCGCAACCGCTACCTTGAACTCCTTGCCGAAATCGCCCGGGGGCTCAATTCTCCCCCTATCCGTGACGCCGCGCTCAAAGCAAAGAACGCCCGCACCGCGGCAAAAATCATCTCGCAACCTCCCCATCAGGGATTTTTCACTCGCAACCGCCGCCAGATTGTATTTTTGGGGCTAGTCGGGGTGATATTCCTCCTCGCCCATATCCTCCTCTCGTCAATCCGCCTGCCCCCGCTGGATATCTACCGGGAACACAACTACCTACGTTTCAACGAACCAGTTTGGGTGTTCAAACAGGAGCTCACCGTTACCCTTTTTCTGGCAATGGTGATAGGAACCCTGCTCTTCTGGCGATTCCGGGTGGCGATTGCCGCCGCTGCCCTGGGCACCCTTCTGGTCGCCGGGGTTATGGACCTGGAACACACCGTAAAGTTTATGTCCATCCCTACCATTCTCTTTATTATGGCGATGATGGTAATCGTCCGCTGGTTGGAAAACATCGGCGTCTTCCGATTTGTTGTCGTCAAGGCGGTAGCACGGGTAAAAGGCATCCCTTGGTTACTCCTGCTCCTTCTGATGGCTTTCTCTGTTCTGCTCGGTGGTTTTGCCGACGAGGTTTCGGCCATCCTCGTCACCTTCGGCCTAGCAATGGAAGTGTGCCGGCGAACCAAAGCGCCATTCGTCCCCTTCCTTTTAAGTTTGGTCTTTGCCACCAATGTCGGCAGCGCCCTCACCCTGGTCGGCAACCCGATTGGCGTCTATATCGCCTTTGCCGGCGGTCTATCCTTTGAAGACTTTCTCCGCTGGGCAACACCGATATCGGCAACCGCCGCAGTCCTGATCGCCCTACTTTCGCTCCTTCTCTACCGCCGTCATTTCTTCGGATTTCGCTACAACCTTAACCCCCAGGAACTGGAAAAAATTACCGGCAACATTGACCAGACCAAACTGCGCACCGGTATCATCACATTTATCATTACCGTCATTCTCATCGCCCTGCACCGCCGGCTGGAGGTATGGCTCGGCCTCGGTGAAGGCACGGCATTAGTAGCGGTGGCGCTGGCAATAACTGGATTTATTATCTTTTACGAACAGGAAAAGGGCCGGGTGCTGGTGGAACGGGGCATTGACTGGTGGACACTGCTCTTCTTTATGTTTCTCTTTGCCAATGCCGCCTGTCTGGAATATACCGGGGTCACAACTAAATTGGGTTATCTTGTTCTGCGCTTTGCCGAGACGGTAGTTGGCTCCACCCGGTTCACCGGCAACCTAACCGTTCCCAGTCTAATCGTCATCCTCTGGTTTTCCGGTATCTTCTCTGGTTTTGTTGACAACCTACCCATTGTTGCCGCACTTGCCCCGGTCATCCGGGACCTCACCCGTTTTGGCCTGCCCCATGCCTCTATCCTCTGGTGGGCGCTCCTGTTCGGGGGCTGCTTTGGCGGCAACCTGACCGTAATCGGTTCCACCGCCAACCTGGTGGCGGTTGGCGCCTTTGAAAAGGCAACCGGCCGACACATGAAATTCGGCGAATGGTTCCGGATGGGCATAATTGTTACCGTCGTCGCCCTTATTATCGCCACTGTTGCCCTGCTTCTCCAGATCCCGATGGCAAATTAACTACCAGGAGGAATAAAGATGTTTGAAAAAATCCTTTATATCATCAGCGAAAAACAAGAAGAGAAACACCTCATCCTTGACTTTGCCCGCCAACACCAGAGCACCGTTTTGCTCACCGCCGTCACCCCGGTGACCACCTGCCCCTCACCCCTGAACGAAGGCGAAACAAGGCAGAAGGTGCGAAAAGAAGAACATGAACGCCGCTGCTGGCAGGACATTTACCGGGTTGAGGACGAATTCAAAAAGGCGGGTGTTAAAGCATCGGTCATCGCCCAGCTGGGTACCATTGACAACATTCAATTACTCGCCAACAGCACCCATTGTGACCTCCTCGTCATCCCCACCAGCATCCTCGCCGAACACGACTACCGCCTGCCCGAAGAACTCCTGGCCAACATCCCCTGTCCGTTGTTCTTTGTCCCCGGGTCCTAAATTGGCAACTAATCCGCCCCCGGTCTGTGTGCCGGTGAGATAATGAAAAACCCCGCCCCGCTAACCGAAACCATCACCGTTGACCTGGTTCTGGATCTCCCATCGGCATCATCGCCTGATGAGATATTCACCCTGGTGGGAGAAAAACTGGCGCCATTGGGCTCCCGGGCCCAGGATATCATCAACGCCCTCGCCGCCCGGGAAAAACTGGGGTCCACCGGCGTCGGGCACGGTGTTGCCCTACCTCACGCCCTAATTCCCACGGACCTGCCCCGCCCGCTCCTTGCCTTCATCCGTCTCCAAAAAGGCTGCAACTGGCATTCCATTGATGGACAGCCGGTCCACCTTATCTGCCTGATTGTTGCCTCCCAAACCCAGCGCCCGACCTATCTTAAACTCCTCGCCGAAATATCCCGCCGCTTCGCCGACGAGCACACCCGCACCCGTCTGCTCAAGGCCCGGACAGCAAATGAAATTTCTGCCCTTCTGACCACGGGAGCCACCCCGGGGGTGTTCAACCGTTACCGCGGTGTGATCATTGTCGCCACCGTGGTCATCGCCACCTATATCATCGGCCGCTTCCTATTTCCGGCGCTCCGACTCCCGGCTAACGAAATTTACGAAAAATTGGGCTATCTTAAGTTTAACTCCGAACCCTGGCTTTCCCGCCAGGCACTTACCGCCGCCATATTCATCGGGATGATTCTGGGAACCCTCTTTTTCTGGCGCTATCGCGTCGGCCTCGCCGCCAGCAGTATCGGCCTGCTTCTCCTGCTCCGGGTCATGGACATTGAAAACGCCATTGAGTATATGTCCATCCCCACCGTCCTGTTTATTATGGCAATGATGGCACTGATTAAATGGCTGGAGAACGTCGGCGTATTCCGGATGCTTGTCGTCAGCGTCGCCCGCCGGGTGGGATCTTCACCCGCACTGATGCTGGTAATACTGATGCTCTTCTCCGTCCTCCTCTCCGGCTTTGCCGGTGAAGTCTCGGCCATTCTGGTCACCTTTGGTCTGGCATTGGAGTTTGCCCGGCGCACCAAAACCTCGCCCCTCCCTTATCTCCTCGCGCTAATCTTTGCCACCAATGTCGGCAGCGCCCTCACCCTGGTCGGCAACCCGATTGGCGTCTATATCGCCTTTGCCGGTGGTCTGACCTTTGAAGACTTCACCCGTTGGGCAACACCGATATCACTCATCTCCGGAATAATAACGCTGTTGCTATGCATCATACTGTTCCGCCGTCGGTTACATCCCCCTGTCGGCGGCGGCAGCACCCAATTCACCGTTGAAACCGAGCCCGCGGAACTCCGGCTGGGAATCTTTGTCTTTGTCGCCGTTATCGCGTTGATCGTCCTTCACGCCCGTCTCGAAAACTGGCTCGGTATCGGCGAAGGGACAATTCTTATTGCTGCCCCCCTTGTCGCCCTCGCCTTTGTCCTTTTCACCGAACAGGAAAGAGGCAAGGTGTTAATTGAACGGGGCATTGACTGGTGGACACTGCTCTTCTTTATGTTTCTCTTTGCCAATGCCGCCTGCCTGGAACACACCGGAGTCACAACTAAATTGGGTTATCTCCTTCTCCAGACAGCGGAAAAACTGCCGGTCACTCGCTGGCTGGGAACATCGGGATTGACCGGTTCCAGCCTTATCCTCATGCTCTGGTTTTCTGGCCTTACCTCCGGATTTGTTGACAATATGCCCATCGTCGCTGCCTTGGTGCCGATTGTAAAAACATTGATCCAGATCGGCCTCCCTCACGCCTCCATCCTCTGGTGGAGTCTTTTAATCGGCGGCTGTTATGGCGGCAATCTAACGATGATTGGTTCCAGTGCCAACCTGGTTGCAATTGGCGCTTATGAAAAGGCCACCGGCCACGGCATCCGCTTCAGCGAGTGGATTGGGAGCGGTGCAATTATCGTCTTCATTACAATGGCGATCGCTACCCTCCTGCTCCTCCTCCAAATTCCCCTCGCTCCCTGAACGAGGAACAATTAAATGCCTGCCCCCCGGAAAAAGTCAACTCCCATCCCACCACCAAAGATAAAAAAAGGGCTGTTACCCCTCATCATCTGTATTACCATCACCTTTGTCGTTCGGTTGCTGTTTATTCTGGAGGTCCAGCGCCTGCCCTTTGCCACCACATCGCCCCAGATAGTTGACTCCTGGGCATACCACCGCTGGGCACTGACGGTTGCCAGGGGCAACTTCTGGGGAACCGACGTCTTCTTCCTCCGTCCGATTTATCCCTATCTCCTGGCCCTGCTTTATACCCTGTTTGGACCAAAGGTCATCGTCGTCCAGTTATTTCAGACACTCATCGCCAGCATCTCCTGCCTGCTTCTCTATCAAATCACCAGCCGGGTGTTCAATCAAACCGCTGCCCTCATCGCCGGCATTTTCTTTGCCCTCTGCGGTCCCCTCGTATTCTATACCGGCACCCTCCTCTATGTGGAAATTACCATCCTGTTCAGCCTCCTGACCGTTTATCTCCTCCTCTATCTGCCGGAACGACGCTGGCTCGCCATCCCCGCGGGTATTAGTTTTGGTATCCTAATCATCTGTCGTCCGGAACTGCTCCTGTTACTGCCGCCTTTAATTTACTGGCTCCTGCGGCGAAAAAACCACCGCCTCACCGTCGCCCTGTTCAGCCTCACCGGTCTCTTGGTTACCCTCATCATTCCGGTCCGCAACTTTATTGTTGCCCGCGACCCGGTCCTGTTCACCGCCCATTCCGGAATCAACCTTTACTTTGGCAACAACCCGGCTGCCGACGGCACCTGGCAACCGGCACCAGAATTAAACCCCGGTATCGGCTTCTCTCACGAGCAGATGAAACGGGTAGTAAAATACGTCAACGGTCAGGAACTTTCCTGGTCAAAGGCATCAGCCTACTGGACCCGTCAGGCCCTGCATTTCATCCGCTCCCGACCGAACCACTGGCTAAAACTGCTCGGACGCAAATTTCTCCTCTTCTGGAGCAACTACGAGGTGCCCAACAATTACTACCTGGAGACAGTCCAGCCGTTCTCCCGGATGTTAAAATTTGCCCTTTTCAACTTCGGCATCATCGCCTGCCTTGGCATTATCGGGATGGTCTGGGCGTGGCGGCATCGCACCGCCGCATTCCCGCTCTATCTTTTTGTTGCCGGTTATATTTTCTCCGCCCTCGTCTTCTATGTGCTCTCCCGGCTACGCGCGCCGGTTCTGCCCTTCCTGATGGCATTCGCTGGTTATGCCAGCGCTGAAGGCATTAAACTGTTCCGTCAACGCAAACTCCTGCCGCTAATTTCCTGCGCTGTCTTTATCCCCCTCGCTTATCTTGGTACCAACCTCATACCGGTCAACCGACACCGCTATGCCGCCCAGGCCTGGACCCAAACAGGCAACATCTACCTTGAGCGTCACCGGTTTAAACTGGCCATCGCCGCCTGCCAGACCGCGATCAGATTTGAACCCGAAAATCCCGCCGCCCGTTACAGTCTGATTCAGGCTTATGCCGCCCTTCGCGACACCATAGCTGCCGAAAAAGAGTTTGCCCAGCTTCAGCGGATCGCCGGCAACACCGCCAGTGGTCAAACGCTACTCCTCCTCGCCGCCGCCCGCATTGCCATAGCCCGCCGGGACTTCCTCGCCGCAACAGAGCGCTACCGCGCCGCCCTGACCATTGACCCCAATAATCCCGAAACCAATTACCTCCTCGGTCTTGTCTACATTAGCCTTAACCAACTGGACTCCGCCGCAACCTATCTTAACCGAGCGATTGTCCTTGACCCGGAAAACGATGCTGCCCGCGCCGCCCTGCAAGCGGTCCATACCGCCTCGGGACGCCGTTGATGTTGACAGTCAGGCCCTTTCTTGCTAAAAAATAATGTGGCGGCAATAGTCCCCAATCACCACTGGCACTTACCTCCACCACCAACCGAAGAAATCCTCAACCTGGCCCGAAGTGCCAACCTGCCGCCGCTCGTTGCCCGCCTCCTTTATCAGCGCGGCTGTCGCACCACCGAAGCAATGCGAGAGTTTCTCCAGCCATCCGCTGCCCTGCTTAATCAGCCAGACACCCTGCCCGACATTGACCGGGCGGTGGAGCGAATCATTGCCGCACTTAATAAAGGTGAACCGATTCTGGTTTACGGTGATTACGACGCGGATGGCGTCTGCGGCACAGCGCTGCTGTTATCGGTACTAAAAAACCTCGGCGGCAAGTTGTTCTTTTACCTTCCCCATCGCGAGGCAGAAGGATACGGTTTTTCCCTCGCCGGGGTGGAATTTGCCCGAAAAAATGCCATCCCGTTAATCATCACAAACGATTGCGGTTCCAGCGACATCGCCGCTATCACCGCGGCAAACGCTCTGGGAATAGATGTCATTGTCACCGACCATCACGAACCCGGTGCCGAACACCCACCGGCGTTTGCCTTCATTAACCCCAAACGCAACGATTCTCGTTACCCGTTTCGGGAATTGGCCGGAACCGGGGTCGCGTTTAAATTAGCCTGGCGGCTGCTGGCAACACTGAAAAGAACCAAGCAAGAGTTGACCTCCCTCTTGGACCTGGTCGGACTGGCAACAATTGCTGACGTCGTTCCTCTAATTGATGAAAACCGCATTCTCGCCCGCCGCGGACTGGTCGCCCTCACCCATAGCCAACGACCGGGAATCCGAGCCCTCTTTGAAATCAGTCGCATACAACCCACCAAACTGACCGCCCGGGATGTAAGTTTCGGCCTCGCCCCCCGCATTAACGCCGCGGGCCGAGTGGGCCACGCCAACAGCGCCCTGGAACTTCTCCTTACTGAAGATAGCGAAACCGCCCGAAACCTTGCCCGACGTTTGGAAGAAATGAATCGCTCCCGTCAGGCGGTTGAAGACCGCATCCTCAACGAAGCACTCCATCTGATTGAAAAAGAAAGAAAGTTATCCCGGCGGGTGCTCCTCCTCGCCCGCCGCGACTGGCAGGAAGGAGTAATTGGCATCGTTGCCGGAAAACTGGCAGAACGGTTCTGGCGTCCATGCATTATGGTCGCCCTCAAAGACGGGCTGGGCAAAGGCTCGGGACGCTCCATCACCGGCTTCAATATCTACGAAGCGCTGAGTCACTGCCATAATCACCTCCTCGCATTTGGGGGACACCGCTATGCCGCCGGACTGAAGCTAAAAGAAGAAAGCCTCTCTGCTCTTGATGCGGCGATCAACGCATTTGCGGACCGGCTTCCCGCCGAGGTTTTTCAACCTACCTTGCACATTGAAGCAATTGCCGATTTAACCGAAATCAACCAAGAATTGATTGACAACCTCGCCCGTCTTGAACCGTATGGACCAGATAATCCGGAACCAATCTTTGCCACATTAGGGCTGGAGGTGGTCGGTTATCCCCGAAGGATCGGTCGGGACCGGCAACACCTTAAATTTAAAGTGCGCGGGAATAACTGTGTTCTCCCCGCCATCGCCTGGAAACGAAGTTCTGAACTTTTGAATCTAACCATCGGCAAACCCAACCACCTTGATATCTGCTATACCGTAGAACTGGATAAATTTAACGGCCGGAACGAACTCCTTTTAAATATCCTGGATCTCGAAACAAAAGATTAACCGAACGCCGTCTTTTCGCTACGGAAGAAAAATGCGCGTAAAGGAAAAGAAAGCGAAAGGAACCCGGTCTACCAGCGGTAATGGGCAAAGGCGCGGTTTGCCTCGGCCATCTTGTGGGTATCTTCCTTCTTCTTAAACGCCGCACCCTGCTTTTTGCTGGCATCAATCAGTTCTGCTGCTAACCGTTCAATCATCGTATTCTCGCTCCGGGCGCGTGCCGCTTCAATCAGCCACTGTATTGCCAGGGCATCACGACGCCGGGGCGATATCTCCATCGGGATCTGGTAGGTAGCACCACCAACCCGACGCGGCCGCACCTCTAAAACCGGCTTGATATTATTAATCGCCTTTTGAAACAGAACATAACCATCCTCACCGGTTTGTTCCTGAGCTTTTGCCAGCGCCTCGTAGAAAATCCGCTGGGCAACGGTCTTCTTGCCATCCCACATTAATTTGTTAATGAACTTCGCCACCAAAACCGAGTTGTATTTCGGGTCTGGCACCGGCGTCCGGGTTTTAAATCTGCGTTTTCTTGCCATAACGCTCCTTATCAAACCACTTCGTTAACCTAACTCGCCTTTGGTCGCTTTACCCCGTATTGACTCCGTGCCTGGCGGCGTCCTTCCACACCACTGCAGTCATAGACACCCCGCACTACATGATAGCGCACACCGGGCAGGTCTTTAACTCGCCCTCCCCGGACCAGCACAATTGAGTGTTCCTGGAGATTGTGCCCCTCACCGGGAATGTAGGCGGTAACCTCGTAACCCGATGTCAAACGCACTTTACACACCTTGCGTAATGCGGAATTGGGCTTCTTGGGTGTCATGGTGTAGACTCGTGTACATACCCCGCGTTTCTGGGGGTTCCCTTTTAACGCCGGGGTCTTGGCACGTGCCCGCACCTTTTTTCGGGGTCTGCGCACTAATTGATTAATTGTTGGCATATCACTCCTTTTCCTCATTACCGTTCCCGCGCGGGCGGGAACCACTCAACCATCCTAACCTCTGGAACCGGCTCACCATTAAGCCGCCTCCTGACCGGTTTTTTTCTCCTCCACATTGCTCACCAATTTTATCCGGCTGAATTCCCGAAAACCGGTACCGGCCGGAATCAAACGTCCCACAATCACATTCTCCTTCAAGCCGCGCAGTTTATCTTCCCGCCCCTGGATCGCCGCCTCGGACAAAACCCGGGTGGTCTCCTGAAATGAAGCAGCGGAAAGGAAACTCTCGGTTAACAGTGCCGAGCGGGTAATCCCCAATAGAACTGGCTGATAGCTTGCCGGACGCATCCCCTCGGAAATCAACCGCTCGTTTTCCTCCAGCACCCTTCTTCGCTCTACAATTTCTCCTTCAATGAAATTGCTGTCACCCGCATCTTCAATCCGCACCTTCCGCAACATCTGGCGCACGATAATGGATATGTGCTTGTCATTAATTTTTACCTTCTGGAGTCGGTATACCGCCTGAATCTGGTTGGTAAGAAACTCCTGAACCGCCAGCCAGCCCTTAACTTTCAGCACGTCGTGGGGATCAACCGAACCCTCACATAACTTGTCCCCCGCCTTCACCCGGTCTCCACTCTTCACCAGGAGAAATTTACCGTAGGGAATCTCGTATTCCTTAACCGCACCGCCATCAGACACCACTCGCACCAGCCGTTTCCCCTCTTTCGGCTCACCCACCTCAACTACGCCGTCAATCTCCGAGATCATCGCCGGTGAGCGTACCCGCTTTGCCTCAAACAGTTCGGCAACCTTAGGCAGACCGCCGGTGATATCCCGTGTTCTCGCCATCTCTCGTAAAAGTCGTGCCAGCACATCTCCCGGCACCACCTCCTCATTGTCCTGAACCACCAGATAGGCACCAGCCGGCAGGGCATGAGAGTCAATTACCCTCCCTTTTTCATTCACAATATCAATCCGGGGATGCCGTTTCCGCTCCTGATCGTCAACGATAATCCGCTGTTTCTGTTCGGTCCGCTCATCAATGTCTTCGCGCAGTGTCTTACCTACTTCAATATCACGATATTTTACCCGGCCCTTTGCCCGCACCATCAGCGGTATGGAGTAAGGCTCCCATTCAAACAGCACTGTCCCCTCGAGAACCTCGTCGCCGTCTTTTACCCGCATCAGTGCCCCTGCCGGTACTGTAAACGGCACCGCCCGGTCAGAACTCATCAGAACTAACCTGCCCTGTTCCAGAGCGGTGATTTCACCATCGCTGCGCTGTGCCACATCCAACCCTTCAAATTTCACCCGTCCGGCAAAGCGCGCCGTTGCCTTGGTCTGCTCCGCCACCCGCGCCGCCACACCACCCACGTGGAATGTCTTCAGAGTTAACTGCGTTCCCGGCTCACCGATCGACTGGGCAGCGATAATCCCCACCGCTTCGCCAATTTCAACAATCCTGCCGGTCGCCATGTTTCGCCCATAACATTTAACACACAAACCGTTGGGTGCCTCACAGGTAAGCACCGATCGTACCCGCACCATTTCAATACCACAGTCCTCAATTTCCTCAGCCGCACCGTCGGTAATCTCCTCGCCCGCCCGAACAATCACCTCGCCGGTAATTGGGTTGACAATATCATCAAGGGCAAACCGTCCTGCAATACGCTCGGAAAGCGGCTCAATTACATCGCCGCCCTCCCGCAGCGCCACCACCTCCTGCCCGACAATCGTACCGCAATCTTCAATTGTAATCACAACGTCCTGGGCAACATCCACTAACCGCCGTGTTAAATACCCGGCCTCTGCTGTCTTTAACGCCGTATCGGTTAATCCCTTCCGCGCCCCGTGCGTGGAGATAAAATACTCCCAAACCGACAGCCCTTCCCGGAACGAACTCTTAATCGGGGTCTCAATCACCTCTTCGCCGACGGTCCGGCGCTGTGGTTTTGCCATCAACCCACGCATACCACCCAACTGTGCCGCCTGGGTCCGGGAACCCCGAGCCCCGGAATCAATCAGGATGAAAACCGGATTGAACCCTTTCTGGTCCTTTTGCAACCGCGCCATCAACGCCTCTTCAACCTCAGCGGTTGCTAAGGTCCAGATATTTACAACCTTATTATATTTCTCCGAATCGGTCAGCAACCCCCGTTCATAAGCCCGCTGTACCCGCCGGGCTTCATCCTCGCTCTGCCGTAAAATCGCCCCCTTCTCCTTCGGCACCACCACGTCGTCCATCCCGATTGATAAACCAGAAAGGGTTGCCATCTCAAAACCGAGGTCCTTAAGGTCGTCCAACAACTTTGCCGTCACATCCATCCCCAACGTTCGGCTACTCCGGTCAATCAACTTGATTAGTTTATCCTTCGGGCAAACCTCGTTAATAAACCTCAATTCATCCGGCAACACCTCATTAAACAACACCCTACCAACAGTGGTTAAAAACTCCTTCCCCTGATATCGGAAACGAACCCATTCATGGATCTGCAACTCGCCCAGGTTAAATGCCGAGTGTACGGTGGCGAAATCGTCAAAAATTTTCTCAACTGTTTGTTCCGACCGTCCTTCTTCCTCTGGCGGTACCTTGGTAATATAATAAATGCCGGCAACTATATCCTGAGAAGGAACCATCAACGGTTTCCCGTGTGCCGGCGAAAGAATGTTATGCGAAGAAAGCATTAAAATCGCCGCCTCCAAAACGCCCTCCGGGGTCACCGGTACGTGAACCGACATCGTATCGCCATCAAAATCAGCGTTAAACGGCGGACACACCAGAGGATGAATACCAATCGCCCGGTGTTCGGAAAGAACCGGATAAAAAGCCTCAATTGAAACCCGGTGCAGGGTCGGTGCCCGGTTCAAAAGCACGGGGTGATTCCGGGTCACCTCTTCCAGAACCTCCCACACCTCCGGCGCCTCCTTCCGATACATACTTTTTGCTCCCCGCTCGCTCTCCGCCAACCGCCGTTCCTCCAGTCGTCGCAATATCATCGGCTTAAATAGCTCCAGCGCCATTTCTTTCGGCAAACTGCACTGAAATAATTTCAGCGTCGGGTCAACGACAATCACCGACCGGCCCGAATAATCCACCCGCTTTCCCAGCAAATTCCGCCGGAATCGTCCTTGTTTTCCTCGCAGCGCCTCACACAACGATTTCAACGGACGATTACCGCGCCCCCGTACCGGCCTCGGTCTCGTCTCATTGGAAAACAACGCATCAACCGCATCCTGCAGCATCCGTTTCTCATTTTTTAGAATTATCTCCGGGGTCCGAATTGACATCAGGTGTTTTAACCGATTATTCCGGACAATTACCCGTTTGTACAAATCATTCAGGTCCGAAGTCGCATAACGCCCCCCCTCCAGCGGAACCAAAGGGCGCAGGTCTGGCGGAATTACCGGCAACACCTCAAGAATCATCCACTCTGGTCTCGCCCCGGAAGAACGGAACGCCTCCACCACCCGCAACCGCCGCAAGAGGTTAAACCGCCGGGAGGTTTCGTGCTTAATCCGTGCCCGCAACTCTGCCGCCAGATCATCCAGTTCAATCCTCGCCAGCAGCTTCTTCAACGCCTGGGCACCGGTATCAGCATCAAACCCATCGTATCGTTTTATCGCTTCCTGATAATCTTCTTCAGCGAGAAAATCCATCCTTTTGTAATTGGAAGACCCCGGCTCAATTACCACATATGCTTCGTAATTAAGCAGTGTCTCCACCTCGTTGATAGAAAGCGATAAAATCAATCCAATCTTGGAAGGTGGCACCTGATAAAAAAGGGTATGCGCCACCGGCACAACCAGTTCAACGTGCCCCATCCGGTACCGCCGCACTGCCGAAGTCGTTACCTCCACCCCGCAACGGTCACACACAATCCCCTTATAACGAACCTTCCGGTATTTTCCACAGTTACACTCATAGTCCTTCACCGGTCCAAAAATCCGCTCGCAGAAAAGCCCGTCCCGTTCCGGCTTCTGGGTCCGATAATTAATCGTCTCCGGTTTAATCACCTCACCACTGGACCAGCTCCGGATGGTCTCGGGTGAGGCGATCCGCAGCCGCAGGAAATCAAAGTCGTAAATAAAATCACGGACAGTGGCCATTCCTCACCTTCCTCCCATTAGGACTTCTTTTTTTCTCGCTCTGGAATCAGTTCCAAACCCAGCCCCTGTAGTTCTTTTACCAATACCATAAATGACGCCGGTGCCTTGGGATGGGGTGGGTTTTTACCTCGGGCGAGGGCCTCATAAAGAGCGCTGCGCCCCTCCACATCATCCGATTTAATTGTCAACATCTCCTGGAGTGCGTGCGCCGCGCCATAAGCCTCAAGCGCCCACACCTCCATTTCGCCAAAGCGCTGACCGCCAAACTGTGCCTTACCGCCCAGAGGTTGCTGGGTAATCAGTGAATAACGACCGGTGGAACGGGCGTGAATTTTATCATCGACCATATGGATCAACTTCATCATATACATCACCCCCACCGTTACCTTGCTTTGGAAAGGCTGGCCGGTCCTCCCATCATACAGAACAATCTTCCCGTCTTCCGGCAACCCCGCCTTCCGCAACTCCTCTTTAATCTCCTCCGGTGTAGCGCTTTCAAACACCGGACATACCGCCTGATAACCCAGTACCTTCGCCGCCCACCCCAGGTGGGTCTCCAGTACCTGTCCCAAATTCATCCGCGACGGCACCCCTAACGGGTTCAAAACCATATCCACCGGCACCCCCCGGAGCTCCCTAATGGTAGTACTCTTCTCCTGCTCTGGATTCACCGCGATAAACGGCATATCCTCCCTGGGCAATACTTTAGAGACCACCCCCTTATTCCCGTGTCTCCCCGCCATTTTATCACCCACCGCCAAACGCCGCTTCTGGGCAATGAAAATGGTAACCGAACGTAAAACTCCGTGGGGCAACTCATCTCCCCGGCCAACCCTTTCCACCTCCTGTTCCCGTTCCTCGGCCGCCCGCTTCAAAGCATTCTCATACTCCTTGATAATCCCCTCAATTTCGGACTGTAACCGGGGATTAGAAACCAGCTGAACAAAATTCGTCACACTGGAAAACTCTTCAGAATTGAGAAATTCGTCATCCATCACCAGACCCGCTTTGTGGACCACCTTCCCCTGACCCGTCCGCGCATTGGCCGCCGCCTTATGCCCCCGCAGCACGCGCCGCAGTTTCTCGTCCCTTCGCTCGGCAAAAAACTGCTTCTTGACTTCGTATTTTCTCGCTGCCTCGGCCACCCGCTCCTTTTCTAGGCGCCGGCTCAACGGGTCGTTAAGCTTCCGGGATAAAATCCGCCGGTCAATAACCGTCCCGAAAACACCCGGTTCCACCCGCAATGAACTATCCCGCACATTCGCCGCCTTCTCTCCGAAAATCGCTCGCAACAGCCGCTCTTCAGGAGTAGACTCGGTCTCTCCCTTCGGTGTAATTCTGCCCACCAAAATATCCTCCGGCCCCACCTCCGCACCTATCCTTACGATACCGAACTCATCAAGATTTCTCAGCTCCTCTTCGGTGGCTCCCGGGATGTCGCGCGTAATTAACTCCGGGCCGAGCCTGGTCTCGCGGGCCTGAATTTCAAACTCCAATATCTGAATTGAAGTAAACGCATCCTCTTTTATTAACTCTTCGGAAACGATAATGGCGTCCTCATAGTTGTAACCACGCCAGGGAACAAAGGCGACGAACACATTGCGCCCCAACGCCAGTTGCCCGCCATCGGTGCTCGGTCCATCGGCAAGGATATCACCCTTTTTCACCTCGTCTCCAACCTGCACAATTGGCTTCTGGGACAGACAGGTATACTGATTTGATTTGCGGAACTTGGTAAGTTTGTGTTCAACCAGCCCTTCCTCGGTGCGAATGGTAATCGTTCGGGCATCAACCTTTGTCACAACCCCGTCGTGCTCGCTTAATAAAACCGCCCCCGACTCGGCAGCAAACTTACCCTCAACGCCAGTAGCAACCAGCGGTTTCTCCGGCATCAAAAGGGGAACCGCTTGGCGCTGCATATTCGCCCCCATCAACGCCCGGTCGGCGTCATCGTGTTCCAGAAACGGTATCATCACCGTAGAAGGCGCAAATAATTGCTTGGGTGAGACGTCCATAAAATCAACCTGGGCTGGTTTCGCCGTCACAACATCCCCCCGCCGCCGGCAGATGATCTCATCGCGGGCAAACCTGCCGTCCGGGAGTAATTCACTCGTCGCCTGGGCGATGGTGTAACGCTCCTCATCATCAGGTGTGAGATATACCTCTTTACCTTTGCCCATTATCACCCGCCCATTCTCCACCCGCCAGTAAGGCGTGCTGATGAATCCATACTGGTCTACACGGGCATAAGTAGAAACGGTCGCAATCAAGCCGATATTCGGCCCCTCTGGAGTCTCTATCGGACAGATTCGCCCGTAATGGGAATAATGCACATCCCGCACCTCAAAACCGGCCGTCTCTTTTGTAAGTCCGCCCGGCCCGAGTGTAGAAACGCGGCGTTTGTGCGTCAGCTCTGCCAAAGGATTGGTTCCCTCCATAAACTGGCACAGCTGACTCTGGGCAAAAAACTGCATTATCGCATTGGCAACTACCCGGGTATTCACCAGCTCCTGGGGTAAAATCTGACTTTCGTCCAGGAAAGCAGCACGCTCACGAATGTTCTGCGCCAACTGCAACAAAGCCTGACGGAATACGTTCTCCAGAAGTTCCCCCACCCGCCGGACCCGCCGATTGCCGAGATGGTCAACGTCATCGGTCTGATACCGCACCGCATCCCCCACAACCGGCAGCCCCTCCTTTTTCAACATCCCCTCTACCCGGGTTCCATTAATTTCATCCCAGAACCACATCTCCAGCTCGGAACGTCTCTCGTTCCAGTAATAGCCATCCGGTTCCTCGCCCGCATCCTTGAGCTTCCGGAGCAGACGGTTTCTCGTCTCTGCCGACTCGCAGGTAACGCGGATATTGTAGAACTGAGCATCGTCGGCTAAGCGGATGAGATACCGCATAATTGCAATCAGGTCTTCGCGCTGCAAACCGGTTTGTTCTTCCGGCGTCCGCAACCACAAACGCCGGTTCAGTTTAAACCTGCCTACCTTACCCAGGTCAAACCGGCGCTGGTCAAATAACATTCCGACGATCAACGCCTCCGCTACCTCCACAGAATGGGGGACAATGGACCGCAACCGATAATATATCCTCCTGATTGCATCCTCTTTAGACGAAGTACGGTCCTCCTTAATGGTATTGACAATAATCCGCAGTCCGGGTTGTCCTGCCGGTGCCACCAGTGCCTCGTTTACCCCTTTACTTCCCAGAAATTCAATCAGCCCTTCGGTTACTTCTTCGCCTGCTCGGGCAAGAGCCTCACCACCTTCGGCAGAAAGGATGTCCTCAGCTAGAACATCACCGCTTGCCAGCCGGCGCCGCTCAACCCGGAACAGACTCCTGATAATATCCCCGTTGCTATAACCCAGCGCCCGCATAAAAGTAGCCGCACAAATCCGCCGCTTCCGGTCAAGCAGCACCACCATTGAATCGTCCTTATCCACAACCAGCTCAAACCACGCCCCCCGCAGCGGCACTAGGAGTGCCGAGGTCTCCTCCTTCTCCCCGGAAAAATATACCCCGGGGGCACGATGTAATTGATTAACAATTACTCGCTCTACACCGTTGATAATAAATGAACCATTCGCGGTCATCCAGGGTAAATCGCAGAAGAACACCTCTTGTTCCACCACATCTCGCACCCGTTCCGATTCCTTACCAAATTCGGTTTTAACCAACCGGAAAAACACCCTGAGCGGCCGGGCATAAGTAACCCCACGGGCAAGCGCCTCCTCAGGCGAGTATCGGGGTTCCGAGAATTCATAGCGCAAAAACTCCAGCCGGAAGTTCTTGTGATCGTCTTTTATCGGAAACATCTCCCGGAAAACGCCTTCCAGCCCTGCCGGTAATCGATTCGCCGGGTCAACCTGATGCTGGGTGAACTCGGCAAAAGATTCCCGTTGCAGAGCAAGCAAGTTCGGGATTTCTAGGGGGCCACCGATTTTGGCAAAGTTCTTCTGTGTTACACTGGGCACTATTAACCCCTTGTTAAAAAACAGTCATTTACTGCCTTATCACCACGACACCATTTAAGCCCCGGACCGGCTCTCACTTAATCTCCACCTTGGCGCCAACTTCCTCCAGTTTTGCCTTCAATCGATCCGCCTCCTCGCGCGTGGCGTTCTCTTTAATCACACTGGGTGTTTTATCAATTATATCCTTTGCCTCTTTTAATCCCAGTTGCGTCAACGCCCGCAACTCTTTTAGTACCTGTATTTTCTTGTCCCCGACAGAAACCAGCGTTACGACAAACTCGGTCTTCTCTTCCGCTTTCGCCTCACCGCCCGCCGCCGCTGGTCCAGCTGTCGGTACCGCACCCGCAACAAACGCCGGCGCGCTCACGCCGAATTTATCCTTTAACTCTTTAACCAGTGCCGCCAATTCGGTCACGGTCAAACTTTCAATACTGGATATTAACTGTTGAACTTTATCCTCGGACATAAATCCTCCTATCTTTCTATTTTGTACACAACCAACGTCTTAGAAGCAGCAATTCTATTCACCGGCCAACCCTTCGTCTGCCGTTTTTTTACCGGCCACCCCTTCCAGAACCCAGACCAACTCTCCCAAAAGACCTTCCAGAACACCCACCAGACCGCCCAGCGGACTGGCAAGCACACCGACTAACTGCCCGCGTAACTCCCCTTTTGTCGGCAGGCTGGAAAGAAAATCAAATTGCCCTGCACCGTACAAGGCGCCATCAAAATAAGCCCCCTTAAACTTGAGTCCGGGTAACCGTTCTCCCATCTCTTTTAAAAGTCGGGCCGGCGCTATCGGGTCTTCACCGGCAAAAATTATTGACGACGGTCCGCGTAAAAACTCCCCGATTGTTTCCGGCACACCGCACTCCTTCAACGCCAGAAGCGCCAGCCGATTTTTCACCACCTTTACCGTCATCCGCTCCTGACGCGCCCGGCGCCGCAATTCATTGAAATCGTTAGCCTGAACTTTGGTAAAATCCACAAAATAAATTGCACTCGCCTGCTTAATGCGCTCCTGCAACTCATCAACAAACTGTGCTTTTTCTTGCTTGGGCATAATTACACCTCACGCTTGGCAGTTTCCGTAAACTCTTTCGGGTCAATCCGCACCCCGACCCCCATCGTTGAAGACAAGACCACCTTACGGATGAACTGTCCCTTAGCGGTCGCCGGTTTATTCCGGCTCAACTCCATAATAAAAGTGCGCACATTCTCCAGCAGTTTATCGGTAGCAAAAGAAACCTTACCGACCGCCGCGTGAACATTACCGGTTTTATCGGTCCGATAACTGATCCGGCCTCCCTTAAGCGCCTTAATCGCTGCACCGATTTCAAAAGTCACCGTCTGGGTCTTGGGTGATGGCATCAGCCCCTTTGGTCCGAGAATCTTACCCAATCGTCCTACCATCGGCATCGTATCCGGCGTCGCTACCGCCACATCAAAATCGGTCCAGCCGGCACTGATCTTCTCAATCAGGTCCTCAAACCCAACGTAATCAGCGCCTGCCGCCTGCGCCTCATCCGCCTTATCACCCTTGGCAAACGCCAGCACCCGGACCTTCTTGCCGGTGCCGTGAGGCAGGGTGACCGTCCCGGAAACCAGCTGATCCTGCTTCTTGGGGTCAATGCCCAGCTTTACCGCCACCTCCACCGTCTCATCAAACTTCGCCGTGGCATTTTCCTTCACCATCTGCACCGCCTCCGCGAGAGAATAACTCCGATTGCGGTCCACCTTTTCCCTCAGCGCCCGGAACCTTTTGCTGTGTATCATTTTTCCTCCACGGTCAAACCCATTGAAAGTGCCGTCCCTTCAATAACCCGCATTGCCGCCTCAATGTCGCTCGTGTTCAGGTCCTTCATCTTCCGCTCGGCAATTTCCCGGAGCGCCTTGCGACTCACCACTCCGACCTTTGCTCGATTGGGCTCGCCGGAACCCTTTGCCAGACCTGCCGCCTGCTTTAATAACACCGCAGCCGGAGGACTTTTGGTCACAAATGTAAACTTCCGGTCCGAATAGATGGTCAGCACCACGGGAATCAACATTCCTGGTGGCTCCTTCCGGGTGGCTTCATTAAACGCCTTGATAAACTCGGCAATATTCACACCGTGCTGTCCCAATGCCGGTCCAACCGGCGGCGCCGCGGTTGCCTGCCCCGCCGGTATCTGTAATTTAACCACCGCAACGACTTTCTTCGCCATAATCTTGCCTCCTAAATCGGCTGTACCTCAAGAAAATCAAGGTCAATTGCCGTTGGCCGACCGAATATTGTCACCATCACTTTAACCCGCCGGCGTTCGCTCATAATTTCCTCCACCGTCCCGGTAAAACCGGCGAACGGTCCATTAACCACCTTTACCGTTTCTCCTTTCTCAAAAGGCGCCTCCGGCTCGGCCTTCTCCTGCCCTTTCTCAATCTGCTCCAGCATCGCCGCTACCTCACCATCGGTAAGCGCCAAAGGGGCATTACGCGTCCCGAGCATGTGAGTAACGCCGGGAATGGAGGTGACCAATTTCATCGCCTCTTCAGTCGGTTCCATTTCTACAACAATATAGCCCGGGTACAGCCTTTTTTCCTCGGCGACAATCTTGGACTTCCGTACCCGCGCCACCTTCTCCGCCGGCACAATCACCCGACCAAACAACGCCTGTAAACCGTTGGCCTCAATTGCCTTCTCCAGTAACTCTTTCACCTTCTTCTCCCGACCGGTGTAGGTATGGACAACAAAAAACTTCATTCCGGCTCACCTAATGTCTAACGCAAAATCAACGCCAGAATCCGGGAAAAGATGAAATCGCACAACCCGATAAATGCCGCCAGAACCGTAGAGAAGACAATTACCACCAGCGTGGTTGTCCAAAGTTCCCGGGGTTTTACCCAGGAGACCTTTTTCATCTCAGCAACCACATCTTTCAGGTAATCTTGGATACGCTTAATAATATTCATCTTTTCCTCTCCAGGCCAGGAGGGATTTGAACCCCCATCCTACGGATTTGGAGTCCGCCGCTCTACCGTTAGAGCTACTGGCCTATTTAACCTCCTTATGCGCTGTATGCTTCCGACAGACTGGACAGAACTTCTTCAACTCCAGCCGTTCGGATTTCTTTTTGTTCTTATCCGTATGATAGTTCCGACTCTTGCACTCCGTACAGGCAAGTGTAATAAAAACCCGCATCGTGAACTACTCGATTATCTCCACTACCGTGCCCGCGCCAACAGTTCTGCCGCCTTCACGGATAGCGAATTTTGAGTTGTGTTCCAGCGCAACCGGTGTAATTAACTCAATTTCCATCGTTACGTGGTCACCGGGCATTACCATTTCCACGCCGGGTGGCAACTGCACCGTTCCGGTAACATCGGTTGTCCGGATATAAAACTGGGGCCGATAACCAGGGAAAAACGGCGTATGCCGGCCACCTTCCTCTTTGGTCAAAACGTAAACTTCCGCCTTGAATTTCTTGTAGGGCTTGATTGAACCGGGTGCCGCGATAACCATACCCCGTTCCACCTCTTCCTTGCCCACTCCCCGGAGGAGAAGCCCGACATTATCGCCTGCCCGGGCATCATCCAGAATCTTCCGGAACATTTCTATGCTCGTCACCACTACCTTGTCGTGTTTCCCGAAACCGACGATTTCCACCTCCGACCCCGGTTTAAGTACCCCGCGTTCCACCCTGCCGGTCACTACTGTCCCCCGGCCGGTAATGGAGAAGATGTCCTCAATCGGCATCAGGAATGGTTTGTCAACTTCCCGGACCGGTTCCGGAATAAAATCGTCCAGCGCCTTGACTAACTCCCAGATGGAGTCAACATTCGGACCGGAATCCTCCTGCAGTGCCTTCAAGGCGCTCCCCTTGATAATTGGTGTTTTGTCACCGGGAAACTCATATTTCTTAAGAATGTCTCGAATTTCTTCTGAAACCAGCTCCACCAGGTCCGGGTCGTCTACCATATCTACCTTGTTTAGATACACCACGATCGCCGGGACGTTAACCTGCCGTGCCAGAAGCACATGTTCGGTTGTCTGGGGCATCGGACCATCCGCTGCCGATACCACCAGAATTGCCCCGTCCATCTGGGCTGCACCGGTAATCATATTCTTAATGTAATCGGCGTGCCCCGGACAATCAATGTGGGCATAATGCCGTTTCTCACTTTCATACTCCACATGGGATACCGCAATCGTCAGGATTTTTGTTTCGTCACGCCGTCCGTGGGCCTCGCTCGCCTTGGCGACTTGGTCATAAGTAGTATAATTAGCCAGCCCTTTCGTCGCCAGAACTTTGGTGATGGCAGAGGTCAATGTCGTTTTACCATGGTCAACGTGGCCGATGGTTCCGACATTAACATGTGGCTTTTTACGTTCAAACTTTGCCTTAGCCATTTTATTATCCTCCTTATTTCATTCGTCTAAATTCAAAATAAACGCCCACTCCCTGGCATTTCTGCCCGAGCAATTTGCGCCTAATTATTCAGCCCACGGCCGGAATTGAACCGGCGACCTCTTCCTTACCAAGGAAGTGCTCTGCCGACTGAGCTACATGGGCAATTTTCGCCGTTCTTTAATTATAAAACTAAATTATTGTTTGTCAACAATTAACTTAAGACAAATTTTCCCTGTCCGGGACCGCCCCAGCGGGCGATGGGAGTCGAACCCACGCAAACAGCTTGGAAGGCTGTTGTGCTACCATTACACCACGCCCGCACCGTCGGGCAAAAACCTAAAATGGACGGGGAAGGATTCGAACCTCCGTAGGCGTTCGCCAGCAGATTTACAGTCTGCCCCCTTTAACCACTCGGGAACCCGTCCTTTTCTTGTAAAATCCAGCCGACAGAGGGAGTCGAACCCCCGACCTGAGGTTTACAAAACCTCTGCTCTTCCGGCTGAGCTATGTCGGCACAACATTCCGGGCGGTTCAACCCGCCATCTAAATTCAGTATAACCACTAAAACAACCACGGTCAAGTTTTTCCTCTCTTCTTTGCCCTAAAAACGAACCAACCAACACCCCCAAACAAATCTGCATTTTAACACACTGTACTATAAAAACTTATCTAAACCGCCCCGGCCTGTGGCATCACCCCCGGGGTCACCCCCTGAGTGGTTACCATCTCCTTTACCTTTTTGAATCTCACCCCAGGACACAGTTCGGCATCAGAATTAAATCTAAATTGAACCCTTCTCGCTATCACAATTATACCGGGAAAACAAAAACCCGACAAAAAATACCGGGGCTGGTAGCCATTTGCCCCAGCCCCGGCATTACCTTGCGGTCCTTTATCGGGTCAGAACAACTTTGCTCCAGAGTTCGGAGTTTTCGGTCTTCACCCGGTAGAAATAAACCCCGCGTGCCACTGGGTTGCCGGCGTCGTCCCGACCATCCCAGACAAAATCTGCCCGGTTTGTCACCCACTTTGTCCTCGCCACATTCCGCACCAGTCTGCCGGTGTTGTCGTAAATCATCAGGTCAACCGTTGCCGGCTGGTTTAACACCACCGAAAAGGTCGTCATCGTGGTAAACGGATTGGGTTGAGCAGAAACCGCCCCCATCTTTCCCGCCTCTAGTGGAATGTATTTCTCCTCTTCCATCCCGGTTACGCCCATGTTGAAACCAACAATCTTAAGAATCATATTGTTGTTACCCGAGAGATACTGCATAATCGTCACCCAATAAGAACCATCCCTGGGATCGTAGGCGATGCCGCGCATATTCCACTCGGTGTTGGCAAAACGAAACCGATTGCGTAGCGTCCCGGTTACGCGGTCAATCTCGGTCACCGCACAGGATTCAAGAGCGGTACCACCCGCGTCAAACCACGAAAACATATTCAAAATGGATGGTGTATTACTGGGACAGTGATAGTCAAGCGACAGACACCTCGCCCCGTAATAACCGCTGACCGGATGGATTATTGTATCCAGGATATTGCCCAGCGTATCAAAGACAAAAATCCGCTGCTGGTTGGTCGTTGTTCGCCGATCACTGACATAGACCGTATGCGTCTCCTCATGCTCCACCACCCCGACCGGATATTCCGCCTGCGGGACGGTCCAGAAACGAATTACCGAACCGGTGGGCGTTATCTTGTATACCCGCTTTGACGGATTGGCAAGCAGCCAGAATGTATTGTCATAGGAGCAGTAGTCAAGATCGGTACAGGAGTCCTCAGGGATTGACACCGTACCCCGCAACTGCAGTGAACTGTCCGAAGTATACTTGTAAAGCGCTGAAGAAAAGAAATAGGTACAGTAAATTAGACTATCCCGGCTATTGTAGGCAACACCGTAAAGCCCCCAATCGGTCGGCATTCCCGGACAAACCTTGGGACCCCAGATGATTGTTCCAGGCTGTGGCGGTGGCTCACCAACACGAATTGCAAGCGGAATCTTGGTGGAATAATCGGCGCTATCGCCGGTAACATAAAGTGTGCAGGCAATCGTTGTCCCCGGTGGAATTGTCCCGGCTGCCGAAACCGCAATCGGGTCAGCGCTGTTGGTTGCCTCACCACCGGAAGGTATATTCCCCCAGGTGCCCAGGGAATCGGTAATACTCAACCGACTATCAAACGACCGGAATGTCCCGGCGGTATTGTTACACGCGGCACCGCCCGAGTTACGCAGCGTTATCCGCAACCGCGCCTCTTCACCCGGATCAACCCGGCCGTTATTATTACCTCCCGGCGGCGAGTCGTGAATCGCCACCGCCCGCAGCACGATCATCGGACCGCCCGAACCGGTGACGTAATTAACCGCAGCCAGCGCACTGATTCGGCCGGCACCGAAGTCATTGTCCTTGCCCGCCGGACCAAGGTCCACCGCCG
>CAYPNB010000005.1:8955-103142 GCA_964412225.1 uncultured bacterium | reverse complement strand
GAGGGTAAGCCGGGTTCCGAGATTTCTGATTTCCACCCAGTTAAACTGGGGATGAGGCGGATACATAGTGTCTACCTCGTCATAAGCCCAGTAGAGCGGTGGCTGATTGTTATCCGGAACCGGGTCGATTTGCCGAGTTTCACCGATAACAATGGTAAAAGTGGTTTGGCTTAAATAGCCGTTGGCGGCAGATATGTTTAAAGTACAGGTAATCGGTGTTTCGGGTAGAATTGAAGATGAGGCGGTGATGGTAAAACGGTCAGCAAAGTTGGTTTTGTTGGTACCAGCCAGAATCGTGTCGTAGATTGCTATTGAGTCAGGGATAGAGAGCCTTGGGTCAGAGGAGCGAAGAGTTGCCTGGACATTGTAGGCGTTGCCTAAACCGGCGTTGCGGAGCGTTACTTCCAGGTCAGCCGTTTCACCCGGGTCAATTCTGCCGTTGGGCTGAGAGCCGGTTGAGTCCTTTACCGTTTTACTGACAAAGTCAATACTCGGTGTACCAACATAGAAGGTGATATAGGAAATCCAGGTGGAATCCAGATTGTCTTTACAGATAAGGGAGCATGAGATAGCATAGTGGTTGGGTAGTCCGTTGGCAACAGTCATCGCAAACCCCTGGCTGTTGAATGCCGAGTCACCGGCTGGAATATTGCCAAAGGTTTTTACCGAATCGGTGATGGTTGCCCCAGCGGTGCGGGTACGGAGTTTACCGGTAACGTTGTTTGCTTGTAGAGTTCCGTAGTTCTTTACCCAGGTAGGGATGCGGAATGACTCACCGGGGTTGATGATACCGTCACCATTGCCACCGGGCGGCGAGTCGTTTATCGTGTGCCGGAGATAGGAAACATACCTTCCTGAAGTCATTACCACAATTGAATCAATATATGGGATGTTGTTAGCACCGGTGACTGCCAGTCGGAGAAAACCTGGAGTGACGCAGGAAACAAACAGGGTGACTTGGCCCAAAGCGTTGGTGAAACCACGGGCAAATGTTTCACCCGGTTTGTGTAGAACAACCATTGCCGATTCCACCGGTGCGAAGTTTGGGTTCTGGACGGTGATGGAGACCGGGATGTTGTTGCCGATATTGATGGTATAGGGTTTGGTTACCTGGGCAATAAAAGGTTTTGCCGACCAGATTGGCGTGGCAGGTTCACCGAACAGGTTGCGCTCCATAATTTCCATTCGGAATTTCTGGGAGTCGTTGAAGATTGGTACCCAGTAGTCACGACCGTAGGAAATCATTTCGCCCTGATAAACCCGACGGGGAGTGCGAAAACCAAGGAAGGCATAGGCGATGGCGTAGTTAAGCAGTTCGGCAACTCTTACCCAGCCGACCTCATAGTTCATCATCACGCCGATGAATCCGTTGGGTGCATGATTGAACATATTTTCCGCAATACAGTCAGCATTGGTGGACCCCAGGTCCCATTGACCGACCTCACAGCAGACCGCGGTGATGCAGTTGAGCCGGTTGGCATTGGTCAGGTTAATCATCATCTGGCTGGTGACATTACCGTTTAGTTCGTAAAGGTCAGGACTGCCGTGAGCGATGACCGAGGTGAAGGTGTAACCAGAGTTGAGCGAGTCGCAGTAGCGCTGAGGTGTGGGCTGGACCATTCCGCCCGCCATATACATTTTGAGGTCAAACCAGGGGGGTGTGGGCGAGGCGTTGGCGATGGAGTCGTTGAACTCGTTGGAGAAGGTAACACCATTGGGCAAAAGTATTTTGTACCACCAGTTACCGGTGGTATCAGGGGCGGTTTCGTAGCGAAGGATTTTACTCCGGACGTTGGCAATTTCGCTGAACTGATTCAAGGTCATCATACCGATATGGACATCGGCATAGCCGTCAACCGAGTCGGCGATTTCACCGAAGATGTTGTTGTTATTGCGGTCCCAGGTGCCGTCCAGGTCTGAGAAATACATATCCGAAAAGAAGTTATAACCATAGGCGCGGGCAACGCGGTAGTAGTTTGCCGGATAGTCAGGTCGGGCGATAAAGACAAATATTGTTCCCCAGGTGGTATCGGCATCCTTGATGAAGTTGCGCATCTTTTCGGCGTTGTCCCTACCCGGATATCGGGTGCAGATGGACTCCAGGAGGACGATTTTTGAACGCCAGCCAAGTCGGGTACGCCAGTCCCGCAGCCAGATTAAGGAATCGGCAAACTGCTGGCTGGTAAGGATAACGTGTTCATATTCTCCGGGTTCCAGAAACAGCGACCCGAAACTTCTCGTCCGGCGGGGTGGAGCAAATCGGTCCACATCTTCTGGGTTGAGCACCAGTTTTTTTACCTGGTCGCCGAACGCTTTAATTTTCATATCGGTGTAGGCGGGCACGTGGCGTTTGCCTGTTTGATAGTTAATCTGGACGGTAATGGCGCTGACAAAGGTTAGTTGTCCTTTGACCGGGTTGTAGCGGAGCGGGTAAACCACAAAGCCGGCAAGCCGATAACCGGACTTGTTTCCGACATTGGTAAGAAGGGCGGGTTGGACAGGCCAGAGCGCATCCTGAGAGTAAATTTTTGGGTCCGGGGGAACAAATGGCATCGGTTGATAGTCCTTTTTCCAGGGGATTGGGTGTTGAACCGGTAGCAGTTTATAGGTTCCGGGAAGCGGTTCTTCTTCAAAGGAAATTATTTCTATACCGGTGACTTCGGCATCAGCGGGTATTACTATATGATAGGGGATGGCGGGCAGGTCCGGTTCGCCCAATTTACCCGGGTGGGGAGCGACACCAAAATCAACCGTGGTGTAGCCATCCTGAGTGCCTGTTTTTATTGCTGCGGAGGGGTAGGTGAAACTACGCACAACCCCGCTGGCAAAGGCGGCTGTCAGGACAAGTAGCGTCAAAACAAAAAGGCGCCTCATCTTGCCTCCTTTTTAGTTACTTTCATACTTCATTTTCGTGGTACAGAGACCGTAAAAATGTGTCTCTATGCCTTAATCAAAAATTATACCTTTTTCAGGATGGAGGTCAACATAAATTTGACAATCAGATTTTCCGGGGCAGAATTGAAGCCAGATGTTGGACCCGATTCAGGAAGAAATCCGTCAGCAGTTTCCGGTACTAAAACGCTGGATTTATTTTAATCATGCCGCTACTGGTCCGTTACCGACGCCGGCGGTGAAAGCGATAGAAAGGTTCTGTCAGAAAGCCTCAATTCAGGGTGAGGTGCCATACCTGGAAGCGGAGAGGGTGGTGGAGAGAACTAGAAAGTTGGCGGCGCGGTTGATGATGGTTAAACCAGCAGAGATAGCCTTTGTAAAAAACACCTCCCAGGGGATTATCATTGCGCTGGGGTCAATTCCCTGGGAGCGGGGGGATAATATCGTTATTATGAAGGACGCTTTTCCCGCCAACAGTTATCCTTATCATCTGCTTTTGCCCGAGGTGGAGAAAAGGTTTATTAGCAGTGTGGAACTTGCCGGTGGTCCTGAGTGTGTTTTCCGCCTGGTTGACGAGCACACCCGGGCGGTGGCGCTGGACTGGGTTCACTTTCTCTCTGGTGCCCGGTTTGACATTAATGCAATTGGTCAGTTCTGTCAGAAGCGCGGGATATATTTTATTGTTGATGCGATTCAGGGACTGGGTGCGGTGGCGCACAATTTCAGTTTGAGCGGCGCCGATTTTGTGGTGGCGGGTGGGGGAAAATGGCTTCTGGCACCCCAGGGCGTGGGGTTGCTTTATGTAAATGGGAAACGGTGGCAACGGTTGAAGCCATTTAATTTGGGTTGGCTTTCCTGCGAATGGCGGGAGTTTAATGACTGTTTTACCCCCAAACCGCTTAAGAAGAGTGCGGCGCGATTTGAGGAGGGCACAAAGAACTATATCGGAATTTATGCTCTGGAGGAGGCGTTGAAACTGCTCTTAGGTTTCGGAATGGAAAATGTAAATGCCCGGATAAACAAATTAACCAGTATGCTCCAGAAAGGGTTGATGGCGATGGGGTTTGAGATTCTTACACCGAGGGAAGAGGAGCGACGGGCAGGGATTGTTACCTGCCGCCGGGAAGGAAGTGATATGAAAGAGTTAAGAGAACGGCTGGTAGAGCGGGGAACAGTTGTTTCGGTGCGGGAGAATTGGCTGCGCATCTCACCCCATTTTTATAATACCGAGGAGGATGTTGAACAGTTTTTAAATAACGTTAGACTTCTCGGATAGGAAAGCAATGCGCCGATTTCTTGTTTTCGGTTTGACTTTTATGCTCCTGGTACCACCGGGCTGGGCGAGTTCGGACGGGAGTTTGCCGGTTATTGATGAAGGGGAGGGGCAATTCCGGATTGAAGCGCCAGTGATTGTGCCATCCGATACCGTCCGACCCAAGCACGGTATGGAGGAGGCAGCGGATTTTGTTGAGGAGGCGAGTTCCGGTCAGGGATATGTCAGGGTGGTTGTTGATAGCTTTCCTGTTGCGGTTAACATAGATGGTCAAATGGTAATAATTGACCGGGCGGATGCGGTGTTGCCGATAAGAGCCGGCAGGCATTTCCTTAGTTTGTTTCCGGTGAAAGATATCTATCTTGTCTATCGGGATGAGACGCCGGCAGGATTCTGGCAGATGATCGATGGGCAGGAGGAGATTTTTGACCGGTTCGGGCTTATTTCCAGTTACGAGCGGGAGGCGGTTCGGACCGGGACCAGATGGGTCCGGTTGACACCGGGCGATACCGTTGATGTCCGACTTTCCGATTCCGAAGTTAAACGGGTTTATCGCCGTAATGCTATGGCAACGGCGATAACGTTTTTTGGTGTTACCGCGGTTATCGCTGCGGCAATGTTTGGCAGTGTGGCGTTAATTTCCGGGGAGTAAAAGATGCTTTCTGATATTGAGATTGCCCAGGGGGTAAAACTTTTGCCCATCTGGGAGGTTGCCAAAGGGCTTGGTATCACCGATATGAACCTGATTCTACCCAATGGCAATTATAAGGCAAAACTATCGGTGAGGCTATTGGAGCAGATTAAAGACCGACCGGTCGGCGGACTGATTCTTGTGACGGCAATTACGCCGACCAAATTTGGGGAAGGTAAAACCACCGTTTCCATCGGCCTGTCAATGGCGCTTAACCAGCTGGGAAAACGGTCCATTGTGGTTCTCCGGCAGCCTTCACTCGGACCGGTGTTCGGTATTAAAGGCGGGGCGGCGGGTGGCGGTTATGCCCAGGTTTTGCCAATGGAAGATATCAACCTTCATTTTACCGGCGACATTCATGCGGTAACCGCAGCCCATAATTTACTTTCGGCAATGCTGGACAATTCCCTGCACTTCGGCAATCCCCTGGGCATTGATGAACGAGAGATTTTCTTTCCCCGGGCGATTGATATGAACGACCGGGTGATGCGGTCAATGGTGGTCGGACTGGGCGGCAGGGGCAACGGGCCGGCGCGCGAGGATAGTTGTGTAATTACTGCGGCATCAGAGGTGATGGCGATTCTTGCTCTGGCAGCCAATCGGGCAGACCTGAAGGAACGGCTGGGAAGAATTCTGGTGGCGCTGAGTTTTGACGATAAGCCGATTACCGCTCACGACCTCGGTGCTACCGGTGCGATGGCGGCGCTGTTGAAGGATGCCATCAAGCCCAACCTTGTCCAGACGACCGAAAATACCCCGGCCTTGATTCACGCCGGTCCGTTTGCCAACATTGCCCACGGAACCGCGAGCGTAATTGCCATCAATGCGGCGTTGCGGTTGTGTGAATGGACAGTTGTGGAGGCGGGTTTTGGTTCGGATCTGGGAGCAGAGAAGTTTGTTGACCTAGTGGCACCGCTGGGCGGGTTTAAGATAAACGGTTGTGTTCTGGTGGCAACGCTGCGGGCGCTGAAGCATCAGGGGGGTGCGCCCGATGCCCGGAAGGGTATGCTGCGCCACCTCTGGCTGGGGCTGGAGAACCTGCGCCGGCATATTGAGAACTGTCGGACGCTGGGGTTGGAACCGGTGGTGGCTTTGAACCGGTTTGAGGGCGATTCGGCAGATGAGTTGGGTTTGGTGGTCAAGTCGTGTGAAGAACTCGGGGTGCGGGCGGTGGTCTGTTCACCCCATCGGGATGGGAGTAAGGGATGCGTGGAGCTGGGCCAGGCGGTGCTGGAGCAGGTTGCCCAGAAACCGGGTAATAGCCGCCCAATTTATGAGTATAATAGCGGGGTAGAGGAGAAGATTGAGACGGTGGCAAAAAAGATCTACGGCGCGGACCGGGTGGTGTATACGCCGCGGGCAGAAAGAGAGCTCAAGCGGATCTATGCGCTCGGTTATAACCGACTGCCGGTGTGTATCGCCAAGACACCGCTTTCGTTAGGCGACGACCCGGAGTGTCTTGGTGTTTGTTCTGGTTTTAAGATATCAATATCGGCGATTCACATTCGGGCTGGTGCCGGCTATCTGGTGCCAGTGGCCGGAGAGATAGAATTGCTGCCCGGGTTGTCCAAGAAGCCCAACGCTTTGAAAATTGATATTGCCGACGACGGGAGAATAACCGGGTTATCCTGATGTCCCAGAGCGGTCAACGGTGAGGGTGCCGCGCAGTTGAATTAATTCCTTTTTCAGCCAGAGTAAAATCTGCCGGGCATCCCTGTGGTCGGGTAGTTCTTCGCCTTTCGTTCCGAGCAAAGCCAGTTTCCGCTTGGCGCCTTTGATGGTCATCTTTTCGCGATGGATGAGATGTTGAATTAGTTCCAGTTTTTTCAGTTGTTCGGCAGAGACAATTCTTCTGCCAGCGGAGTTACGCTTGAAACTTATTTCAAACTCCTTTTCCCAGTAACGGAGGGTATGGGGTTGGATGCCGAGGTGTTTACAGACATAAGAAACCGAGTAAAACTGGGGTTTGCTCATAAATAAAACTCCTTTTTTGGCGGTCTTTTGAGCAAGCGGATAATACTTTCTTCGGGGCGGACCCCTTCGTAGAGAATCCGGTAAACCTCTTCGGTGATGGGCATTGCCACGCCCATCTGACGGCTGATTTCGTAGCCGGTACGGGCGGTGAAAAAGCCTTCCGCAACACCGGTTAATTCCTGACGCGCGACATCAGGGGTTTTGCCTTTGCCGATCGCTACCCCCAGTTTATGGTTGCGGGAGTAAGGGGAGAAGGTGGTGACAATCAGGTCGCCCATCCCGGCAAGTCCGCTGAAGGTCAGGGGGTTGGCGTTCAAGGCTAGTCCGAGCCGGGTGATTTCAGCAAGACCCCGGGTCAGGAGCGCCGATTTGGCGTTAATGCCCAGACCCAGTCCATCGGCGATGCCGGCGGCGATGGCGATTACATTTTTGAAGGCAGCGGCGATTTCCACCCCGACGACATCGGTGTGAGAATATACCCGCAGGTTGCCGGTGGTGCAGAGGTCGCGAATAAAATTGGCCGCCGCTTCGTTTTCCGATGCGGCGACAAGGGATGTGGGGTCGCCCACGGCAACATCGTACGGTATTGCCGGACCGGCCAGGACAACAACCGGTAGTGAGGGGATGATGGAATGCAGTGTAAACGACAGTCGCTTGTGGGTTTGGGGAGCGAGACCTTTGCTTGCCGAAACCAGTGTTCTGACGGTTGGCGGTAAGATCAGAGCGACCTTTTTTGCCGCCTCGGCAAGTGCCGCTGATGGGGTGGCGAAGATGAGCAGTTCAGCACCGGTGACAGCCTCGGGAAGGTTGTCGGTGATGAGGATGGTCTCGGGCAGAGTGTAGGTTTCCGGTAGGTCAGGATGACGCCGGGTTGAGACGAGCCTTTGTAAAGCCGCGGCGTCCGGTTCATAGAGCGCTACCGGATTGCCCCCTTCGTGTAGTTTTAGCGCCAGCGCCAGTGCCCAGCGTCCGGCACCGATAAAGGCAATTTTCATTTTTAACCCGGATGGAAGAGTTTTTGCCACAGCCCAAATTTTGGTTCAGTTCCGTTTAGAAGGCGGCGGATGTTGGCGATGTGGCGGATGACGATAATGATGCCGATGCCAATGGTGAATGTTAGAAGGAGCGGGTTTTGGGGGTAGAAAAGCCAAGTGAGGAAGGGCAGGGTAAGGGCGAAGATAAGCGAGGAGAGGGAAATGAACCCGGAGAGGAGAAGGATGAGAAGATAAACTCCAATTCCGGCGATGAAACTGCGCGGACAGAGGATGGCGGTCACACCGATGGTGGTGGCGACCCCTTTGCCTCCCTGGAGTTTAAGCCAGGGGGTGAAGATGTGACCGGTTACCGCACCCAGACCAACCAGCGCCGGGAGAAGTCCGAGAGAACTGGCAAAAGCCACTGGCAGGAGTCCTTTGGTAATGTCCAGGATGAGCACCGGAAGTGCCCATTTCCAGCCCAGCACCCGATAAACATTGGTAAAGCCGATGTTGCCCGAGCCTGTTTTTCTAACGTCAATCCGGTTGATGAGGCCGGCGAGATGGCCAAAGGGAATTGAGCCGGGAAGAAAGCCCCCAATCAGCGAGAGAAAAATCTGGGTCGGGTTCATACTGATAGAAACATAACCGATATCTGATAATTGTCAAGGTTAGATAACAAAGCGCTAACCTCGGGATGCTCTTTTTTGCCGGAGTTGCACCGGTGGCAGAGTTAAATAAACTAAAGGAATGTTTGACGATTTAATTAAGGTGGTCAGAACTCTGCGCCGGCGTTGTCCGTGGGATAGAAAACAAACACTGCGTTCCACCCGTCCCCTGTTGCTCAATGAGGTTTTTGAACTTGACGAGGCATTGCGCCGAGGGGATGAGAAGGCAATAAAAGAGGAACTGGGCGATTATCTGTTTATGGGGTTGTTTCTTGCCCGTTTGCTGGAGGAGAAAAAGGGGGTAAAACTTGAGGAGGTAATCCGCGGGGTGGTGGAGAAGCTGAAAATCCGGCATCCGCATGTCTACGGTAAACTGGCGGTTAAAGGGGCTGAGGAGGTGTTGAAGAACTGGGAAAAAATTAAACGGGAGAAAAGCCAGAAGTCTATTCTTGCCGGTATTCCCGTTGCCCTGCCCGCATTACAGCAGGCGCAGTTAATTCAGGAGCGGTGTCGCCGGGTGGGGTTTGATTGGGACCGGCCGTTGGCTGTGCTTGATAAGGTTGAAGAGGAAATCGCCGAACTCAGGGAGGTGTTGCCGAGCCGAAAAGGAAGGGGTTGTCGGGTAAAAGAGGAGCTGGGGGATCTGTTATTTGCCCTGGTTAATCTGTGCCGGCATCTGGGGGTTGATGCCGAGGGGGCTTTGAAGGATGCGAATCGGAAATTTCAACAGCGGTTTGCTAAAATGGAGAATTCTTTCCGAAAAGAGAGAAAGGACCCGGCGGCGGTTTCGCTTGCGGAAATGGAAGCGATGTGGCAGCGGGCAAAGAAAACAAAATAACCGCCGGTTCGTAATAGCAGAGGAAAATTCTACTTTTAAATAGAAAAAATGCGGATGCCTTTTAACGACATAAGAATCTGATTTCTTTATGCTTACGCTAATAATCTGGAATTTTGGACCCCACCCCCGGGATAGTTCCCGGGACAGTTTGCGAAATTCTTTTTGGGATGGGGAAATGGGTGTTTTGCCGGTTTCTTTTCTCGGGTGGGGTTGGGTTTGTTTTAATTAAGACCTGGTGATTGAATATGTGGTTAATTGTGATTATCCAGAAGGTGGTGAGATGAACTGGAGCTGTCCGCAACGGGGCAGAAGGTGGCTTTCCAGAGCGAGGGCGATGTTAAAGCGGCGTGATAATTATCTTGACAGGAGAGATAAACTGGGTAAAAATTATGTGGTTTTTATTTTGGGGCCGTGGCGCAGTTGGGAGCGCGTTTGACTGGCAGTCAAAAGGTCACGGGTTCAAATCCCGTCGGCTCCAGATATCTTGATGCTGCTAAAGGGAGTAAAAGCAATGATTAAATATTTAATATTCCTCGCGGTGATCGCGGTGGGTTTGGTGGGGATAGCGTTTTTCCCGGGTTGTGCTCCTACCCAGACGGTGAGCAAGGTTACCGAGGAGCAGTTGCAGGCAAAACGGGATTCGGCGCAGCAGAGCTATTCCATCGGTGCTGGATATTATCAGCAGGGTGATTACGATGCGGCGCTGGCAAATTTTCAGAAGGCGCTGGAGTACGATTCGCTTTATTATGAGTCCTATATTGCCATCGGCAACATCTGGCGGAAGCGGCGGGATGCGGTTCAGGCGGAGGAGAATTACCGTAAGGCGATGAGAATTGACCCCAAGCGGGCAAAGGCTTATGAGGCATTGGGCGACTTATATCTGGAAATGAAGAGAGACGACGAGGCGCTGGCGATTTATCAGCGGGGGTTAGAACAGGACTCCAGCCTTGCCGATTTATACAATGGCATGGCCGATATTTACGTGCGAAAGGGGATGATGGCCCAGGCGGATTCGGTTTATCGGCGGGCGCTGCAGCGGTTTCCTGATGACCTGGCGGTGCAAAGGTTATGGGGCGAGTTTCTCTACAAGGTCGGTAGATACCGGGAGGCGGCAGAGGCGCTAAAACCGCTTGTGGCGCGGTTTTCCCAGGTTGCTAACTTACGGGCAAAGTTAGCCGATGCGCTGGTAGAGTTGAAGGATTATAAGGGCGCTCTAGCACAACTGGATACCGTGTTGATGGTGGAGCCGAATAATCATCAGGCGAAGTTGCGGCAGGGGGTAATTCTTGCCCGCGAGGGACGTTTCCGGGAGGCAATAAAGAAGTTTGACGAGGTGATTGCCCGGGATTCAACTCTGGCGCTTGCCTATCTTTACAAAGGTGAGGCGCAGAGTGAGCAGGGCAATTATTCGGCATCCGATGCCAATCTGCGCCGGGCACTGGCACTGGACCCGGGATTATTACAGGCTTACGTTGATCTGGGCGACAACCGGCGCAAGCAGGCGGATGCCAATCGGGGGAGTAATATTACTCAGACCGCGACCGCTAAATTGAGAGCGGCAAAAGCACTGTACGAAGAGGCAAAGGGCTATTATCAACGGGCACTGGCTGATTCGACACTGGCGGGTTATGCCCGAGCGCAGATTGAATATATTGAAAAAAACATCGTTGCCATTGATAAAGAGTTGTTCGTTCGCTGAGTTGAGTAGATGCTGAACCGCCTGGTGTTGCTTTTAAACCAGAATTACGAGCCGCTTTCGCTCTGTCGTTCCCGTCGGGCAATAGTGCTGGTTTTAAGCCGGAAGGCAGAGCCGGTGGAGAGTACGGACCTGAAATTGCGTTCGGTAAATATGAGCGTTTCCATTCCCAGCGTTTTGCGGCTCAATTATTATGTCCGGGTGCGGCGCCGGGAGGTGCCTTTAACCAAGCGAAACGTCCTGCGCCGCGATAATTACACCTGTCAGTACTGTGGTAAAAAGCAGGGGGTGATGACCACCGACCATGTGATACCCAGGGCCCTGGGAGGGCAGGAAACCTGGGAGAATATGGTTTGTGCCTGTTCCGAGTGTAATGCTAAAAAAGGAAACCGGACCCCAGCCCAGGCAAATATGCCACTGCGCCGTAAGCCGAAGACGCCCCATTATATCACATTTGCGGTTAACGCCCAGAGCGAAATTCCGGAGGCTTGGCGTCAGTATCTCTTTCTTAGCTGAACGGAGATTAATTTTCGGGCTGATTCTTGTTTTCAGCAGCGCAGTTGGTTATGGAGTTTATCCCGAACAATGGCGAGTAAGCAAAGTTGTGGTTGGTGTCCCCCGGGGGATGGTGAGGGAGATTTCCCCGGGATTTAAGTCCGGAGACACTGTTGACATTGAGATCATAGCGGAAGGCGCGAGGAAAATCCAAAGGGGGTTGATTAAGCGCGGTTTTTTGATGGCATCGGTGACATGGGATACGGCGTTAAACCACGATGGGATAAAAGTGAATTACCGCATTGCCGGTTTGGAGATACCTCGGATTGCCCGCTGGGAGATAACCGGGAATGAGAGTTTAGCGGTAGAAAAGTTGCTCGCGGTGCTGGCACCAAAGAGGAGCCAGTTAAGAGGAGGGGGTCTGCCGGCGAATATCAGTAAACTGGAGAATTTATACCGGCGATCCGGATTTCCTTTTGCCGAGGTTGTGTTTTCCGGAATAATGGAAAGCACCGGCTGTGTTGTACCGGCTTTGAGTGTGCGGGAGGGGCCGCGGGTAAGGTTAGATTTTATTCTCTTTGGCGGTGCTGCCCCGGGGCTGGAGAAAATTCTCCTGCGGTATTCCGGTTTTCGCTCGGGAACCATTTACTCGCCGGAATATCTGACATTGTGGAGGCGGAATCTGGAGAGAAGTGGTTGGGTGCGAGTTGATAGCGAGGAACTGGTAATAAAGGGCGGTAAGTATGGTGTCCGTTACTGGATTACCCAAGAGCGCACCGGCAATATTTTTGCCGCTGTTGGTTATCTACCCGATGACCGGCGTCTAACTGGCTGGGCCGGTGTGCAGTTATTTAATATTTTGCAGTCGGGTCGGCAGGTGACCGCGGAGTGGCGTTCAATTTCCGGGAGAAAACGGTATCGGTTGAGTTATACCGAGCCCTGGCTGCTCGGCTCGCCATTGACTGTGACCGGTTCGGCAGAACACAATGTGATTGATACCGGCTATTCCTTTACTACAATGGCAGTTAACGGGACCGTTGGCGTTGGGGTGATGAAATTCAGTCTGGGTTCTGGTTTTGACCGGTTAACCGGGATAGCGAACCGGCAGACTTTATGGTTAAAAACAGAGATGCTTTTGGACACACGGGACCGATTTTTTCAGCCGCGGCGGGGGGTGATAGGGCGATTGGCTACCCGGGTAGGCAGAGGGCGGACTGGAGCAGATACAATTGCCAGTGCCGATTATATTGGCTGGGTTGAGGCGGACTTTTCACCGCTGGTTCAGTTGGGTAACAGATTTGTCTGGGCGAACAGTTTCAGCGGGCGGGGGATCTTTACGACCGTGATTTTGAGCGATCCGGAACTGTATGCGGTCGGAGGAGAAGGTACGGTCCGGGGCTATCGGGAAGCGGCTTTTCTCACTGAGCGGTGTGGCTGGTGGAACGGTGAGTTGCGATATCATTTTTCGGTTAATTCCCGAGTTCACATTTTCTCTGACGTTGGGGTGCTGGAAGGGCCTGTTGACAGGAGGATTGATGTTATCGCCGGTTACGGTTTGGGAGGGCGATGGCAGACGAAGGTGGGATTGCTGGGAATTGATTACGGCATTGCGTTTGGTGAGCAGCCGTGGCAGGGTAAGGTTCATATCGCTTTTGAAACGGGGTTTTGATGAACTGGTGGGAACCGGTAGTGCTGGGATTAGTCCAGGGGATCACAGAAATTTTTCCCGTTTCCAGTGATGGCCACCTGGCGTTGATTCAGGGGTTTTTTGCTACTCCACTAACCACCCGGTTGGAGTTGACCGCGGCGCTGCACCTTGGAACTGGGCTGGCAATGCTCTTTTTTTTCCGTGACCGATTACCAAGGTTGTTTCGCGGGCGGGCCGAAGACCGCCGATTGCTGGGGTTGATTTTCATCGCTTCCTTACCCGCGGTTTTCGCCGGGTTATTCCTGGAAGATCTGGTTGCAAAAATTTTCAGTTCTTACTGGCTGATCGGGGTATTTTTTCTGCTTAACGGAACATTACTTTTTTTCACCCGCTATGCGTGCAGTAATCGGCAGCTGTCACTGGACTGGAGCAAGGCACTTTTGATCGGCTTGATTCAGGTGACGGCTTTATTGCCGGCGATCTCCCGTTCCGGCACCACTATCGGGCTCGCCTTGCTATTGGGGATAGAGCGGAGGGAGGCGTTTGAATTCTCATTTCTGCTGGCGATACCGATTACGCTGGGGGCAGCGGTTCTGGAGATGGGGCGGCTTGATTTTTCATTAGTTTCTCCGGTTCTGGTTGTGGTGGCGATTGTCGTTGCCGGGGCCGTTGGTTTCCTGACGATGGTATTTTTACGCCGGCTGGTACTCAGTCAGCGATTTTACCTGTTCGGATATTATTGTTGGTTGATCGGATTAGCGGTTCTTATCTTGCTAAGTTAACGCAGTCGTTCTAACTCAGTGGCAAGGATATTGATTCGTCCATCCCGCTCAATAATTTCCAGAATTTTAGCAGTGCTCTGTTGGAGCATTCGCCATTCGGTGTTGATGGACACAATGGCAATTTTAGAGCGTTGCCACTGGTCGTGATAGTCAACTTCACAGATGGCGACGTTGAACGACCTTTTCAGTCGGTCAGTTAAACTCAACAATATCCGGCGTTTGTCTTTGAGCGATAGGCTGTCACCGAAAAAGCAATCTATTACCAGGAGTCCGATGTTCACGGTAATAAACCGGCGTAGTTTTGTTTAACTATCGCGGCCGACTTCTTCAATCTGGTAAAACTCAAGTATATCTCCAACCTGAATATCACTGGCGTTCTGGATGCCGATGCCACATTCATATCCAGTGGCAACTTCTTTGACGTCATCTTTAAACCGACGGAGTGATGTAACCTCGCCGGTAAAAATTTCTTTCTCCTGCCGGAGGATACGGACCTGGGCACCACGAACAACCTTTCCTTCGGTGATAAACGAGCCGGCGATTAATCCCTGCCGGGGTATGGAGAATACCTGGCGAACTTCTGCTCGTCCCAGTACAACTTCTTTCCGTTCCGGTTCCAGCATTCCCAGCATTGCTGCCCGGATATCGTCAATCGCGGCGTAAATAATCCGGTAGGTTCTGATTTCAATCCCTTCCCGTTCCGCCAGTTGTCGGGCATCGGCAAGGGGACGGACATGGAAGCCGACGACAATTGCCTCGGAGGCCTGGGCCAGGAGGACGTCGTTGCGATTAATCGGTCCGATGCCGGAGTGGATTACCCGGACTTTTACTTCGTCAAGGGATAATCCTTCCAGTGATTCGCGCAATGCCTCGGCAGAGCCGGAAACATCCGCCTTGAGGACGATTTTTAATTCTTTAACCTGCCCTTTGACAATTTGATCCTGAAGTACTTCTAATGTTACTTTGGGTTTGCTGGCAGCGAGAATGCGGTCGCGTTTTGCCAGTAACCGGCGCTGGGCAATTTCGCGGGCGGTTCTTTCATCCGGTACTACCTCAAAGCGATCACCTCCTTCCGGAAGTCCGGAAAAACCAAGGACCTGAACCGGTATTGATGGAGTGGCAGTGGTAACTGAAACGAAGTTTTCGTTGAGCATATCCCTTACCCGTCCGTAGTGTTCCCCAGCGACAAACGGATCCCCTCGTTTCAATGTCCCTTCTTGGATGAGGACAGTGGCGATATTACCCCGACCGCGGTCAAGGCGGGCTTCAATTACCACCCCCCGGGCGGGACCATCGTAGGGTGCCTTCAGGTCCAGTTCCAGGCTTAGTACCGAGATGGCATCAAGTAATGCTTCAATTCCCTGTCCAGTGACAGTGGAAGTCTCTACACAGACGGTGTGACCTCCGTATTCTTCAACCTGAACATTGTAATTGGCGAGCTGGCTTTTTACTCGTTCCGGATTGGCAGTAGCCAGGTCGCATTTGGTTATCGCAACAATAATCGGAATGCCTGCCGCCCGGGCGTGATCAAGCGCTTCCAGAGTTTGGGGCATTACTCCTTCATCTGCGGCAACGACCAGTACCGCGATGTCGGTTATCTGAGCACCCCGGGCACGCATGGCGGTGAAGGCTTCGTGTCCTGGGGTATCCAGAAAAACAATTGGGCGGTCCCCGTAATGGGCGACATAGGCGCCGATATGCTGGGTAATTCGGCCAAATTCCTTTTCCGCTACTTTGGTTTTGCGGATATAGTCCAGAAGGGCGGTTTTACCGTGGTCCACATGTCCCATTACCACCACTACCGGTGGTCGGGGTTTTGTTTCGCTCCGGGGGGAGTGAGATTGAATTTCTTCTTCCTGTTTAACCGGGATGCGAAATTCGTCGGCAATCAGCATAATAGTATCAAGGTCAAGGCGATGATTCACCGTTGCCCGCAGGCCAATTTCCAGGCATTTTTTTATAATCTCTGAAACCGGACGGTTGAAGGCATGTGCCAGTTCTGCTACGGTCATGTAAGGAGATACCTTTACCGTCATCGGCGTGGTTGTTTCTCGCCCCGGTGGTCTTTCTTCTTCGCGGGTAGTGCGGCGTTTTTTTCGGTCCCGGCCGTAGACTTTGGTGAGCGTCTGTTTGATGTTGTGGGTAATTTCCTGTTCGGCTGGTTTCTTTTCTACGGTCTGAGAGCCGGTTAAAGATTTTCGGCGCCGAAATTCTTCTTTAAGTTGGTGTTTTTCCCGTCGCAATCGTTCCCTAACCGCTTCAAATTCTTCGGCGGTAATGTATGAGGTATAGCCGCGCGGGGGAAAGTCCATTTCTTTCATAAGCGCAAGGAGTGCCTCGCTGGAGAGGTTCAACTGCTTTGCCGCTTCAAATACTTTTAAGCGGTCCATACCTTATCCCGAACCCGCTGACGGAGTGCTTCCAAATCTTCTCCGGAAAGTTCCGTGATTTTCCCCAGTTCTTCGAGAGGGGCGTTTAGGATATCAAAAGCGGTATTCATCCCTCCCTCCTGAAGTTTTCCGAGAATGGTTTCCGGGAGTTCCAGTTGGTTAAGTGAGATTTTGGCTGCCCGCGTCATAAGCTGGCGGTTTCGGTAATCAGATTCTTTGAGGACTTCCAGTTTGGTTTGAGTGAGAAGGCTGGCGAGCCAGACGTTTTGTCCTTTTTTGCCGATGGCGATGGAAAATTCGGCATCGGGGACAATGACGATATAACTGTCCCCTTCTTTGATTATCTCTGAGACCTTTGCCGGTCCGAGTGCCCGGGCGATAAATACCTGCAGGTCCCGACTCCAGTGCACAATGTCAATTTTTTCTCCGGAAAGTTCCTTGATGATATTTTCAATCCTTGATTTTCGGTAACCAACGCAGGCTCCTACCGGGTCCACTTTTTCGTCACGCGAGGCGACCGCTATTTTAGACCGAAACCCCGGAGACCGGGCGATTGCTTTGATTTCCACCACTCCTTCCTTTATTTCCGGGACCTCGCGAGTGAGAAGTTTACGAAGGAATTCAGGGTGGGTACGGGAGAGGAACACGCGGGGTCCAATCGGGGTTTTCTCTACCCGGAGGACGTAGGCTTTAATTGGCAGTCCCTGTCGGTAATGGTCGGTTTTCAATTGTTCCCGGTTGGGAAGCACCGCTTCAATCAATCCGAGATTGACAATGATTTCATCACGGCCAATGCGTTGAATTGTCCCGGTGACAATTTCTCCCTTTTTGCGGCTGTATTCTTCGTAGAGCCGATCGCGCTCTGCTTCCCGGAGTTTGAGCATGAGTTCATCAGAGGCCTTGCGGATGGCGATTCGTCCCAGTTCTTCCAGCGGGAGCTCCATTCTCACGACATCGCCAATCTGGGCGGTGGGGTTGGTTTGCTGTGCTTCGGCAAGACTTGCTTCCTGTCCGGGATTGTTTACCCGTTCCACCACTTTTTTCGCCAAAAATACACGGACTTCGCCAGTCTCGGGGTTGATCGTGACGTCCGCTTCGGTGTTAACCCCAAACCGCCGTTTCAGCCCAGCAATGATACTGGTTCTGAGAGTTTCACACACATAGGTAACGTCAACATTTCTTACCCGGGCAATCTGGGCAATTAGATTGGCGACTTCTTTATTCATCTTCCACAAACTCCTTTTTAACGTTAATCCGCAAAGCCGGTTCAACGGGCAGTTGTTGGTGAATGCCAGCAATCTGCTCACCGGGATGCGCTTATATTTAAACCATTATAACCGTTTCAGAAATTGAGTCAAGCATAGGTTTTATAAACTATTAAAATCGATTTCCACGCAAGATGTTAGCACGATAATACAGAACATTTTTGTGGTTTGGCGGTGTCGCAATTTGCTAACCTCATCGATTTTCGGTATTTAAGGCATTGACCCTTGACTTGATTTGCCCCGTCGCATCAAAAATGTTTCGGGGTTGACTATTTTAACATTAGTATTTTTGGTGAGTTATCTGCTTTGGGTGTTTTGCGGCGTTTTGGTATAGATGGTGCTAATTTACAGTGCGGTGTTGGAGAAAGGTATGAGTAGGGAGTGGCAATGAAAAATATTATAAATGTTTTTGCGTTGGTTGACGAATGGTCAGTATATTGGTGAGGGAGTAAGAAACAAATATTGTGTTCTTTGACAAGGTGGAGTTTGGTTCACCGGGCGAGCACTTGACTTTCCTTGCCGCATCGCAGGACGGGTAGAGCGAGAGAGCTGGTTTTGAGCGCGTCGTTTTTCTCTGCCATCTCAGCCTTTCGTCATTGAAATAAAATCGCCTCAGAAATTTTGCTCTCTTGCTCTATTCGTCACCAAGATTGATTGGTGGAAAAGGGAGGGAGGGATACCTGCTGATGGTTTGGGAAGGTACACGAAAGCGGACCTACCGATAGACGGTGAATAAATTGGGGGTCAAAGCGGTGTGTGTTGTTTTGGGTTGCCGGTTGAGTAGTGTTCGCTTAATATTTCTCCGGGGCCGACATCTTAGCCTCCTTCTTGGGATTTTTAAGCCCACGCCCAAGTCCTATCAAATACGGCCCCATTTTATCTCGCCCGGTGAACCCCAATACTGGGGGCTGCGGTACACCTGAAAGGCGTTCTTGATAAATTTTTACTTTAAGAGGATGCCGCCTTTTATAAAAACATCAGGCACTCTGGGGCGCCTGCAGGGTAACGCGGCTCCGTAAGATTTTCACGTCGGGGGATTGGAGTTGAGGGTGAAGGGGTATCAAATTATAACTTTTGCTTTAATCGTATTATTTGGTGGACTGGTCTGTCTTAAGCCACCGGCTTTACCCCGATGGGACGTTCCGTTAACAATACCGGTATTCAGCGGTTCGGTTCGATTCGGTGATATTATTAGCGCTTCTAATAATTTCTTAATTCAACCCGATTCCTCAATAGTTTTTTACTGGGAGCACGATTTTGGTTCGGTGCAACCAGGGGGGGTGTTTGAGTTGCTGGTGACGCAGGAGACTACGGTGGTAAGTTTGGGCGATTTTTTATTTGTTAATTTTTGGGGTGGTGATACTGTTTTAACCGCAGAAGAACTGTTGATGATGCCGATTCCCGATACCGGGATGACGCTGGTGATACCACCATTTGATGGTACAAGAAGGGGCATTTGTGAGATGGATAACATTGAGTTCGTTGAGTTATTGGAGGGGGTGGCTCGGGTAACAGTTATTAACCAAACGCCATTTAATTTTGACTCGGTACTTCTGAGAATACTGGGTAAGGAATTGCGGTTTGGTCCACTGCCACCGGGATTAAACGGCGTCCAGCGGTTCGGAGTAGGTGGATTGATGCTCCAGGCGCCGTTGTCTTTTGAGATTACCTTTGGGTCTGCGGGGAGTAATGGGGAAAGTCTGATGGTTTCTCGTAATCACCGGTTGCTCTTTATGGTTGAATTTGATTCTCTCCGTATTGGTAGCGGGAAAATACGGTGCTCGCAGGCACAGGTGGAACGCAGGATTTTAGTGAAGACGGATTTCGTTTACCCCCTCAGAATTGACAGCGCGGTTCTAGGAGGAGGAGATTGTGAATTTGTTTTGAGTAATGATTTGCCCATTCCCCTGGATATCAGTTATGAGGTTAGAAAACTTGGCCTAAATTCTGAAATGCACATTGAGCCGGCACACGGTGGAATAGTTTCTTTTAATCTCGGCGGTATCGGGATTAATAATATGGGGAAAAAGAAGGGAATTTTGGAATTCCGGGTTAGGGCAGTAGCGAATTTTCGGGAAGATTTTCTGGAATTAAACAAAACTACGGGTTTGAGGATTAGTTATGTTACCCGGGGGCTTGTACCTTGCTTGGTTGTGGGTGCTTTTCGAGATCCGGTTTACGTTTTGGCTCGACTGGAAACAATTCCTTTCTCGGTTCAGTGTATTAGAATTGCCAACGCCGAACTGGCTCTAGATATGACAAATGGGATAGGGTTTCCGGTTGATATGATTTTAAAACTCACCGCTTATCGGGAAGGTTGTCCGGTTAGAACAACAGAGCGGTTACTGGAACTGGGACCGGGGAGTAAATTTGCTCCCCAAAATTCCCATTGGACAATTCCCATTACCGAGATTATCAATGCCGGTCCCGAATTTATTACGGTTGAATACAACGTGCGATTATTCGGTTACGGACGATTTACAGAGGGGGATTTTATAACCGGGCGGGCGATAGGAAGCGCCCCTTTGAGAATAGCGTTGGTGCCGGATACAGTCTTTTTACCTGAAAAGGCGGTGGTGACTGACGTTTCCGAAGAGATTTCAGAATATCTGATTGGTGGGGAGGCTGAAATTGAGGTGCGGAATTGTTTCCCCATCGGTTTGAGTGGCAAGTTAATTATCCGCCGTGATGTCAATTTGCCCAGGGAGGCGGGTGTGTTAGTGGATTCGGTGATACTTCCATTTGGGGTTCCGGCCGGAATTACTAATCAGGAGCGAAGATGTGTTGCCGGTCAAGACACGGTTATTGGGGTAATGTTAGATAGCCTTGATGCAACTCTGTTTCGGAGTCGGTCGCTCCGGGCGGGTGTGGTTCTGGAATTACCAGCAACCGACACCGTTGTAGTTTATGCTGGCGATCGTCTGGGTTTAGATGCCTTGGTACGTTTACTGATAAGAGTAAAGGATTGATGTATGTTTCCATTGGCGATTAGTACGGCGATTCTTGCCGTTTTTAATCCCGTAATGCCAGTCGGTTCTGATGTGTTGTTGTTCAATCCTGCCCGATTGGCATACGGAGGAAATCAGGGCGTTGGTTTTCAAGTATTGGGAGTCGGAATCAGGCTTAGTAATAATGCCTTTAGTCTTTCCCAGTATAATCGTTATACCGGTGCATTTCTTGATGAAGCGGCAAAAACTGATATTTTGCGTTCAATTCCTGTCAGGGGGTGGCAGATTGGTTCTCGGGTAAGCATGCAGAGTGCCGGTTTCAGTTATGGGCGACTGGCCGTTTCAAATCGGACCGACGCCGAACTTGAGGTAAAATTGCCCAAGGAAATTTTTGATCTGGCTTTGAACGGCAATGAGGTTAACCGAATTTACAGCGCGCCAAATACCGAAGCGCGGGCCACGGTTATAGGGCGAACCGGTTTTGGTTTTGGGACCACAATTGGTAAATTTTTTGCCTTTGGTGGTGCCCTTCATTATCTGCGGGGATTTTTTTACGGGCAACTGATTCAGGACAGTGTGCGCTTTATTACCACCAGGAGAGTTTTTGCCGGGGATGGGACCGTTGGTTATTTTACCGCTACCGGTGGACAGGGATGGGCGGTTGACCTGGGCTTGAATTATCGCCGAGAAAAATGGGAATTAGGTATTGGTTTTCTTGATATCAGTCCCGGGATTGTCTGGAGTGAGGGGATAGACGAGCGGTACTGGGTGCTTAAACTTGATTCTACCAATCTTTACGACTTGTTGAGGGACCCCGGTCGGTTTTCTTATCGGGTGATTTATGGGGTTGGCGAACCCTGGTGTGTATTATTGCCGCTGAAGGTTAATTTTGGTGTTGGTTATCAATTTACCGAACGGTGCAATTTTGGTCTGCTGGTAGCCCCGGTCTGGGAATTGGAACCGGTCCGAATTAGACGCTGGGGTACCCAGTTAACCAGCGAAATTTGGCTCTGGCGCTGGTTGCCGGTTGCCGGGACGATAGGATATAGTAGTGAGCGGGGAGTAATAGCGGGTGTGGACGTCGGGGTTATTCGCGGCGGTTGGCTATTTTCGGTTGGGGGCAGAAATGACGCCGGTTTTCTAAAAGGAGCAAAAGGGGTGGAGTTCAATCTGGGCGTTCGTTACCACGCTGCTTACAAAAGGCTGACAAAAAAGAAAGAGGCTGTGTTACGATTAAGCGGTGAAGGCAACAGCTGGTAGTCCTCGGGTTACTTGAATTTCGTTTCTGTGGCTACCTAGCGGGATGATAATCAATTTATTCTTTAATCAACACTATTCTCTTTTAACAGTTCTGATCGTTTGTAGGCATAGAGACCGAGGCCATTTTTATTTCTATTAGGGAAAAGGTACAGCTAGCCAGTGTGGTTTTTGACACGGCTATTTAAGGGGTATATACTACATTAAAAAGGAGCCGTAATGGTCAAAGATAGAACAGGTGGCAAACTTGATACCATTATTGGTGGGGAGACCACACTGAAGGGGGATTGTCGCGTTGCCGGCAGCCTGCGGCTTGATGGTCAGGTTGAGGGACGGATGGATGTAGCAGAAGCATTTCTTACTGGACCACGTTCACTGCTAAAAGGCGAGGTCCGTTGTCGGGCGGCGGTGATTGCAGGCAGGATTGAAGGGAATATATTTGCCGGTGATACGGTAGAACTGCAGGCAGGCGCCCAGGTATTTGGCAACATAACCTGTCGTGAGCTGGTGATTCAGCCGGGCTGTTTTTTTGACGGGAATTGTTCAATGAGGAAGACAGAGGAAACACCCCCCCAGTTATAAAGTGACAAGGGCGATCGGCGTTGTAAACATCGTTTTTGGTATAATTTTTGGTATGCCGTCGATGCCAGGAAACGAGAAAACGGTACGGTTTCCCGGAATGATAGAAAAGCCCGAAACGATAAAAACCAGCGCTGTGCTGGGAATTACACAGCCAGTTTTAGTGATATTGGTTGATTTCAGCGACAACAGCCACAGTTATAATCAGAGCAGTTTTGAAAATCTCATTTTTGGTACCACCGGCTCGGTACGCGAGTATTACGCCGAAGTGAGTTATGGCAGGTTGGATATTAACGGAGCGGTAGTTGGCTGGGTTAGATTGAATAACCCCTATTCATATTATTGTGGCGATTCTTTTGGTATTTATGGGCAGTTTCCTCACAACAGTCAGGGTTTGGTGCGCGACGCGGTTGCCGCAGTTGATCCCGAGGTTGATTTTTCTCGTTACGACAACGACCACGATGGATTTGTTGAAAACCTGCTTTTAGTCCATGCCGGTCCGGGTGCTGAGGAAACCGGGAGTAAAACGGATATCTGGTCACATAAGTGGCAGTTGTCGGATCCAATTTTTGGCTCACCAGGGCCAATTCAAACCCAGGATGGGGTAAGCGTGGATCTCTTTTCGGTCCAACCGGAGCGATTCCGAGACGGCGGTTTGATAACGATCGGCGTTTTCTGCCACGAATTTGGACATCTTCTCGGCTTGCCTGACCTCTATGACACCGATTATTCCAGTTCGGGATTGGGTGGTTTCTGTTTGATGGCAGCAGGGGGATGGGGTAGGGCAAGTGAATCTGAACCCTACGGCAGTTCTCCTGTTCATCCTTGTGCTTGGTGTAAGTATCTCCTCGGGTGGACGACGCCGGATTCGGTTGAGCCCGGGACGGTTGATTCAGTTTTTGCCCGAATTCCTGCGGTAGCAGGTACGCCTTGCGCTTTTCGTCTGCTGGAAAACCCGGGTGGTCCGGACTGGCTATACGGTAGATTCGGAAACGGAGAGTATTTTCTGGTTGAAAACCGACAACGGATCGGTTTTGATCGGGGTCTACCGGGTAGCGGTTTGCTAATACTCCACGTTGATGAAACGAGACCGAATAATGACGATGAGCGTCGGCCACTGGTGGGCATACTTCGGGCGGACCGTTCACCTAGTTACGTCCTTGGTCCTGGTGACCGGGGGAGTGACGCCCATTTGTGGAAGGAAAGCGATACCGGGGTGCGCAATTTCACCACTCCATCAACCGCATTTTATGACGGGGTTCCAACCGGAGTAGTTATTGAAAAAATAGCTGCGTCTGATTCGGTAATGGCGGCGGTACTTAAGATAGCGCCGCTTTTTCTTGGCCGGGTTTACGCATTTCCTAATCCGGTTATTCCTTCTCGCGGGGGTGTTCCGGCGAAGATTGTTTACACCCCGACTGACAGTTTTCGGCTTGCCGAAAAATATCCCGGATTCAATGTGCGCATTTATAACCTTGCCGGGGAGCCGGTGAGAAAGCTGGACCGGGAGCCAGAGGAGATAAATCGGCGGCATCGTGCCGCTTACTGGGATTTGCGTAATGAACAGGGTAAACCGGTTACAAGCGGGTTATATATTTATATCATTGAGATTGAGGAGGAGGGGATAAAAGAAGAGAATACCGGCAGGTTGACAGTTGTTAGATAGGAGGAGAATATGAACTTTGACCTTTCTGGTAAATGTGCGGTGGTAACTGGTGCTGGTTCGGGTATCGGCAGGGCGATAGCACTCCGGCTGGCTGGCGCTGGTGCGATGGTGGCGGTTTGTGACCTGGTTGGAGAGGCCGCGGAGGCGGTCGCCGCTGAAATAAGGAGGACCGACGGAAAAGCCAAGGCCTATCAGGTAAATGTGGCCGATTTTTCCTTGGTGATGAGTATTGCCGACAAGGTGGCCGGAGACTTTGGCGGCATTCATATTTTAATAAATAACGCCGGAATTACCCGGGACGGTTTGTTGTTGCGGATGAACGAAGAAGATTTTGACCGGGTGATCGCGGTTAATCTTAAGGGGGCGTTCAACTTTACCAAGGCCTGCTGTCGGGAGATGATCAAAGCACGCTGGGGCAGAATAGTTAATATCAGTTCGGTAATCGGGCAGATGGGTAATGCCGGTCAGGCAAATTATGCTGCGGCAAAAGCGGGGTTAATCGGGTTCACCAAATCGGTTGCTAAGGAACTGGCAGGGAGAAATATAACGGTTAACGCTATCGCCCCGGGTTTTATCGCTACCGCGATGACAGAAAAGCTTGATGAGGCGACAAAAACGGCTTACCTTAGTGCAATTCCCTTAAAGAGGGCGGGGACACCGGAAGACGTTGCCGGAGTTTGTCTATTTCTGGTTTCTGAAGAGGCTGGTTATATTACCGGCCAGGTAATCAGGGTTGATGGTGGTATGTTGATGTAATCTGGCTCCTTTTAATTGAACATCAGCCTACCACTGATTGCCACAGTCATCACAACGGAGATATGATGGGGGGTGGGGAAAGCCGTCATTACAACCCGGACAGGGATGGCTTACCGGTCTGCCATCCGGACCGATTTCTGCTTCTTTTTTCCAAGTGTAGACACTAAGGGATGACTTGGGGCAGTTAGGGTGTTCATAATGAGCCCAGGTGTTGGTGTTGCCACACTGAGGGCAGGTTGCTCTTGCCATTTTTATCTCCTTTCGATAAGACACTTTCTCAAAGGAACGGCATTTTTATTACCGTTGTCAGTATATTAGACCAATTTTGCAGTCAGTCAAATTTTGCCATGCTTGACATTGGTGATGAGCGCATCTATGCTGAGGGGTATATGTTAGAGGATAAGATTCAATTATTAAAAAAGACATTGGAAAAAGCCGAAGGGAAGGATCGGATGTTCTGCCTAATTCAGCTTGGAGAGGAACTCCGGCACAGAAACCCGACTGAAGCCAAAATTTTTTTAACGGAAGCACTAAGGTCTGCCGGTGCGCTGGGTGACTTGGAGGTAGCAGCCCGGGCGGCACGAGGATTGGCTGAGATTTGTATGGACTTCGGAGAGGTTGAAGACGGCCGCAACTATGCTACTCAGGTTCTGGAAATGGCGCGCCGAATTGGACATCGGCGCCTGGAGGGGGCTGGGTTTTATCTGCTGGGATCAGCCTTTTATGCGGTTAGCGAATATCCTGAGGCGGTTCAGTGTTATCAGCAGGCGCTGAATATCTGGGAGGAGATTGGTTATAACGATGGGGTTTGTGCGGTGCTCAATCAACTGGGTAATCTGTCGGGTATGCGAGGGAAGTTTGATGAGGCACTTAGATATTACCAGCGGTGTGTTGAATTACCGGCCGAGGAAGGGGTGAGCGAGCCGATAGCCTATTGTAATTTGGGATGGGCGTTTGCCCAACTGGGAAATTGGGAGGATGCGATAGGAAATTTTTATCGAGCGATAGCACTGGCGGAGAAGTCGGGATACGAATACATTCGGTGGAGTGCGATGAATATGCTGGGGGAATTATTTTTGAAACGAAATCGTCTGGAGCGGGCGATAGAGCTTTTCAGCGCGGTGGTTGATGCCGGTCGCAAGGGCAGAACCGCTTCGGAATTATTGCGGGATGGATTGACCAATCTGGGAGAGGCGTATTACCGTCATCATAACCTTGCCGCGGCGGCTAAAGTTTATGAGGAAGCGATTGACCGGTGTAAAAAAACAGAGGACCGAATGGGGCTTGTTGAAGCCTACTGGCGCATGGCGGAACTGGAGCTTGCCCGCGGAGAGATGGAACGATGTCAGGGATTATGCACGCGCGCCCGTGAGTTAGCCAGAGAACTTGAATTGCGAAAAAGTGAAGCGGAGGCGTTGAGAGTTGAAGGGTTACTGGAGATGGAGAAGGGGATGACGGCGGCGGCGAGCGACTGTTTTAAACGGGCCCTTACCATTTTAGCCGATGCTCCAGAGAGTTATGAGTTTGCCCGGGTTCAATTTCAATACGGGCGGTTGCTTTTGAAGGAAGGAAACCAGGAACAGGGAGAGCTGTTTTTGAAACGGGCGGCGCAGATTTTCCGCAATCTTTCAGTTGTCGCTGAGGCGGATGAGATAAACCGTTTGCTGTTTCAGTTAGAACTTGGAACCGACCGGGACATGGCGGTGCTTTCGGCAATTTCTGGTTTGGCGACGCTGGGATTGGAGCCAGTAAGACTTCTTGAAGAAAGTATGCGGAGGATGTGTGAAGGATGGAGTTGTGTCGGTGGGGCATTGGTGATGGGCGAGAGTGTAAGGTTGGTTGTGGGAAAAGTTGATCTGGCAAAAGTCAAGACGGTTGCTATCCCTGGTGGTAAACCGGCGGTAACAGATAGCGGCATCTATTTTTCTGTTATCAGCGGTGGCCAGATTCTGGGGGGCATTTATCTTGAAAGTACTAAAACAACGGTTTTCAAAGTTAATCCGTTTACACTGGAGACAATCGCTGCGATTCTAGCACCGGCAGTGCATCGGCTTGCCGCTGCCGAGGTAGTTTTTCAGCCGGTCACAACTACGATACCGGGGTTGCGGTTTTCCGGCGTAATCGGCCGTTCCAAGACAATGCAGGAAAATTTAGCCATTGTCTCCCGGGTTGCGAACTCCTCGGTATCGGTGCTGATCCGGGGGGAAAGCGGGACCGGAAAAGAACTTGTTGCCCGTGCTCTACACTATTCAAGTCCCCGGCGGGACAAGCCATTTGTGGCGGTTAACTGTTCGGCGGTGCCCGAGACACTTCTTGAAGCAGAATTTTTCGGGGTAGAAAAAGGGGCTGCCACCGGTGTGGTAGCAAGAAAGGGAAAATTTGAGATTGCCAATGGCGGGACGGTATTTCTGGATGAAATCGGGGATATGAGCGCGGGGTTGCAGGCAAAATTGCTTCGGGTCCTGCAGGAGAAAGAGATTGAAAGAGTAGGAGGTACAAAACCGATAAAGTTGGATGTCCGAATTGTAACGGCGACCCATCAAAACATTGAACAGTTAATTAAAGAAAATAAGTTTCGCCAGGACCTCTTCTATCGTTTGAACGGTGTAGAAATTATCATGCCGCCACTGCGGGAAAGAAAAGAAGATATCCCCGAACTGGTAAATTATTTTATTTCCCGCGTCAACCAGGAGACCAACCGACATGTTAAAGGAGTTGAAGAAGAGGTTATGCAATGTTTTTTTGCTTATGACTGGCCCGGAAATATCCGACAATTACAGAATGTAATTCAGCGCGCGGCTGTGCTTGCTGGAGGGGAAATGATCAGTATTAAAGATCTGCCAGTTGAACTCCAGGAAATAGCAAAGAAGAGGGCGGGTGAAGGGGAAATGGATTTACGCAAACGCCGTCGAGATGCCCAGACAAGAGCGGTAGCAGAGGTGGAGCGGTTGACATTGTTGCGAGTTCTTGAAGAGACAGGCGGTGATGTTACAAAAGCAGCGCGACTTGCCGGATACAGCCGGGCGCAGTTTTATCGGTTGCTCAAAAAACATAACATCTCCAGAAAAAAGTAGACTATTTTAAACATTTGTATCATTTTGGAGACACATATAGTTAACATTCTGTAACTTCGCATCTTATTTCATATCTACGCCAGAAAATTACGAATAAACCGTTTCACAAGAAGAGACACTGGCCCTTTTCCCTTTTCCGCTTCTATTGTTTAAGTTACTGTAAATTAATATAGTTACGCAACAATAGTTGGTTTGGCACGGATGCTGCCAATTTTAATTGTGATGGCTGGTAGAGTTAGAAGGTTGTGGCTAACTCTTTTTTGCCGACCAGGGAAGAGAAAGTATCGCTAGTTTTGACGGTTGAGAGCCGAGAAAAATTGGAGGGGGGGCAGAGGGTCAGGACGATATGTCCTGTTGAGCCAGACCGCGCCTTACAAAAGACGGGCGGAGCAGAAATGGTCCGCCCGTTTAACTTTAGCGGAGAATGACGGCCCGCTGGATCAGCAGGGAAAAAGGTGTTTTTAAAGTAATAAAATAGAGCCCTTGGGCAAGTTCTCGTGGTTCCCAGATGATTTTGTTGTTTCCGGCGGGCTGGTTCTGGTCGATAATCGTGGTGATTTTTCTTCCGGTAATGTCGTGAACGGTAATTGATACCCGACCGGCATAAGGAAGGTGGTAGTGGATGTTGGTCTGTTTGGTGAAGGGGTTGGGGGAGATGGCAAGGCGATGGTGATTTTGGACCGGAAATGGTTGCGTGGTTTCATTTATTCCGACATTGTTATTGAACCAGCTCTGAGATGTAGAACAGGTTACGGTGTAAGAGGTTGAGTCGCTCGCGGCAATGAAGGCGAAGGCAAGGCGCTGACGGCCGTAATTTGCGGACAGTTCAAAAGGACCGGTAGCAACACCGATTGACCAATTGTAAGGACGGTCAGCACGGCTGACGCCGAGGTTTCCGGTCAGAGTACGGAATTTCATCCCCTCGGTCATCGCCGATTCGGGATAGACATAGCGGGCATGGTCAATACAGGTAAGAATTGCCGGATTTGCCGGATAGAGGAGTTTGATCCCGAGATAACGGTTTTCCAGATTGACATTGCGCATCAGGGCGGTATTCAGCGCCTGAATGGTGAGGGCAATGTCGTGGAGCCGGTCGGTTATTCTTACATCAAAGTCGGCGATTATTCCCGCATAAAGGCTGCTGATTGGCAGGGGGCTGGTATTCCAGATGTCATACACCAGGAAGATACAGTTGTTCAATTCGGTGGTGGCTAGGGTTCGTTGTTCAACGATAATTCCTTTTGTTTGGGGGTGATTGCGGTCGTTAAAACTACCCCAGATGAACTGGTCGGCATTCCAGATGGGAAGCTGAACCCGGAGGCTTTCCTGGAGTTGCCAGTCCCGGTCAAAGCCATATTGTTCCTGGTTGTAGAATCGGTCGACGAGATACCCCTCTGAGTTACCGATGCAGAAAGATGCGATTCTCAAGCTACTGGTTTCCGATTTGGGATAGCAGAATCCTTTGCCGCCACCCGTTTCCGGGTCATAGCCAAGTGTGCCGCGGGCGGTTACGGTTAATATGCAATCACCGGTGTCAACATCAGCCCAGGTCCGACCGGGATAACCCAGTTCAATTGAGAAATGGCGTTGATATTCGCCCTGGTCCGAGCGTAATAGCGCCAGCATCTCGGCGCTGAAGCCGGGTGGTGTTGTTCCGGGGGCGGTGATGGTGAGGTTTTCTACTTGGACGGATTCCTGAGGCGCGATGGTGCCGGCGGTTGCGATAGAATCAATAGTTATGATGTAGCGGTTAAAGGAACGGAGGGTGATGGTGGTATTTGTTGCCGAAGCAGTGCCGGAATTGGTAAGCGTGATTTTAAGCCGGCAGGTTTCACCTGGTTCCAGGATGTGATTGGGGTTTCTTTCGCCACTGTCGTCAATTTCGTAGCGCGGAACGGTCAACAGGGGTTCGGGATCGCCCTGGATAATGGTAATGGATTTAGTTGCGGGAAGGTTGTTGTGTCGGGTGGCGGTAATTAGTAATTGACCGGGGGTTACCGGGTGAATATTGAGTTCTACTTGTCCGGTTCCACTCGTAATACCGCGGCCGAACACCTCTTCTCCTTTATAAGCGGTGACGGCCACCCCGGGTGCGGGGGTGTTGTTTTCATTCACCTGGGCCGTGATTGATTGCTGGCCGGTAAAGAGGGTGTCCGGAACGGATATGTTCAATTGTTGGGGGGTATCGGTCCAGATGTCAACAGTCGGGTCACCGAGGAGGTTGAATTCGGTGTAACACCAGCGCCAGAGAGGAGAGTAAGAAGCGAGACCGGCATAAGTTTCCCGGGAGCGGTTATGACAGGTACCGAGCCGGGACTCAGCGTAGTTAAATAAGAAATCATAGAACCGGACACAGAGTTTTTCTGAGGGACCCATCTCCGGCGGTGTTCCCCAGCCGTAACGGGAGTTCATTATTACCCCAATGGCGCCGCCGTTTGTACAGTTGAGTGCTACTTCCGCAAGGCAGTCTTCTGCTTCAAAGTTTCCCGGGTTGCAGGCAATAGAGGTGATAATGGTGAAGCGCCGGTCGTTGTGTTGGCGGGCGGCAAAGCCGGTGGTGTAAATTGGGGTACCGTTTTCATCGTAAACACCGGATTCGTTACCGTGACCAGCCGGGTCAAAGACAAGAAAACCGTTATCAAAGGAGTCGGCAACCACCAAGGCCGAGGGCGGGTTTTCCATTTTGCGGTCGGTCCAATCGGAGGGGGTCAGTCGGGCGATGGAATCATTTACAATTTTCCCGTGATAGTTAAGGGAGCGCCAGAGCCAGCCGGAGGGCAGTAAACTGCGTTTTATGTAAGCCGGTACCGGGTCGTTTTCAAAAGTCTGGACTTTAATGATGAAGTTCTGGACCTGCTCCGGATTGTCAACCGAAGCGCGGCCGACAACGACATCGGCGTAAAGGTCAACCGAATCTTCCATCTCACCAAAGCGATTGTTGTGATTGGAATCCCAGGAGTAATCAATGTCACCATAATAAAGGTCGGTGGGGATGGAGCCGTTTTCGTTGCCCACCGAAACTTCAATCCGTCGGGAAGGGACCTGGCGGTTGTCACCGGCAAGGAGCAAATAGCAGAGCCCCCGGTTTTGATAGTAATCAATGACCAGATTGCGAATTTTCTCCGGCAGGTCACGGCCCGGGTAGTTGCGGTCAATCCATTGGGTAGTTCTGATTTCAGTTCTTAAGCCGGTGGTAGTTCGGTATTCCTTATAGGACAGGAGATGAGGTGCCAGTTCGGCATCGGTGACAATCAGGTAGTCAATTTCGGGCTGGTCGGTTTCTTTTGATGGCGGCGAGAATGTGTTCAGTTGTTCGGGGTTTGCAACCAGACTTTTAAGACCGGTAAGAGCAAGTTTCTTCTGGGTAGTGGTGATGGCAGGAGCAGGAGAGCCGGTGTTTTCGTAATTGACGGTTATTTCCAACCGGGAGTGGAAGCGAAGTTTGCCGGAGCGGGGTTGATATTCAAACGGGCAGGCGATAATGTGGAGGAGTTTAAATCCGGAGGCGTTGCCGGTGGAGTAATTGACCAGAGGGGCGGTGGGAAATGGTCTTTCTGATGAGTAGATTGTCGGGTCAGGAGGGTAGAATGGCACCGGCTTCTTTTGAGAAATTGGCACCGGGGGTTGAGCAGGAAAGACTTTATAGGTGCCAGGAAGTTCTTCGGTAACCAGTGCCCGGACGGTAACAGTGTTGACCCGGGCACCAGGGGGAATAACCAGGGTGGTGGTAATAAAAGGTAATGACGGTTTGCCGGGGTCAGGAATTTTGATGCCGTCTTTTAATTCCACTACAGTATAAGCGGCAAAGGCATTGAATTTAATTGCTTCCCGTGGAATGGTTAACGTCTGTGTTAAATCACCGGCAGGAACACCGATGGCAGCAATAAAGAGCAAAAAAACAGATCTTTTCAATTGTCCTCCTGATGTTTAGATAAATTTTAAATAATAATTAACCCCGGGCAACTAAAATCTTTGCTGCCGGTTATTCGTCTTGTTTCTGTTTTTCTTCGTTTTCTTCGTTGTCTTGCTGTTCCCCTTCGTTGCTCTCAATTTTTATCTCGTTCCGCGTTCTTATTTTTTCCCGGCTGAAGCCACCGATGATAACGTTAATACTGAACCACGGGGTTCCTTTTTTCATCTTTGGTTCATTCAGTACTCCACCGCCTTCCACTTCCCAGCCTGAGGTGAATGGGCCAAGGAGATAGCCGCCGCGAAGTTCCATACCGATAAACGATATCGGGATTATCACCGCAAGGTGAGGGTTGAGCGAGAAGCCAGACAAGGAGAGAACAGCGGTGCGACCGGGGTTACGGAGCAGACTGTCCAAGTTGTTTACCGGCCGGTTGAATGGTTCAAGTTTAATGGTATAGCCACCGCTACCGATTCCCAGCATCGGGGCGATCAGTAGATGTTTCAGGTCCAGGAGTACGTAGCCGGTCCGAAACTCGCCACCGCCATAGTTTACCCGACAGACAAGGTTGAGCGGTTCAGAGTAGATACTCTGCCTGCCACCCCAGCCGGCACCGCCGATAATGGTGCGGTTGGCAATTGCATAACCACCCCCTCCAAACATCCAGTGCGAGGAGGAAAGTTTCTCCATTCCTGCCCGTGTTAATGCGGCGTTTATTTCGGTAAAGTCAATCAGACCCAGGGCGGGTCCGAATGCGCCCATTCCGCCACTTGTCCCACTGGCAAATAGAATGGCAGCAGCGAGGCAGATGATAATAAAAGTCTGTTTCATTTTCACTCCTTTGTTTGACAACATCCCCGTCCGTGAGATATTAATTGGCACCGTCTAAAATGTCAATTATATCGGCGCGATATCATAAGGATAACAGGTATTCTGCTTTTAAACAGAATGAATTTCAAACCGAGAGGATGTTGGAAGAGGGACTAAATGCAAACCGCCAGACCGCTACGATAGGATTTTTGCCCTTTATCATTTAGATCCCTAGCACCAGAGATATTAACGTTTCTTTTTTGGTTTATTTTCATATCTGACGATTTTTTAAGCACTTAATAGTTTTGGGTCAGCCCGGGTAACGGTGGAGGGGACCGTTCCGGTAGTAGGTGGGGGTAAAGAGGTTATTATCCACGGGAAATGAGTTTTCATTTTTGGAATGATAACCGGTGATAAAATCGGTGGTGTTGGAAAATGGGGTAGAGAAAGGAGGCGAAAAACGGTTATTGTAACGGATTGCGATTCACCGCTGGAGAGAAGGTAGGGGGAAGGGTAGAATAGTAGAGGGGGTTGACAGGCGGGGTTTTCAGAAGCAAAATATGGTGGTGACCAAGGCACAGGCAAAGGCGGAGATTGAGCGTTTACGTCGGGAGATTAACGAGCACAACTACCGGTATTACGTGCTTGCTCAGCCAATTATATCTGATTATGAGTTTGACCGGTTGCTGAAAAGGCTGGAAGAACTGGAGCGGCAGTTTCCCGATCTGGTGACACCTGACTCACCTACCCAGCGGGTTGGTGGTGAGCCGTTAAAGGAGTTCGCTACTGTAGTTCATGAGGTGCCGATGCTCTCGCTGGACAATACCTATGACTATGGTGAATTGCGGGAGTTTGACGGACGGGTGCGGAAGGTGGTGCCAAAGCCAGTTTATTTAGTGCAGGTAAAAGTGGATGGGGTAGCGGTTTCTTTGCGTTATGACGGTTACCGGTTTGTTCTGGGTGCCACCCGGGGCGATGGCTACCGGGGCGATGATATTACCCTGAATCTGCGGACAATTAATTCCATTCCGTTGCGTCTGCGCAAGGAGGAGCCAGGATTTGAGCGGTTTGAGGTCCGGGGGGAGGTGTATCTTTCCCGGAATGAGTTTGTCCGGCTCAACGAGGAGCGGGAGGAGGAGGGGTTGCCGGTATTTGCCAATCCACGGAACGCCGCGGCAGGAACTTTGAAATTGCTTGACCCCCGTGAGGTGAAGAAGCGGAAACTGGACTGCTTTATTCACACGCTGCCAAAGCCACCGGGTTCTTATCGCCGTGATTCGGAGACACTGGCGATTATAAAAGAACTGGGTTTTAAGGTGACACCGCCGTCGTTGCTCTTTGATGATATTGACGGGGTTATTGAGTGCTGTGAGGAGTGGCAGCGCAAGAAAGCGGAGTTGCCGTACGACATTGATGGAATGGTGATTAAACTTGACCGTTATCACGACCGGGAGGAGCTGGGGACGACCGAGAAAAGCCCGCGCTGGGCGGTAGCGTATAAGTATCCACCGGAGGAGAAGGCGACGCGGGTGAAGCGAATTATTTTGAATGTGGGTCGGCTGGGGACGGTGACGCCGGTGGCGGAACTGGAGCCGGTGCAACTTTCCGGCACAACTGTGACCCATTCCACCTTACACAATATGGACGAAGTGGAAAGGCTGGATGTCCGGGAGGGTGACACGGTAGTGGTGCACAAGGCGGGTGAGATAATCCCCCAGGTGTTGCGGGTGATCAAGGAGTTGCGGCCGCCGGGGGCAAAGAAGTTCAAGATGTCTGAGCGGTGTCCGGTCTGTGGAACAAAACTTTTTAAGGAGGGGGATGAAGTTGCCTGGCGGTGCGTTAACGCCTCCTGCCCGGCGCAACTGGTGGCAAGGCTTTTGCATTTTGGTTCCCGGCATGCGCTGGATATTGAGGGACTGGGGGAGAAACTTGCGCTCCAGCTGGTGAAAACCGGACTGGTTAAGAACTTCGCTGACCTTTACGATTTACAACTAAATGACCTGGTGGAATTGGAACGGATGGGCAAGAAGTCGGCAGAGAATTTTTTGCGGGCGCTGGCCGAGTCCAAAAACCGTCCGTTTTATCGGGTGCTTTACGGTCTGGGAATCAGGCATATCGGCATCCATACCGCCCGGCTTCTGGCCCAGCATTTTGGCTCAATTGACCGGTTAATGCGGGCGGGTGAGGAGGAGGTGGCGAAGATTACGGGAATCGGTCGGGTTGTTGCCGAGTCACTGAAGAACTTCTTTGCCGACAGGGAAAATCTGGAGTTAATTGAGCGGTTGAAAAAGGCGGGTCTGCAACTGGTAGAGAAGCGGGCGCTCGGGCCGAAGCCGTTGGCAGGGAAAAGGTTTGTTTTAACCGGAACTTTGAGCAGTTGGACCCGGGAAGAGGCAACAGAGCGCATCCTGGCCCTGGGAGGAACCGTTTCTTCCTCGGTGTCCAGAAGCACCGATTATGTGGTGGTCGGGAAGGAGCCGGGGTCTAAACTGGATAAGGCGCGGGCACTGGGAGTTAAAACAGTTGACGAGGCGGAGTTTAAAAAACTGCTCGGTGAGAAGGGAAGCGATGAAGGTTAGGGGTTGTTGATGGGCGGTGAAAAACCCTGGGTTGGGGAGGGATTGAATACCCCGATACAGTTTCTTAAAGGAATCGGGCCTCAGCGGGCGAAGCAGTTTGCCCGCATCGGGGTGAGGACGGTCGGGGATTTGCTTTTTCTGGTTCCCCGGCGGTATATTGACCGGTCCCTGGTTTTGCCGATTAATAAGTTGCGGGTGGGTGATGAGGCAACGGTGCGGGGCAGGGTTGTAGCGGTGGCGGCAAGAAAAACCCATAATCAGCGGGAACTGGTGCAGTGCTTAATTCAGGATGGCTCCGGGATGATTGAGGCGATCTGGTTTAACCGGCGGGATTTACAGAAGCGGTTCCGGGTTAACCAGGAGGTTCTGATTTCCGGACGGGTGAGTTTTTTTCGGCACCGGCAGTTTATCAATCCGAATTTTGAAGTGCTTGATAACCAGGGAGATTTTTCTTATAGCAATGTCATTATACCGGTTTACCCTTTGACTGAGGGGTTGTCGGTGTGGGTGGTGCGAAGGGCGATTGATACAGCGTTGACTCGGTTCGGCAAATACTTAGCGGAGACGCTGTTGCCGGAGATTTTAGCCCATTACCGCTTTCCCGATATCAAAAGCGCAATTGAGGCGGTACATTTTCCCCGGAGCCTGGTTTCTGCTCAGCGGGCACGGGAGCGGTTGATATATGATGAGTTGTTTTATTTTCAGGTGCTTTTGGCCCTTCGCCGGCGGGAAAACGAGAGTTTACTCAAACCCTGCCCCCTGGTAGAGAACGGCAGACTGACCAAGCCGTTTATCGCCGGACTGGGTTTTAAGCTGACGCCGGCACAGGAAAGGGTAATTGAGGAGATAAAGCGGGATATGGCGAAGTCGCGGAGTATGAATCGGTTGTTGCAGGGGGATGTGGGTTCGGGTAAAACGGTGGTGGCGCTTTATGCGATGCTTATCGCCAGCGAGAACCGATTTCAGTCGGCGTTGATGGCGCCGACCGAGATTCTTGCCGAGCAGCATTTTCGTAACTGGCAGGAGCGTCTCAGGGAACTGGGGGTGCGTCCTGCCCTTTTTACCGGTTCAACGCGAGCGAGCGAAAGAAAGAGAATTATTGCTGATCTGGAGTCGGGGGAACTGGATATGGTGTTCGGGACCCACAGTTTAATTGAAGAGGGGGTACGTTTTTCCCGTCTGGGTTTGGTGGTGGTTGATGAACAGCACCGGTTTGGAGTTATGCAGCGGGCGGCGCTTTTGAATAAGGGGATAAATCCGGATTTTCTGGTGATGACCGCCACTCCGATTCCAAGAACACTGACGCTGACTGTATACGGTGACCTGGATTTATCCATCATTGACGAGAAGCCGCCCGGACGGGTGCCGGTGGTAACAAAACTCTTTACCGAAAATATGCGGGAGCGGGTTTATCAGGGGATCAGGCGGCGGCTGGCGCTCGGGGAGCAGGTGTTTGTGGTGTGCCCGTTGATTGCCGAGAGTGAAAAATTAGAGGTGGCATCGGCAATTGAGACATTTGAGCGAACTAGGGCGGCTTTTCCGGAGTTTGCGGTTGGTCTGGTGCATGGCCGGCTGGCACCAGAAGAGCGGCGCAAGATGATGATGCGGTTTCAAGAAGGCGAATTGAAAATTCTTGTTGCCACACCGGTAATTGAGGTGGGGGTGGATATACCCAATGCAACGATTATGGTGATTGAGCATCCGGAGCGATTTGGTCTGGCCCAGCTGCACCAGTTGCGGGGCAGGATCGGGCGGGGGGAGCGACCCTCCTGGTGTATTCTTATGGTAGGAGATGAGGAACTGGCAGAATCAAGCGAGCGATTGCGTTATTTCGTTGCTACAACCGACGGATTTAAACTGGCAGAAAAGGACCTGGAACTGCGGGGACCGGGTGAACTCTTTGGGACCCGTCAGCACGGTCTGCCTGATCTACGGATTGCCGATATCTTCCGGGATCGGGAGGTTCTGTTAAGGGCGCGCCGGGATGCCTTTCGGTTGATTGAAATTGACCCGGCGTTGAAACAACCGCAACATGAACTGGTGCGTAAGGTACTTTATTCCCGTTATGCTGGACGCGCGGAATTGTTACGGGTAGGATAGAAGTCAATGAGCAGGAAATTCTTTCGCTGGATAAACGGTTTTGCTTTGCTGGTTATCTCCAGTTTGGGCTGTCAGTGCGCCAGTCGGATACCTCGTTCCTTGGGGCCGTTGCGGGAGATTACGGTAATAACCGATTACTGGCATGCGGTGGATACGGTGGTGGAGAGAATTCTGCAGCGGCGAATTGTGACCCCCCAGCCGGAACCGGAATTTCAGATCCGGAAGGGGGACTTCAGCCGTTTTCCGGCACTTTCCCGGATGCGGCTGGTGTTTCTTATCGGCACGGTTCAGGATACGCTTATCCGGACAATTGTAGGAAGTCGTCTGGATTCGCTTGGAGATCCGGGTTATGGGCTTTTTAAGTTTCCCAATGCCTGGGTTGATAACCAGTGGGCGCTGGTTTTTGTTGCTCAAAATGAAACCCTTCTTGGTCCTGGTCTCCGGCGCTATGCCCAGCGGATTAACCAGACGGTAACCGATATGGTCCTTGAGCAGATGGCGAGGGCGACTTATCTCCGGGGCAGGGATGTCAATTTGACCGGTCGGTTAATGACAAGTTATGGCTGGCAGATTGACGTTCCTCAAAAATGGCTGTTGCAGGAGAAAGACAGTGCCGACAACTTTGTTTACATCTTCACCCATTTTCCGGACCGGAGCATATTTGTTTACTGGCAGGATACCGTTTTTCCTTTGGATCCGGCGGCGATTATTGGTGAACGGGACCGGTTGACCGGCCGGTTTTATGATGGAGATTCTGTTGATCGGAAGGCGGTGGTTGCCGAAACAACCGATTTTCTGGGCGTACCGGCTTTACGGATTAGGGGTGTCTGGCAAAACCGGAAGGCGGTTCTGGGAGGACCGTTTGTTCTCTATGCTTTTAATTACCATGGCCGAATGTTTTTTGTTGACGGTGTGGTGTTCAATCCCGGAGAGAAGAAATTGAGTAATTTATTTCAGGTTGAGGCGATTATCAGAACATTTATTCCCGGTGGGGTTTTAAAGGGGTAACTGGTAAACCCGATAGGTACGGTAGAGATTGCCGCCCCACATTAAAATCGGTCGGATGATGGCGACGTTGTCTTCCAGAATCCAGGACACCTCGCCTTCGGTATAACCCAGTTTTTTTGCTCCGGTAAACGATTCGTAGTAAAGAAGGGCGTCAAAGCCAAGATGATGAAATTTGCGTTTTACTCCGAGTGCCCAGAGTCGTCCCCGGTTGATGCGGTTGCGATAAACAAGAAATTTGAGCCAGCCCCAGGGCCACAGACGACCGCCGATGTGTTTCAGAACCTGATTGTAGTCGGGCAGGGCGATGCAGATACCAGCCGGTTCGTCCTGATAGAAGACCATCGGACAGATTTCGGGTTTAATGATCGGACGCAGCTGGCGGGCAAGGTCGTCAATTTCTTCATCAGTCATGGGGGCAAAATCCCAGTTCTGGGACCAGGCGTCATTATACACCTCTTTGATAAAGCCCAGGTCTCGTTTCAGGTTTTTCAGGTCCACCGTCCGCAGCGTCAGCCCTGGTTTTTCTTTTAGCGCCCGCATCACGCGGAGCAGTTTTTCCGGAATTGGTTGGTCAAGAGGAACGGAATAGGCGTAGAGGTCTTTTACTTTGGTCAAGCCACAGTTTTCAAAAAGTTCGGGATAGTAGGAATGGTTGTAGGCCATTTTGATATAGGGCGTGCCGTTAAAGGGGTTGATTAAAAGACCGGCTTCGTCGTTGAGACTCGGATTTGCCGGGCCGTATAAAAATTTCATCCCCCCCTTCCGGGCGTAATCGGCGGCGGCATGGAAAATGGCCCGGGCAGTTTCAATTTCATTTTCACACTCAAAAAAACCGAAGAACCCAATTGCCGACTGGTGGTACTGATTATAGTTCCAGTCAATTGTAGCGCAGATGCGGCCAACTGGTTTCCCGGCTCGGACGGCGATAAACAGTTCCCGCTGGGCGTGTTTCCAGAAGGGGTTTTTATCTGGCGTGAGAGTCCGTTTGATATCGTGGATTAAGGGCGGTACCCAGTAGGGGTCGTTCCGGTAAATGGTGTAGGGAAGTTTTACAAATTGGTTTAGGTCGGAAGCGGTTTTTACTGGAATAACCTGGGCGGCGCTCAAGGGAGAAATCCGGCCCTTTTGCCTACCTTTTCAAATATCTCCAGCGCCTGGTCAATGTCTTCGTCAGTGTGGGTGGCCATATAACTGGTGCGGATGAGGGAGCGGTTGGGGGGGACGGCGGGCGGCAGGACCGGATTGGCAAATATGCCGGCATCAAACAGGGCGCGCCAGAAGGAGAGGGTTTTCATTTCGTCACCGATGTGGATGGGGACAATTGGTGTTGTGGTGGCACCGATGTTATAGCCCATTGAGCGCAATCCTTCAATTGCCCGGCGGGCATTACGCCAGAGACGTTCCCGCCGTTCGGGTTCTGATTTGATGATTTTTAATGCTGCGAGAACGGTGGCGACCGCCGTGGGTGGAATAGCAGCGGAGAAAATCAATGGCCGGGCCTGATGACGGATAAAGGTAATTACCCGATGGTCGCCCACCACATAACCCCCGATTGTGGCAAAGGACTTGGAGAATGTTCCCATAATCAGGTCAACATCATTTTCTACTCCGAAATGCTCGGCGGTGCCCCGGCCCGTTTTTCCCAAAACACCTACCGCGTGGGCATCGTCAACCATCAATCGGCAGTAGTATTTTTTAGCCAGGGGGGCGATTTTATCTAAGGGGGCAATGTCCCCTTCCATTGAAAACACGCCATCAACGATTACCAGTTTGCCCGCGTCTTTGGGCAGTGTCTTTAAGATCAGTTCCAGCGACTCGGGGTCGTTATGGGTAAAACGTTTTACCGATCCATAGGACATCTGGCAGCCGTCCATAATTGAGGCGTGGTCCAGTTTATCGGTAATTGCAATGTCACCGCGGCGGACCAGTGCCGAAACTACTCCAAGGTTTGTCTGATAGCCGGTGGAGAAAACGATGCAGTCTTCTTTGTGATAGAAATGAGCCAGTTCTTCTTCTAACTGGACATGAAGGTCAAGAGTGCCATTCAAAAAACGGGAGCCGGTGCAACCGGTGCCGTATTTTTTGATGGCTTCAACTGCCGCCTGCTTTACCCGGGGATCGGTCGTGAGTCCGAGATAATTGTTGGAGCCAAGCATGATTAACTCTTTATTGTTGATGACAACCCGCCGATCTGGTTCGGAATTAAGGGGAATAAAATAAGGATAATAACCGGCTTTTTTCGCCCGTTCTACTATTGGGTAATAATCCCGACATTTGGCAAAAATGTCCATTGGCCTCATTGTAAAATAGTCAATTGTAAAGTCAAGTATTCACCAGACTTGAAGTGAAAGCGGATGATGGCTATATTGAGTTGTGATCGGCGTTCTTATGCTGCTTCTTTTCAGCGGAGTGAACCCGCGGTCGGATTTTGAAGTCATCCGGGTGATTTGGACTTCTGACCTACACGGTCAGTTGTTGCCGGTGCCTGATTTTGCTTCGGTTGGTCTGCCAAGAAGAAAACTGGGGGGGTGGCGTAATCTTGTCCGGTTGGTAGAGCGAGAGAGAACGCCGGCGACATTACTTTTTGATAACGGCGATTTTGGATTTGGTTCTCCCGAGGGCGACAGCTCCCAAGGCAGATTGATGATTGAACTGATGAACCGATTGGGCTATGATGCCGGTGTTCTGGGTGCTCGGGATTTTAGCGGCGGTATTTACAATGTTGAAATCATTGCCCGCTCCGCCAACTTTCCACTGCTTGGCGACCCGATGCTGGATGTTCTGCTGAACCGGCGATCTCCTCTTTTTCGTCCCTATTTGGTAAAGGAAATCAGGGGAATAAAGGTTGGTATTATCGGAATTACTGATCCCCTAATTCCGGTTTTAAACCGTCAGGAGGACATCGCCGGGTTGGTGGTGGATGACCCGCTGGTGCAGGTGCGGCGGATATTACCGGCCGTGAAGGTAGAATCGGCAGAGGTGGTAATTGTTTTTGGCCATATTGATACTGATGCTGGACGCCGGATTGCTGATAGTATTTCGGAAGTCAATATGGTTATCTGTCGTGGTGAGCCAGCAAATCTGGAAAGCCAGCTGTCAACAGTCGGGTTGGTGGCGGTGGTGGTAAGTGGCGTGTACGGCCAGCGAATCGGCATCGCCGATATTCTTTTTCATAAAACTGAGCGTCGGGTTTACGCAATTGAAGCACAGGTGCGTAATGTGGAGGAGATGCCCAAAACCGAGGCGGAAACGGCAATTGGCGTTTCACCGGAGCGGTATATTCTCGGTGATATGGGGACGATCGTTGCCCGGAGTGAAGAGGAGTTTTCTCCTGACGAAAGAGGAAAGGTAAAATTGGGGCTGGTGGTGGCTGAGGGAATTCGCTGGTTGACCAAGACCGATATCGCCATTCTCCCATTGGATGCACTGGAAATGGGTCTGGAGAGGGGAGAAATTACCCGCCGGGATTTGTTTAATGTGGTTCCTTACCGGGAGCGGCTTCGGATAGTGGCGCTTCCCGAGAGTCTATTAGTTCGGTTGCTGATGCCCGTCGGAATTGACGGTAATTACCTTTGTCCGGCAGTGGCGGGGGCGGATTTTTTTGTTACCGGTGAAGTTAATTACTGGCCCCGGCTGGTTGAGGTGGCGCGGTTGCGGTTGAGAGAAAGAAAGAGCGGAAACTACCGAGTGGTAACAACCGAGGGGTGGTTGGAAAAAATCGGTATTCAGGAAAAGGGGCGGGTGTTGCCCGAGAATCTTACTGAAATGTGGTTGCGATTCGGAGAAAAAACAGGGAAGGTGAGCCCAATTGATTTTCCTCGGTTTTATCCCGCTACGCCAGGTCTGGTTGTTAAACCGGCAGAAGGGTTAATTAACATCAACACCGCTGATGTTGAACTATTGTGCCAGTTGCCGGGAATTGGCCCGAAAACCGCCGAAAGGATAATTGAATATCGCAAGATGATGGGCAGGTTCAAATCAATAGAAGAGATAACGAATGTGCGGGGTATCGGTCCGAAAAAATTTGAAAAAATTAAGAATCTGATTACGGTGCGCTAAAACAGTATCCAAACAAAGGAGAGGCATTAATAAGTGCGGGCGTAGTAAATTAAGGTTTTTGTTTCTCTTGCACAGATGATGCACTTACCCAGGGTGTTCTGTTCATTGAGTGGCATGTTACGAGGGGTAGTTTTTGTTTCGTCAATAATTTTGTTTTCACACTCTTGAGAACCACACCAGTGAATTTTTACAAACCCCGGTTTCTCCGCGATGTTTCTTTTGAATTCTGCTAAACTGGTGGCGCTGGTTGTGACACTTTGAACCCAGTGACGGGCACGCTGAAGCATATTTTTTTGAATTTCGGCAAGGATGCGGGTTGTTTCCTCGCTTAGTCTTTCAATCGGAACGGCCAATTTACCCGAACCATCCCTTGGGACCAAAACGGCTTGGTTGTTCTTTACATCCCGGGGGCCTACTTCAATTCGCAGGGGAACACCGCGCATCTCATACTCATTGAACTTCCAGCCCGCAGTGAACTGGGTTCGGTCATCCAGGTGGATCCGAAGGGAATTGAGCGTTTCCTTTAGCTGCTTACAGCGGTTGATAACCATTTCATCGTCTTTTCCGTAAAGAATAGGGACAATGACCGCCTGATAGGGGGCGATCCGGGGAGGGAGGAACAGCCCGCGGTCATCACCGTGCGTCATTATTACTGCTCCGATAAGCCGGCTGGAGACACCCCAGGAGGTACCCCAAGGGTGTTTTTCGGCATTGTCTTCATCAAGATAACGGATGTCAAACGCCTGAGTGAAGTTCTGCCCAAGGTTGTGCGAGGTACCCGCCTGAAGCGCCTGTCCGTCTGGCATCAATGCTTCAATAGAGTAGGTGGCAATGGCACCCGGAAATTTTTCGCTTTCCGGCTTCATTCCCGCGATAACCGGGACTGCTAATTCATTTTCTACAAAATCAACATAAATATTTAAAATTCTTAGTGCTTCTTCCTGTGCCTCTTCCTGAGTGCGGTGCAGAGTATGTCCTTCTTGCCAGAGAAACTCTAGGGTGCGTAAGAACAACCGGGTGGTTTTTTCCCAGCGGAAAATGTTGCACCACTGGTTAATTAGAACCGGCAGGTCGCGGTAACTTTTAACCCATTTGGCGTACATCCAGTTGATTATTGCCTCGCTGGTCGGGCGGAGGGCCAGTGGTTCGGTTAGGTCGGAGTCGCCTCCTCGGGTGACCCAGGCGACCTGGGGCGAAAAGCCTTTGACGTGCTCAGCCTCTTTCTTCAGGAAGCTTTCCGGAATCAGGGTTGGGAAGTAAGCGTTTACATGGCCGGTGGTTTTAAATCGGACATCCAGCAGCGCCTGCATGTTTTCCCAGAGGGCATAGCCATAGGGACGGATGACCATACAGCCACGTACCGGGGCGTAGTCGGCGAGTTCTGCTTTCAAAACCACCGCAGTGTACCATTCGGAGAAGTTGTCCGATTTACAAGGTATTGCTTTTATCTGTCCTTCTTCTTTCATCGGGGATGATATTAAACACATTAACCCGTCCAGTCAAGATTTTGACCACCCCGCTATTTTGAAGCGGTCAGTACTACCCGGACACGACGATTTGGTTTTTAGATGTTATTAGCGCCTAAGCTAAGCTGACTTGGCTAATAATGACCAAAACGCCAACAGTTACAAAACGCGCACATCTTCCTTTACCGTTTGGTTTTATTTTAACGGGGTGTCACGAATCTGTAAAATAGATAATGGTCGAGAACTATCAACTAGCGGTTATTTTATTAGACCAAGCCAGTCGGAGAGGAGGAACTGGAGTCTGCCAATGAACAGGGAGATGCGCGCCATTACGGTGTATCCGAAGGAGGCGCCAAAACCAATCATGATGAAGATAATGCCGGTATAGCTCAGCGGTTTGAGCGCACCCTTGCGTTCGGTGGAGAAGAAGAAGTAACTGATGGTAGCAATTACGCCAAGAAGGATGACCACCGCCCAGAGTCCGGTCTGCCAGTCAGCAAAACTTGCCCGGGTGATGATGGTTGCTTTCGCCTGCCGGATGATTTCGGCGTCAACCGCTCGGGGGATAGAGGCGCCGGAGGCATAACCGAGGACAATTGCGATGGGAATGCGGACGAGCCAGGAGATTTTGGGAATAAAACGGGTGAAGTAGAGGGCACCGATTATGGCGATGGCAATGAGCCAGATTTTAGTGGATAGTGGTGTTGTCGTTGCTCCGACGCGGTCAAACAGACTGGGGACGAGAACCCGGTGCCAGTAAAAGGTTATTGCATAGCCATTGGCGATGCCGACATAAAGGTGCTCGGCAAAACGATAGAAGGGGTTTTCCTTATAAAGGAATGAGAATATCGCCAAGGTCAGAATGGCGGCAATCCAGACCCATGGGTCAGTAGAGAGGTTCATTTTTCTTTCCTCCTGCGGGTGACAAAAAAGGCGATGTTGCCGATGACGATAAACGCCATGATGGCAAGATGGGCGGCGGTTTGAGAGGACATCGCTTCGGTACCGCGGTTGCGGAGAGTCCAGTCCATTCCGTTTTTCGCCATTCGCTGGGCGACCAGTTGTTCGTATTCCGCTGCACCTTTCATGCCAGCAAGCATACCAATAAACTGGCCAGAGTTGACATAGGGATAGAAGTCGGCAGCTGAGACGGCGGTGATGCCACAGCTGAGGTTGACGCCAAATTGGGTCTGGGCGTAGTTAATCCAGGAACGAGGGATCGCGGAGGCGGCAACGGTAACCAGTATGCCGATGTCGTCGTAGTTTTTGATGTGCCGCATTATTGGCAGACTTTCGGTTTTGTTACCGTAATAGTCAACCGGAAAGACGTTGGTAATACGTTCTCCCATTCCGAGCATCACGGTGAGGACGGGTGTCGTCCAACCCCAGAAGACATAATCTTCTCCGTAGATGACCGAATCTTCATGAGTCCGGGCGTGAGCATTAAATTCGGCGGTAACCTGTTGGATTGCCTCTTCACCCAGTCCCAGACCGTAAACCGATATGGCGAGAATCCCTACCCGGCGTTTGATTGCGAATGCGTGCCGCAGCATGGCGACCACCATCGGCTGGAGTTCTGCCCGGGTATCGGGGGTGAAGTCTACCGATATTGCCAGCGCTTTGTTTTCCGGCATCGTGTCAATGTAGTTGAAGAGTTTCTGGACAGGGAGCGTGGGCTGGGGTTGAATTTTGAAGGGGAAGAGAAGGGGGATCATCACCACCAACCACAGGACCAAGTAAATCCAACGGCGGTCAATCCGCTGCAACCGGACAAAGATATTTTCCCGGGAGGTGTTAGTGCTCATTTGCCACCTCCGCCCAACCACCCCCGTTCAATGCCGAGAATAATTTTCAAGGAAGTGGCAAAAATACCCAGTTCTACGCCGAAGAGAATGCCCCGTTTTGATGCGGTGTTGGGGACCGCCAGGATCCATTCGGCAAAGGCGGGTAGTTGCCGATGGATGAGTCTGCCTAGTGGTACGGCGCCGAGCATCAAAACAAAAGCGGCGAGGAGGAGCAGGGTAGCCTCCAGGTTCCGGGCACGGAAGGCGCGATAGGCAGCTGAGGACATAAAAAAAGCCAATAAAGAGAACATCGTTGCTGCCAGCGGGACCATAATATTTGAATAGACGGTCTGAATGTGAAAGGAAAAAGTACCGATGCGGGTGGGTAAAATCCCGGGGCGGGTAACATCAATGCCGCCAAACACGCCAATAATGGCGGTGATAACCAGGGCGATAATGGTGATGTAACTGTATGGCCAGTGTTGTGCCTTGCGGCGGATTTTTAACAGGTGATGCTGAACAATTGAGCCGACACCGAGGACAAGGCTGAAGGCGGTGATGATGCGCTGGACATCGTTACGCATTATTTCATCGGCACTACGAATAGCGGGATAGGGGACGAAAAATGCCACGGCACCGAAAATACCGGTTATCAAAACAAGGAACAGGGGGATTCTTCTTTGCATTGGTTGCTACTCCTATAGCAATTTAATCACCGGCAGATTAAATCCCAGCGCCAGTAGAGAAAATAAGATGATTATGGTGGTAATAACCGCTTTGGAGTAGTCCTGGGCTTTGATTGCGCCCAGAAGCAAAGGTTCGCGGGAGATGTAGGCGCTGGCGGCGTAAAGTTCTTCACCGATCAGTGTATAATCGCAGGCGGTGATAAAGAAGGGTAACTGGGCGACTGCATCGGTGCCGGCGATCTGGATGGCACCGGTGGCGGCACCGGTTTCGGCGAGAATCAGCGATTCCGCCCAGAACATGCCAATGAGAAAATTGGTGGCAGGTTTTTCCCGGGTCATAATTCCGTCCACTGCCGCGGCAAAGGCAAATTGCTGGTCGGTGACAAAGAAAACGATATCTTGGTGAAAAGCATCGGGTCTGCCAGCGGTAGTATAAGATTCCTTAACGACCTCGCGCGCTACAGTATATACGATCGGGTCACTAGTGGGAACGATCAAGGGGGTTCCAAACTGGGCGGTCTTTTTTGCCACCTCGCCGAGGATGTTGAGGGAGGCGATAGTGGCGACATCCGCCATTGATGAAAGACCCGGAACATAGAGTGTTGCCCTTCCCATTTCGGTCGCCCGTCCCAGCGCCTCTTCTACTGCATCCAGTCCAGCAATGCGGCGGATGAATAAATTGTGGTCCTTTTTAGCGCGGTTGATGAAGTAGACAAAGAGGAAACTTAAGATAAATGTTCCAACAAGTGCCGGAATTGTAGTGCTGTCAAACCACTGGGGGGTGGCGGAAACATATTCTGACGGTTCAGAGGAGGCGGTTTCGGTTTCGGAGACAGCGAGAATTTGATAGCGATACAATACCCGGTTTTTAACTTCGTCATCGGTGTAACGGTTGGCAAGCCTGCCGGTAAATGCAATTGTATCCCAGTTTTCTGTTCCTTGTTGCTGGCGGAGAATTCGGTAGCCGATAATTGTAGTGTCGGGCGACCGTTGCCAGGTGATGTTAATTTTTCCTCCTTCATCATTGGGTGCGTCACATGCCCGTACTGCACCAGGGGGCATGAGGGCGACAAGTAGAATCTGAATAGTAAGCACGACAAGGAAGTGTATTTTGTTTTTTAAAACAGTCAAGAAATTCCGGATAGTATTTTAAACGGTAATGTTTTGAGATGATATCCGAAGCCAACAGCGGAATCGTCCCCCTGGTTTTAGAGACTGAGATTCGGCAGCGGGAATTAGATTGGGGGCGATGGTGTTGAGACAAAAGACATCTTTATGCACAGCAACGTCAGGGAGAAACCGGGCAGCAGGGGGCAGGGGAGGGTGTTGAGTTGTAGCACAATAACCGGATAACAGTAGTGAGTTAAGTTGCTATTTAATAATGTGTTATTGTAATGTTTTATTATTTATATCATATCGGGTTGGTCGGAATTAAAAATGACTCCTTTGTCAAATTTTTTCGTTTGCGATGAGCGCAATAATGGTGCGTAATGGAATTCCCGTTGCACCGGGCGGATAGTAGTCTCGTTCTTCTTTGCTGAACGCGGTGCCCGCGATATCAATGTGTACCCAGTTGATTTTCTGCGGGACAAATTCGGACAGGAATAGTCCGGCAATGATTGTGCCTGCTACCCGAGGTTTACCAGTATTTTTTATGTCAGCAACAGGGCTTTTAAGATGACTGCGGTAGCGTTCAGTTAACGGTAGTTGCCAGAAAAGTTCTCCCTGTTCTTGGCCCAGGGCGATAATTTTATCAATTGCCTGCTGACTATTGCCCATGATTCCGGAGATTTCGTCGCCGAGGGCAATAACACAGGCACCGGTCAGGGTGGCGATGTCAATCATTAGGTCGGGTTTAAGGGTGGCGCCGTAGGCGAGTGCATCGGCAAGTAACAGCCTGCCTTCCGCATCGGTGTTAATTACTTCAACCGTTTTTCCGTTGTAATGCCGAATGATATCGCCGGGTTTTTGGGCGGTCCCACTGGGCAGGTTTTCCGCGAGCGGAGCCAGGCCGTGGACTAGAACAGGTAGATTTTTCCGGGTGAGGTAGTGGAAGAGTCCGAGCACAACTGCTGCACCGGCCATATCGTCTTTCATCGTTTCCATCTGGTCGGCGGTTTTGAGAGAGAGACCACCAGAGTCAAAGGTAACACCTTTGCCGACAATCACCAGGGTGCGTCGGGGTTTGATTCGGGGGGTATAGGTAAGGTGGAGGAGACAGGGTGGGGTTGCTGATCCTTTGCCAACAGCGACGATTCCGCCCATTCCCATTTTTTCCAGTGCTGATTTTTTTATTATTTGAACGGTGATTTTGTCGTTTACCGTCAGTTCTGCTGCTCGTTTCGCTAAAAGGAGGGGAAATTTGTTGCCCGCCGGCTCGTTAATCAGGTCGCGGGTGTAGTAGACTGCGGCGACGCGGTCCTGGGTTTCGGTCAGTGCCTGCTGCATTGTCGGGGAGGGAGGTTTGGGGCTGATGAACGTTAGTTCATTGAGCCCTTCCGGTTCTTCGGGTTTGGGTTGACGATGACGGTGATATCGGTAGCTGGCCAAAAGGCCGCCTTCAGTTGCCCAGGTGAGGAATTTTTCTATGCCCGTTGGCCATTCTTTTTCTGCCGGCAATAGGATGCCCAGTTTGCTGGTGTTGATTTCTTCGGTACGTTTTACCGTCCGGGCAACCGCTACCCTTAACCGGTCGGGTTCAAACTCCTGACGTTTGCCAAGGCCGGAAAGGATTATTATTCCCTCTTCGGTGGATAGGATGGCGGTAGTGCGGAATTTACCGTTGAAGCGCTGGAATTTGAGCAGCGGTTTAATTTGGTTATAGGTTTTTTGGTCCATTCCCAGAGGTTTTTCCTCCGATTCAAACATCAAAACGGCGACCACTTTATCGGTCCAGTTGTTTTTGACAAGCAGAGTTGCCTTCATTTTTTTTCCTCCTTTATGACAACGTCTTCTTTGATTAATCGGCTTAACAACCAGGTGATGGCAACCGCCAGGACAACTCGGGGAACAACAATCCAGAACAGATTGGCACCAAGGACGACAAAAATGGCGGTGTCTTCAAACAAACCATGGCAAAGAGCAAGAAATGTGGCCACCAGAGTTACCTGACGCGAGGAAAGCGCGCCTTCTTTGACCGATTGGACAATTAAGCCGGCGCCAAAGACAATGCCAAAGACATTGCCGGCAAGCCAGGGCATTCCTGCGGTTTCGTTGTAGCCCATAAAGCCGATGGTTTTTTTAACTCCCCGGAGAATCTTCTCCAGGATGCCGTAACTTTTTGTCAGTTCCAGGATGATGAATATCCCGATAAGCACCAAAAGCATTTTACTGGCGGTGTTGGTGAGTCCCACTGCCCAGTTTTTGAGGGCGGGCATAAAAGTAAAACGTTGCTGTAAAGCGGTGAAATCTGCGCTGCCCGTAGTGTAATTTCCCGGTGGAACGATGAGTGCTGCGAGTGCAGCGCCAATGGCGAATGAGACGATTAAGCGGATAATCCAGAGGAGCCACCACATTGCCTTGATTTTAAAGAAGACCGCAGTTTCAAGAATCTGGGAGTGAGAGATGAGAATCATCAGGCTTAACACCGTGAACTGGGCGCCGTTGATTTTTAGCGCGGTGATGGCGCCAAGGGCGGCGTAGATATTGATAAAATTCCCGAGGATTATAGCCATTGCCGCTTCGCCGGGTAACCGAAAGAAACGCATAAATGGTGCCATCAGGCGAGCAAATGTGGCAAGCAAAGGTGTGTATTTAATAATGGTGACAAAGGTATATACCGGGGCAACTATCACCATGAGTTTCAGGAACGCCCGGACCCCGTTCAGCGCGCCGGTCCGGATTGTCCGCAGCGGATTTATCGCCACCATTTAAGAAACGGTTCTCCGTTTTGAATAAGTCCGTAGGTAAAATTTTGGACCCAATCGCCGGAGTTGAGGTAGACTCCCTGTTCAAAGTGGACTATTTCTGGTACGTGAGAGTGTCCCAGAATTACCAGGTCAAACCCCGCGGCTAGTTTTTTGTGGGCAAAATCGGTCATTGCCTTCTGGAGGTTTTGGGTTTTATTTCTTTTAAGCATCTCCTGGCGGCTGCGGGCGGCAATGTTTTTTGCCAATGAGATACCAATGTCCGGGTGGACCAATGAGAAGAGTCTCGCATTGAGTCGGCTGCGCATTAACTTTCTAAACAATCGGGGTACAAAACTTTTGTCTAAGGCGTCGCCGTGGGTGAGAAAAACACGCCGGCCGTCAATTGTGGTCGCCAGTTGATCACAGACCGTTTCAATCTGTAGTTCTCGTTCCACCCAACCGTTGAACCAGATGTCGTGATTGCCGCGGAAAAGAAATATATTGGTGCCCGATCGGCGCAATCGCTTCAGATTGTCAATGATATTGATGCCGTTTTTGGGTATCACCTGCCGGAACTCAAACCAGAATTCAAACAGGTCGCCAAGGATATAAAGCGAGTCAGCTCGTCCGGAAATATGCGATAGAAAGTCCTTCAGTTTTTCTTCACCCTCGGATTTATTGTTTCCGAGATGGGTATCAGAGATGAAGTAGTGCGCGCTCAATTTTACGGAGGGAACCTTTTATTGGTTGGCGGGTGTCAATTTTTATTACCCCGCGGGTTAATCGTGGCGGTTGGAATTTATGTTGCATCATCCGGTAAATTTCAATTTTGGCATCAGAGAAACTGGTGGTCTGCCGCCGTCGGCGCAATCGTTCTAGAACTGTTTTTTCCGGGCAGTAAGACCAGACAAAGATCGTTGGCGTTTTGAGTCTGGCGGCCATTTCCCGGCATTGGTTTCGGGTGGCTTCGGTGAGAAATGTGGCGTCAAGGATAACCGGTTGCCCCGCCCGGAGGAATATCTGCCCCCGACGCAGCATTTCTTCGTAAGTTCGCCGGCTGACAAGGGAAGAGTAGATTCCCTTGCCGTATCCTTCAAACCGGTGCTCGGTAACATTTATTCCCATAATCTGTTTGCGAATTGAATCGGAAATTAAATGCATCACCAATCGGGCATCAGCCAATCGCTGCGCCAGATAGGTTTTACCGGTCCCAGGTAGCCCAAACATCACCATCAGCCAGGGTTTTTCTTCTAGCAGTTGAGCATAACGCCACGCGAGGTGAAAATACTTTCTTGCCGTGGCTTTTGCCACTGTCCTTGCTTTCTGAGAAATTGTTTTGTCGTTTAGCTGAAAACTGATGACTTTACCCCGGACATAGGCACGATAGCAACGATAAAAGTTAAGCAGCCGGAGAAAATCTTCGTCGCCGCTGTAAATCAGATACCGTTCAACAAAGAAATTCGCTAGGTCGTGCCGATTGAAATAATCTAAATCCATTGCCATAAAGGCAACTTCCGAGGCGACATCACAACAGGAAAAACGGGGGTTGAACTCAATGCAGTCAAAGATGTATATCCGGTCGGTGATAAAGATGTTCTTGGAGTGCAGATCACCATGACAGCGCCGGACAAACCCTTGTTCCCGGCGTTTCCGAAAGAGCGCTCGGTTTCGGACGATAAACCGCTCCACCCTTTTTTTAATATCGTTGAATTCCTTTGTAGTGATGGTTTTTCCCCGGAACTCCATTGTCTGGGCAAAGTTTTCGTCCCAGTTCAAGCGGACTATTTCGGAACTGCCGTAACGGGCGATTTCCGGACTTCGCTCTGTTTGCCGATGAAACTCGGCGGTTTTCCGGGCGATTTCGTCAATCTGTTCAAACGTTACCAGTTCTTTCTCGAGGAGGTTAGTCATCAGTGCCGATTGGGGAAGAGCGCGCATCTTTACACAGTAGTCAATAATCTGTCCCGGGCCGTTGATGTAAAGTCGGCCACGGCGGTCGGTGATTGGAAGAACCCCGATGTAAAGTTCCGGAGAAAGGAGTCGGTTGAGGCGGAATTCCTCATTGCAAAAGAATTTTCGTGCGGAAAGCGTAGTGTAATCCAAAAAGCCGAAGTTTACCGGTTTTTTTACTTTATAGGCAAATTCTCCGGCGATAAATACCCAGGAGGTATGGGTTTGAATTAAGCGGACCCGTATTTTGCTTTTTCCGTATAATTCCGGTTTTAGCATTTCCGTGAGTCGAGTTTGAATTGTCGGGTCCGGTCCAACGAATTTGGTGGTGTTCAATGTCCCCTCCGTTTTCGGTGTGATCGCTGCGCCTTTGTCGCCGGAGTGGTGAGCCGATCAACGATAATCCGGTCCGGTTTAATTGGTTTGTCGGAATAGGAAAAAAACCCCGTGAGTCGCTGGGCTACCGTTTCCAGCACCTTTTTGTCGTTGGCAAGCACCGTGGCTACCGGTTCCCCCTTTTTCACTTGGTCGCCGATTTTCCGGTGAAAGAGAAAACCGGCTCCGAAGTCAATTTTATCATCAAGCGACTTTCTGCCCACACCGATTTCCAGACCCAGGAGACCTACCTGATAGGCGTTGATTGTTTTTACGTATCCTGAATTTGGGGCAGAGACGTCTTTTGTGTAGCGTGCGGAAGGAAGCAGCGTGTAGTCATCAATTATCTTCGGGTTGCCCCCTTGGGCGATTATTATTTCCCGGAATTTGGTCAGCGCATTTCCGGTGGTGATTGCCCGTAGCAACTGCCTGCGTGCCTGCGTTCTTTTTTGAGCTTTACCGGCAAGCAAGAGCATTTCTTCGCCCAAGGTGAGGGTTACTTCCTGGAGGTCAGACGACCAGTTTCCCTTTAGTGCTTCAATTGCCTCAATTACTTCCAGAGAGTTTCCTACCGCTTTGCCCAGGGGCTGCCACATTCCGGTGATAACCGCTACTACCCTTTTTCCCGTATCGGCACCAATGGCGATCATCAGCCGGGCCAGCTGTCGGGCATCTCGGAGTCGGCGCATAAATGCACCGGTGCCGGTTTTAATGTCCAGAACCAGTCCGTCAATATCTTCAGCCAGTTTTTTAGCCATGATACTGGCAGCGATCAACGGGATTGATTCGACGGTGGCGGTGACATCGCGCAGGGCATAGAGTTTTTTATCCGCCGGACACAACTCATCGGTTTGCCCGATGAAGCCAGCGCCGTTTTGTTTTAAAACCTGATAGAACTCGGTTAGTTCTAAGTCGGTCCGGAAACCAGGAATTGCAGCCAGTTTATCAAGAGTACCACCGGTATGCCCCAGACTTCGGCCCGAGATCATCGGAACGGTTATACCACAGGCAGCGGCAAGGGGTGTCAGAATTAGAGAAACTTTGTCACCCACGCCGCCGGTAGAATGTTTGTCAATTTTTGGTTGGGGAAGTTCCTTTAAATTCAGAACGGCACCGGAATTCATCATGGCACGAGTGAGGGCGACGGTTTCTTCGCGGTTTAACCCACGAAGGAAAGCCGCCATCAAAAAAGCCGCCATTTGGTACTCGGGAATTTTTCCTCTGGTAAATGAGGATACCAGCCAGTTAATCTCTTCTGCAGTTAACCTGCCCCGGTCTCGTTTACGCCGGAGCAGTTCCAGAAACTCCACGGCTGGGGATGGTAAGGGACTATCCGAAGCGCCGACCTGTGAATTTACCACCTTTGACCAGGCCTTCGTAGTGTCGCATCACCAGGTGTGCTTCAATCTGCTGGAGTGTATCCAGTGCTACGCCAACGATAATTAGTAAGGTGGTTCCGCCGAAGTAAAAAGGAACCCGGAAGGCGGTCATCAGTATCCATGGAATCAGGGCAATTATTACCAGAAACAGGGCACCGGGTAAGGTGATGAGGGAGAGGCTTCGGTCAATATAGGCCGCGGTTTTTTCGCCCGGGCGAATGCCAGGAATAAAACCGCCGTAACGTTGCATATTTTCAGCTAGGTCCCGGGGGTTGAATACGATGGAGGTATAAAAATAAGTGAAAAATACTATCAGGATAGCATAGAGGAGATTGTAAAGCCAGCCACCCGGGGACAGAATTTGCTGTAATGACAGCAGAAATGGGAGTTTGAGAAATGTGGCAAATGTGGACGGGAATACAATTAAACTCTGGGCAAAGATTATCGGGATGACGCCGGCGGTTATTATTCTTAATGGGATGTGGGTACTTTGGCCACCGTACATCCTTCGGCCGAGGATCCGTTTGGGGTATTGTACCGGTATTTTTCTGACCGCCATCGTCATTAATACCACTGCGGCGTAGACAATGAATACCATTGCTGCAACAATTACCAACCAGAACCAGGAGGAAATTCTGGCTTGCTGGAAGGTGTAAGCTAAATCGCGCGGGGTGCTATCAAGACAGCCGATAAGAATGATGAAGGAGATGCCGTTGCCGATCCCACGGTCAGTAATTTGTTCTCCCAACCACATTACAAAGATGGTGCCGGCGGTGAGCGTGAAGATGGTCATTATCCGGAAGAAGAACCCCGGTTGCAGGACAATTGACCCGAACTGCGTAGCGGGTTGTGATTCCAGATAAACTGCGATGCTGGCGGACTGAATTACCGCCAGTAACACAGTGGCATAACGGGTGTATTGATTTATTTTTTTTCTACCTTCTTCATCACGCTGTAGTTTTTCCAGGAACGGGAATACCGATCCCAGTAACTGAAATACAATGGATGCAGAGATATATGGCATTACCCCCAGCGCAAAGACCGATGCCCGGGATAGCGCTCCTCCGACAAAGATATCGTAGAGTCCGAATATAGTTCCGCGCATCTGGGAGAGGACCCAACCAAGTGCTTGAGCATTGATGCCGGGAACCGGGATGTGGGTGCCGAGCCGGTAAATAACCACCATCGCCAAGGTGAATAGAATTTTTCTTCTCAGGTCGGGGATTTTAAATATATTTGGGATGCTACCGGTCAAGAGATCACCTCAATTTTACCACCCGCCTGTTCAATTTTCTCTCTGGCGGATTTAGAAAATGCGTGGGCGCTTATAGTGATGGGGTGTTTGATTTCACCCCGTCCGAGGATTTTTATTGGCTGTCCGCGCCGTGCCAATCCTTTGGTTATCAACAGCTCGGGCGTAATAACGTCTACGGATAATTTTTCCAGGTCGTCTAAGTTCAAAACATTGAACTCTACCCGGGTTGGGTTGTTAAATCCCCGTTTGGGAATCCGGCGGTAAAATGGCATCTGACCACCTTCAAAGCGGGCATCAAACTCGGGTGCTGAATGCTGTCCGGCACCTTTGTGCCCTCGGCAGGATGTTTTACCGTGGCCAGAACCAGGGCCACAGCCTACTCTTTTCTTTCTTTTCACCGCCCCGGGAGCGGGTTTCAGCTCGTTCAATTTCACATTTCCTCCACTTGCACCAAGTGTTTGATTTTGAAAATCATTCCCCGGATGGTGGGTTGGTCTTCGTAGATACGTTCCATCCCAACCCGTCGTAAACCAAGTGACCGGGCAATCAATTTATGCTGTTTCTTTTCGTCAATTAGACTTTTAACCAATTTGACTTTCAATCGTTTCATTGGTTTTACGCTCCACAAAATGTGCTATTTGTTTATTACGGGCTGCTGCTGTTTGATCAATTGTGCGGAGTTTCTGAAGGGCAAGTACGGTTGCTTTGGCGGTGTTGTAATGGTTGCGCGAACCAAATACCTTGGTGAGGGCGTCGGTTAAACCTACCGCTTCCAGCACGGCACGGACCTGGGGACAGGCAATGAGGCCGGTTCCTGGAGCAGCGGGTTTGATTAATACTTTGCTGGCGCCAAATTTTCCCCAGGTTTCATGGGGGATTGTGTGTCCGCGGAAGGCAACATATACCATTTCCTTGCGTGCTCGGGCGGTTGACTTTCGTACCGCCATCGCCACCTCCACCGCTTTACCGTGGCCAACGCCTACCTGTCCTTTACCGTCGCCGACCACTACTACGGCGGAAATCCGCATTCGCTTACCGCCTTTCATTACCTTGGATATCCTTTTGATATTGATCACCCGTTCGATTAATTCTACTTCTGGTTGGGTGGTCGTAGTTTCGGCTTCACTTAAAAATTCTCTCAAAATTTGAGTCCTCCTTGCCGGGCCCCTTCAGCTACCGCTTTTACCCGGCCATGATAGCGGTAGCCACTACGGTCAAAAACCACTTGAGTTACACCGATTTTTTTGGCCTTTGTTGCGATCAACTTTCCTACTTCTAAAGACATTTCCGTGGGTTTCAGTTTTTTATCATGAAGTTCTGGTGAAAGGGTGGAAACACCGGTTAAGACTTTTCCGGTGGTGTCATCAATCAGTTGGGCGTAGATGTGTTTATTGCTTCTTTTGATACACAGGCGTGGCCTTGCCGGTGTTCCGCTAATCCGATGTCGGATACTTAAATGTCTTCTTAATCGCCGGTCTTTAATCATAATGTAGAATGCTATAAATAATTGTTTGTCTGTCAAGAAACGTCCGCGTCATACAAGGGCATCAGCAAGGATACGAAAGATTAGTTCGTCGTAGGAGATACCGGCGTACTCGGCCTGCGCGGGCAGGTCAGAGAGATCGGTTAACCCTGGAATAGTATTTATTTCCAAGAAGTAGGGCTGGCGTTCATTTTTGACGATCAGGTCAATTCGGGAAAAACCTTTGCACCCTATTCCCTGGTGGGCTTTCCACGCCAGTTCTTTTATTTTGGTTTCTGTTCGGCTGGAAATCCGGGCGGGGATGATAAACTCGGTTTCTCCTCGCGTGTATTTTGCCTCATAATTGTAAAAGGGCTGGCTTTTTGGCGCCAGTTCTAAAATGGGAAGTACCTCTTTGCCGACGATGCCAACGGTGGCAATAATTCCCGAGACAAATGGTTCAATCAGCATTTCCCCAAAGCCGCGCCAGACACGTTCGCACCTGTCTAATGCCCCGCGTTTACCTTCCAGTAGTTCAATGCCGACGCTGGAACCTTCGCAACGAGGTTTGACAATCATTGGGTAACCGAACCGTCTTTCCGCCTCGGCTAATCCTTCGGCTACGTCATCTTCACTACCGATGGTAACGAAGTCCGGTGTCGGGATGCCGATTTGTTTAAACAGCATTTTGGTAAATATTTTATCCATCGCAATTGCGGAGGCGGTAACACCGGAACCGGTATAGGGAAGTCCTAACAATTCCAGAAAACCCTGCATTGTGCCGTCTTCACCGGGTTTTCCATGCAGCGCAATAAAAGCCATGTCAATTTTTGCCTGGCGGATCTGGTCAACGAAACTCCGGTTGACGTCAATTCCTATTGCCTGATAGCCTTGGTGTTTTAAGGATTCTAAAACCCTTTGGCCGGAGAGAAGTGATATTTCCCGTTCACTTGACCATCCTCCCATTAAAACCCCGATTTTTCTCTTTCGTAACCGCCGGACAATATCGCTTCTACTCATGATAGGCCTCTGCGTTTAGTATTACCATTTTCCGGTCTGCAGGTATTCGTCCATTGAGCGGGCGGCTATTCTACCGGCACCCATTGCTAAAATTACCGTTGCGGCGCCGGTGACAATGTCTCCGCCAGCAAAGACACCCTTTTTTGTTGTTCTACCCGTTTCCGGTTCAGCGATAACGGTACCCCGTTTGGAAATTTCCAGACCGGGGGTTGTTTGCGGGATAAGGGGGTTGGGGCTATTGCCGATTGCCACTACTACGGTGTCTACCGGAATTCGAAATTCGCTACCTGGAACTGGCACCGGTCGTCGTCTACCCGAAGAGTCCGGTTCTCCCAATTCCATTCGCAGACATTCCACTTCTTTAACCCAACCGTTTTCATCAGCAATGTACTGTACCGGGTTGGTTAATAACTGAAACTCAACTCCCTCTTCCTCAGCATGATGAATTTCCGCCGCCCGAGCTGGCATTTCATCTCGCGAGCGTCGGTAGATTAGAACAACCCGTTCTGCACCCAACCGGAGAGCAGTCCGTGCGGCATCCATCGCTACATTACCACCACCGACGACCGCGACGTGTTTTCCTCTTACAATTGGTGTATCGTATTTTGGGAATAGATAGGCTTTCATCAGATTGGAACGGGTAAGATATTCATTGGCAGAGTACACTCCGAGGTAGTTTTCTCCCGGTATACCCATAAATAACGGTAAACCGGCACCGGTGCCCACAAATACAGCATCAAATTCGTTTAACAGTTCATCAATCGTTTTCAGTTTTCCGACGACATAATTCAGTTCCAGTTTTACTCCCATTGAACGGACAAAATTTACTTCTCTTTCTACTACCGCTTTAGGTAACCGGAATTCCGGGATGCCGTACATCAATACTCCACCTGGTTTATGGAGTGCTTCAAATATGACAACTTCGTGTCCTCGTTTTCTCATATCTCCCGCTACGGTTAGGCCGGCGGGGCCCGAGCCGATAATTGCTACTTTTTTTCCGGTAGGAGGAAGAATTTCACACATTACGCACTCTGGCTGGGTTGCTTCCCAGTCGGCGATAAATCGCTCCAGATTGCCAATTGCCACCGGCTCCATCTTTTTACCCAAGATACAGGAACCTTCACACTGAACTTCTTGGGGACAAACCCTGCCACATATCGCTGGTAAAACGTTGGTTCGTTTCATTATTTTCATGGATTCCAAGAAATTACCAGAGGCGATCTGGCTGATAAATCCAGGAATATCTACCTGGACTGGACATCCTTCAACACAACCCGGTTTTTTGCATTTAAGACAACGTTGTGCTTCTAGAATAGCTTCTTCGGGAGAATAGCCATAAGGGACTTCATCAAAGTTGTGCCGACGAACCTCCGGGGGCTGTTCCCGCATGGGTGTTCGTTTCGGATTGATTTTAGGCACACATACCCCCTTTTTTACAATTGCACCCGGCAGGATTAGACTTCAGAAAAATCTCTACTGCCTGTTTTTCTTCTTTGACGTAGGTCTTCAGACGTGCCATCAGAAGGTCAAAATTGACCTTGTGTCCGTCAAACTCTGGTCCATCAACACAGGCAAATTTTGTTTCACCGTCATATTCAATACGGCAGACGCCACACATTCCAGTGGCGTCTAACATTATGGGGTTCAGGCTAACAATGGTTGGAATGCCATAGGGTTTAGTGAGTAGTGAAACCATCTTCATCATTATTACCGGCCCCACGGCAAAACAACGGTCAATTTTTTCTCCCCGGTTGATTATTTGTTGAAGTATATCGGTAACGAAGCCTTTGGTTCCATTGGATCCATCATCCGTGGTTACACTTAACTCATCTGAAACCTGGGCCATTTCTTTTTCCATCAAAATTAACTCTTTATTTCTGAATCCGATAATAGAAATAACTTTATTTCCAGCCTGTTTTAATGCCCGGGCAACCGGATAGATTTCTGGTGTTCCTACTCCTCCTCCAATGCAGACAACCGTCCCGAATTTTTCAATCTCGGTCGGCTTTCCCAGCGGACCGATCAGGTCAATAATTTTATCACCCTCGTTAAGGGTGCCCAAGAGCATAGTTGATTTGCCCACTTCTTGAAACACCACTACCAGAATTCCTTCATCCGGTTTGGCATCGGCAATCGTTAATGGGATCCGTTCCCCTTCTTCATTTACCCGCAGGACAACAAACTGTCCTGGTTTTGCCTTGCGGGAAATTTCGGGGGCATCTAATTCAATCCGTTTAATTTGCGGTGCTAATACCTGCTTTTTCAATATCTTAACCATATTGCCTCCGTTTATAAAAATTCAATGGCGCACGCCATTTTATTTATTTTAAAACAGTCTCTATTCTGATAAATTTTAAGAAGAAATGATAACATAAAAATTTAAAAAAGTCAATAGGTAAAATACGTCAATAGTCAGTCGGGCTTACTTTATTCAACAATGCTAACCATTCGGTTTCTATGGTTAGTGCCGAGCAGGACTGTGTTTTCTGTAGTTGGTATCGGTTGCTATTTCTGTTCTTGCAGCAAAACTCTATTGTAGAAGAAGCGAAAAACGGATAGCTGAAGCGTGAGTTTTGCTATCAGTCAAGACTTACAGAATTATTTCTTGACATAAGCTATAGTTGTTGTTATATATATTAGTGATCATTGCGGGGTGGAGCAGCCTGGAAGCTCGTGAGGCTCATAACCTCAAGGTCGCTGGTTCGAATCCAGCCCCCGCTATTTTCACCAGGGTTCCCGGAGGAGGTATCGGTGTCAGAAGAAAAAAATCCCGAATCAGAGGTCAAAGCAAAAGGGGAAAAGGTGAAAATAAAACATGAGTGGCATGGTCCGTCTTTGATGGGGCCGGTTTGGTTTATCGGCTGGTTATTTACAATCGGTTACCTTCAGCTTCCTTTTTTCTGGAAGGGTGTACTGGCGATAATTGTTTGGCCCTATTACTTAGGTAGAGCACTTGCCCATTAAAATAAAACATCGGATGATGAGTGAGAAGTTTTCTCCTGAACAATTACAGTGATCAGAAGAGGTGGATTTTCTTTGCTGGCGTTTAGGAACTTATTTTTCGATCGCCAGCCGCCTTGGGACAAGTTGTCGTCCGACAGTAAATGCCTTGAGATTGATTTCAATAAACTGTGGTTTGACCAGAAGGTTTATCGCCTGATGGTAGAGTGTTTCCGGGAATTCCCAAAAGAGCGATACTGCGCCGAGCATAACCATATTCTGGACCCGAGGGTTACCCAGCTGGCAGGCGGTTTCAAACGCTCGGACTTCCTGGTTGCGGGGGGCACGGTAATTGATTCGTTTCTGGAGCGCAGTGTCGGATAAATTTTCCACCATCCCGAGTTGAACCGGGAGCGGATCGATCCGTAACGAATCATATATCAACCAGCCGTCAGGGGCAAGGAAGTGAATGTAGCGCAGCGCCTCAAGCTGTTCAAAGGCAACTATTAAATCGGCGGTGCCTTCTTCAATTAATGGTGAATGGACTTTGGTGTTACAGCGGATGTGACTGGTAACACTTCCGCCGCGTTGTGCCATTCCGTGGACTTCGCTCTTTTTAACATCTAAACCCGCTGCCAGAGCCAGGTTGGCGATGATGTCAGAAAATAGAAGCACGCCCTGGCCGCCAACACCACAAACCAAAATGTTCATTTTATTGCTCCCTGCGGGCAGATTTCTACACACATTTTGCAGCCAACGCATCTTGTTGGGAGAATAAACGCTTTGTTTTCGGTGAATGAGATTGCCGGGCAGCCAAGAGCGAGACAGTTACGGCAACCGACACATTCTTCAGTAACTACCTGTTTTGCCGGTCCTTGATTACCCACGAGAAGGGCACAGGGACGTTGCGAGATAATGACCGCTGGTTTTTTTTCGGAGATGGTTTTACGAATTATCTGTCGGGTGGGTTTTATCTGGTAGGGGTCAACGCGAACAACATTTTCTACGCCGCAGGCGCGGGCAATTTTTTCTATGTCAATGGTGGTGGTAATTTCCCCCATTAGAGTTTTGCCTGTTCCCGGATGGTCCTGATGGCCGGTCATTCCGGTGGTTCGGTTGTCTGTGATAATCACAATGATATTAGAACGGTTATACACCGCATTAACTAGTCCGGTGATACCGGAGTGAAAGAAAGTAGAGTCACCGATTATTGCTATACGGGGGCGGGGGTCGGAGTCACTTAGCGCTTTATCAACACCGTGGGCAAAAGTGATTGATGCCCCCATATCAATACAAGTATCCATTCCATTATGTGGCGGTAAAGCTCCGAGGGTATAGCAGCCGATATCGCCGCCGATAATTACCTTCTGTTTCTGCAAAGAATAGAATATACCCAGATGGGGACAACCGGGGCATAGGGCGGGGGGACGGTTGGGAATTTCGCTCTCGGGAACCGGTTTAGTTTCTGATTTTTTAAAAGCAAGACGAACGACCCCGGGGTTCAATTCACCAACCCGAGGTAGACAGTTTTTTCCTTTTGCTTTTAAGCCCAACGCCCGAACATGAAGTTCAATGAAGGGGTCGACTTCTTCAATTACGAAGATTTCTTTTACCCGGGCAGCGAATTTAAGGACCAATTCGCTGGGAAATGGATAGACCATTCCGAGTTTTAGAAAAGACGCTTTTGGGAAAACCTCCCGGGCGTATTGATAGGCGACCCCATCGCAGATGATCCCGATGTCGGGTTCGTTTATTTCCATTACGTTAAGGGGGGTTGTTTCAACATATTCCTGCAGGCGGGTTAGTCTTTTTTCCAGGTCGATGTGCCGAAGGCGTGCGAAAGCGGGAAGAAGGGTAGTTTTGTGTAAATCTTTTTCGTAACCCCGGTGTGGTTTATTTGTTCTATCATTCAGACTTACGATAGAACTGGAATGGGCTATTCTGGTAGTTAACCGTAATAATACCGGGATATCAAATTGCTCCGATATATCAAAACCGATTTTCGTGAAATCCTTTGCCTCCTGGCTATCCGATGGGCAGAGAACCGGAATTTTAGCGCTGAGTCCGTAGAAACGGTTATCTTGTTCGTTTTGAGAAGAGTGCATTCCAGGGTCGTCGGCAGTAACGATTACCAAACCACCACGTACGCCAATATAAGCGGCAGAAAAGAGCGGGTCGGCGGCGACATTCAAGCCGACATGCTTCATTGCTGCCAGACTTCTTACCCCGGCAAGGGCGGCGCCAAGCGTTACTTCCAAGGCGACTTTTTCATTTACTGACCATTCGCAGTAGACATCTTTGTAGGTAGCGAGGGATTCAAGAATTTCGGTTGAAGGTGTTCCGGGGTAAGCGGCGGCTACCTTACATCCTGCTTCCCAAGCACCACGAGCTACCGCTTCATCACCGGAGAGTAGCTGTCTGTTCATATTTTTTTCTATGTTAACACGGAATGCATAAAATTTACTCAAGTAATTTTTAATGTCAAATGCCGGCAAGATGTTCTTTAGCGAATAATAACTATTCTCCAGGTGCGTTTTTTTCTACGAGAAAATAGCATCCTGACGGAAGCGTAGTTCCGGGGGCTATTTTTGTGCCAGTGATATTCCAGAGGACGGTACCTTGGGGAGGGATAAATGGTGATGAAAATCGTGTTGGGGATTTAAACTTAGCCGGTGGTGTAATTTCAGTTATTCCCGGTGGATATGTGCCACCGGCTTCAAGGTAGCGGTCAAGAATTTCCCGAAGAAACCGGCGGGCAATTTGAGGATCAGTGAATATAATGATATTTTCGTCGTTATAAAAATTGGCATTTTGTGACCAGTTGGCAGATCCAACTATTGTAATAGCGGAGTCAATTACTATAATTTTTTCATGTAATATACCGTTACCGAATGGAACCGAATCGATGAGAATCGGAATATGTCTGGTCCGGAGACGGGGATATTCAGAAGCTGGGTGGTTGGCACCGGCTTTATCAATTGTTCCAGCGATTACAATTCCCTCCTGCCACAAGTGAATCATTGTATCCCCCAATGGGTTATAAGTAAATGAATTAATGGCAAATAGAATTGTATTTTCGGCCCGGGCGGTGAAGGCGGTAATTGTGTCCACTACCGGCGTCTGGGGAGAAAAGTAGAGGTATGCGGGGTAGCCGTTTATAAAAAAGCGGTGAGTAAGCAGATTATCGGACTTGCCAATATGAAAGCGAGCACTGTCAGGATTGGGTATTGAGCCTGTTGAACCCCATAACTGATTGAATTCAGATAGGTAGGCCCGGGTGAGCCGGGAATCGGGTATTTCCAACGCATAGTCAGCCGCCAGTTCGTTTAAATTTGGGTTATAAGAAGCAACCCAGAGGGCGTCATTTGTGCTATCGGTGTCGCCAAGGTCCTTAATGGCAAACTTGTTATGCATATATGCGGAAGAATAGGGGGTACCAGAGTCAGACCAGACGGTAATGCCGGCGTTCCGGAGTTCGTTGACCCAGTGGTCGTCAAGCCGGGTGTTGTCGGTAATTACCCGGACTTTGACACCTCGATTATGGGCGTCAATTAAAGTTGCTGTTACATCTGGGCGCGAAGAGTTATAGCAGCAATAGTCGATTGAGACAGTAGCGGTATTTAAAAAGTCACAGAGGCGCAGCCCCAGACTATCTCCAGTAAACCAGATTTTCATTGTATCTGCAGAATGATAAGGGGGAAAACAGAGCAGGGCAAAAATCAACGCCATTTCTTAGTATTCGTAAAGAGTGTGAGGGGCACTTTTGATAATAAGCACCCAAAGAAAATTTAATAATTCTTTGTGACGGTGTCAAATTTTAATCTTGCAATAGTTATAATTTTAATTATATTTTAAAATGTATAAGTTGAATCAAAGGAGTTAATGATTATGACGAAAACGAGGACGATGAAGAAAATTTTAGTCACCGGTGCAGTAGGTCAGATCGGGTCCGAGCTGACCCTAGCACTCCGTGAGCGTTATGGAGCAGAAAATGTAATTGCTACCGGTAGAAAAACGGCGCCGAGTTCGGAATTGCGAGATTCGGGGCCGTTTTACTTTATCGACGTTACCAAACGAGAGACGATTGAGGAGGTGGTAAAAAGGCACAGCGTCGATACCATTTTTCACCTTGCGGCAGTTCTATCAGCCGCGGGGGAAAATAATCCGCAACAGGCATGGAATGTTAACATCAATGGGCTGTACAATGTCCTGGAAGTGGCTCGGGAACATAATATGGCGAGGGTGATTGTTCCCAGTTCAATCGCTGTCTTTGGTCCGGAGACACCACGTCAAAATACTCCCAATGAGACGGTTCTTAAACCGCGGACAATGTATGGAATTACCAAAGTAACAGGGGAACTCTTATGCGATTACTATTTTCGGCGTTTTGGTTTGGATGCAAGGGGCTTACGGTATCCGGGTATTATTTCTAATGTTACTCTTCCCGGTGGCGGGACGACGGATTACGCAGTAGAGATCTTTTACGCTGCGATTAAATACAAACGCTACAAGTGTTTCCTCCGTGCTGACACCAGATTGCCGATGATGTATATGCCGGATTGCATTAAAGCAACGATTATGCTTGCCGAGGCGCCCATTGAACAACTAAAGCATCACGGCGATTTCAACGTTACCGCGATGAGTTTTTCCGCTGCGGAGCTGGCGGCAGAGATCAAACGTCATATTCCAGGATTTGAAGTGACCTACGAACCAGATTTTCGTCAGGCGATTGCCGATTCCTGGCCGGAGTCAATAGACGATTCCGCTGCCCGCGAAGAGTGGGGCTGGAAGCCAGACTACGATCTCAAAAAAATGGTTGAAGACATGTTGCAGGTTTTGGGAAAGCGGTATCAGGAGGGGACACTAGGCTGGCCACCAGAGGGCAAGCAGGAGTAAGTTTTATTGATGGGTGACATTCGAACAGGGCCGACTCCGGTAGGAGTGCCAATTGATAAAGTCGGCGTTAAAGGACTGCGTTACCCGATTGTGCTTATGGATAAGGCACATCGGCAACAACATACCATTGCCACGATTAGTATGTTTGTTGATCTTCCCAAGAATCAGCGAGGAACTTACCTGGGAAGATTCGTTGAGATTCTAAATCGTCACCACCGGGAGATCGACGTCCATAAAATGGGCACGATTCTAAAAGAGATGCGGGAGGTGCTCGGGGCAAGTTCCGCTCATTTGGAGATGGAGTTTCCTTATTTTGTGGAAAAGGTGGCGCCGGTTTCTGGAGCCCGGGCTCAGATGGATTATTGGTGCCGGATTGTTGCCACTTGGAAGGATAAATTTCAGCTGCGATTAGGGGTAGCGGTTCCGGTGACAACTCTTTGTCCCTGTTCTAAAGAACTAGTGGTTAGAGGGGGACACAATCAACGGGCGGAAATTCGGGCGGTGGTGGAGTTCAAGGGTTTTCTCTGGCTTGAAGATTTGATTGATACGATTGAGGACTGTGGTTCTAGCGAAGTTTACGCTCTTCTGGAGCGAGAGGATGAACAACATCTTACCGCGCAGGCTTACGAAAATCCGGCGTTTGTTGAGGACGTTGTCCGCAAAGTAGCACAACGGCTTGATGCTCATCCTCAGATAACCGGTTACCAGGTAGAAGTGGAGAGTTTTGAGTCCATTCACCACCACGAGGCATATGCCTGTATCAGCCGGTTTTGAGGCATGACGACACTATTGATTGACTGCTATCTCCGTGAGGCTGAATCAAAGCTGAAATTTTACCGTGAAATGTGTGGCGCTTATTCAGCTATTACAGAAGAGAAATTAACCACATTACAAGAGGGATTCGTTTTAGATGGTTTTGCTGCGGTTGTCATATCCGGTTCGCAGTGGATGATTTCCGAAGATGAACCAGATAATAAAATCAAGGCCTTTATCCGGAGCATTAAGATTCCAACACTGGGGATTTGTTTTGGCCATCAGTTGCTTGCCCGTTCTTTTGGTGCTGAAGTAAGAAACGGGGGAGAAGTTATTAACCGAGATGAACAAATTTTTATTTGTGAACCCTGGGGATTGTTTTCCGGTTTGGGAGATGATCTGGTGAATGGTATTCCACATTCGGTTGTTATGCGGGAAAGTCACCGGGAGTTTGTTACACCCGAGTCAATTAGAAAAATTGGCTGGTTAATCGGGGCTTATTCTCTTTCCTGTCCGGTTGAGGCAATTCGTCATCCCACCCTACCACTTTATGGCGTTCAGTTTCATCCCGAACGGTCAGGAGAAAATGGAGAAAAGATTTTTCGCAATTTTTACCGGCTTGCTGTCAATTGTTGAGCGTTTGAAACAAAAGGCAACTGGATTAATCCGATTTTAGAGTTGGTTTCAAGAAGTAAATATTAAGCTGAATAGTTAACATTTGACTTTAATTCGCATTAAAATATAATATTGACGTGACGAATGAATGCGTTAGAAAAACGATAAAATTGGGGGCATCCTGGAGAGGCAAAAATATTTGTTAAGCACAATATTGTCGGTGGTAATTTTTACCGGGATAGTTAGTGCCCATTATCCCCGCACGATGGGTTTGATATTTCGCGATTCCACGGCCAACTCTCCAGGTTATACTTTATTTGCACCGATGAATTACAATGTTACTTATCTTATTGATAACGCCGGAATGTTGGTTCATTTCTGGGAGGGGATTTATAAGCCCGGTTCATCGGTTAATCTCTGTGAAAACGGGCTTTTGCTAAGAACCTGTTATATAGAGAATCAGGTCTTTAATGGTGGCGGGGCTGGTGGTAGAGTTGAACTTGTTGATTGGGATGGTGACGTGCTCTGGGCTTATAATTATTCTTCTGCTATTGTGTGCCAGCACCATGACGCAATTATGTTGCCGAATGGCAATATCTTGATGATTGCCTGGGAGTACAAAACAAAGACCGAGGCGATTGCAGCGGGAAGGAATCCTAATCAGTTGATTTACAACAGTCTCTGGCCAGACCATTTAGTTGAGGTGGATCCGGATAACGACTCAATTGTATGGGAGTGGCATGTGTGGGACCATCTGATTCAGGATTACGATTCCACGAAATCCAATTATGGTAATCCAGCCGACCACCCTGAGTTGATCGATTTGAATTTTGTTGCTGGGCTGGCAGTGGCAGATTGGAACCACAGCAATACCGTTGCCTATAATCCCGAGTTGGATCAGGTAATGATTAGTTCAAGGCAGTTTTCCGAGATATGGATTATTGACCATTCAACCACCAAGGAAGAGGGAAAGGGACACAGTGGTGGCAGATATGGAAAGGGTGGCGATTTATTATATCGCTGGGGGAATCCCTGTGTTTATCGCCGAGAAGGGACAGTTGGTCAAACTCTTTTCGGGCAGCATGATGCTCAGTGGATTGATACCGGTTTACCCGGTGCCGGCCATATCCTTGTTTTTAACAATGGTTACGGAAGAACCCCGACATTTTCTACCGTTGATGAATTAGTTCCACCGATGGATTCGGCTGGTTTCTATTATTTGGGAAGTGATTCAGCGTATGGTCCCGCAGGTCCGTTATGGCAATTTATTGCCGATCCCCCCGAAAGCCTTTATTCCAGTCTTATTTCCGGGTGCCAGCGTTTGCCTAACGGTAATACTTTGATCTGTAACGGGTTAAACGGAACATTTCTGGAGGTAACTTCTGGGGGCAGGGTTGTGTGGAAGTACATCAATCCTGTAACGCGTTACGGACCCCAGTACCAGGGAAATAGTATTTTGCCGGGGGCCAACCAGGTGTTCAGGGTCCGGAGGTACCACCCCGATTATCCCGGATTGAGAGGACGTCAGCTTAACTCGCTTGGTCCAATTGAGCGGTACCCCCAGGCCGTTTTTGATGGACAGGGATCGGTTGGTTCCCAAGAATTCTGGCGGCCTACGATAGTACGGGGTAGTATTTTTGTTGCCGGTAGCGAGTTTGCTGATTTGGTTGACCCGTCTGGCAAAAGAAGAGCGCGGCTGATTGCGGGCAGAAACGATATTCGTGGCTTGCCGGCAGGTGTTTATTTTCTTGTGTCACCGTCTTATCCGCATGGTAAAAGGGTAATTGTTGCCCGATAGAATAGTTTAGAATGTCGTGCCGAGCTGGAAGTGAGGTTCCCAGCCGGGTCGCGTTTTGTCAAACCCGTACCCGAAGTCAAATCCGATAAGTCCGAGCATCGGTATCTCCAAACGGACGCCGACCCCGGCACCCCGTTTAAGATCAGCGAAACTGAACTGTTCGGGACGATCCCAGGTATTTCCGGCGTCAAAGAAGGCAAGGAATGAAAGTTGTGGATTGAGGCGAAGTTTGTATTCAAATGAGAAGATAGCCAGCATCCTGCCACCGACGGAGTAGCCGGCGTCGTAGGGGCCAACGGTTTGTTCTCCGTAGCCCCGGATGCCGTCCACACCGGTGCCGCCGGGATAGAACCTTTCGTAGAGCGGAACGGTGTCGGCAACCGAGAGGCCGTTGATATAGCCGATGCGTACTCTTCCTTTTAAGCCAAACTTCCAAAATAACGGGAAGTGCTGGGTGAGATCAATTGTGTGCCGGTGGAAACGGATGTCACCAACGGAGAGATCAATTGTATAATTTGCCACCGAGCCGCTCAGCGGATTATAGATATAATCGCGGGAGTCACGAATGAAGGTCAGCGAAGGAACGAAAGCGGTTTTATGGATGGTGTCGCGATAGACATTGAACAATTTTGATGGTTTGTAGCTGGAACTGATTGACGCTGGAGGAATGTAGGAATCGGTAAGCCGGAGGGAAAGGTAAACCCGTGTGTAGTCAAGTGCAACCGGTCGAGAAAATGATATGCCGCCGCCGATTTCCTGTTTGTCGTAATAATCATAATCCCGGGTGAGGTAGGAAGCATCAAAACCGGCTGAGGTTGGAGTATCAAACAGCCAAGGTTCGGTAAAACTAAACTGGAAGTTGGTTTTTTTACTTCCTTTTTCCAGTTTGAGTGCGGTACGCCAGCCGCGACCGAGAAGATTGGGTTGTTGGAGTTCAATATAACCGGTGAATTTGTCTTGGGCTGAGTACGATACCCCGGCGCCGATTGTACCGAAGAAGCTTTTTTCTTTTACTTTGTAGATGAGGTCAATTGCGCCCAGGGTATCCGCCCGATGGTAATCGACGGATACATCGTCAAAGAAACCAAGATTGAAGATATCGCGCTGGCTGCGGATTACTTCCGAGCGTTTAAAGACATAGCCAGGTAGTGAGCTGATTTCCCGGCGGATTACTTTGTCCTGGGTTTGCATATTGCCTTCAATTTTTACTAGCCGGACAAGCGCCGGCTGGCCTTCGCTTATTTCGTAGGTGACGTGAACAGTATCGGTGACTATTTCTTCCCGTGGTGATACCTGGGCATAGATGTAGCCTTCTTCCGAATAAAGGCTATAGATATCGCTGAGCGTTGTCTGGGCGAGTTTGATATTATAGAGAGTACCCGGGCGATAACGGACCAGATTTTTTAATCGTTTTTCATCAATGGCGGATTCTCCGACAAAGGTATAATTGCCAAAGAAATATTTTTTTCCTTCGGAAATGAATACGGTGATGTCCACCCAGCCTTGGTCATATTTCATGTCGTAGTCCAGAACCCGGGCTTCAATGAATCCCCGTTGTTTGTAGAAGTCAACAATGCGGTCAAGGTCTTTGATAAACTCTTCTTCGTTAAGACGTCCTTTGCGATACCAGACTTTTTCTTTGTTGGCGAGTTTTCTTTTAATCGGGGCGTCGGGAAAGTTTTCGTTGCCGTAAATTTCTATTTTGCGGATACGAACCGGATCGCCTTCATCAATTTGGTAGGTTAGCACCACCCGATTTAATGAATCGGGGCGCGATTTTTCGGCGGTAATTTTGACCAGGAGAAACCCTTTTTCCTTGTAGAATTGCAAAATTTCTTGCTGCCAGTCAAATATTTTTTTACTGGTAAGAATTTCGCCTTCCTGAAATTTGACCTTGGACTGGAGATCCTTTTTCTTTATTCGGCGATAACCTTCAAAGTTAACCGTTTTTAACCTGGGGTACTCTTTCAGGGAAAAGACAAGGTTAATGCCATCGGCAATCCTTGTAGTTTCTGCTGTTACCTGAGAAAACAGGCCGAGTTCATAGATTTTTCTGATGGCATCGGCGAGGGCGGTACGGAAACCGGCTGGGGTGTAAAGCTGTTTGGGCACAATACCGGCAGTGCGAATAACTAAGTTCGGGTCAGTAGCGGTGGTCTGGGCAGATACGTCCAGAATAACAAAGCGCGTGGTGTCCGGAGTAAACTGAGACAAGAAAAGTAGCGCCAGCAGGAAAGACGTCATTCCTGCACCGGGGCGCTGGCTTCGGTTGGGGCCTCTCTGAATATCAGTCGGTCGCCATCGCGGTCAACAAGGATTGTGGTATTTTCGGAAAATGCGCCTTTGAGGATTTCTTCGGCGAGTGGGTCTTCCAGAAGCCGGCGCAGGGCGCGTTTTATCGGCCGGGCACCATACTGGGGGTCAAACCCTTCTTGAACGAGTAGTTCTTTTGCCGCTGGTGTTAACTGAATGGAGATTTTTTTCTCTTTTAGCCGGTTGGCGAGCTCTCTTAACTGGATATCAACAATTGCTTCCATTTGCTGTCGGTCAAGAGGGTGGAAGACGATTACTTCGTCTACTCGGTTAAGGAATTCGGGACGAAAAACTCTTTTCACTTCCGTCATCACCTTATCACGGATGTTTTCGTAATTGGTTTGAGGTGTAGCAGGGGTAAAACCAATTCCCGATAGCCCCCGAATTTCAGTTGAGGCAATGTTAGAAGTCATAATTATTACCGTATTTTTGAAGTTGACTTTTCTTCCCAAAGAATCGGTAATTTGACCGTCATCAAGGATCTGAAGCAGGATATTAAACACATCCGGATGGGCTTTCTCAATTTCATCAAATAGGACAACCGAGTACTGTTTCCGTCGGACCTTTTCGGTTAATTGTCCTCCCTCTTCATAGCCGACATACCCTGGCGGTGCACCGACCAGTCGGGAAACATTGAATTTTTCCATGTATTCGGACATATCAAAACGAAGAAGGGCGTTTTCATCACCGAACAGGAAACGCGCGAGGACCCGGGCAAGTTCGGTTTTGCCAACGCCGGTTGGTCCGAGGAAGATAAAGGAACCAATTGGCCGACGAGGGTCTTTAATACCGGCACGGGAACGCCGGATTGCCTTGGCGACAGCGGTAATAGCGTCATCCTGTCCAACAATCCACTGTTTGAGTTCTTCTTCCATCCGAAGGAGACGATTTGACTCTTTTTCCTCAAGTTTGGCAAGCGGAATTGAAGTCCAGGAGGAAACAACATAGGCAATATCCTCTTCGGTTACCACCGGAAAACTGCCTTTCTTTTCCCACTCCTTGCGTTTGCGTTTGAGATATTCAGTAAGTTTTTTCTGTTCGTCTCGCAGATCTGCCGCCCGTTCAAATTCCTGGCGTCGGACCGCTTCTTCTTTGGCGTGAGTGATCTTTTCAATTTTGCGTTCAATTTCATCAAGTTCGGGGTTAATCACGGGACGTAAAAGTTTTACTCTCGATCCGGCCTCATCAATCACGTCAATTGCCTTATCGGGTAAGAAGCGGTCGGTGATATAGCGGTCAGCAAGATAGGCGGCGGCATAAATGGCGTTATCTTCATATGTGACATTGTGATGGAGTTCGTATTTTTCTCTCAGTCCCTGGAGGATTTGGACGGTTTCGGCAACAGTGGGTGGTTCCACCATAATTTTCTGGAATCGGCGTTCCAGTGCCGAGTGTTTTTCAATGTGGCGCCGGTATTCTTCGGGAGTGGTGGCACCGATTACCTGAATTTCGCCCCGGGCGAGGGCCGGTTTGAGTATACTGGAAGCGTCAATTGCGCCTTCGGCAGCACCGGCACCAACGATGGTGTGAATTTCGTCGATGAATATGATACAATCGCCGTGATGTTGAATTTCGTTGAGAATGGACTTCAGCCTTTCTTCAAATTGGCCCCGGTATTTCGTACCGGCAACAATTGCCGCCATATCCAGTGCCAGAACCCGTTTGTTTTTAAGAACGTTAGGTACCCGCCCGGTAATAATGCGTTGTGCCAGACCTTCAACGATGGCGGTTTTACCTACCCCTGCTTCGCCGATTAAAACCGGATTATTCTTTTTGCGTCGGGCGAGAATCTGGATGATGCGTTCAATTTCCTTTTCCCGTCCGATAATCGGGTCAAGTTTGTCCTCCCGGGCGAGTTGGGTCAGATCGCGGGAGAAATAGTCTAATGCCGGCGTTTTGGAGCGTCCTTTGGTGGCGGCAGAACCTTTGTCACCGCTCAAGAGGCGGACGGTTTCCTGCCGCACCATGTCAATGTCAACTCCCAGGGATTGGAGGACCTGGCAGGCAACTCCCCTTTCTTCCCGTAACAGCCCCAGCAGGAGATGTTCGGTTCCGACATAGGTGTGGTTCATCTTACGCGCCTCGTCAACCGCGTAGTTGAGTGCCGATTTTGCCTCCTGATTGAATGGAACTTCTCCGAGAACCAGTGTTTCGTAGCCGGCGGGGACCGCGTTTTCCACCGCTCTTCGGAGGTCGTCGAGGTTAATGCCGACGTTGGTGAGGACAACCGCCGCTACCCCCTCCCCCTCTTTCACTATTCCTAAAAGCATGTGTTCGGTGCCGATGTAATCGTGATGAAGCCTGATGGCTTCCTGGCGGGCATAAGATAGTACTTTACGGACCCTTTCGGTAAATCTTTCCTGCATCTTATATATTAATTTTAGTTTTTATTTTACTTAAGTCAAGGTAATCGCCGTTTTTATACGCAAAATTAATCTTCATCTCTTTCTTTTAGACCACGATTGGGGATAAAAGGATGCGGTTTTATTTGAGTTTGAGCAGGCGTACTGGCAATGTGTTAGCGGTTTTGATGAAGTAACTTCCTGCCGGCAGTTGGTTTAATTGCCAGAAGGTCGTTCCTGAGGTGACGGGAAGTTTGGCAACCTGGCGTCCGGTGGCATCAAAAAGGAAAATTTGAGCAGGCTGATGGCTTGTGATGGCTATTCGGTTGGTAAAAATGGTAGGAGATATTTTTAGCGGGGGATTTTCATTAAAGCGGGACGAGAGTTCGGTAATGCCGGTTCCATAGAAAAGCCAGTTGAGCATTGTGTTCATTAACTGGACCCGGGTGAAGTAGTTCGGTCGAGATGCCGGTCGGTTTACTGCTTCAAAGCCGAATCCAAGAATGATTACTCTGCTTCCGGATGGTAGTTGGTTTCTCAATCCGGCACCGAGGTTGTTTGTTGTGTCATAAACCAGAAAGAGGCGGGCAGTTCCATTTGGAGAAATAATATCACGTGAGATCTGGTTATTGGCACCGTTGCCGCCTGCAGTAGCGGCGCCGGTTACCTCTCTGCCGACCGGGTCCTGGCGGCTACCGAAGACAAGAAAACCGGAGTAACCCGATGAATCGAAACGACAGCCGATAATACTTTCCAAAAACGGGGTGCCAGCAAGTTCTTCGGCGATGTTCTGTCCGGTGAGAAGGAGGTTGCCATTTCGGGAAAGAAACAGGGCAAGAGTTTCCCGGTCGGGTGCGGGAACCGTTTGATTTCGGGTGTTACCGGAAAACCAGATAACGGTGCGGTTTTGTAACCGGTCAAGAAGAGAGCCGGGGATCGCGCCACCAGTCTGTCGGAACCAGAGGGAATAACTTACGCCCAGGGTATCAAGAGCAGCGGTGTAAAAACGGTGGTAATTTGCTAATGTGTCATTATTAACAACGAGCACTTTTGCGGGTAGGGCGAAGAGGGTAACGGCGGTATCGCGGTTGAAGCGGATGAGATAAGTGCGAGAGTAATAGGGCGGTTGTGGGGCAATGGTGATGGCGAATACCGAGTCGACGAGAGTGAAGGAAAAGTTACCAGCGGTGTCGGTATGGGTAGAGTCCCAGAGTTCGTTACGCCCCAGGAGGCGGGTTTTTATTACCGCCTGAACCGGGCTGCCGGTTATGGAATCGAGAAGCGTTCCGATAATCGAGCAAAGTTTGTAAACCTTAAATCGGCGCCGGGTGGTGTCATTTGCCGGGTTTTCGTCGTTGGTTATGGTGGCGCGTAATTCCGTCTCACCCGGGCTAAACAGGGGGAACGAAGAAAATGAAACGGTATCGGTATCGAGGAAGGGGATGGGAGGAATGGCGATGGATTCAACGGGAATTCCAGCAAGATCCAGGGTTAGAGTCGCGGGCGACGAGGTGTTTCGGCCAACGTTGGCAATCGGGAGGAGTACCGAAACGGTGTCCCCGATAATATAGAGCCGGTTCGGGTCAGGCTGGAGAAAATCCAAGAGAGAAAGGTCGTTGTCATAAATTGGGCCTGCCAATTTGTCCATTCCCATAAAATCAAGGTAGGTAGAAACCCAGGTCTGGTCCTGGGTGTTCGGATCGGTCCAGGTGGCGGGGATGCCACCATCAAGGTCGGTGTCTTTCATCAGAAGGGTATCGGTGAGGTATTGATGGTAAATCAGATGGTTCTGATTCCGGGTTATTTCGGCGCTTGCCCAATAGGCGTTAGCAAGCCATATGTTGTGGGAACAGTTCCAGGTGCCGGTCGGGTAAAATCCGGGCAGGGATTCACTGTAGGTGTTCAGCCAATTTTTGCCGGCGGTTGTGTCTTCCTGACAGTAGGTCTGGGCAACGCCCCAGAAGGCGGTCCCGCCGCACATCGCCCAGGTTTGGAAACTCAAGCGGTATCGGGCGTCTTCTTCAATCCAATTTTTAATTCTGACACCACGGGTAATGGCGGTATCCTTTAAAACTGTGTCGTTGCGTTCCCGGGCGTAATTATAAGCCATTCCTGAAGCCTGGGCGATAACGAAGTTGTCAAGAAAATTTGCCGAGTTGAGAGGATTGGTGAGGTAGAAATTCCGGCAGGAGTCGCCATAGAAAAGATAATTGGAGTCCTGGTAAACCCGGCGATAGCACGCTTCTGCCCACATCCCCAGCCCACAGTTCCAGACCGCATACCAGATGTTTGCCGGGTTGCCTTCGTGTTCCCGATAAGCGGGATGGTTGATGATATAGCGCCAGGCACGGCGAATGTTTTCCCGATACTCATCTCTACCGGTGAGTTCAAACCAGCGGGTCCATACCCAGAGCGCCTCTTGAGTGTTGTCAGTTTCAATGATTCCGGGTAGATGTTCCGCTTCAATTATACCGCCAAAATCGGGCGAGTTAGAGTCGCTTACCTGATAACGGGTAAGAAAATCGCACAGAAGTTTAATCCGCTGGAGGTAGTTAAACCGTCTTGGTCCGATGTCAAGCGTCTCCGGCCGGGGTGACCAGTTTGGTTGATACAGGAGAAGGTGGCTTTTAATTTCTTCGGGAGTCCAGAGCCGGGTGGCGGTGGCAACTGATATTAAACACATGAGCAAAAGGGGTGTTTTACGGTTCATCGAAATAGGATAGTTAGGAACGGAAGGGAAGTCAAGCGGACACGGTTATCGTTTTTCGTGTTTTTAACCATAACGGTTTGGTAGTGTCTATTTTCTTCTATATATTAGACTCCGGAAATAAAAAAGATTAACGTCCGTGTTTTTAAATTACAATTTTACAAGATGTTACAACAAACCCCACCGTTCCCTGGGCAGGAGTCATCTGGGGTGATATTTTCGGGCTTCTTTTTGCCCGGGGGTAAGTTTTTGTTTGTGGAGATGAATAAGAAGTTAAATAAAAGTGTTCTTTGATGAAGATTAGAAATCTGTTGCCGTTAATCAAAGAAGCGCCACTTTGGATAATTAATCAGAAAAGCGGGCAAAAATTAGTTTTAGAATTATCTTTTGTAGCCGATTTTCCTTAAAAACTCCTCTCTTTCTTCAATTTCTTTTTTGCCTTCAACTCCCTTAGGTTTTTCGCCATCAATTACGCCAAGGATACCGCGCCCGGCTTCATCTTCGGCAACGATTACTTTAACCGGGTTGGCGGTGGCACAGTATATTGAGCAGACCTCTTGAATCTGTTTGAGACCGTTGAGGATGTTAATCGGATAGGCATTGCGGAGAAGGATGATGAAGGAGTGGCCAGCGGCAATTTTCAAGGCGTTTTCTACCGCCAGGGTCTCCAGTTCTTGGTCGGTGCCGGAGTGGCGGACAAGGCAGGGGCCGGATGATTCACAGAAGGCGAGTCCAAATTTTATCCCAGGAATGGATGTTACCAGAAGTTCATGAATGTCTTCAATTGTCTTAATGAAGTGGGACTGACCGACAACGATGTTTATTTCCGGAGGTTTTTCAATCGGAACGCTTTTTATCTCCATCGGTAAACTCCTATCTGGAGATGGTAAATTTGCCGGTCTGGGTGAAACCAGGAGCATAGCAGCGGTAAAAGTAGGTACCGGCGGGTGTTTGATTTACCGACCAGGTTGTTCCAATGGTGCCGGGGGATTCTGGCTGGAGAGAAAGGGAGCGGATAAGTGTGCCGTCAATCCGGTAGATATCAATCCGGCCGCTGCGGGCATAGGGGTGAGTAAGTCGGAAGGTAACGGTGTTTTTTACCGGATTGGGGGTGAGGTAAAGTTTTGCCTCGCCGGAGAGCAAGGGGCGGTTTTCTTCAGTACCGGTGGCGGTAACATTGAATGTGATCATCGTACTTTCCGGGGAGCAGAAGGGGAAGGTGGTCCAGAATTCAATGTCGTTATCCGCGGAGAACTCATCCATCGCCCAGATGTAGTAATCAATCCGAGCCGGCGCAGTTACCTGGGGGATGGTAAAGTAATAGACATTGCCGCGTTGGGAGTCGGCAGGGACCGCGATCCAGGTTGGGCTCAGGTTGATTCGGTAAAAGAGCGATTCCTCGGCTACGGCGTCGTTGTCGGTGATGGTGGATGAGACCACAAATGGCCCGGTGAAGGCGGTGTCGGTCCAGATGGTGGTGGCACCGAATCGGGGCGGATAGATGTCCCAGTCGGGGATGTAGAGGCTGTCAAGTTGCATAAATGTTTCAACGGTGACAAAGTCTGGTGAGGCGCCGCTCTGGCTCAGCGCTGCAGCAACGCCGTTGCCGCCGGCGAAGTGACCGGGAACGACCCATTCGTAAATCCAGCGGCGTTCGTTTGTCCCCATATTATCAGAGTAAACCATATAGTCTTTTATTACCAGACAGGGCCAGAAATATTCTCGGGATATCGGGATTTTGACTTTGCCTTTGGCGACGACACGTTTCTGGTGCTGTTCAGTTGCCTGATAGGGGATGCCGGGGATGATTTCGTACTGCCAGGACCAGGCGGTAATCCAGCTTGAGCCGTAGGTCATTGGCAGGTTATAGACGACACCATCCGGCCGGTAATTACCGAGAAATCGAAAGCCGCCTTGGGAGAAATCAATTCCATCGGCGTAGAGGCCGAATTCATCAAGATAGAAATAGGCCTCAGATTCCGAGCCACTTCCCAGGGTGTCAAATTCGCAAACCTCCGGGGCGGGGAGGTCATTCTCCATTGTATCCGGGGCGGGATATCTGCCTTCGGTATAGTCACGCAAACCGACCTTAGCACGGAGTTGACCGGGATACCGGGTGAGGTCCCAGACCTGTCGGGTAGAATCAAATGGCGTCCAGTAGAATAGCGATTGGTTCTGGCGGTATCGGGCGTAGGTATCAATCACCAGGGGTAGTTCGTGGCTATCAATACTGATATTATGGGCACTCCTGATGGTAAGGAGCCCGGACAAAAACAGGGCGAAGACTAGTATTTTTTTCATCAGGCACTCCTTTTATTTTAAGTATATTTCGTTTTTTTAATCTGTCAAAGTGAGTAGCGTTTATTAAAGTTGCTTGACAGGGCTAAAAAACGAAATAGGCTAAGAGAGTGAGATGGTGAGAGTTTTTTCGAAATTGTGGCTGGCGGTGTTTTTCTGTTTTGCCGGTTGTCCCCGAAAGTCCGGTCCATCGGTAATGGTATTGAATGGAAATACTACAGTAATGGCACAGGACAGCGTCTGGTTCTGGTGTGAGGCCGAAGGCAAACTCCCGTTGCATTTTTTCTGGTCCTGTGACCGGGGAACATTAGTTTTAGATCAGGGGGACAGTGTGATGTGGCGGGCGCCGGATTCTTCGGGGATGGCGTTGTTGCGGGTTGTGATCGTTGACGCTCTTGGTGATAGCGCAACGGATTCACTGGCTGTGAGAGTAACCCCCCGGGTGAAAAGTTTTGTTTACTGGGAGGGGGCGGTTAAAGCCGGAACCAGTGTTTTTTTTGGCGACTCGGCACCGGCAGGCTATCGTTTGAACGGACAATCTCGGGCCGATACTACCGGAGCGATATTTCTTATCTTTCTGGATGAGGTTAATTTTCAACAGTGGCGTAACGGGGAGGAGTATCAGTTTTTGATAAAACAACCGGCATACCAAGTTACGCCTTTTTACGATACCATTCCCGCGACCGGGATTTATTATCTTGTTATTGACAATACCAGGAATTTTAACGACGCCAGTTTCTGGGTGGATATCCGGTTGAGTTCACCGTGAATTTTTCCAGCCCGTGCGTTTGAGAAGTTTAAGCAACAGTTTCACCGGTAAACCGATTACATTGAGATAACAGCCGTTGATTTTTTCCACAAATATCCCTGCTCGGCCTTGAATTGCATAGGCACCGGCTTTGTCAAATGGTTCGGCAGTCTTTAGATAGGCGGTGATTTCTGATTCGGAAAGGCGGCGGAACTTTACGGTAGTGGATTCGGCACCGGTAAAAATTTTCCGGTCGGGCACGCGGACAATGGCGATTCCTGAGACCACCCGGTGGGTTTTGTCCGATAGAAGCCGGAGCATCTGGCGGGCGTCGCGACGATTTGCCGGTTTACCGAGGACACGGTTGCCAATGATAACAACGGTGTCAACGCCGATGACCAATCCGGAAGTCAGGCGGTTTTTACGGAGGGCCGAGATGGCTTTAAGCAGGGCACAGGAGACGGCGAAGCGTTTGGGATTAAAACAGAGGGCAATCGGCGGTTCTATGAAAGTGGGCGACAGGGGAGAAAATTTCAGCCCGAGCCGACGGAGAATTGCTTTACGCCGGGGGGAGGTTGAGGCGAGATAAAGTTTCATTTTAAGGGAGAAAAGTGCGGAAGGTGCTTTTACCGAAGCGAACATCGGGTAAGTTTTTGATCCGGACCTCAAAGTCGTAACGCCATTGTTTACCCAAGCCCGAAACAGTGGCAATCGCCTCCCAGCAGTGCAGGTCGCGCCAGAGATTAATGGAGTAGTCGGTTAGTTGTTTTTGGACAAAGTTATAACCAAGGGAGTTTAGCCCCAACCGCCAGCCGGCAAAGGAAAACGATAGCGAACCGGTGAGCATATTTTGATTTTTTCCCCAGGTGTGATTTGCCCGTAGCTCAAAGCCGTTTTCCCGTTGATGAATAGTATCGGTATAAATATGGCTCCAGGAGAATGTGGTGATAGTAGAGTAGTTGTCGTCAAATTCAAGGGATTCGGGACGAAATGTTAGATTGCCATCAAGATACAGGGAAAAACGATTGCGCACAGGTCCGGAGTCGCGTTGAGGGAAAATTGCCAGCGGGCGGGCACTAAGCGCGGCATTTATCGGCATAAGGCGGTGTTCTACAACATTAAAGGCAGATGAGAAATTGACGGTGCCGAGATCGACTTTTTGTTTTGCTGTGCCCAATTTTGCCTGAAATCCATTTCCGATGCCCATTACTAATGTGGCCAGAACGGGTTTAAGAAACGCGGGTTTGCCAATGAATCCATGAGGTGTGATTGTCGGTTCGTAATTAAATTGAAAACTCGGGGCGACGGTGTGAAGGATTCCCGAAATGTTGAACATCCGGGTACTGAATACCCTGTAGAGCGAGAAGTTGCCATTTAAGGAAAGTGTCCAGCGGGGTTCAATGGGAATGGTATCGGTGATGTTATCCTCCTGACGGATGGTGATTCCTTCACTGGTGTTGAGGAAACCGAAAAGTTTCTGGCCAGTGGCAAGGGTGAAATTGTGGGTAATGGTCTGGGATGAGGGAATGGGCAGGGCGTAATAAGTTTTCTGAAAATGACTGAAACTTAACTGGTCGGCAATCTCAATTCTTCCGAATACATAATCAGGGCTGGTGAGGTTTAAAGACATTCCTGGTGTAAGACGAAGGGCGGTGAGGGTATCGGTGCCGCTGGAGTCAAACCTTTCAAATCGTCGGGAGAAGCCAATGCTGGGTGAAATGTCCCAGCCCCTGGGGATGGTGCGGGTGTCAAAGTTAAAAGAAATAATGGGCAGGTAGGAGTAGCGGTAATGGCGCATATAGTAGGTATGGTCTTCTACCCTTAGGGAGAGTTTACCGATCCGGAGGAAGCGGTGACGAAGCGCCCCATAGGAATATACCTCTTGTTTTAACCAGTCCAGGCGGTCTTCGGCATAATCCGGGGCATATGCGGTGTCAGAGATGAGTTCTGTCTGGAGGTCAATCTCGGTGCGGGGAAATGGTTTGCTGTTATTGGCAAGGTTAAAACTGTAACGGGGGCGTCCCCGGTTGTTTGTCGCCCAGGCTTCGCGAATATAGGAAGCCTGGATTGAGCCCTGAGTGTAGGGATTGACGATATAGACCGCTTCAGTCCGAAACTGGACTCCTTTACGGGTCATCAGGTCAAGGAAGAAGGTGATGTCGGCGTAATCATTAATAACCCAGTAGTAAGATATGCCCTTGGCATAATATCCTTGCTCCAGGGAGTTTCCTACTTTGAATGGCATCAGTCCTGATTTACGTTTTGACGCAACGGGTACTAACCAGAAAGGAGCGGCGAGAAGGGGAACTTTTCCGATTTTCAAAAGAACCGGTTCGGTTATGGCGATATCGTCCATCAACAGCTTGACCCGGGGTCCAAAGAATGTATAGTGAGGATGTTCCCGGTCACAGGTGGTATAATTGGCGGCGCGGGCGTTAATTACTTTTTCTTTTACCAGCCAGACTTCAGTAGCGGTCAGGTAACCGTTTTCTACTTTGGTGCGGGCATTGCGCATCAATCCTTTTCTAGTATCAACATTGTAATGTAATTCGGTGCCAATAACTTCTTCGCTCGTAGTTTTAAATCGGACACTATGATAGGCGCTCAGAATATGAGATTTGATATCATAATAAATGGAATCAGACAGGACCGACATATCCCGGTAGCGAACCCAGGCGGAGTCCAAAAGTACTACCAGGTTTTCAGAGGCGAGGAATATCGCACGGCGCCCTCCGTAATAAACGATATCGGTGGGGAGGGAGTCGTCAACGCCGACCATAGAATCGGATAGCGCTTGAGAGGAGAGCGGTGCAGAAATAAGGAGCAAAAGGGAGAAAATGGATATCGTTTTGACCCGATGAAATTTTATCATTTTCAGTTATGTTATGAGGAAAGCCGGTGAAGTCAACCAGAGTCAAGCGGACAGGAATTACAAAGTGGTTTTACACGGCAGTGGGTTTTGGCCAGCCGGACCAGCAGAGCGTGAAATTCGTTGTAGAGACAGATGATGGGATGGGGATTGGATGATGAGAGCGACAGCAGGTTGGTTTCAATCCATTTCCTCAGTTCTTCGTAGTGTTCGTTGCCATTAATAAGTCCGTAGCGGGTGAGAATACGCCGGGTATAAGTATCAATCACAAATACCGGGCGGTGAAAGGCGTAGAGAAGAATGGAATCGGCGGTTTCCGGTCCGATACCGTAACATTGGAGTAGTTCATTTCTTAGGGTGGGGGTAGAGACCTTTTTTAGTTTTGCTATCCCGCCCTTTGTCACGATGAAATTAATCACCGCCCGAAGCCGTTTTGTTTTTACACGGTAATAACCCGCCGGTCGAATTAACCGTTTCAGAGTTTTGGTAGATACGGTATTCAGGCGATTTAGGTTCAGGAGGTGAGCTTTTTTTAAGTTGGCGATAGCTTTTTCTACGTTTGTCCAGGCGGTGTTCTGTGTGAGGACAGCCCCGATGATAATTTCCAGTGGTGTCTCAGCAGGCCACCAGTGTTGAGGCCCAAATGCCTCTAATAGTCTTTGGTATATGTTATACAGTTCCCGTGCTTCAGTGTCGGGAATGGAAGGGGCAGGTGATCGTTGGTTCAGTGCCACTGATGAAAACTTCATATCTTGCTCGCGGGCAAACAGGGGTGGCAAGTTTTCCCGATTCTTCACAGATGGCTATAGTAACGATGTCCGGAGGGACGGGAAATGTGTTCAAGGAATCGGTGGCGATTTGCTTCATCAGTTCTCCCCATACCGGAGCGGCAAGCATGCCGCCAGTAGCGCCCCGGAAAATAGTTTTTTTCTTGTCATAGCCGATCCATATCCCAGTGGTGAGTGTTGGGGTATATCCAATGAACCAGGCATCGGTATAGTCATCGGTAGTACCAGTTTTTCCAGCCGCGGGTCCGGTGAAGCCTACTTGCCGGATGCTAGTGGCGGTTCCTTCATTTACGACACTTTGCATCATACTGGTGATTACATAGGCGGTTTGGGGTCTGATTGCCATTTGGAGTTCAGGATGATTTTCTTCAATTACCTGTCCATGTTCATCAACGATTTTGGTGATGAACAAAGGTTTCACTTTTACTCCCTGGTTGGCAAGGGTATTAAAGGCATTGGTAATTTCCAAAAGGGTGAGTTCAATAGAGCCGAGGGCTAATGAGTAATAAGAAGGCAGTTTCTGGGTGATGCCCATCAGGTTGGCATAGCGAGCGACAATGTCCGGTCCAATCCGGGCAGCGAGTCGGACGGCGACGAGGTTACGCGAGAGCGCCAGCGCCCGGCGGAGGGTCATAGGACCAAGGAATTTGAGATCATAATTGTGGGGTTGATAGTCCGGTTGGCCGGGGACTTTGAGAGTTATCGGTTCGTCCTGCTCAATATCAGCGGCAGTTAAGCCGTTATCAATGGCAGCGGTAAAGACGAAAGGTTTAAAGGCACTGCCAACCTGGCGCAGTGATTGGGTGGCACGGTTGAATTCGCTCTGGCGGAAATCTCTGCCGCCAATCATTGCCCGTACTTCTCCGGTTTTGACATCCAGTACCACCAGTGCTCCCTGAAGATAAGCGGGTTCTTTGGTGGTGGAGTCCAGTTTTACCAGCGAGTCGTAGTGGCTTTTGGTTGGTTTTAGACGGTAATCCTGTTCTATTTTGTTCAGCCAAGAAAACAGGACTTGATTGGCCGCGCTCTGAATGGCTAAGTCAAGGGTGGTATGAATGCTGACGCCGGATTTGTAGACGAAATCGTAGCCGTATTTCTTGATAAGATAACGTCTGATTTCTTCGACAAAGTAGGGGGCTTCGTTGGTGATACCGGCGGCAGGCTGGATATTAAGCGGTTCATTTTTTGCCCTTTCCCATTCTTCTTTTGTTAGCCGGCCCATTTTTAATAGTTTAGTGAGGAAGTAATTGCGTCGGCGAATAAGTCGTTCGGGATGGGTATAGGGAGAATAGGCGGTGGGATTGGCAATCATTGCTCCCAATGTGGCACATTCTACCGGCTCAAGTCGAGAGATATGTTTTCCAAAGTAACGTTCACTAGCTGCTGCCACACCGTATATGGAGCCACCAAACCATACCTGATTTAAATACATCTCAAGAATTTCCTGTTTGGAATAATGCCGTTCCAGTTCTATCGCCAGGACCATCTCTTTTAATTTTCGGCTCAACTGCCGTTTTGGGGTAAGAAACATTGAACGGGCAAGTTGCTGGGTTATAGTGGATGCCCCTTGAAGGTTCCGGGGATTGGTGATGTTCCGGATAATAGACCCGACTACGCGAACAATGTCAATCCCCCAATGGGAGTAGAACCGTTTATCTTCTACCGCCACTACCGCATCAACTAGGAAGACGGGGATGGTTTCCAGCGGGACCGGGCGCCGTTTTTCCTGAAAGAATTCAGATATGACCTTGCCGTGACAGTCCAGAATTCTGGTACTGGCTGGGGCCTTGAAGTTAAGAATAGTTTCCGGGGTTGGGAGTTCGGTGCGTAATTTGAGATAGAGAACAACAGCTCCGATTCCCCCGATTACACCGATAATCGCTAACATCAGAACAGTATACCGGAACCAGCGAGTGGAAGGGGTCAATCTAGTATTTTTCAGACTGCGTAACGTTTAATCACTTCGTTGCTAACCGCCAGAGTTAGCATGTTAAGCGCTTCACCTTCTTGGGCGGCCCTTACCAGCCAGTGCTGAATCGGTGGGATAGGACCACCGTGTACCCGTACAGCGGTATTAACCGTTTCTTGAAGAATATGGTGGGCCTGAAATTTCAAAAGCATTGATTCAAAGTTAATGTTATCTTTGGTTGTAACGCACCAGGCGGTGTAATAAACCAGCCAGCGGAGTGATTCAATATTTCCCGCCATCGTGGCGAGGCAATTCTGCACTTCTTGACGGGAAGTTATCGGTTCGTTCATTGATTTCCAGTCGCGGGCATACTGAGCGGTGGTTTCCAGAATGCGAGAGCAAATACCGAGGATGGCGGCACTGCGGATAATCCGGGCGAGTCCAAACCATCGTTGACCGAGAAAGAGAGCGGTTCCCGGTTGACCGAGCATTTTTTCTTTAGGAATTCGGCAATCGTTGAGATGTAATTCCGCAGGGACAGTTCCCCAGACGATCTCGGTTCCCGGGGTATCGCGATCAACGATAAAGCAAGACGGGCCTTCCGGAGTAAGGGCAAAAACCAAGCAGAAGTCGAAATCCGGTCGGGAAAGCAGTTTAACTCCGTTTAAACGATAGTCAGCAGCATTGGGAGTGGCAAAGGTGGTCATATCGTCGGCACTGGCAAAGTGGGTTTTCTCCCGAAAGGCGAGAGCGTAGCGTTTTTCTCCCGCGACTACCGGGAGCAGATACTCCGGACGTTGTTCCGCAGAACATTCATAGAGAATCGGGGTGAGGTCCCCCCATTCTACGGGGATAATAGTGGTAGAGAGTTCTTCGGCAATGAGGCAGGTTTCAATTGGCCCCAAACCGCCACCGCCAAACTCCTCTGGAACCCCGGCACTATAGAGCCCCATTTCCTTTATTTTGGCGGTCGCCGTTTGAACAATTTGTTCTTTTTCTTCCCGGGTTCGGGCGTTAAGAAAATTGGGTTCCCGGGGGAGCAAGTCCCGTCGGACAAACTCATGAATAGTGGCACGCACCATTTCGGCATCTTCGGAGAATGAAAAGTCCAATTAGCCTCCCTTTCTGGTATAATCGGGCAAAAGCAACGGCGAGCAAACTTCGGGAGAAAGCCCTTTTTCTTTTAGCATTTTATCCCAGTTTTCTAGATGACTGAGGGTAAGCGGCAGGGGAGCGGTTCTTTCCTGAGCGGTTTTTGCGGCGGTAGCACCGGCCCGCCGGCCAAATACTACCACGTCCAAAAGCGAATTGCCCATCAATCGATTGCGACCATGGACACCACCGGAAGCCTCGCCGGCAACAAATAGGAAGGGAACATTGGTTCGACAGAGACTGTCGATCGCCACACCACCGTTTTGATAATGAAGAGTAGGATAGACCAAAATTGGTTCTTTGTCCAGGTCGATGCCGAAACGGCTAAATTGGCGAACCATCGCGGGTAATTCCCGTTTTATTGTACCGGTACCACGGATAATTTCAATCATCGGGGTATCTAACCATACACCGTGGATTCCTGCCGGTGTGGTGATACCTTTTCCATTCCGGCACTCCCGGATTATTGCCGAGGCAACAACATCCCGCGTCTCCAGGGGATAAATAAACTGTTCTCCAGCAATGTTGACCAGCTGGGCACCGAGACTGCGGACTTTTTCGGTGACAAGTTGTCCGAGGATTTGCTGGGGATAGGCTACGCCAGTGGGGTGATATTGCATTGTGTCAATAAAGGTCAACTTTGCTCCCGCCCGATATGCTAAGACCAGGCCGTCTCCAGTAGCCCCGTAATGGTTTGAAGTGGGAAAACCCTGGTAATGGAGCCGGCCACTGCCACCGGTAGCGACGATTACCGATTTTGCCCGAATGATCTGGTAACGGTATTTTTTATCCCCAAAATTACCGCTGAGGTTTAGGTTTAAGAGAACGGCACCGGTGATAGCACCGTCCTGGGATGTTAAAAGTTCCACCGCCGGAGAGAATTCAAGGACGGTTATCCCCGGTCGGCTTTTTACTTCATCCCGTAGGGTGCGCATAATTTCTGCTCCGGTGTAATCCCGGGCGGTATGCATCCGTTTTCTTGACGTGCCGCCACCGTGAATTGTTTTCATTGACCCATCGGGATTCTTATCAAACATTACCCCCAGTTCTTCCAACCATTGAATTGCCCGGGGGGCATCAGTTACCAGTGCCTCAACCAGTTCTGGGTAGTTGGTAAAATGTCCTCCCCCCAGAACATCAAGGTAGTGAATTGCGGGAGAGTCGTTTTCTTTGTCCGCTGCCTGGATTCCGCCCTGCGCCATCATTGTGTTGGCATCGCCCAGCCGCAATTTGGTGGCGACGACCACCTTGGCACCAATTTCATCGGCGGTGATTGCCGCAGCACAACCAGCACCACCGCCGCCGATAATCAAAACATCACATTCATAATCCGGGGTTTGTAAGGAGAGGTTGGTGTTTTTCAGTAAACTGCTACCTTCCAGAAGGATGGCGAGTTCCCGGGGAGTTCTTTCCCCGGCGTTTGGGCCCACCCGGAGGGTGGTAAAGGTATCAGTGCGATAGTCAGGATGAAACTCATGGAGCAACTTTTCTTTTTCCTCGGCTTTCAAACGGGGGAAGGTTTCCTTTAGTCGTTTTTCCCGAGTTTGGATTACTTTAGTAATAAGTTCCTGCAGAGATGGCGGATAACTCATTTTTACTCCTCTGGTTCAATCTCCCGGCGGGCATAAAGTTCTTGTAATTCTTTCTTCGAAAGTTCCTTTAGCCGATTCAGTTCCTGATTGAATTTTCCTTCGTTGATTTCCTCAATGCGCCGCTGGAGGTGATGAGAGCGTGGTGCCAGAGTTCGGCCATAGATGCGCCGGCAGAGCAGCGCAGCGTGATGTTTTACCAGTTCTGCCGGACAGCGGCTGACACAAAGCCCACACATAATACAGTCAAAGGAAATGTTCGCTGCTGCCGGAATGTCGCCCCGGATAATGGCAGATACATAGCCTAGGACATCAATGTCTTGAGGACATGATTTGGTACAGGTATTACAGCCGTAGCAGGTGAGCATTTCAGGGTAAAGGGCGAGGATTTCCTGAGCGGTACCCTTCAGTTCTGAGAGCCGATATCGCGGTTGGTGGGCGGGGAAAAATGGAATCATTGCCAGTTGCATATTGGGCTCCACTTTTGTCTGACAGGCGAGGGCAAACTTCAGGTGGTAATCTCCCGCTACCCGATAAACTGTGGCGCAAGCACCACAGAACCCTCCTCGGCAGCCCACCCCCCGGATTAGCCGATAGCCAGCGTATTCCAATGCCTGGAGAATGGTGAGCGAATCCGGAACCCGGTGATGTTCGCCCATAATATAGATGTCAATTAGATTTTCATTCATTGCCAGTCTCCTGGTAAAATTCATCAAGATAATAATCGTCGCTTGGCCGCAAATGCGCAAACAAATGTTTCATCTGCTCAATGGCACGGTTTTTGACAATATAGTGTTTAATTGTGGTGTCCACCTGCGGACAGGCAAGAACACATTGATAACAACGATCGCAATCACTGCCCACCATTGTCTCAAGTGCCAGACTGGTACGTTGAGCAGTTTTCTTTAGACGGGCGGGCTCACGGGCTAAAAGAGAGCAGATGTCAACGCAGTTGCCGCAACCCAGACAGGCGCGGGTACCGGTGATGTTCTCTTTTATTTTTAAAGTATGAGAAGGTCCGAATCCCGAGGAAAGGAGCCGGCAGCGGGCAACGGGCGAGGCGGTAATATCAAGAATGGTAGTTAGAATTTCTTCAATTGCGGCTGTATCAGTCTGAAAGATATTGGGCATGAATGGTTAACTCTGTTTTGCTTTTTTGAACTCTTCCGTTAGGAGTGGCACAACTTGAAATAGGTCGCCGACGATACCGTAATCAGCCACCTTGAAAATATTTGCCTCCGGGTCTTTATTGATGGCGACAATGCACTTGGAGTTCATCATGCCGACCAGGTGTTGAATCGCCCCGGAGATACCGCAGGCGATATAAAGCGAAGGAGAAACAGTTTTACCGGTTTGTCCCACTTGGAACTGATGGTCACGCCAGCCAGCATCAACCGCCGCCCGAGAGGCACCAACCGCGGCGTTGATTACCGCCGCCAATTCTTCAAGCAAGGCGTAGTTTTCTGGTCCCTTCATTCCTCGGCCACCCGAGATAACGACATCCGCTTCAGTTAACTCAACAGTCTTCATCACCGTTTTCACAATTTCCGCGACCTTTGTTCTTAGTTCGTGTAGGGGCAATTGAGCTGTAATAATTTCCCCGTCTCGCATCTGTTCGGTCTGAGCGGGCATCGCCCGGGGGCGGATACTCAAAATTAGTGGATTTGCCTCCGGTGCTTTGACAGTTGCAAGTGCCTTGCCGGCGTATATCGGACGTTGGGCAATAAGCGTTCCCTGGGTGTCAAACTCCACCGTAGTGCAATCAGGCAACAGAGAGGTTTCAAGTCGGCTGGCAATCGTGGCAGCCAGGTCTTTCCCTAATGCGGTGGCACTGAGAACAACCGTATGAGGTTGGTGTTTTCTTACCAGTTGCTCCAGTACAGTTCCATATCCATCCGGGGTGTAGAACTCCAGGAGCGGGTCGTCGACCGTAATCGCCTGGTTGACCCCGAATTTAATAATTTCCTGAGCGAGGGGAGCAATATTTTTGCCGACGATAATGCCGGCAAGTTGGTCATTTTTTATCTCAGCGATTTTGTAACCTACCAGAAGTGTTTCAAAGGCAACTCTTTTTAAGGTACCTTCTTTTTGTTCACAGAAAGCGAAAACCATTGAGTTCCTCCTGCTGGGTTAATTGACGATTTAGAGTGACATTAAAAGACACGGATTGTTAATATAACCACAATAACTTGGAATGTCAAGAAATTGTTGTGTTTTTACTGTTAGACCTTAACGGCGGTAGAGGAAATATTTTTATATTATAATGGAAAATCTGTTGCGGCCAGTTGGGTTACTTTTGGAATTGAGGTTGTAAGAAAATTTGGGTTTTTTAGTGAATCTCGGCAAGAGAACTAAATTATTATTTTGTGTTTTCCGGAGAGGAGAATTTTTTCTTTTTGACTGAGGAGGTATATTCTGGTTTATATTGACAGCAGGGGGAATTTCTGATTATTATGATATAAAATGGAGGTGCTATATGCCAGTGTATGAGTTCAGTTGCGAAGATTGTGGTAAGAAGTTTGATATTGTGGCTACGCTGGCAGAGAAGGAGGCGGGTTTGAACCCGGTGTGTCCGAACTGCGGGGGTGGGAAGGTGCGGCAGATATTCGGCAGGTTTACGGTCCTCGGAGGGGGAAAAACCGAGACGGAATTTGATGAGGGGGATTTTGGTGCAGGAGATTACGATGAGCAGGGTTTTGGGGAGGATGATTTTGACTATGAGGGACTGGAGGATGAAAGTGATTTTGGTGCCGATGAAGACACTGATATGGAGCAATAAAAGGAGCGATTATGTACTGGTTTGATTGGATCTCGTTGGGAATTTTAGTCGGGGCGGGGATAATCCAGACGATTCGCACCAGTAAGGCAGGTGGTATGGGGCTTACTCTTTTTGAACTGGCGGGATTGATTGTGGCCGCGGTAGCAGCCACCAATCTTTCCGGGTCTATTGCGCAGGGGATCGGTGTCCAGCGGTTGGTGGTGATGGTGGTGTTGTTTATTATTTTTGTGGTTCTGGCGTTCGTTTTTGCCCGTTGGTTGTTCGGGCTTACCGGTTGGTCTTTTGAGTCATTGGATGGATTTTTCGGGTTTCTCTGGGGGGTTGGTGCGGGCTGGGTGATTGCTCATATGGTGCTTCGGGTGATAATTGATTCTCAGGGACCAAATGGGGAGGTGGCAAGTGCAATTCTTAATGCTCCGGTTGCCCGGGAGGTATTTTATTTCAAGACCTGGAATGCGTTGCTGAATTTGCTGTTTAAGGCGCGTCTTGGACCGGAGTTTAACCCTGATGTTGGCTGAGCGGATTGAAAATGCTTGAGGTTTACACCGGAGATGGTAAGGGGAAGACAACGGCGGCATTTGGTTTAGCGTTGCGCGCGGCTGGACATAACTGGCGGGTTTTGATTGTGCAGTTTATGAAAGGGGATTCGGGGTATGGCGAGGTGCGGGCAGCAAGATATGTCCCTGGTTTGGAGGTAAAACAGTTTGGACTTAAGACCTTTGTTCAACGCGGAAATCTACAACCAGAGGACATTCAACAGGCGAAGGATGGATTGGCGTTTGCCCGGGAGGCGGTTCGTTCGGGCAGGTACCAGATGGTGATATTGGACGAAATAAATGTGGCGATTGATTATGGTTTAGTGCCACTGGAAGAGGCCCTGGATTTTGTTCGTTCCTGTCCGAGAGAATTGGAACTCGTTTTTACCGGTCGTGGTGCCAAGCAAGCGGTGATAGAGATTGCTGACCTGGTTAGTGAAATCAAAGAGATAAAGCACCCTTATCAGAAGGGGATCGTTAACCGTGTTGGAATTGACCGTTGAAGAACTGCTGGACCGATTTCGCCATGGTGACCGCCGGGCATGCGGTCAGATCCTTTCCTTGGTGGAGAATGAGAGCGAAGAGGCGACGGTAATCTTTGACGAGCTTTATCCTTTAATGGGCAGGGCCTATCGTATTGGTATTACCGGTCCACCTGGTGCGGGTAAGAGTACTCTGGTGGAAAAACTGGCACTGGAATGTCGAAAAACAGGGAAAACGGTGGGGATTGTTGCGGTTGATCCCAGTTCACCGTTTTCTGGAGGTGCGGTCCTTGGGGACCGGGTGAGAATGACGGCATTGTTTACCGACCCGGGAGTTTATATTCGTTCCATGGCGACACGGGGAAGTCTGGGAGGACTGGCAACGCGGACAAAAGAGGTGTGTGATGTGTTGGATGCTTTCGGAAAAGATTTTATTCTCATTGAAACGGTCGGTGTTGGGCAGATGGAGCTGGATATTGCTGAGGCAGCGGATTCCACAGTGGTGGTATTGGTTCCGGAGTCAGGAGATTCAATTCAGGCGCTTAAGGCGGGGTTGATGGAGATTGGTGAGATTTACTGTGTGAATAAGAGTGACCGGGAAGGGGCGGACCGGATGGTTCTGGAAATTGAAACGATGCTGGAGTTAAGGGCAAAAGACGGTTGGATGCCACCGGTAATAAAGACGGTGGCATTGAACGGTTTAGGGGTGGCGGAACTTTTTGCCCGGGTGTTGGAGCACCGGCGTTACCTTCAGGATGGTGGTTTGATTGTAGAGCGACGTCGCCGGGCGGTCCGGGCGGATATCGAGCGGCTGGTGGAGGAAAAGGTACGGAGGGTTTTCTTTGAAAATCCCGATGCCCGAGTAATCATTGAGGAGTTAGTTCAACGAGTGGTAGCAAGGGAAATGTCTCCTTATCAGGCGGCGACGAGACTTTGGACAGAAATTTTTCGAGTTAAATAGAAGGGAGGCTATTTGTCAGGAGCAGATATTGAGAAAATCAAGGCCGAGAGAAAGCGCTGGGAATCGTGTGTTGACAAAGGTGCGTCAGAACGGTTTCAGACCGTTTCGGGAGTGCCGGTAGACATTATTTACACTCCGGCAGATATTGCCGGTTTGGACTATTTGTCAGACCTTGGTTTTCCCGGTGAATATCCGTATACCAGGGGCATTCGGCACAATATGTATCGGGGGCGGCTCTGGACGATGCGTCAGTTTTCTGGATTTGGCACCGCTCGGGATACCAATGCCCGTTATAAATTTCTCCTTGCCCATGGTGAAACCGGGCTCTCGGTGGCATTTGACTTTCCTACTCTTTACGGTCGGGATTCAGACGATCCGATGGCACGAGGGGAAGTGGGGAGATGTGGCGTGGCGGTTTCATCCTTGGAAGATATGGAGACACTGTTTGACGGCATCCCGATGGGCGAGATTTCTACTTCAATGACTATCAACGGCCCGGCGGCCGTGCTGTGGGCGTTTTATATTGTCGCGGCGGAAAGACAGGGGGTGGCAAGTGAGAAGTTGCGAGGAACAATTCAGAACGACATTCTGAAGGAGTATATCGCCCAGAAATCTTGGCTTTTTCCTCCCGAACCCTCTTTGCGGATAATCACCGACATTATGGCATTTGGTGCCAAACATGTCCCGAAATGGAACACCATCTCAATTTCCGGTTATCATATTAGGGAAGCAGGTTCAACCGCGGCCCAAGAGCTCGCGTTTACCCTGAAAGATGGGATGACTTATGTGGAAGCGGGGATTAAAGCCGGACTGGATGTTGATACCTTTGCCCCCCGCCTTTCTTTTTTCTTTAATTCCCACCTGGATTTCTTTGAAGAGATTGCCAAGTTTCGGGCGGCGAGAAGAATCTGGGCGCGGGAGATGCGCGAGACTTTTAATGCCAAAAGACCTGAATCGTGGCTATTGCGATTTCACACCCAGACCGCCGGGTGTACCCTTACTGCCCAACAGCCGGAAAACAATATCGTCCGCACCGCATTTCAAGCGCTGGCAGCGGTGCTCGGTGGTACACAGAGTCTCCACACCAATTCCATGGATGAAACCTGGGCGTTGCCGACCGAAAAGGCGGTGCTGATCGCTTTGCGGACCCAGCAACTTATTGCTGAGGAAACAGGCGTGGTCAATGTAATTGATCCGCTGGGTGGTTCCTATTATGTGGAGGCGCTAACCAACGAGTTGGAACGACAGGCTTATGAGTATTTTGAAAAGATTGATGCTTTGGGGGGGATGGTGAAGGCTATTGAGCAGGGATTTCCGCAACGGGAGATCGCCGAGGCTTCTTATCGCTATCAGAAGGCGGTTGACGAAGGCAGAAGGACGGTTGTCGGGGTGAATAAATACACTCTTGAGGGAGAACGGTTGGAGATACCGATTCTTAAAATTGATCCGCAGGTAGAAAAAGAACAGGTCGAACGGCTGGCAAAATTGCGTCAGCGGCGTGATAGTCGTCGGGTGCGTCGGGCATTGGATGATTTAAAAGCGGCCTGTGCCGGTAAGGATAATGTGATGTATCCGATACTGGAAGCGGTGCGGGTTTATGCTACTCTAGGTGAGATTTGTCAGGCGATGAAAGAGGTTTTCGGAGTTTATTCTGAACCGCCGATGTTTTAGGAGGTAAAGATGGGGAAGAAACTGAGAATATTGATTGCCAAACCGGGGCTTGATGGTCACGACCGGGGGGCGAAGGTGGTAGCTCGGGCTTTGCGGGATGCCGGTTTTGAGGTCATCTATACCGGTTTGCACCAGACGCCGGAGATGATAGCGGAGGCGGCAATTCAGGAGGATGTAGATGCGGTGGGGCTCTCAATTCTTTCCGGAGCGCACATGACGCTTTTCCCTGAGGTGATCCGTCTTTTAAAAGAAAAGGGGGCCGGTGATATCCTCGTGTTTGGTGGTGGAATAATTCCCAATGAGGACATGGAGGAGTTATATAAAATTGGTTGTGGCAGGTTATTCGGTCCCGGGACGCCCACACAGGAAATTGTCGATTATCTCAAAGGGGTATTTCCAGACCGAGTGTAAGAGACGTTTATTGTCGGCTATGGTCTAAACTATCCCGTTGCCATATAACATACATATATAATTTGACAGCGAT
>CAYPNB010000005.1:0-8855 GCA_964412225.1 uncultured bacterium | reverse complement strand
CATATATAATTTGACAGCGATGATGGAAATATTACTCTGATTATATGAAAAGCCTATTTATTTTATTTGGCATTTCTCTTTTGTCTTTACTGGAATGCAGTAAACGGCAGACTGACTTTTTCCCACTGGTACCGGGGGCGGTACGGGTGATGCAAGTTTATGAGGAAAAAGTGGTGGGAAAAGATACTACGGTAAGCGAGGAGACAAAAGTTACCGAGGTGGTAAAGGGGAGAAAAAAGATTCCCCAACTGGGTGATGTCTGGGTGGTAGAAGCACCACTGACGGCGGGAAAGTCTACAGTTTACTTCTACGAATGTTCCGGAGATACGATATTTAAGATTGTTCCGGGAAGGGGTGGTCGGGCAGAGCGGATTGTTTATCTTATTCAGCCACTGGCGATAGGTAAAAAGTGGTTTGAAAGCGAAGCCAAACGGGAACTGAATGAAGTTGTAGCATTAGAATCGGTGAGCGTTCCGGCAGGAGTTTTTCAAAACTGTTATAAGGTTCAGACGATAAGCCGTCAGGTTAATTTTCAGCAATACCTTTGGTTGGTTCCCGGGTTGGGTGTAGTGAAGCGGGAAAAACGTCAAACATGGACACAGGGTGATACCACCTGGAGTTTGTTAAGGAAGGAGGACCTGGTTGAATATCGGGTTATGAGCAAGGGGAAATAGACAATCAGGGGGAAATAACGAAAAGTCAGAGCTGGCTATATTTAATTTTGCCGGCGATTGTTGCCGTTGCTCTGTTTTCTAAAGAAAGCGCTTTTTTGTTATCGTCGGAGCGATTCTGATCACCAGTTTTGGACGGCAGCTGGAGATGTTTTTCTTGCCATTTTTCCAGAATCTATTTTTCTGGTCCGCGGCGGAATTAAATCGCTGGCACTGGTGGGCGTTGCTGGGTTTGTTTTATCTGTTTTTAGCACTGGCGATAGTAAAGATGCGCGTAAACTTTAGGGCTTTTTGGGGGTGGTTGTGGTCGGTGATGGCGCTTCTGCCATTTGCCTGGGTTTTTCAATTTGGACCTTCGGGAAGATTACTATATTTACCCGGCGTGGGAATCTTGTTATTGGTGACTTTTTGTTGTCCGATGGGCAGAAAAGCGGGCGTTATTGGGAAGGTCTGCATCGGGTTGGTAGTCTGCTGGTCGTTTATAGGGGTGATTTCGCTTTTCCACCGGGTTAGGTTCTGGCGGAATGAGGTTCAGTTGTTTTCCCGGATGGTGGCCGGGATTCCAGATTATGCACCGGGATATTATAATTTAGGTACCGCGCTACTTGCCAAAGGTGATACGAACGAAGCATTGGTGCTTATAAGCGGGCGATAGCACTGGATTCAGAAGCGACTTCTGCAGTGTTAAACCCCTGGGCTATTTTCCCCCAAAGGGGAGAGTTATCCGAAGCAATGAGACTTTATCGTTTAGTGATCAAGCGAAGACCGAATTGTGTCCCGGCTTATGTCAATCTTGGAGTGATACTTTATCGTCAAGGGGATAAAACAGGAGGGGTTTCAGTTGTTAGAGAAGCCCGCCGGATTGATTCTCTGAATGCGATTGCCTGGTATAATTTGGCTCGGATGTATTGCTTTAATGGTGAAAATGATTCAGCACGACTGGCGGTCTGTCGCTTGCTCCTCAAGATATGCGATTCTAGTCTTTTTTATTGCAGATGCGAAGGTGAAAAACGTTATTTGACTTGGCGACCAAGAAAAATAAAATTTAATTACAATGGACATTGAGGGGCATATTGCCCGGTGCGGAGTGAAACGATGTTTTTGTTAAACGGGGAGATAAGATGATTCCCAGTCGGAGGGCAAAGGCGGTGGGACTATTTTCCGGTAGTCTTGATAGTATTCTGGCAACAAAATTGGTTACCGAGCAGGGAATCGGAGTGGTGGCTTTGAACTTTAAATTGCCTTTTCCGATTCCCGGTCGGGTGCCGACTGATGAGCAGTTACAGATGGTAGCGGCTATGCTTGGTGTGAATCTTGTTTCGGTGGAAGCCGGCGAGGATTATCTGGATATCATCCGTGCCCCGCAATTTGGTTATACCAGAGGAATGGCACCGTGTGTTGACTGTGTTGCTTATATGCTCAAGAAGGCCGGAGAGCTAATGCGGGAAATTAAAGCCGACTTTGTATTTACCGGTGAGGTTCTCGGACAGCAGCCACTTTCTCAGAGTAAACGTTCTCTGAAAATTCTGGAACGGCTGAGTGGTCTTGAGGGGAGATTGCTACGGCCGCTCTCGGCTAAGGTCCTTGAGCCAACGATGCCGGAGTTAAGCGGGCTTGTGCGGCGGGAACGGCTGCTTGATTTTCACGGACAAAGTCGTCGGCGACAGATAAGATTGGCCCGGGAGTTTGGCATTGTTAACTATCCAATTCCCGGTGCTGGCTGTCTTTTGAGAGACGCAAATTTTGCTGCCCGGTGTCGGGATGCAATTGAACACAACGAGTTCAGGCTGAGTGAAGTTAAATTACTCAGGTACGGGAGGCATTTTCGTCTACCCAGTGAAGCAAAGGTGGTCGTCGGCCGCAACAAAGAGGAAAACTGCATTTTAGAGCAGCTGGCGAAACCGGGGGACGTGATTTGTCGGCCGACAGAAGTGCCCGGTCCGGTAGTATTATTGCGGGCAAAGAAAAAGACGAAGAAAGATACCGAGGCCGTGGCCAGGATATGTGCTCGTTACTCGGATAATGTCAGTGGCGCCACAGTCAAGGTATTTTGTGGTGATCGGGAGATATCAGTTCGGAATTTAAAAGACGAAGCAATTATGGCTTGGCGGATAGGGGCAGCGGAGGAAATGACCTTAACCCAATCCGGATTCCAGGCAGAAAGGCAAAAATGAACCAAGAAACTAAGAACCGTATAAAAAAACTGATCGAAGAAAAAGTCCGCCCCGGCATTCAGATGGATGGGGGGGATATTGAACTGGTGGATGTTACTGATGATGGAGTGGTGCGGGTGCGACTGAAAGGTGCCTGTGCTCACTGTCCATTCTCCAGTATGACTTTGGCGGTTGGAGTAGAACAGCAACTTAAAGAGGCGGTACCCGAGGTTGTTCGGGTGGAGCCAGTGCTCTAAACCCAGCCGTTTTTTAGGGTAGCCCTTCCAGAAAGTTTTGGCGATAAGCCAGGCTGTAGGGAATAAGATACCAGATAGTGGAATAGAAGCCTACCCGGCGAGGACGGCGGAAGAAACGGTCAATAAGCATATCAAGGGCATAAAATCGGTTTTTTATCCAAGCGGGGTCATCGGGGTGGAGCATCGGGTGGTAGGTTGTTGAAATGATCTGGTGCTGTCCTGTTGGATCGGGTTGAGTAAATTTTGTTTCAATGAAGTCAAGGTCAATATGCGATAGAACCGTGGCAATACGGGAGAAATTACCGATAGTTACAGGAAGGGTTAACTTTGCTCCTACCAGCAGTCGGCGGGCCTGAAGAAATTTTACTCGCCGATACAGCCATTTTACCATTCTTGCGTCCTTCAGAGCGGTGTTTAAACGCGGGCCAAGGAAAGACTCGTTGAGGAAGATGATTTTTGTTCCAGCTTTAGCCAGTAGTCGGATTAATTCTGGATAGTTAAATATGGCGTCGCCGGCGTTTATTGTCCAATGCCGGCGATAGTTCCAAAGAAGACGGAACATTTCGGAGTAGTATTCCGGGAAAAGGGCGACGTCTTCGTCCAGAAGGTGGATGTGTTTTTCGGGCAGAGAGATGACTTCGCCAAGAATTTCCTCTTTTGTCCTTTTTAATACGTTGGTTGCACAATAGAGGTACTCAGAGCAAAAGTGCCGGTAGGGAGGCGGACAGGCGCATCCTCTGATGAACTGGATGGCCTGGTAGGAGGTATTCAACAGTGTCCGTTTCCCGAGATTAGTTCGGGGGACTACATAAGTCGGCTGGGGTGGAGCTTCGTATAATGGTTTTAACCTTTGAGTTTCGGCGTCCGCTCTGATTTTTTCCCAGACAAGGGTAATATCACCTTTTACACGGTGTTTAGCCCAGGGAGGGGCGTTGGTTCCCCAGGCGGTTACTTGAGGTCCGAATAAAACCACCGGTTGGTGGAACTGGTCAAATTTTTCCACCAGCCACCGGGCCGATTCATTTTGATTAAACTGAACCCGGGCAAGAATCAGGTCAAATTTTGCCTCGGGATTTACCGATTCCACGCGTTCGTCAAGGTAAACAAAGTCGTCCCCAGCGGCTAAGTTGGCCAGGCGTGCTATTTCGATATCGGGTCGGCGAAGAAGCCAGGCTCCCTTTGGTGGATAGCCAGAAGTGAAGCGCTCGGATTCAGATGCGAGCGCAACGGCAAGAATTTTCACTTTTGGATGAAACGGAGTAAGTCGTTTAAAATAGTAAAGGCGACGAGAATTCCGATAAGCAGCCAGCCAATACCTGATGCCCAGGTCATTTCTTTTTCCGAAAGACGACGACGTCTGATGCCAGCGATGACGTCCAACAGGATTCTCCCTCCGTCCAGCACCGGTATAGGTAACATGTTAACCACAAAAAGGTTAATAGAAAGTAATGCCCAGAGCGCCAGGAAGTACTCGGTGCCCCATGTGGCACCTTCATAAGCGATTTTTGCTACCATTATTGGGCCTCCAATCGCGCGCGTGGAAATTTGTCTGGTTAATACTTTGTAGATAACAACGAAGGTCTGTCCGGTGATATAGCCAGTTCGGCGGAGCGCCTCCCCGAATGCGCGGGGAAAAGAAAGTGATATTTTGGGCAGTCTTACCCAGACGCCAATTTGACCAAATCGTTCCCGGGATAACTGGTCTTTTTCCACCGCAGGGGTTATGGAATCGGTGAAAAGCGTTTCCCCCCTTTGATAAGAGATGGGAATGCGGTTTCCCCCATTAGCCATTACAATTCGGACAAAATCTTCCCAGCGGTGGACTTCGGTATCAGCGACAGCGACAATTCGGTCCCCGGGTTTGATGCCAAGTTTTGCTGCCGGGCTGCCGGAGCGGACACGATCAACAATCGGGATCAGGAGCGGTTCTATTTCCCATGAGTCCGGCACCGAATAGGTAAAGGACAGCTTTTTGCCCTGACGTTTAACGACGAGGTTAATTTCTGTGCCAGCGCTTTTTTTCAGAACGTATTCCAGTTTGTTGAAATTGGGTATTGTTTCTCCATTGGCAATAAGGACGGTGTCGCCCGGGAATAGACCGATTTTTTCTGCCCTGGAATTGGGGGCGGGGACAATTACGGGTGGAAGTTCTTTTATGCCAAAAAACAAAAACATTATTACCATTATCAGAAAACCGAGAATCAGGTTAGAAATCGGTCCAGCGGCGATGACGGCGACTCTGATTCCCAGTGGTTTGTTGCTGAAGCCACCCGCATCAGGTTGTTCCTCGCCGGTCATCTTAATGTAACCGCCGAGGGGGATGAGTGAAATTCGGTACTCGGTTTCACCGATTTTCTTTTTTAGAATTACCGGACCAAAGCCAATGGAAAACGACTCTACGGGGATACGAGATAATTTTGCCACCACGAGATGACCAAATTCATGAAATGTGATGAGAACCCCAACAAACAAAATGACAAGGAAGATGGACGTTGCCATATTAAATTAAACTGCGGGCATAGCCGGTTGCCCAAGTTTCAATTCGGCGGAGACCGGAAAGGGATATCGTTTTTGGCGTTTTTTGCTTCATATGGGTATTTAGTGTTTTTTTTATTATAACGGGGATAAAACCAAAAGCAATTTTACCTTGCAAGAAGGCGCTTACCGCTATTTCGTTGGCCGCATTGAGAACGCAGGTGGCAGCAGGTCCCGATTTAAGTGCCCGATAAGCCAAGGTTAAACAGGGAAAGCGGCGCTGGTCCGGAGAGATAAATTCAAGCGGAGAAGCCTTGTCAAGTTCAAGGGGTTTGACCAGCGAAGGTAGGCGATCAGGATAGGTGAGACAGTACTGAATTGGGAGGCACATATCCGGACGGGATAGCTGGGCAATGATAGAGCCGTCTTGAAATTCAACCAGGGAGTGGACAATTGACTGGGGATGGATTACCGTTTTTACCTGATTGGGGTGGACACCAAAAAGCCGGACCGTTTCAATTACTTCAAATCCTTTGTTCATCAGGGTTGCCGAATCAACGGTAATTTTTTTCCCCATTTTCCAGGTCGGGTGACGCAGTACAGTTTTGATGTCGGCATCGGCTGGCGGTCCCTGGTGCCAAAACGGGCCACCGGATGCGGTAAGGATGAGCTGTTTGAGTGCAGTAGGAGTTTTGCCATTAAGACATTGGTGAAGGGCGGCAAGTTCGGAATCAATCGGGAGGATTTGGGCACCAAATCGGCGGGCGGTCTTTATAACAATATCACCGTAAGCCACGATAATTTCTTTAGTGGCCAGGGCAACGGTTTTGCCGTTGCGCAGCGCCAAGAGAACCGCTGTTAAACCGGCAGTTCCGGTCATCGCCATTACAACCAGGTCAACATCCGGAGAACAGGCAATCCGGTTAATGGCGTCAATGCCAGCGAAGACCGATATTTCTGGTGGTAGCTTCCGGCGGACAGTCGCTGCCGCCCCGGGGTCGGTGAGAATAACCTGTTTAGGGCGATAGCGCAGTGCCTGTTGGCAAACCGCTTCGGCTGCGGTTCGGGCGGCAATTGCTACTAGCTTCAGCCGTTGGGGAAGATGTTCAATAACAGCCAGTGTGGCACGGCCAATGGAACCGGTGGAGCCCAAAACGGCAATACGTTTTTTCTTCACAGAAGTGCTGCGCAGAGTCGGAGGTCATCGCGGGTGGTGACTTTGATGTTTAAATGGGAACCGGGGAGGAGGCGAGGGGAAATGTCCATCAGTTCTATTAACTGGCAGTCGTCAGTAGCGGTGATTTTTTGATTTCTTGCCTGGGCATAGGCGCGACGAATTAGATCTAACGGGAAGAACTGCGGTGTCTGGATTGCCACCAGACCCGAACGGTCAACTGTGCGAATAATCCGGTCGTCCACCGCCTCTTTGATTGTATCGGTTACCGGTATTCCGAATGCCGCGGCGGGGTAACGGTGGCAGGCATAAAATCCCCGGCAGAGCATTTCGGTAGTGATTAGGGGACGGACGCCGTCGTGAATAGCCACATAACCATTATCGGGGAGAGCAAACAAGCCCTGTTCAACTGAGTTCATCCTTTCTGCTCCTCCGGGGACAACATCAATTACTTTTCGGAACCGGAATTTCTTTATCAATTGTTGAACCCGAAGAATTCGGGAAGGATTGGCGACGATGACAAATCCAGTGAGCAAAGGGCAGGTTTCAAATACCCGGGCGCTGTAAAAGAAAAGCGGTTTTCTCTTAACGATGGCAAACTGCTTTAAACCACCAAATCTTCTTCCTCTCCCGGCGGCAAGAATAATACCAAAGTTGTTGGTTTCCTTTTTCATGAATGTTATATCAGGTTGAACGCGGAGTGGGGAAGTAGTTTATTTTCATCGCTTCCCAAACAAGCGTCATGGTTTTTTCGCCTTCGGCGCGGGCGCGCTCGGTGCCACTTTTGAGGATGTCCCAAACCAGGTCAGGATTTTTTTCCATTTCGGTCCGGCGGGCGCGGATCGGTTCAAGGAATCGGTTGAGGATTTCAATAAGCAAGTTCTTACAAGGAACACAGCCAATTTTTCCCTGCTGGCATTGTTGTTGAATGTCTTTAACTGTATCGGGATTAAATGCTTGATGATAGGCAAAAACTGCACAGACCTCCGGGTGACCTTTATCCGAGGGATGAATTCGCGCGGGGTCGGTTACGGCAAGTTTTACCTTGCGAGCAACTTCGTCGGAGGGGTCAGAGAGATAAATGGCGTTGCCCAGACTTTTTGACATTTTGGCGTTGCCATCTAAACCGATAAGTCGGGGATTAAATATTGCTTCTGGTTCTATTAAAACCGGAGCATATATCGCATTGAACTTACGCACGATTCTCCGGGTGAGTTCAATGTGCGGGGCCTGGTCTTCACCGACCGGAACAAGATTGGCCCGACAGAAGGTAATATCCGCTGCCTGACTAACCGGATAACCCAGGAAGCCGTAGGGCATTGATTCCTCATAGTGATACTGGGCGGCTTCAGTTTTGATGGTCGGGTTGTGGGAGAGTTGTTGGACCGTAACAAGATTGGAATAAATTGCTGTCAATTCGGCAATCGCCGGAACCATTGATTGGACAAAAAGAGTTGCCTTTTTTGGGTCAACACCGCAGGCGATATTGTCCATTGCTACATTCAACACATCCTGGCGCAGTTTTTCGGGACGGTCAAAGTTAGTGGTGAGCGCCTGGATGTCGGCAATAATTATAAATGTGTCGTAAGTATCCTGGAGTTTAACCCGGTTGGCAACCGAACCAACATAATGTCCTAAGTGGAGTGGACCGGTTGGCCGGTCACCGGTAAGAATGCGTTTCTTCTCCATATTTTTGATTATACGAGCCTGAAATATACGGTCAAGAAAACAAGGGGATTATTCGTTTGCCGGTTTTTATGCCAACCTGCAGTTTCTGCACGGGCAATTTCCGCTCGCCCAATTGACAAGCGAGTCGGGGAAGGATTTTCTTCTTGGCGCTTTAGAACGGAAGTTTTTTGCCGACCGGCTACTTTTAAGGATGGGCGGAGTGTGTGATCTGAATAAGCATTCGTACGGGCTGGTGCCGCTGGTAAGAATTGCGCCGGTTTCCGGTCTGGAACTAGACCTGGGCGGATTAATTTTTAACGGCGGTGCGGGTCCGGTTTTTGGAATATTAAAAAAGATATAAAAGAGATGAGTTTCGGAATTCGGTACCGATTTTAATTTAAACTGGGGGACAGGGATTCGAACCCCGACTAGCTGGTCCAGAGCCAGCCGTCCTGCC